>NZ_UXAW01000093.1 GCF_900609055.1 Pseudogemmobacter humi | reverse complement strand
GCACATGGCTCGTCTCCCTCTCCATAACGCTCTGGCGCAATCAGCATCGTAAACCTACCCAATAAACTAGCAAGAAATATTTTTGCATGTGGGGAATATGCCTGTTCCGGGGGCGAAACCGCCCCGGCGCGCGGCCCGGAACCGGCCGAAAACCGCAGGGAAAACAGCACTTCCGCCGCCTGCCCCGCAAAAGAAAAGCATGGCCCGAGGGCCATGCTTCAGGGGTTCGTTTTCCCGCTGCCCCCTCCCGCTGCCCCCTGGGGGGCGGGCCTCAGCGCCGGGTCGCGCGGATCAGGTCGAGAATCTCTTTCGCGGCCTCGGGGATGTTGGTGCCCGGTCCGAAGATCGCCTTCACCCCGGCGGATTTCAGGAACTCGTAATCCTGCTGCGGAATCACCCCGCCGCAGATCACCAGAATGTCGCCCGCGCCCGCCGCACGCAGGGCCTCGATCAGTTTCGGCGCAAGCGTCTTGTGGCCCGCCGCCTGGCTGGAGATGCCGACGATATGCACGTCGTTGTCGACCGCATCCTGGGCAGCCTCTTCCGGGGTCTGGAACAGCGGCCCCACATCGACGTCGAAGCCGATATCGGCGAAAGCGGTGGCGATCACCTTGGCGCCGCGGTCGTGACCGTCCTGGCCCATCTTGACCACCAGCATCCGGGGCCGGCGCCCCTCTTCGCCGGCGAAAGCCTCGACATCCTTCTGGATCGCCTCGAATCCCGCATCGCCCTCATAGGCTGCGCCATAGACACCTGCCAAAGTCTTAACCTCCGCCCTGTGGCGCCCGAAGGTGCCTTCCATCGCCAAAGAGATCTCGCCCAGGCTGGCCCGGGCGCGCGCGCATTCAACCGCCGCCTCCAGCAGATTGCCGCCCTCGACGGTGCGGCGGCCCAGTTCCAGCAGCGCCGCGTCGCATTTCGCCTGATCGCGGGTGGCGCGCATCTGTTCTAGCCGCGCGATCTGGGAATCGCGCACCTTCATGTTGTCGATATCGAGGATGTCGATCGGATCCTCTTTGTCCTTGCGGTATTTGTTGACGCCGACGATCACCTCTTCGCCGCGGTCGATCATGGCCTGACGCCGCGCGGCGCTTTCCTCGATCCTGAGCTTGGGCATCCCCGAGGCCACCGCCTTTGTCATGCCGCCCATGGCTTCGACCTCTTCGATCAGCTCCCAGGCTTTTTCGGCCAGCTGCGCGGTCAGGCTTTCCACGTAATAGCTGCCCGCCAGCGGGTCGATCACATGGGTGATGCCGGTTTCCTCCTGCAAGATCAGCTGGGTGTTCCTGGCGATCCGGGCCGAGAACTCGGTCGGCAGCGCGATGGCCTCGTCCAGCGCATTGGTGTGGAGCGACTGCGTGCCGCCAAGCGCCGCCGACATCGCCTCATAGGCGGTGCGGATGACGTTGTTGTAGGGATCCTGCTCCTGCAAGGACACGCCCGAGGTCTGGCAATGGGTGCGCAGCATCAGGCTCGACTGCTTTTTCGGCTCGAATTCCTGCATGATGCGGGTCCAGAGCATCCGCGCCGCGCGCAGCTTCGCGACCTCCATGAAGAAATTCATCCCGATGGCGAAGAAGAACGACAGCCTTCCGGCGAAATCGTCGACATTCATCCCCGCCGCCAGCGCGGCGCGGACATATTCGCGCCCGTCGGCCAGCGTATAGGCCAGTTCCTGGACGAGGTTCGCCCCCGCCTCCTGCATGTGATAGCCCGAGATCGAGATCGAATTGAACTTCGGCATCTCTTTCGAGGTGTATTCGATGATATCCGCGATGATCCGCATCGAGGGTTCGGGCGGATAGATATAGGTGTTGCGGACCATGAACTCCTTGAGAATGTCGTTCTGGATGGTCCCCGACAGCACGGCGCGCGAATGGCCCTGCTCCTCGCCCGCCACGATGAAACTGGCGAGGATCGGGATCACCGCGCCGTTCATCGTCATCGAGACCGAGACCTTGTCGAGCGGGATTCCGTCGAACAGGATCTTCATATCCTCGACCGAATCGATGGCGACGCCCGCCTTGCCCACATCCCCCACAACACGCGGATGGTCGCTGTCATAGCCGCGGTGGGTGGCCAGGTCGAAAGCGACCGAGACGCCCTGCTGCCCGGCGGCGAGATTGCGTCGGTAGAAGGCATTGCTCTCTTCGGCCGTCGAGAAACCGGCATATTGCCGGATCGTCCAGGGCCGGCCGGCATACATGGTCGCGCGCGGGCCGCGGGTGAAGGGCGCGATCCCCGGCAGCTCGCCCATCTGCGGCAGATCCTGAAGATCCGCCGGGGTATAGAGCGGCTTGACCTCGATCCCCTCCAGCGTCTGCCAGTTCAGGCTGGACGGGTCCCGGCCTTTCAGTTCTTTCGCAGCCAGGGCCTGCCATGTGGTCAGATCGGGGGCCTTCGGATCGTTCATCTCTCTCTCCACTCGCGAGCCGCACCGCGGGGCGCGCATCTCGCCGCTTGGGGTTTCGCGCGCCCTGCCCTATATCCGGGGCATGGATCACACGCTCGACCGCCGTTCCTTCGTTTGTCTCACCGCCTGCGCGGTGCTTTTTTCATCCCTTTCCCGGGCCGGGGAGGCGGAAGAACCGCCCGCCGCTTTCGGCCCGGTGCCGGCGTCGGAGATCACCGAGGCCGACGAGCTTTTCCTCCGCCGTCCGGTCATCGTCTTCGCCGACAGCCCGAACGATCCGAATTTCATCCGGCAGATGGAGATTCTGCCGACGCTTTACGCCCAGCTTGCGCTGCGCGACGTGGTGCTGATCACCGACACCGATCCGGCAAACCCCTCGGAGATCCGCAAGAAACTGCGGCCGCGGGGCTTTTCGCTGGTCATGATGGACAAGGACTGGCGCTCGCCGATCCGCCGCCCCAGCCCCCGCGCCGCGCGCGAGATCATCAACACGATCGACAAGATGCCGATCGCCCGCACCGAGGCGCTGGAAAAGAATCCGGCGGGACGCTGAGGGCAAGCCGGAGTTTTGGAAAACTCCGGCCCGGAGCCTTCAAAGGCTCCGGCACGATTTCTTTGAAGAAATCGTTGCCCCGCACCACCCGCGCACAAATTCGTTCGCACGAATTTGCAAATTTCTTCCAAGAAATTTGCGCCGTGGCGGCCGCGTCCCTGCCGCATCTCATTCAAACTCCATGATCACGTCGTCGACCCGCAGGCTGGCGCCCGGGGCGGCGGCGATCTTCTTCACCACGCCCTTCCTTTCAGCCTTGAGGATGTTCTCCATCTTCATCGCCTCGACCGTGGCAAGCGCCTGGCCTTCCTGCACCTCCTGGCCTTCCTCGACCTGGATCTTCACCACGAGGCCCGGCATCGGGCACAAGAGGTATTTCGAGGTGTCGGGCGGCAGTTTCTCGGGCATCAGCCGGGCCAGTTCCGCCGCGCGCGGGGTGCGGACATGGGTCTTCAGATCGGCGCCGCGCAGCCGCAGGCGGAAGCCCATCGGGATCTTGTCGACCTTCATCACCAGGGGCTCGCCATCGACCGACAGCCGCGCCAGCGACTGGCCCGGCTCCCAGTCCGAGGTGACGCGGTGGCGGCTCCCGTCGGCGAAGACCACCGTCGAGCCCTCGCGGTCGGCCTCGATCTTCAGCGCGAAGTCGCGGCCGCCGAGGCTGACAACCCAGTCATCGCCGACCCGGCGCTGGTGGTTGTCCATCGTGCCGGAAATCCGCGTCCGGCGGATCTCGGCCACCCGGTTCATCGCTGCGGCCGAGGCCGCGGCGCGCTTCAGAAGCGCCTCGTCCAGCGCGGCGCCCTGGAAGCCCTCGGGATATTCCTCGGCGATGAAGGCGGTCGTCATCTCGCCCGCGACGAATTTCGGATGGTCCATCACCGCGGCGACAAAAGGCAGGTTGTGGCCGATCCCCTCCACCTCGAACGTGTCGAGCGCGAGGCGCATCTCCTCGATCGCCTCGCCCCGGGTGGGCGCCC
This sequence comes from Pseudogemmobacter humi, assembly GCF_900609055.1. Classification (GTDB taxonomy): domain Bacteria; phylum Pseudomonadota; class Alphaproteobacteria; order Rhodobacterales; family Rhodobacteraceae; genus Pseudogemmobacter; species Pseudogemmobacter humi. The sequence goes on along the minus strand of NZ_UXAW01000093.1, from coordinate 24,915 downwards.
AGGTGCAGAGCTTGGCGATCATCGGGTCGTAATACATCGAGATCTCGCCGCCCTCATAGACGCCGGTGTCGTTCCTGACGATGCCGCCGCGCGACGTTGCCCCCTCGACCGGCGGACGGTAGCGGGTCAGCCGCCCGATGGAAGGCAGGAAGTTACGATAGGGGTCTTCGGCATAAAGGCGGCTTTCCATCGCCCAGCCGTTGATCTTCAGATCGCCCTGCGCGAAGGGCAGCGGCTCGCCCGCGGCGACGCGGATCATCTGCTCCACGAGGTCGATGCCGGTGATCAGTTCGGTCACCGGATGTTCCACCTGCAAGCGGGTGTTCATTTCAAGGAAATAGAAGTTGCGGCTGCCGTCGACGATGAATTCGACCGTCCCCGCCGAAGTGTAGCCGACCGCCTTTGCCAAAGCGCAGGCCTGTTCGCCCATCGCCTTGCGCGTGGCCTCGTCGAGGAACGGCGAGGGCGCCTCTTCGATCACCTTCTGGTTCCGGCGCTGAATCGAGCATTCGCGCTCATGCAGATAGACGCAATTGCCGTGCTTGTCGGCCAGCACCTGGATTTCGATGTGGCGCGGCTGCGTCACGAATTTCTCGATGAAAATGCGGTCGTCGCCGAAGCTGTTCGCGGCCTCGTTCTTCGAGCTCTCGAACCCTTCGCGCGCCTCGGCGGCGTTCCAGGCGATCCGCATCCCCTTGCCGCCGCCGCCCGCAGAGGCCTTGATCATCACCGGATAGCCGATCTGATCCGAGATCGTCACCGCCTCCTCGGCATCGGCGATCAGGCCCATATAGCCGGGAACCGTCGAGACCCCGGCCTCCTGCGCCAGTTTCTTCGAGGTGATCTTGTCGCCCATCGCCTCGATCGCGGGCGACGGCGGGCCGATGAAGACGACGCCTTCCTTTTCCAGCGCCGCGGCGAAATCCATCCGCTCCGAGAGGAAGCCGTAGCCCGGATGCACCGCCTCGGCGCCGGTCTTGCGGATCGCCTCCATGATCCGGTCGATCACGATATAGGACTGGTTCGCCGGGGGCGGGCCGATATGCACCGCCTCATCCGCCATGCGGACATGCAGCGCGTTGCGGTCGGCATCGGAATAGACCGCCACCGTCTGGATGCCCATCTTGCGGGCCGTCTTGATGACGCGGCAGGCGATCTCGCCCCGGTTGGCGATCAGGATCTTCTTGAACATGGCTCTCCCTCGGCTCCGGCCGGATCAGCAGGCCGGAAAAACAAAAAGGGTCTTCCGGTCCTGACGACCGGAAGACCCCGTTTCAGATGAAAACCGGCCCCCGCGGGGGCGGCGGTCAGATCAGTGGCAGTTGTTGGTGACCATGCACGAGCCGCCACCGGCGACGGCGCCGATGAGCGCGCCCTTGGTCTTGGAGCCGCCGGTCGCATCGGCGATGACGGCACCGGCGGCCGCGCCGCCGACGGTGCGGATCGCCGCGCTGTCCATGGGCGAACTGCCATAGCCGTTGTTGACGCAGCCGGCCAGGGCCAGAGCGAGAATCGGGAAGAGCAGGATGGTTTTGCGCATTTTGAACTGCCTCGTTTGGTTATGATTGAGGCAGATTCTAGTCCATTCCCGCAAACAGAGAAAGAGTCTCCTGCCGCGATCACGACAAAGCGATCCGCACAGGCGCGGATTACCGCCGATCCGCCCGGTCGCTGCGGAGGCCGGTTGCGGGGAAGGAATGCGCTCACGCCTCGTCCTCCTCTCCGTCTTCGTCGAAGAAGAACTCTTCCGCATCCGGTGCGAAGACCGAGGGAAACGCGGCTTCGGCGCGTTTGAGGTCGATGCGCAGCAGAGCGTCATAGGAACAGGGATCGAACGGATCCTCGGCCGGCACCACCTCGCGCCCGAACAGCCAGGACAGGCGCCCGGCATCGAGATTGCCGCGCTCGAACGGCTCTTCGCCGAACTGCCGCCAGAGCGCGGCCATGAAAGCCTCATCCGCGCGGCGGTCGGGCGCCTTGCGGTCCCTGAACCGCTCACGGCGGATGATCTTCGTGGCGCCCTCTTTGAGATTGGCGCGGCGGATGGTGAACTGGAAATCGGTGCCCGGCAATCTTCCGGGAAAGCCTCGGTGCTTCAGCATGGCGCGGTTCCTTTTGTACTGGAACCGGCTGTAGCAGCGACAAGGCGGCGCGCGCCAGAGGCGCGGCGGGTTTGCCGGGCGGCCCTCAGGTCATCGACCCGGGGCCGCCCTGCGAAATCACTTGTACTTGCCGGTGTAGGTCGGCTCGACCGAGACCGGCTCGGCGACGACGACGGTCTCTTGTTTCCGGGCGCAGGCGGCCAGAGTGACGACAGCCAGCATGGCAATGATTGCAGTTTTCCGCATGACAACCTCCAGTGCGAATCAACGTGATGCAGCGCACCATATTGCGGCGCCAGCGCGGATGGAACCAGTGATTGTGGCCCCGCGAGAAACACGCGCAGGCGATGCAAAAAGGTGTCACCCGGCGGCAAGACCGCGACCCTGGCACCGAAATGAGCCGCGCCGGAAAGGCGCTGGTCAGCCCGCCCGGCAGACCGGGCGGGCCGACCGGAAGCGTTACTTGTACTTGCCGGTGTAGACCGGCTCGACCGAGACGGGCTCGTCGATATAGACGACTTCTTCTTCGACCTTACGGGCGCAGGCGGCAATGGTGCCGACGATGGCCAGGGCCAGAACGATACGCAGGGTGCTCGACATCCTCTACTCCTTATTTCCGGGTGGCTTGTAGCCGGCAACATGCCAGCATCGCCCCCTTGCGAGGTTGGGGCCGCTTGGGTTCGGCCCTGCCCGAGAATAGCGGAAAGACGGCGCGAAAAACACTTGTCCGTTACCAAGGCGGCGGGTTGTGACCCGCTTACATCAGACGTGCCGATTTCCCGAGGATGTTCAACAAGATGTAGTGCCATCTTCAGAACATCTCCCAGATGCAGGCATCCGATTCGATGCGGTAGGCCTCGAAAAACTGCACCGCTTCGTGGTCTGTCTCGCCGAAGGGAACCGGGCGGTCGGCCAGCGTGATCACGATCTGCTGCGGCGCAGGGTTCAGGTCGCGGATCCGTTCCAGCGCATAGCCGTCGCAAAGCGCCTGCATGTCGGCGCTGCGGTCCTCGCCCGCCGTCAGCCCCTTGTCGATGAAGCGGAACCGCGCGGTCTCGCCCCCTACCCCGGCCGCATTGGTGACCAGATCGAGGAACATGGCGCTGCCACCCGAGGGCAGCGCGATCGCCCCCGCTTCCGCCGGGGCGGGCTCCTCATCGCAGGCGCCCGCCCCCAGAAGGAGCGGGACCAGCGCAAGGCTCAGCAGGCGGCGGGCGGCGGACATGCGCATTCTCGGGGTTACAACGGAATGTTGTCGTGCTTCTTCCAGGGGTTCGAGAGCTTCTTGTTGCGAAGGCTCGCGAAGGCCCGGGCGATGCGGCGGCGGGTGGAGCGCGGCTGGATCACCTCGTCGATGAAGCCTTTCTCGGCGGCGACGAAGGGATTGGCGAAGCGGTCCTCGTAATCCTTCTGGCGCTGCGCGATCTTCTCGCGGTCGCCCAGCTCGCTGCGGTAGAGGATCTCGACCGCGCCTTTGGCGCCCATCACCGCGATCTCGGCCGTGGGCCAGGCATAGTTGAAATCACCGCGCAGATGCTTCGAAGCCATCACGTCATAGGCGCCGCCATAGGCCTTGCGGGTGATGACCGTGACCTTCGGCACCGTGGCCTCGCCGTAAGCGAACAAGAGTTTCGCGCCATGTTTGATCACGCCGCCATATTCCTGGCCGGTCCCCGGCAGGAAGCCCGGCACATCGACCAGCGTCAGGATCGGGATCTCGAACGCGTCGCAGAACCGCACGAAGCGCGCGGCCTTGCGCGAGCTGTCGATATCCAGACAGCCCGCCAGCACCATCGGCTGGTTGGCAACCACGCCCACGGTCTGGCCCTCGATGCGGATGAATCCGGTGATGATATTGCCGGCGTAATCCTTCTGGATCTCGTAGAAATCGCCCTCGTCCGCGACCTTCAGGATCAGTTCCTTCATGTCGTAGGGCTGGTTCGGGTTGTCGGGGATCAGCGTGTCGAGGCTGGCCTCGATCCGGGCGGGATCGTCGAAGAACGGCCGCACCGGCGCCTTCTCGCGGTTGTTGAGCGGCAGATAGTCGAACAGCCGCCGGATCTCGGCCAGCGCCTCGACATCATTCTCGAAAGCGCCATCGGCGACCGAGGACTTCCTGGTATGGGTCGAGGCGCCGCCCAGTTCCTCGGCAGTGACCACCTCGTTCGTCACGGTCTTGACCACATCGGGGCCGGTGACGAACATGTAGGAGGTGTCCTTCACCATGAAGATGAAGTCGGTCATCGCGGGCGAATAGACCGCGCCGCCCGCGCAGGGGCCCATGATCAGGCTGATCTGCGGCACCACACCGCTCGCCATGATGTTGCGCTGGAACACGTCGGCATAACCGGCGAGCGAGGCCACCCCCTCCTGGATCCGCGCGCCGCCCGAGTCGTTGATCCCGATCACCGGCGCACCGTTCTGGATCGCCATATCCATGATCTTGCAGATCTTTTGCGCATGGGTCTCGGACAGCGAGCCGCCGAAGACGGTGAAGTCCTGGCTGAACACATAGACCATGCGGCCGTTGATCGTGCCCCAGCCGGTGACGACGCCGTCGCCCGCAGGCCGGTCCTGCTCCATGCCGAAATCGGTGCAGCGATGGGCGACGAACATGTCGAATTCCTCGAAGCTCGCCTCGTCGAGCAACAGCTCGATCCGCTCGCGCGCGGTGAGCTTGCCCCTGGCGTGCTGGGCGTCGATCCGGCGCTGCCCGCCCCCTGCCCGCGCGACGTTGCGGCGCTGCTCAAGCTCTTGCAGGATGTCTTTCATGGCGAACCTCTCCCCGGGAATCGTCCGCACAATATTATTGCGCGAAGGGGAAGCAAAACGGAATTCCGAAAATTTGCAAATCATTGGCAAGCGCGCCGATGCGAATTGCAAAACTGCTATTCAGGCTGCGCAGGAACAACCTGCCCGGGGCGGTGCCTGGGAAATTTGCCAGAGGGGGCAATTGTAGCCCGAAATCGCTATTTCGGCGGCCCAATTCCCGGGCATCAACGCCCGGGATTTAAGAATGTTGGCCGGTTTGGCGTCTGGGTGCGTCGTGAGACTGCTACCGCGTCACGGCGGCTGAGAGATATGGATACCGGATGGCATTGTTGCGAAAGCCTGGATAATCTTGCGCGCATGAGCGATTTTCAGGGATGAGTTCCATGGCGACGAAGAAAAAGCCGACCGAAGCCGCGCCGGTTGTCGCAGACGCGGCCGGGGAGGTGATGGCGGCGAAGGTGAAGACTCCGGGCCTGCGTCTGAAGGAGCTGGTAGAGAAAGTCGCGGAGCAGAGCAGCGCGCCGAAAAAAGCGGTGCGCGAGACGGTTGAAGCCCTGCTGAACGAGATCGGCGCCGCGCTGGACCGCGGCGAGGAGCTCAATCTGCCGGGTTTCGGACGTGCGAAAGTGGTGAAAACCGCGGACAAGGGCGGCCAGTCGGTGCTGACGCTGAAGCTGAAACGCGGCGGGCCCGCCAAGCTGTCCGGCAAGGCGAAAGAGGGGGTTGCAGAGCCCGGCGAGGATGGCTAAAAGCCCCCTATCGGGCGATTAGCTCAGCGGTAGAGCGCTTCGTTCACATCGAAGATGTCAGCGGTTCAAATCCGTTATCGCCCACCATTTTATGTAGAACGCCCCGGCACTTAGGTGATCCGGGGCTTCTTCATGAAAAGCGCCCGGCAGTCGATCAGGGAAGCGGCCGTGGCAGCGATGGCGAGGTCATCGAAGCCGCTGTCACGTCACTCGGAAACGGGATGACTTTGCCGTGCAACAAATCCCTCTCAAGATGCGGCACCACGGCTGCGCTCTGATAAAAAAACGCGGCGGGTCATCCCGCCGCGTCTGGCCGTTACAACGGGGAAGCGCTCAATGCGCGACCTGCACCCTCTCGTCGCCCGCGGCGCGGCGGGCGGCGGCGGCGGCTTCCTCGGCCTCTTCGTCCCAGACCACCGGCTCGGGCTGACGCAGCAGCGCGCGGGAGAGCACCTCGCGCACATGGGTGACCGGCACGATCTCCAGCCCCTCCTTGACGTTGGCGGGGATGTCGGCGAGGTCCTTCTCGTTCTCCTCGGGGATGAAGACGGTGCGGATCCCGCCCCGCAGCGCCGCGAGCAGCTTCTCTTTCAGCCCGCCGATCGCCATCGCATTCCCACGCAACGAAACCTCGCCGGTCATGGCGATGTCTTTGCGCACCGGGATGCCGGTCAGCGCCGAGACGATGGCGGTGACCATGGCGAGACCGGCCGACGGCCCATCCTTCGGCGTCGCCCCGTCCGGCACGTGGACATGGATGTCGGTCGTGTCGAACTTCGGCGGTTTCACCCCAAGCTGCGGCGAGATCGAGCGGACATAAGACGAGGCCGCGTCGATGGATTCCTTCATCACATCGCCCAGTTTCCCGGTGGTCTTCATCCGCCCCTTGCCGGGCAGTTTCAGCGCCTCGATATGCAAGAGATCGCCGCCGACGGAAGTCCAGGCGAGGCCCGTGACCACGCCGACCTGATCCTCTTTCTCGGCCAGACCGTAACGGAAGCGGCGCACGCCGAGATATTCCTCGGCCTTCGCGGGCGTCACCTCGATGGACTTCGCCTGGCCTTTCAGGATCTCTGTCACCGCCTTGCGGGCCAGCTTGGCGATCTCGCGCTCAAGATTCCGCACCCCGGCCTCGCGCGTGTAATAGCGGATGACGTGGTTCAGCGTCTCGTCGGCGACCGAGAATTCGCCCTTCTTCAGCCCGTTCGCCCTGATCTGCTTGGGAAGCAGATACTGGCGGGCGATCTCGCGCTTTTCATCCTCGGTATAGCCCGAGAGCGGGATGATCTCCATCCGGTCGAGCAGCGGGCCGGGCATGTTGTAGCTGTTCGCCGTGGTGATGAACATCACGTTCGACAGATCGTATTCCACTTCGAGATAGTGGTCGACGAAGGTCGAGTTCTGTTCCGGGTCCAGCACCTCCAAGAGCGCCGAGGCCGGGTCGCCGCGGAAATCCTGGCCCATCTTGTCGATCTCATCGAGCAGGATCAGCGGATTGGTGGTCTTGGCCTTTTTCAGCGCCTGGATGATCTTGCCGGGCATCGAGCCGATATAGGTGCGCCGGTGGCCGCGGATCTCGGATTCGTCCCTCACGCCGCCAAGCGAGATGCGGATGAATTCGCGCCCCGTGGCTTTCGCAACCGAGCGGCCAAGCGAGGTCTTACCCACGCCGGGCGGGCCGACGAGGCAGAGGATCGGGCCTTTCAGCTTCGTCGCCCGGGCCTGGACGGCGAGATATTCGACGATGCGCTCCTTGACCTTCTCCAGCCCGTAATGGTCGGAATCGAGCACTTTCTGCGCCGCGGGCAGATCCTTCTTGGTGCGCGATTTCACGCCCCAGGGCACGCCCAGAAGCCAGTCGAGATAGTTGCGCACGACGGTGGCCTCGGCCGACATCGGAGACATCGACTTCAGCTTCTTCAGCTCGGCCTCGGCCTTTTCCTTCGCCTCTTTGGAGAGCTGGGTCTTGCGGATCCGCTCTTCCAGTTCGGCGATCTCGTTCTGGCCGTCCTCGCCGTCGCCGAGTTCCTTCTGAATGGCCTTCATCTGCTCATTCAGATAATATTCGCGTTGCGTCTTCTCCATCTGGGTCTTGACGCGCGACTTGATCTTCTTCTCGACCTGAAGCACGGACAATTCGCCCTGCATCTGGCCGTAGACCTTCTCAAGCCGCTCGGCGACCACCAGGGTCTCCAGCAGATCCTGCTTCTGCGCAACGTCGATCCCCAGATGGCCGGCGACCAGATCGGCCAGCCGCGCGGGCTCGCGGGTTTCCGAGACCGCGGCCATCGCCTCTTCGGGGATGTTCTTCTTGATCTTGGCGTAACGCTCGAATTCCTCGCCGACGGCGCGCACCAGCGCCTCGACCGACGAGGGATCGCCGGCCGCTTCGTCCAGAAGTTCGACCGAGGCCTCGAAATAGGCCGGGTTTTCGATGAATTCGGTGATCTTCACCCGCGATCTGCCCTCGACCAGCACCTTGACGGTGCCATCGGGCAGTTTCAGCAGCTGAAGCACATTGGCCAGAACGCCGGTGCGGTAGATCCCGTCATGGGTCGGGTCATCCACCGTCGGGTCGATCTGGCTCGACAACAGGATCTGGCGATCCTCCTGCATGACCTCTTCCAGCGCCCGGACCGATTTTTCCCGGCCGACGAAAAGCGGCACGATCATATGCGGGAAAACCACGATGTCGCGAAGCGGCAGGACAGGGTAGCTGGTGACGGTATTGCTCATAGGTCATCCTTCTTCTCGGCAGATGGTGCGGCCCCGGGCATCGGCAGCCATCGCCATCTCCTGCGGATTGGGTGTTAATCTGTGCTGCGCCCGCATGATTTTCAAGCAGGGGGCCTGTCATTCCCCTGCACTGCCAATCTGCCGCCGAACCAGACCGACCGCAAGGGCAGAAGATCGTGATCCGTGCGGCACCAGGGGGGCGGGTTTTCCCCGGCTTGCGGGAACCGGGCGCGGCTGGCAGCATCGGATCACTCTTCCTGCCGAGGGGGCCACCGATGCCGACACGCCGCGACTTGCTGAGCGCCGCGCTCGCCCTGCCCCTCTCAGCCGGGCTGAAACCGGCACGGGCGCAGCCGGGCGCGGCTTTCGCCGCATTGCAGGCGGATCTGTCCGAGGTGCCGCGCGCGCTGTTTCGCCGGACACAGGACGACACCCCCGCGCTGATCCACTGGGGCGATACGGGCGCGGCGGCGCTGGCGGCGCCCGGCGGGCGCTGGCGCCGGCTCAGCCGTCCGTTCGGGGCCGAGCAAATGGGGCCGGGGCTTGAGGGCCGATGGGCCGAGCGGGTCAGCTTCGGCCCCGGCGACATCCTGCGCTATGTGGTGATCGAAGCCGCGCCCGAGGCGGGGGCGATCCTCGAACTCGGCCCGGGCAAGGGAAAGGATGTGGCGCGGGCGCTGTCCCAGACCGGCTATACCCAGGCGGTGCGCAAGGATATCAGCGTCTGGTGGCGCGGCGAGACGGATCTGGCCATCGACCTTGCCGCGCGCAACCCCGCCGATCCGTTCGGCGGGCTGGTGGGCAAGAGCGCGCGGATCGCGATCCGGGGCGACCGGCTGTATTACGCCGCCGCCTGGCCGATGCTTGAGGCGCTGACCGGCGGTGGCGGCGAGCCGGTCGGCCACCCCGATCTGGCAGAGGCGCTGGCCGCGCTGCCGGTCGCCGGGGGCGCGCTGGCGGTGCAGGCCCTGCTGCTGAACGCGCAGGGCGATCTGTCCGCCGCCCCGCCCGGCACGGGCCTGCCGCCCTGGCGGATCGGGCTGATCATTGATCTCTTCGATCAGGGCCAGGACCTGATCGCCGCCGTGTTTTCCTTCGACACCGCGCCGATGGCGGCGCAGGCCGCCGAAAGGATGCGGCGGATCTGGGACGAATTCCCGCTGTCCGACGGGCGCAGCTTCGGGGCCACGCTCGGCCCCGCCGCCACCGGAGCCAGCGATCAGGGTGTGCCCGTGGCCTGGCTGATCGCGCCCTCGCAGCCAGCCGAAGCGGGTGGCAACCGGGGGTGGGAGCTTATCCTGCGGCTGATGGCCACCCGCCAGCTGGTGCCGTTCGGTCTTTAGTCACAGCGGCCCGATATCGCCCCCGGCGCGCTGCGCATGGAAACCGGCCACGAAAGCCGCCAGCCGCCCCTCGGCGATGGCGTCGCGCAGGCCCTGCATCAGCTCCTGATAGTAATGCAGGTTGTGCCAGGTCAGCAGCATCGAGGCGATGATCTCCTGCGCGCGCAGCACATGGTGCAGATAGGCGCGCGAATAGCCGCGACAGGCCGGGCAGGTGCAATCCTCGTCCAGCGGGCGCGGGTCGTCCTGGTGGCGGGCGTTCCTGAGATTGACCTGACCGCGCCGCGTCCAGGCCTGGCCGGTGCGGCCCGAGCGCGAGGGCAGCACGCAATCCATCATGTCGATGCCGCGCTCGACCGCGCCGACGATATCGTCGGGCTTGCCCACCCCCATCAGGTAGCGCGGCTTGTCTTCGGGCAGGAAACCGGGCGCATAATCGAGCACATCGAACATCGCCTCCTGCCCCTCGCCCACGGCAAGGCCGCCGACGGCGTAGCCATCAAAGCCGATCTCCACCAGCGCCTTCGCCGATTCCTCGCGCAAATCGCGCGTCACGCCGCCCTGCATGATGCCGAAAAGCGCATGGCCAGGCCGGTCGCCGAACGCATCGCGCGAGCGCTGCGCCCACCGCATCGACAGACGCATCGACTTCGCCACCACCTCGTCGGTGGCGGGCAGTGCCGGGCATTCGTCGAAACACATCACGATATCCGAGCCGAGGAGCTTCTGGATCTCCATGCTGCGCTCGGGGCTGAGCATGTGCTTTGAGCCGTCGATATGCGAGGAAAACCGCACGCCTTCCTCGGTCAGCTTGCGCAGGCTCGCGAGGCTCATCACCTGGAAACCGCCCGAGTCGGTCAGGATCGGCCGCTCCCAGTTCATGAAACGGTGCAGGCCCCCGAGCCGCGCGATCCGCTCTGCCCCGGGGCGCAGCATCAGGTGATAGGTGTTGCCCAGCAGGATATCCGCCCCGGTCTCGCGCACCGATCCCGGCAGCATCGCCTTCACCGTCGCCGCGGTGCCGACCGGCATGAAGGCGGGCGTGCGGATCTCGCCCCTGGGCGTATGGATCACGCCGGTGCGCGCTTTGCCGTCTGTCGCCTTCAGCGTGAACCCGAACCGTTCCGTCATCGCCTTACCTCGCTCTTGCGCGCTGACTTGCGCGAAAATCCGCCCCCTGCCAAGCCCCGCCCCGGGGTTTGAACGCGGAAAACCCTCTTGCGCGCGATGCAAAGCCCCGGCAAAATGAGAATGAACATTCATTCACTCCACGGATCTGATGCCCCTGCCCCCGACCACCCAGCAGATTGAGCGCGGGGCCGAGATCCTCGGCCTGATCCGCGCCGCCTTCGCCCGCAAGGGGTTCGACGGCGCCTCGATGAACGACCTCGCGCGCGAAGCGGGGATGAGCGCGGGCAATTTCTACCGCTATTTCCCGTCGAAAACCGCCATCGTCGAGGCGCTGGTCGCTCAGGACATCGCAGAGATCCGCGCCAAATTCCAGGCGGTGATCGACGCGCCCGACCGGCTTGCCGCGCTCAGGGCCGGGATCGCGGAGCATCTCGACACGATGGAGGTGGACGACTGCCGGCTTATGGCGGAAATCTCGGCCGCCGCTTTGCGCCAGTCGGACGTGGCCTCGGCCTGCGCGCAGATGGAAGAGACCGTCGCCGCGCTGCTGATCGAGGTCTTCGCGCGGGTCTCGGGGCTGGATGCGGACGAATGCCGCGCCCGCTATGGCGCGCATGCCCGTTATATCGTGCTGGTGATCCGGGGCTTCGGTCAGCGCAGCGACCTGAGCCCCGATCCGGTGCTGACCGGACTGATCCTGCGCGGGATCGACCGCGTGATCGACGACATCCCCGTTGCCGGAGGCTGAGACATGCGCCGCCTTTCCCTGATCCTTGCCCTCGTCCTGCCGCTTGCCGCCGCCGCGGAAGAGGCGGGCCCGGCGATCCAGGTCTCCGAGGTCCGGCCCGCGGCGCTGACCGGGCGGGTCTGGGCCAGCGGGCTGATCGCCCCGGTCGAGGAAGTTCTGGTCCAGCCGCTGATCGAGGGCCAGCCGATCGAGGCTTTGCGCGCCGATGTCGGCGATACCGTCGCAGCCGGCGACGTGCTGGCGGTGCTGTCGAAAACCACGCTGGAATTGCAGAAATCGCAAAGCCTCGCGACTTTGGCCGCGGCGCGCGCCGCCATCGCCCAGGCCGCGGCGCAGAAGATCGAGGCCGAAGCGGCCGCCGCCGAGGCCGACCGGGTGGCCGCGCGCACCAAACAACTGCGCGAACAGGGCAGCGCCAGCCAGGCCGCGCTCGACAGCGCGACCGCCGGCGCTTTGGCGGCGAATGCGCGGGTGGAACTGGCGCGCGAGGCCGGGGCCGCCGCCGAGGCCCAGCTTGCGCTGGCCGAAGCGCAGCTTGCCAATGTCGAGCTGATGCTGACCCGCACCGAGGTGAAGGCCCCCTACGGCGGCCGCGTCACCGCGAGGAACGCCACGCTCGGCGCTGTCGCCTCGGCCCAGGGCCAGCCGATGTTCGTGCTGGAGAAGGACGGCGCGCTGGAACTGCGCGCGGACCTCTCCGAGGCCGATCTCATGCGGCTTGAACCCGGTCAGAAGGCGGATCTGCGGCTGGTCGGGCTCAAAGCCCCCATCGCGGGCCGCGTCCGCCTGATCGAGCCCGCCATCGACCCCGCCACCCGGCTGGGCCGCGCCCGTATCGAGTTGCCCGCCACCCCCGGCCTGCGCGCCGGCATGTTCGCCGAAGCCGCCATCATCACCGCCGAGCGCGAGGCGCTGGCCCTGCCCATCAGCGCCATCGGCACGACCGGGGGCCGCGAGACCGTCCTGCGGGTGCGCGAAACCCGCGTCGAACAGGTCACCGTGACCACCGGCATCCGCGACGGCGGCCTGGTCGAGATCACCTCGGGGCTGACCGCCGGCGATCTGGTGGTGACGAAAGCCGGTTCCTTCCTGCGCGACGGCGACCGGATCACTCCGGTCGCGGCATTGAACTGAGGGGGCGGCGATGAATTTCTCGGCCTGGGCGATCCGCAATCCGGTGGCGCCGATCCTTGGCTTTTTCATGCTGATGGTGCTGGGCTGGCAGAGTTTCATGACCCTGCCCGTCACCCGTTTCCCCAATATCGACGTGCCTATCGTCTCGGTCACGGTGATCCAGGCCGGGGCGGCGCCGTCCGAGCTGGAAACCCAGGTGACGAAAGAGGTCGAGGATGCGGTCGCCGGGATCAACGGCGTCAAGAACGTCACCTCGAACGTCAACGACGGCCTTTCCACCACGCTGATCGAATTCCGCATGGAGGTGCCGACCGAAACGGCGGTCCAGGACACCAAGGACGCCATCGACCGCATCCGCACCGACCTGCCCGCCGATGTCGAAACCCCCATCGTCGCCAAAGTCGATGTCGAGGGCCAGGCGATCCTGACTTACGCCGTCTCCTCTCCCGGCCGCACCATCGAGGAGCTTTCCTGGTTCGTCGACGACACGCTGACCCGCGCGCTCCAGGGCCGTCCCGGCATCGGCCGCGTCGACCGCTACGGCGGGGTGGACCGCGAGATCCGGGTGGAGCTGGACCCCATTCGCCTCGGCAGTTACGGCATCACCGCCGCCGCGGTCAGCCAGCAGGTCGCGCTGACGAATGCCGATGTCGGCTCGGGCAAGGCCGAGATCGGCGCGGGCGAACAGTCGATCCGCACCCTCGGCAACCAGCAGACGGTGGAGCGGCTGGCCGCAACCACCATCTCGCTGCCGAACGGCCGCCATGTCCGGCTCTCGGACCTCGGTGAAGTGATCGACAGCTACGACGACCCGAAGAGTTTCGGCCGCCAGGACGGCCAGCCCATCGTGGTGATGTCGGTCTACCGCGCCAAGGGCGCCTCGGAGGTCTCGGTCGCCGAAACGGTGGAAACCGCGCTGGCCGAGGTCGGCACCGGCCACCCCGATGTGGAGATGCGGCTTCTCGACGATCAGGTCTATTTCACCCGCGGCAATTACGAGGCCGCGCTGCATACGCTGATGGAGGGCTCGATCCTTGCCGTTCTGGTGGTGCTGGCCTTCCTCAAGAACTGGCGCGCGACCTTCATCGCCGCGGTCGCTCTGCCGCTCTCGGCGGTGCCGACCTTCCTGATCATGGATCTGATCGGCTTCTCGCTGAACCTGATCTCTTTCCTCGCGCTGACGCTGGCGACCGGGATCCTCGTCGATGACGCCATCGTCGAGATCGAGAACATCGCGCGGCATATGCGGATGGGCAAGACGCCCTGGCGGGCCTCGATCGACGCGGCGGACGAGATCGGGCTGGCGGTGATCTCGACCTCGGCCACGATCATCGCGGTCTTCGTGCCGGTCAGCTTCATGCCCGGGATTCCGGGGCAGTATTTCCGCCAGTTCGGGCTGACGGTGGCGGTGGCGGTGATGTTCTCGCTGCTGGTCGCGCGGCTGATCACGCCGATGATGGCAGCTTACCTGATGCGCGCCAAAGACGCCGAGGGCCATTCCGACGACCACCGCGACGGGCCTTTCATGCGCGGCTATCTCTGGCTCGTGCGCCACACCACCGCCACGCCGCGGATCGGCCGCATCCGTTTTCCGGCCTATTACCTGACCATGGCGGTCGCCATCCTCGTCGTCGTGGTCTCGGTGATCGCCATGATCCGCATCCCCGGCAATCTGTTTCCGCCCGACGACGAAAGCCGCTTCGCGATTTCCGTCGAACTGCCGCCGGGATCGACGCTCGCAGAAACCGACCGCACCACCGAGGCGATGCGCGCGGCCATCGCCGACATCCCCGGCATCGCCAATGTGCTGGTGATCGGCGGCTCGTCGCCGCTCGGCGACCGTGAGATCCGCCGCGCCAATATGATCGTGCTGCTCGACCGCCGCGATGTGAGCCTTGTACGCAAGGCGGTCGAACTCCTCTCGGCGCTGCCGCTGATCGGCGACCGTATCAGCCTGCCCTCGGAAGGCCGCACCGTGCCGCAGCAGGAGATCGAGACCGAGGTGTTCCGCCGCCTCGCCCGCGTGCCCGATCTGCGCGCCTTCAAGCTGGGCGGCCCCGGCCCGGGCGGCCGCCCGGTCGCCTATGACGTGCTCTCGCAGGACGAGGCCGCGCTGTCGCAGGCCACCGCGATGATCGAGGCCGCGCTGGCGGGCGAGCCCCTGCTGTCGAACGTCTCGACCGAAAGCAGCCTGCCGCGCCCCGAGATCCGGGTGACGCCGCGGCTCGATGAGGCCGCGCGGCTTGGGGTGACGACCCAGGCGCTGGCCGCGACGCTGAGGGTGGCGACCATCGGCGATCAGGATGCGGCGCTGGCGAAACTGTCGATGGAGAACCGGCTGATCCCGGTCCGGGTCCGGCTGAAGGACGAGGCGCGCCAGGACCTCGGCCGGATCGCCGCGCTGAAGGTGCCCACGGCGCGCGGCGGCCAGGTGCCGCTCTCGGCGGTGGCCGATCTGACCATTTCCGAAGGCCCGGCGCAGATCAAACGGCTGAACCGGCTCAGGGTAGCGAAGCTCGGCGCCGATCTGCCGCCCGGTGTCGCGCTCAACGACGCGACGGCGCGGTTCGAGCAGGTGGTCGCGGGCCTCACCCTGCCCGCGGGCGTCGAGGTCCGCCCTTCGGGCGATGCCGAGGTCCAGGCCGAACTGGTGCAGAGCTTCGGCAATGCGATGATCATGGGGCTGATGCTGGTGCTCGCGGTGCTGATCCTGCTGTTCCGCTCGGTGATCCAGCCCTTCACCATCCTTCTGTCGCTGCCCCTCGCCATCGGCGGCGTGGCGGCGGCACTGATCCTCACCGCCAATCCGGTGTCGATGCCGGTGCTGATCGGGATCCTGATGCTGATGGGGATCGTGACCAAGAACGCGATCCTGCTGATCGACTTCGCCATCGAGATGCGGGCGCGCGGAATGGAACGGGTCGCCGCGGTGGTCGAGGCCGGCCACAAACGCGCGCGGCCCATCGTGATGACCTCTGTCGCGATGTCGGCGGGCATGCTGCCCTCGGCTCTGGGGGTGGGCGAAGGCGGCACCTTCCGCTCGCCGATGGCGATCGCGGTGACCGGCGGCATCATCATGTCGACGGTGCTCAGCCTCGTGGTGGTGCCGGCCTTCTATCTGATCATGGACGACCTGTCGCGGCTGATGGCCTGGGCCTTCCGCGGCCTGATCGGCAAAGGCGAGACGGAACCCGCACCGCCCGCCCCCGAGGCGCTGGCCGCGCGCCTTGATGAGACCGAAGCCGCCCTCGCAGACCTCCGCACCCGCGTCCTTGCGCCCGAAACCCGCCCCAAACCGCTGCATGTGGCGGAATGAACTCCGGCCTGCTCATTTTCTGTCTCTAAATATCCCGGGGGGTTCGGGGGGCAGAGCCCCCCGCGCGCCGCAAGGCGCGCCGCTTCACGCCTTGCGGCAATAAAGCTCCAGCCGGTGATGGACGATCTCATAGCCCATCTCGGCGGCGATCTGGCGCTGCAATTCCTCGATCTTCTCGCTGTGGAATTCGATGATCGCGCCGCTGTCGAGATCGAGGATATGGTCGTGATGGCCCGGCTCGGCCACTTCGAACCGCGCCGGCGCATTCTCGAAGGAATGGCGCTGGATCACGCCCTCGCGCTCCAGCACGGTCAGCGTGCGATAGACCGTCGCCAGCGAGACCGTGCGGTCGATGGCCTGGGCGCGGCGGTGCAGCTCCGCCGCATCGGGATGATCGCCGGATTCCGTCAGCACCTTCACCAGCGCCTCGCGCTGGCGGGTGACGCGCACACCGCCGTCACGCAGGGCCTGAGTCATGCGGGCGGCTTCGTTCTGCACTCTGGTCTTCATCCGCCAAGACTAGCACGCGGGTTCGCAAATGGAAACACCAGATGCGAATCCACCCCGCCGCTTTACTGATGCCGCAGCGCCTCGATCGGGTCGAGCCGCGCCGCGCGCCGGGCCGGGAAATAGCCGAACACCACCCCCACCACCGCCGAGAAACCGAAGGCCATCAGCACCACCAGCGGGTCGGGCGCGAAGGGAATCGCCATGAAGATCCCCGCCCCCCAGGCCAGAGCCAGCCCGACGCCGATCCCGACCACGCCGCCCAGCAGAGAGAGGACCACCGCCTCCACCAGAAACTGGGTCAGCACCTGCCCGGATGTAGCGCCGATGGCAAGGCGGATGCCGATCTCGCGGGTGCGCTCGGTGACCGAGACCAGCATGATGTTCATGATGCCGATCCCGCCAACCAGCAGGCTGACCGCCGCGACCGAGGACAGCATCCCCGACAGCACCGAATTGACCGAATTCAGCATATCGGCCACTTCGCGCATGTCCGAGACGTTGAAATTGTCTTCCTGGCCCAGGCCGATGCGGCGGCGGTCGCGCATCAGATCCTGCACCGCGGCGATGCCCTCGGTGGTCGTCACCCCGCTTGCCAGCGCGATCTGGATCGAATTCACGTCGCCGTCGCCGTTCAGCCGCCGCTGCACCAGCCGGATCGGCATGATGATCAGATCGTCCTGGTCGTTGCCGAAACTGCTGGCGCCTTTGGCCTGCAACAGGCCGATCACCTGGCACGAGATCTGCTTCACCCGGATCTGCTCGCCGATGGCATCGCCGCCGCCGAACAGCTTCTGGCGCACCGTGTCGCCCAGGATGCAATAGGCCGCGCCGCCCCTCGCCTCGGCCGCGGTCATGTTGCGCCCATCAGCCAGGGTCCAGCCGGCGACCTCCAGGAAGGCCTCGTTCGAGCCGGTCACCTGGGTCGAGGCATTGGTGTTGCCGTAGACCGCCGTGACCGAGGAAGAGGTGACCGGCGCCACCAGCCGCGCCTCGCGCAACTCGCTCAAAGCATCGGCGTCGCGCAGGTTGAAGCGGCGGTTGCCGCCGCTGGTCTGGGGGCCGAAACCGCGCTGGCCCGGACGCAGCACCAGCATGTCGGAGCCCAGCCCCGAAACCGATTGCGACACCTGCTGCGACGAGCCCTGCCCCACAGTGACCATCGCGATCACCGCGCCCACCCCGATCACCACGCCAAGGATGGTGAGAAACGAGCGCAGCTTGTTTCGCAGGATCGAGCGCAGGGCCAGCCTGACCGCTTCCAGGATCATGATACGGCCTCCGCGGGCGTGGCCGCCCCGTCCGCAGGCGTGGTCGCCCCGCCCACAGGCGTAGTCGCCTCGTCGCGGGTGATGCGGCCGTCGGTGAAGACCACGAGGCGTCTCGCATAGGCGGCGATATCGGCCTCATGCGTGACCATGACGATGGTGATGCCCTCATCGCGGTTGAGCTGCTGCAACAGGGTCAGGATCTCGTGGCTGCGGTGGCTGTCGAGGTTGCCAGTCGGCTCGTCGGCAAGGATCACGGTCGGGTTCCCCGCCAGCGCCCGCGCGATGGCGACGCGCTGCTGCTGGCCGCCCGAAAGCTGCGAGGGATCGTGGCCCTCGCGCCCCTCCAGCCCGACCCGCGCCAGCGCGAGCTTCGCCGCGCGCGCCCGCTCGGCGGCGGGCAGGCCCTTGTAGATCAGCGGCAGTTCGACATTCTCCTGCGCGGTGGTGCGCGCCAGCAGGTTGAAGCCCTGGAACACGAAGCCGAGATAATGGCGGCGCAAAAGCGCCAGCGCATCGCCCGAAAGGCCGCCCACATCGGTGCCCTCAAACAGACAGGCGCCCGAGGTCGGCCGGTCGAGGCAGCCGATGATGTTCATCGTGGTCGATTTCCCCGACCCCGAAGGCCCCATGATGGCGACGAATTCGCCGCGCCGGATGATCAGATCCACCCCGTCGAGCGCGCGGACCTCGGCCTCGCCCTCGCCATAGATCCGCGAGACGTTGCGGAACTCGATCAGCGGCGGCTCCATCAGCGCGCCTCGCGCTGGCTGATGATCACCTGATCGCCCTCCCGCAGTTCTTCCGAGGTCACGACGATGTTGCTGCCGTCGGTCGCGCCGGGGGTGGCGCGCACCCTGACCGGCTGGCCGCCGCGCAGGACCCAGACCCCCGATCCGTCGCCGGTGGCGGTGCGCGGCCGGTCGCGGCCCGGGGGCGAGGGCATGATATAGCCCATCAGCCCGCGGCCCGAGCGGTCGGTGGAGACGGTGGCGGGCGGCGAGTAGCGCAGCGCCGCCATCGGCACCAGCAACTGGCCATCCTCGCGCGAGACGGTGATCGTCGCGGTGGCGGTCATGCCGGGGCGCAGCAGAAGATCGTCGTTCTCGACCGTCAGGACGGCGGTATAGGTGACCACATCGGTCGTTGTCGCGTCGGGGGCGTAGCGCAGGCTGGCGATCTGCGCCTCGAACCGGCGCCCGGCCCAGGCGTCGACGGTAAAACTCGCCTCCTGTCCAAGCTGGACGCGGCCGATATCGGCCTCGTCGATCGAGACGCGCAACTCCATCCGGCGCAGATCCTCGGCCAGGGTGAACAGCACCGGGGCATTGAGCGAGGCAGCGACGATCTGGCCCTTTTCGGCCGCGCGGTCCAGCACGATGCCATTGATCGGCGAACGGATCACCGCCTTGTCCAGATCGGCGCGGGCCGAGGCGAGATTGGCCTCGGCAAGGCTGACATCGGCGCGGGCGATCTCGACCGAGGCCACCGCGCGGTCATGGGCTGCGCGGGCGGCGATGATCACGCTGCGGGTGTTCAGCCCGCGCTTGTCCAGCGCCTCGGCGGATTCGAGGGCGTCGGCGGTTTCGGTCGCCGTCGCCTGGGCCGAGGCGAGGCGCGCGCGCGACGCGATCAGGCTGGCCTCGGAGTTCAGCACCTGAGCCGCCAGCTTGGTGTCGTCAAGCCGCGCCAGCACCTGGCCCTCGCTGACCTGGGCGTTGTAATCGGCATCGACGCTGGCCAGCGTGCCCGAGAGTTCCGAGGAAATCTCGACCTGGGTCGTGGGCTGCACCGTGCCGGTGGCGACCACCGTCACCATCAGATCGCCGCGCGTCACCTCGCGCGTGTCGTAGCTGACGCTGGTCTGGCTTTCACGCCCGAAGACCCACCAGCCGACGCCCGCGGCAAGCGCAAGGACCAGCAGGAGCCAGATCCAGCCGCGCTTGCGGCGTTTCTGTCCCATACGTGCGAGAGTGGCGAGATCGGGTTGCGACTGGCTGCTCAATTTCTGCGGTTTCCCGTTGTGTTCTTGTGATGGAACGCCGCCGCATGCGGCTTCCGTCGCGGATCGTCCAGGAGAATTTGCGACAAAGATCCGGCGAAGAACAGCGCCGCGCAATGGCGGGATGCCTTATGGCGGTCAACACTTTCCGGTGAGGCGGCCCGGATCCCGGCCCGCGCGCGCCTGCGACACCCAGTCCGCGATGGCCCCGGCATCGGCGGGCAAGGCGGTCTCATGCCCCTCCGCCCAGGCGAGGAAGCCTTGCAGGAAATGCTCTGCCGTGCCGGTCAGCACCGGCTTTCCCGCCGCCAGCGCCGCCGCGATACTGTCCGCGAGCCCGTGGCCCGTCGCTTCCTGCTGGCCGAATTTGTTGACGATCAGCACATCGGCACCGGCCAGACGCTGCGCCACGATCACCGCCGCCTCTTCCAGCGCCGCCGTGTCGAGACGACAGCCCGCAGCCGCCTCGCCGCGCTGAACGCTGATGCGGATCAGCGGCCCGTCGGGCAGCAGAAACAGGTCCATGTCGGGTTTCGCGCGCCCCTCACGCGCGGTGTTGATCTGCACCGCGCCCGCCGTGACCACACCCCGCGCCGCCAGCAGCCGGGCGACCTGTTGCAGGACGAGATCGGTCTCGCCCTCGCCCGCAAGGCAGAGATAGCCGAGGTTCATCGCTGCACCAGCGCGTCGTTCAGCACTGCCAGCACCGCCTCGCCCGGCACATCCTCGGCCACGAAAGCCTCGCCGATGCCGCGGGCAAGGATGAAGCGCAGCTTGCCATCGATGACCTTCTTGTCCTGGCCCATCAGATCAAGGAGCCCTTCGGCCCCCGGCAGGGCGCCCGGGATGTCGGCAAGATCCACCTTCATCCCCATGGCTTTCAGATGCGCGCGCACCCGGCTGGGCGCTTCCTGGCTGCACAGCCCGAGCCGCTGGCTGAGTTCGAACGCCAGCGCGCAGCCGATGGCGACGCCCTCGCCATGAAGCAGCCGGTCGGAAAAGCCGGTCGCCTTTTCCAGCGCATGGCAGAACGTATGGCCGAGGTTCAAAAGCGCCCGCTCGCCCTCTTCGGTCTCGTCGCGCTCGACGATCCCGGCCTTCATCGCAACCGAGCGGGTGACCGCCCGCAGCCGTGCCTCGCGGTCGCCCGCCGCCAGCGCCGGCCCCTCGGCCTCCAGCCAGTCGAAGAAGGCCGCATCGCCCAGCAGGCCGTATTTCACCACCTCGCCGTAGCCCGCGAGGAAATCGCGGGGGCTCAGCGTCTCCAGCACGCCGATGTCGGCGAGGACAAGCGAGGGCTGATGGAAAGCGCCGACGAGGTTCTTGCCCTGCGCGGTGTTGATCCCGGTCTTGCCACCGACGCTGGAATCGACCTGCGCCAGCAGCGAGGTCGGGATCTGCACGAAACGCACGCCCCGGCGCAGAACCGCCGCCGCAAAGCCGACCAGATCGCCGATCACCCCGCCGCCGAAGGCCACCACGATGTCGCGCCGCTCGACCTTCTGCTCCAAAAGCCATTCGACGGTTCGCGAGAATTGTTCCCAGCCCTTGGTCGCCTCGCCCGGCGGCAGCGCGAGATGCGAGACCCCGATGCCGCCAAGCCCTGCCACCAGCCGCTCCAGATGCAGCCCGGCGACGGTCTCATCCGTCACCACCGCCACCCTGGGGCGGCGCAGAAGCGGCCGGATCTCGTCCCCGGCGCGGTCGATCAGCCCGGTGCCGATCCGCACCTCATAGGAACGCTCGCCCAGATTGACGGGAACCCTGTTCAGCATGTCTCAGCCCTCCTGCAACACGTCGGGGCGGGTCTTCAGCGCCGAAACCACCCGCACCGCCATATCTTCGACCGAATATTCCGCCGCCGAATCCACCACGAGATCGGCCATCGCATAGAAGGGCTCGCGCGTGCGGCACAGATCCATCAGCGTCTGGCGCGGATTGGCGGTGCGCAGCAAGGGCCGCGTCGTCTTGTGGCGCACCCGCTGCCACAACAGATCCGGCGCCGCGCGCAGCCAGACCGAGATGCCGGCGCGTCCGATCTGTTCGCGGTTGCGCTCCGAGAGAAACGCGCCGCCGCCGGTCGAGAGCACGCAAGGCGCACCGCGCAGCAGCCGCCCGATCACCTCATATTCGCGGTCGCGGAAAAAGGCCTCGCCGTCGCGCTCGAAAATCTCGGCGATGGGGCGGTGCGCGGCTTTGACGATCTCTTCGTCCGAGTCGAGGAACGGCACTTTCAAGAGCCGCGCCAGCGCCGTGCCCACGGCGGTTTTCCCCGCGCCCATCATCCCCACCATGGCCACGGTCTTGTTCAGAACATACATTTTCTTCACCATCACGTGAGCACCCGTCCCCTCGCGGCGCTTCGCGCGCTTTTCGCGTCTCAATGGCGTGATCTTGCCAGGAAAGCCATATATATTCACCGGGCGCGGGCAACGGGCAGCAAGAAAAACACCGCCATTTCCCGCCCGCGCGGGGCAGTGATCAGAGCAGATACAAGGGTTTAGACAATGGGGCGGATCATCAAGGCACTGTTCGTTCTGGCGATTCTGGGCTTCATCGCGCTGACGGGCTACGCCTATCTGGTCGATCTGACGCCCGAACAGAGCGAGGTCACGAAGCCCGTGGTGCTGGATGCGAACTGACCCGGGCGTGAGCGCCAGCCCCCTTCCGGGCCGAAGACCCGCGGGCGGCCCCTTCGCCGCCGGTCTCTTCGCCGGGTTTCTCGCCGGCGGGCTTTTCCTGCCGCAGGGCGCGCGCGCGGCGGGCGAGGATCCGCTTTCGGCCATCGGCTGGCTGTCGCAATCGGTCAGCCTGCCCGTAGCTCCCACCGCCCCCGCCCGCCCCGACGAGCCGCCGGTCGCCAGCGGCGGCGCCCTGCCCGCAAGCGTGGCGACGACGCCGCTCGACGGCCCCTCGCCCGATGCGATCGGGCTGATCTCGCCCGCGGTCTCGGGCCTGCCGAAAAACCTGTGGGGCGCGGGGCTGAGCGACGAGATTTCGCGCGCCATCCTCCGCGACCGGATGGAAAGCCTGCCCGCTTTGCGCCAGCTTTTCCTGACCATGCTGCTGGCCGAGGCCGATCCCCCGATCGACAGCGGCGGCCATGGCCAGCTTTTGCTCACGCGGATCGACAAGCTCTTGCTGATCGGCGCGCTGGAACAGGCCGCGGCGCTGATCGACATCGCCGGCACCGACACGCCCGATCTGTTCCGCCGCGCCTTCGACGTGGCTTTGCTGACCGGCAACGAGGATCGCGCCTGCCAGCGGATGCAGGCCGCCCCCGGCCTTGCGCCGACGCTCCAGGCCCGCGTCCTGTGTCTTGCCCGCGGCGGCGACTGGGATGCGGCGGCGCTGACGCTTTCCTCGGCCGGGGCGCTCGGCGAGGTGGATGCGGCGCAGACGGCGCTGCTTGCGCGCTTTCTCGACCCCGATCTGTTCGAGGCCGATCCGCTGCCGCTGCCGCCCAGTCCGGTGACGCCGCTCGACTGGAAGCTATACGAGGCCATCGGCGAGACCATCCCCACCGGCACGCTGCCCGTCGCCTTCGCCTGGGCCGAGATCGGCCCCCAGGCCGGCTGGAAGGCGCAGATCGAAGCGGCCGAGCGGCTGACCCGCGCGGGCACCATCGCGCCGAACCTGTTGCTCGGGCTTTACACCGAACGCGACCCCGCCGCCTCGGGCGGGGTGTGGGAGCGGGTGCGCGCCTTCCAGGCCTTCGACGCCGCGCTGCAATCCGGCGATCCCGCCCGCATCGCCGCCACCCTGCCCGCCGCCTGGGCGCGGATGCAGGAGGCGGAACTGGAAGTGCCCTTCGCCTTCCTCTACGGCGCCGCGCTGAACGAGACCGCGCTTTCCGGCGAGGCGGCGAAGATCGCCTTCCGCATCGGCCTTCTGTCGCCGCATTACGAAAAGATCGCCCGCACCCATAAGCCGGTGGACGAGGCCGAGAGCTTCCTCGCCGGCCTCGCCACCGGCCAGATCGCCGGCCTGCGCCCGCCCGACAGCATGGGCCGCGCCATCGCGCCCGCCTTCCTCGCCCCCGAACTCTCGGACGAGACCAAAAGCCTGATCGAGGGCCGCCGCCTCGGCGAGGCGCTGCTGATCGCCATCGAGGAAATCCAGCGCGGGGTAGAGGGCAATGCCAGCGGCGTCACCCGCGGCCTGTCGCTTCTGCGCAAGGTGAAGCTGGAGAGCGTCGCGCGGCGCACCGCGCTGGAACTGATGATCCTAGAACGGCGCGGCTAGGGCGATGGCCGCCCCCGCGGGATATCGCTGGATCTCCGCCTTCCTCGACGCGATCGCCGCCGAGGCGGGCGCCGCCGAGAACACCCGTCTCGGCTACGGCCGCGACCTGAAGGATTTCGCCGGTTGGGCGGCGGCGCAGGGCCACGACCTTGCCAGTCTCGGGCGCGGCGAGATCGAAGCATGGCTCGTGTTCTGCGAGGCCCAGGGCCTGTCGAAAGCCACCCGCGCCCGGCGGCTGTCGTCGGTCCGCCAGCTTTACCGTTTCGCCTTCGCCGAGGGCTGGCGCGCGGACAATCCCGCCCTGCGCATCAGCGGCCCCGGCAAGACGCAGCAATTGCCGAAGACCCTGAGCGTAGACGAGGTGGCGCGACTGATCGACGCCGCCCGCACCCATGGCCGCAGCCCCGCCGAATGCACCCGCAACACCGCGCTGATCGAACTGCTCTACGCCACAGGGATGCGGGTCTCGGAACTGGTCGCGCTGCCGCAGGCGGCGGTGCGCGGCGATCCGGCGATGATCCTCGTGCGCGGCAAGGGCGGCAAAGAGCGGATGGTGCCGCTCTCGCCCCCCGCCCGCGCGGCGATCAAAGCCTGGCTCGGTTGTCTGGACCACCAGGCGGCGGAACTCCAGGCCCAGGGCAGGCCACAGCCCAGACATCTGTTTCCGGCCAGCCGAGCGGGCAACCACATGACCCGCCAGTCCTTCTTCGTGCTGATCAAGGCGCTGGCGCTGAAGGCCGGCCTGTCGCCCGCCCGCGTCACGCCTCATGTGCTGCGCCATGCCTTCGCCACCCATCTGCTGGCGGGCGGCGCCGATCTCAGGGTGATCCAGACGCTTCTCGGCCATGCCGATCTCGGCACC
>NZ_UXAW01000064.1 GCF_900609055.1 Pseudogemmobacter humi | reverse complement strand
GGCTTGGGGGCCGTTCGATTGACAGCCCGGGGCTTTGCGGCGAGTCTGGCGCCGGACGCGCAGATCCGAAGGAAGCCCATGGAAATCACCGTCACCTACGAGCGCCCCGAGGACGGCCCCGGCTCTGGCCCGATCCAGGTGGGCTGGTTTCTGGCCAAGGACAAGAACGCCGTCCTCTATGATCCGCCCGAGCGGGTGATCTTCCGCCAGCAAAACCGCGGCCATGCCAAAAGCGCCGCCCGCTGCCCCGGGGTGATCCAGCTTGAAAGCCGGTATTTCATGGTGAAATGCCCGTTCGATCTGCACATCGGCTTTGCCCGCGACGACAAGGGCCGCCCGGTGCTGATCAACCGCGCGGGCGCCGCCAGCCCGGTGCGGGCGAACAAGCTGAACGAAATGCTGACGCTGGTGAACGAGGCCGAATGGCGCACTCCCGACCGGCCGACGATCCAGCTCTCGCTGCCTTACTGCTTCATCGCCGATGAGATGGTCTATATCACCCAGCTCTCGCCCTTCCTGCATTACCGGAGCGATCCGCTGCCGGGCACGATCTTCGGCGGGCGGTTTCCGGTCTCGGTCTGGCCGCGGCCGCTGATGTGGGCGTTCGAGTGGCACGAGCCGGCGAAGGACATCGTGCTGCGCCGGGGCGAGCCGCTGTTTTATGCCCAGTTCGAGGGGATGGACCCCTCGCGCGCGGTGCAGGTGATCGAGGCGGCGCGGACGCCCGAGCTGGACCTTTATCTGGAGCAGATCGGCGGGGCGGTGAATTACGTGAACCAGACCTTCAGCCTGTTCAAAGCCGCCGAGGCCCTGCGCCCGAAGAAGCTGCTGGTGCCGAAGGCGCGCGACTGACGATCAGGCGGTGCTGAATTCGGCGGGCGGCGCCTCGTCCGGGTCGGGCCCGGGCGGACCAGGATCGGGCGGCAGCCAGACCTCATCCAGCTTCAGGAACGGCGCGAGCTTGTGCGGATCGGCCCAGACCGAGACATGGATCTCGGGGGGGCCCGAGGTCGCCAGATGCTCGGGCGTCAGCACCACGACGCGCAGCCGCAGCATCAGCCCCTCCATCAGCGCCGGTGCGAGGATCTGCGCCGCCACCGGCCCGACATGGCCCAGATAAGTCGGCCGCCGCGCGGGGATAAAGCCGAGGACCGGCCGCTTCACCACGGCGAAGATGCCGACGCGCCCGTCCTCCAGCAGCCGCGCCTCGGCGATGTCGCCCATGCAAAGCCCGGCCCTTCCGATATGGATGGCGATTCCCTCGACGGGGACCTGGGGCAGGATGGGTTCCAGTCTTTCCGACATGCTCGTTCCTTTTTGGGCCTCCTTCTGCCCGCCCGGGCCGGGGCGGGCAAGGGGCGCGCACAACCGGGGGTGAATGCCGCCGAAACCGGCGCGCCGCGTCGGCGGAAAAAGGATCAGCCAGGCCGGAGGGAAATTTTCCCGTCAGCGGATCGCGGGCGCTTGAACCCGCTGTGATCGCCCCCCAAATTCACAGACAAGGCCGGACAGGGGCATGCCTTTTCAGGGTGCCTCGGCAGAAACGGCGCTTATGAAAGGAGATGACCCGATGAACATTGAGAAGTTCACGGAGCGTTCGCGCGGCTTCATTCAGGCCGCCCAGACCATCGCGATGCGGGAAAGCCACCAGCGGGTGCTGCCCGACCATCTGCTCAAAGCCCTTATGGACGACGATCAGGGCCTCGCCGCCAATCTGATCCGCCGCGCGGGCGGCAGCCCCGAGCGGGTGAACGAGGCGGTCAATGCCGCCATCGCCAAATTGCCCAAGGTGACCGGCGGCGACGGCCAGACCTATATCGACCCGCAACTGGTGCGCGTGCTGGATGAGGCCGAACAGGTCGCGAAAAAGGCCGGCGACAGTTTCGTTCCGGTCGAGCGGATGCTGACCGCGCTGGCTTTGGTGAACACCCGGGCGAAAGACGCGCTGACCGCGGGCGCGGTGACGGCCCAGGGCCTGAACGCCGCGATCAACGATATCCGCAAGGGCCGCACGGCGGATTCCGCTTCCTCGGAAGACACGATGGAGGCGTTGAAGAAATATGCCCGCGATCTGACCGAGGCCGCCGGGCAGGGCAAGATCGACCCGATCATCGGCCGCGACGAGGAGATTCGCCGCGCCATGCAGGTGCTGAGCCGCCGCACCAAGAACAACCCGGTGCTGATCGGCGAGCCCGGCGTCGGCAAGACCGCCATCGCCGAGGGGCTGGCCTTGCGCATCGTCGACGGCGATGTGCCCGAATCCCTGCGCAACAAGAAGCTGATGGCACTGGACATGGGCGCGCTGATCGCAGGCGCCAAATACCGCGGCGAATTCGAGGAGCGGCTGAAAGCCATCCTGAAAGAGATCGAGGCCGCCGCGGGCGAGATCGTGCTGTTCATCGACGAGCTTCACGTTCTGGTCGGCGCCGGCAAGACCGATGGCGCGATGGATGCCGCGAACCTGATCAAACCGGCGCTGGCCCGGGGCGAGCTGCATTGCATCGGTGCCACCACGCTCGATGAATACCGCAAATATATCGAGAAGGACGCGGCGCTCGCCCGGCGGTTCCAGCCGGTGCTGATCACCGAGCCGACGGTCGAGGACACGATCTCGATCCTGCGCGGCATCAAAGAGAAGTATGAACTGCACCACGGGGTGAAGATCAGCGATTCCGCGCTGGTCGCCGCCGCGCAGCTTTCGCACCGCTACATCACCGACCGATTTCTGCCCGACAAGGCCATCGACCTGGTGGACGAGGCGGCCTCGCGTCTGCGGATGGAGGTGGACAGTAAGCCCGAGGAACTCGACGCGCTGGACCGCCAGATCCTGCAACTGACCATCGAATCCGAGGCGCTGAAGAAAGAGGACGATGCGGCGTCCAGGGACCGGCTGGAACGGCTTGAGAAGGAGCTGGCCGATCTGAAGGACCGTTCCGCCGAGATGACGGCGAAATGGCAGGCCGAACGCGACAGCCTGGAAAAGACCCGCGAGATGAAGGAACAGCTCGACCGCGCGCGGGCCGAACTCGACCAGGCCAAGCGCGAGGGCAATTTCGCCAAAGCGGGCGAGTTGCAATATGGCCGCATCCCGGCCCTGGAAAAGGACCTTGGCGAGGCCGAGGGCCGCGAGGGCCAGGCCCTGGTCTCCGAGTCGGTGCGCCCCGAGCAGATCGCCGAAGTGGTGGAGCGCTGGACCGGCATCCCCACCACCAAGATGCTGGAGGGCGAGAAGGATAAACTTCTGCGGATGGAGGACGAACTCGGCAAGCGGGTGATCGGCCAGCGCCAGGCGGTCGAGGCGGTCTCGAAAGCCGTCCGCCGCGCCCGGGCCGGGCTGTCGGACGAGAACAAACCGCTCGGCAGTTTCCTGTTCCTCGGGCCGACCGGCGTCGGCAAGACCGAACTGACCAAGGCTTTGGCCGAATATCTCTTCGACGACGACAATGCGATGGTGCGCATCGACATGTCGGAATTCATGGAGAAGCATTCGGTCGCCCGGCTGATCGGCGCGCCGCCCGGCTATGTCGGCTATGACGAGGGGGGCGTGCTGACCGAGGCGGTTCGGCGCCGGCCCTATCAGGTCGTCTTGTTCGACGAGGTGGAAAAGGCCCATCCCGACGTGTTCAACGTGCTGCTCCAGGTGCTGGACGACGGGCGGCTCACCGACGGCCAGGGAAGGGTGGTGGATTTCAAGCAGACGCTGATCATCCTGACCTCGAACCTCGGCGCGCGCAGCCTGTCGGAACTGCCGGACGGGGCCGATGCCTCGGCGGCGAAGGCCCAGGTGATGGAAGCGGTGCGGGCGCATTTCCGCCCCGAATTCCTGAACCGTCTGGATGAGATGATCATCTTCGACCGGCTGGGCCGCGCCGATATGTCCGGCATTGTCGAAATCCAGCTCAAACGGCTGGAGAAACGGCTGGAAGGGCGCAAGATCCGGCTCGACCTCAATGATGCCGCGAAGGCCTGGCTCGCGAACGAGGGCTACGACCCGGTGTTCGGCGCGCGGCCCCTGAAGCGGGTGATCCAGCGCCAGTTGCAGGATCCGCTGGCCGAGATGCTGCTGGCGGGCGAGATCCTCGACGGCTCGACCGTGACGGTTACCGCGGGCCCCGAGGGCTTGCAGGTGGACGACCGCGTGGTCGCCCGCGGCCGCCCGCGCCCGGCCGAGACCGCGCTGCACTGAGAACGGGAACGGGCCGCCTTCGGGCGGCCCTTTTCATTCCAGCCGGCGCAACCCGTCGCCCGCGCCGCAGGTGCCAGCACGCTCACCATTCCGGAAACGGGATGCACATATGCGTGACCTCGGCAACTTATTCCCTCGCCGTACCGTATACTGTCCGTAAGCTGTGCTGAACTTCGGAGGCCCGCGATGAAACCCGCTTTCAGATCCCCCCTGCGCTGGTCGCAGGTCACGCCGCGCCCGCTGTGGCTGAACCGGCGCAGCCTGATCGCGGGGCTCGGGGCCTCGGCGCTGGCAGGCTCGGCGTTGGCGCGCGATTATCCCGCCAGCCGCCATTCCACCGACGAGGCGCCGAACAGCTTCGAGGAAATCACCAACTACAACAACTTCTACGAATTCGGCTGGAACAAGGACGATCCCGCCCGCTACGCCCATGCCCTGACCACCGATCCCTGGGCCATCGAGATCGGTGGCCTCGTGGACCGGCCCGGCAGCTACGACCTCGCCGATGTGCTGAAGGGCCAGGTGCTGGAAGAACGCATCTGCCGCTTCCGCTGCGTCGAGGCCTGGTCGATGGTGATCCCCTGGATCGGGTTTGAACTGGCGGGCCTGCTGAACCGGGTCGGCGTGCAGCCCGGGGCGAAATATGTCGCCTTCCAGACCCTCCTCCGCCCCGGGGAAATGCCGGGCCAGCGCGGCGGCGGCATCGACTGGCCCTATGTCGAGGGGCTGCGGCTCGACGAGGCAATGAACCCGCTGACCATCCTTGCCACCGGCCTTTACGGCGAGGAGATGCCGAAGCAGAACGGCGCGCCGATCCGGCTGGTGGTGCCGTGGAAATACGGCTTCAAGTCGATCAAGAGTATTGTGAGGATCACCCTCACCGCGGAACAGCCCCCCACCACCTGGCAGGCCCTCCAGCCGCGCGAATACGGCTTCTATGCCAATGTGAACCCCGAGGTGGATCACCCCCGCTGGAGCCAGGCGACCGAGCGGCGGATCAGTTCCAGCCTGTTCGCGGGGCGGCAGGAGACGCTGATGTTCAACGGCTACGCTGACGAGGTGGCCGGGCTCTATGCCGGTATGGACCTGAGCGTGAACTACTGATGCTGCGGCTTGCCGGGCTGGCCAATGCCGGATCGCGCCGCCTGCCGGAATGGGCGGTCTGGCTGGCGGGGCTGATCCCGCTCGCCTGGCTGGTCTGGCTGACGTTCACCGGCGGCCTCGGGGTCGATCCGGTGCGCGGGATCGAGCACCGGCTGGGCAAGACCGGCCTCTGGTTCCTGATCGGCACCCTGGCCATTCCGCCGCTGCGGGCGCTGACCGGGGTTAACCTGTTGCGCCACCGCCGGGCGGTGGGGCTGCTGAGCTTCCTTTATATCGCACTGCACCTGACGGCCTGGATCTGGCTGGAGATGGGGCTGCTCTGGGCCCAGGCGATCCGCGATTTGGCGCGGCGGCCCTATCTGTTCTTCGGGATCACCGCTTTCCTTCTGCTGCTGCCGCTGGCGCTGACCTCGAACAAGGCGGCGATCCGGGGGCTCGGGCGCAACTGGCGACGGCTGCATCTGCTGGTCTGGCCGGCGGCGGGGCTCGGGGTGCTGCATTACCTCTGGCAGATGAAAATCGTCAGTGCCGAGGGTTGGATCTGGGCCGCGATTCTGGCCGCGCTGCTGATCTGGCGGGTGATTCAGCCGTGGATTCGCACCAGGCGGCAGAAGATTCGCCCCGGGATTCGCGCTGAATCGCTAAGTGATTGATTTTTCTTCCGTGTCTCGGGTGGTTTGCGCAAGATTATTGCCCGGGCCGCGACGGAGCCTTGGGCCGCAGCCAAGGTGGCACGATTTTCTTCACGCCCGAAACCCCTTGTTTTCATGGACATTCACGGCCTTCCGCAAAGATTTTGTGACTTCCCCGAAAAAAGCCTCTTGCGGGTTTCATCTGTGGGGCCTAGATACCGCCTCACCGAAACGGAACGGACGCCGGAACGAAGCGAACGGAAGCGCAAGCGGAAGGAAGCGGGG
>NZ_UXAW01000092.1 GCF_900609055.1 Pseudogemmobacter humi | reverse complement strand
CAACGGGGGCGGCGGGGGGCATTCCGGGCAGAGGCTGTGAACTCATACGCATACTCCTGACGCTGATCCGCCAGTCTTCGCGTGTCGGGCCGCGGCGCGCTTTGATCCGCGTCAATGCGGCGGATTTCCACAGGGCAGCGCGGCCGATCCGCCACATCCGTGCTGTCTGACAAAGCGCAGCCTGACAAAACGGAACAGGGTGGCTTCGGATCAGAAGCCACCCTGCCTACGAAGGAAATTCATGTCACAATACCGCAAGTAAAGAGACCACCGCGAAACCACGGCCGGGGCGCCTGCGGGCAGCCCCGCATTCTGCCGTAAAACCAGCATAACCTGGTGGATTTCCGCCACCTAACGCTTTTTCCCCGGGCTTTGGCACCGGATCTGATCGGGCTTGTTTTACAAATGAATTATCTCGCCCCGCGTCCGCCCCCGCCATGGCCGCGGCGCCCGGATCGCCCCGCGCGGACGCAAACCACAAGCGGGTGGCAGGGAATCACCCTTTCGCCCGCGCCGGTCGCCGCAGCATGCCCGCCCCCTTGCGGCCGGACGGCGGAAAAGAAAATCCCCTTCTGCGTCTGCGGCCGCCTGTGCCATGGCGTCCCCCCGCGCTTCCCGTTATGGATAGGGCGACCCGCCCCTGCCCTGCCTGCCCCGGAGCCCCGGCCATGATCACCCTCTACGGCGTCTGTCGTTCCCGTGCCTCGCGCCCGCTCTGGCTGCTGGCCGAATGCGGCGCCGATTTCATCCATGTGCCGGTCATTCAGGCCTACCGGCTGAAAGACGCCCGCGCCGCGGATGCAGCCCTGAACACCGTCTCGCCCGCTTATCTTGCGGTCAACCCCCAGGGCCAGATCCCCGCGATGGAGGAGGACGGCCTCGTGCTGACGGAATCGCTGGCGATCACGCTGCATATCGCGCGCCGCCACGGCGGCTTGCTCGGCCCGCAGGATGGCGCGGAACAGGCGCTGATGGAGCAATGGGCCCTGTTCGCGGCCACCTCGGTCGAGACGCCCGCGCTGGAAATCCTTTACGCGATCGGCGCCGGTGGCGAGAGCCAGCCCGAGACCCGCGCCGCCATCGCCGTCAGCGCCGAGAAGCTGCGCCGCCCGCTGGCGCGGCTGGAGCGTCACCTGACCGCGCATGACTGGATGGTGGGCGACCGCTTCACCGTGGCGGACATCAACACCGCCGAATGCCTGCGCTACGCCCAGGAACACAGCGCCCTGATCGCGGAATTCCCGAAGGTGAAAGCCTGGATCGGGCGCTGCCAGGCCAGGCCGGGCTTTCAGGCGATGTGGGAAAAGCGGCTCGCGGAACCGGCCTGAGCGCAACCGCGCACAGTCGCTGCGCATCGGCGCCACTGGCAGAGCGCGGGCCGCGCCCCCAGTTTCTGCTCCAACGCGCGCCTTCGGGGCCGCGCCAGAGCAAAGGGCCTTGTCATGAAGAAAATCGGTTTCCTCTCCTTCGGCCACTGGTCGGGCCAGCAGGGTTCAGTCACCCGTTCCGCCGAAGACGTGCTGCTGCAATCCATCGAACTGGCCGAGGCCGCCGAGGAACTCGGTGCCGACGGCGCCTGGTTCCGGGTGCATCACTTCGCGCGCCAGCTTTCCTCGCCCTTCCCGCTGCTCGCCGCCATCGGCGCGCGTACGAAGCGGATCGAGATCGGCACCGGCGTGATCGACATGCGCTACGAGAACCCGTTCTACATGGCCGAGGACGCGGGCGCCGCCGATCTGATCTCGGGCGGGCGGCTGCAACTCGGGATCTCGCGCGGCAGCCCCGAACAGGTGATCGACGGCTGGCGCCACTTCGGCTATGCGCCGAAAGAAGGCGAGACGGATCAGGACATGGCGCGCGACCATGCGCTGAAGTTCCTCGAACTGATGGAGGGCAAGGGCTTCGCCAAACCCAATCCGCGCCCGATGTTCCCCAATCCGCCGGGCCTTCTGCGGCTGGAGCCGTTCTCCGAGGGGCTGAGGCAGCGGATCTGGTGGGGCGCGGCCTCGGATGCGACGGCGGTCTGGGCGGGCACGCTGGGCATGCATCTGCAAAGCTCGACGCTGAAACTCGACGAGAGCGGCGAGCCCTTGCATGTCCAGCAGGCGAAGCAGTTGCGCAAATACCGCGAGGCCTTCGCCGCCGCCGGGCACAGCCACGCGCCGCGCACTTCGGTCAGCCGCTCGATCTTTCCGCTGATGGACGACCGGGACCGGATGTATTTCGGCGACGGAAGGCCGGAACAGGACCAGATCGGCCAGATCGACAATTTCCGCGCCGTCTTCGGCCGCAGCTATGTCGGCGAGCCGGACCGGCTGGTCGAAATGCTGAAACAGGACGAGGCCATCGCCGAGGCCGATACGCTGTTGCTGACCGTGCCGAACACGCTGGGGGTGGAGTATAACGCCCATCTGCTGGAATCGGTCCTGAAACATGTTGCGCCCGCGCTCGGCTGGCGCTGAAAAAGAACGCGCCGCCCTTGCGGGCGGCGCTGCCTCCGGCGGGGATATTTCGAGACAGAAAATGCCCGGCCTGCTTATTTTCTGTCTCTGAATATCCTGGGGGTGAGCGCGCCAGCGCGAGGGGGTGAGGATGCAGGCGCCATTGGTTCGAGCCAGCATCTTCGGGCCCCCTCCTGCCCGGCCGCCCCGATGCGGCGACACCGCATCTTGCGCCCGCCCCCTCAGGGATGGTCTAATGCTGCGGCAACGAAGAACAGAGCAGCCCCCCAGAGCGCATGATGTCCAAAGACCTTCTCGCCCCCACGGCGGCCCAGAGCTATGACGCCTCATCGATCGAGGTGCTTGAGCCCCTGGAAGCCGTGCGCATGCGCCCGGGCATGTATATCGGCGGCATCGACGAGCGCGCCTATCACCATATGGCGGCCGAGATCCTCGACAACGCCATGGACGAGGCCGTCGCGGGCCACGCCAACCGCATCGAGGTGGAGCTGAACGCCGACGGATCCGTGCTGATCCGCGACAACGGCCGCGGCATCCCGGTCGATCCGCATCCGAAGTTTCCCGACAAATCGGCGCTGGAGGTCATTCTCTGCACGCTGCACGCGGGCGGCAAGTTCAACGGCGACGCTTACGAGACGAGCGGAGGGCTGAACGGCGTCGGCTCGTCGGTGGTCAACGCGCTGTCGGACATCCTGCGGGTCGAGGTGGCAAGGAACCGCGAGCTCTATGTCCAGGAGTTCTCGCGCGGCAAGCCGCTCGGGCCGGTGGAAAAGATCGGACCCGCCCCCAACCGGCGCGGCACCACGGTGATCTTCCATCCCGATCCCGAGATCTTCGGCCATCAGACCTTCCGCCCCTCGCGGCTGATGAAGATGGTGCGCTCGAAGGCCTATCTGTTCTC
This sequence comes from Pseudogemmobacter humi, assembly GCF_900609055.1. Lineage (GTDB taxonomy): Bacteria > Pseudomonadota > Alphaproteobacteria > Rhodobacterales > Rhodobacteraceae > Pseudogemmobacter > Pseudogemmobacter humi. The sequence continues at coordinate 15,753 of NZ_UXAW01000092.1, read as the reverse complement.
GGGCGTCGAGATCCGCTGGAAATCCGCCCTCCCCGATGGCGACATGCCGCAGGAAGCCACCTTCCACTACCCGGGCGGCCTTGCGGAATATCTGTCCGACCAGCTGGCGAAGGAATCGACCTATGCCGAGAAGCCCTTCGCCGGAAAGGTGGGGTTCCGCGAGAAATTCGGCGTGCCGGGCTCGGTCGAATGGGCGGTGAACTGGACGCCGATGCGCGACGGTTTCATCTCGTCCTACACCAACACGGTGCCCACGCCCGAGGGCGGCACCCATGAGGCGGGGTTCTGGGCCGCGATCCTGAAAGGCATCCGCGCTTACGGCGAGCGGGTGAAGAACCGCAAGGCCGATCAGATCACCCGCGAGGACATGCTGACCGGCGGCTGCGCGCTGATCTCGATCTTCATCCGCGAGCCGCAGTTCGTGGGCCAGACCAAGGACCGCCTCGCCACTGAAGAGGCGGCGAAATGGGTGGAAAACGCGGTGCGCGACCATTTCGACACCTGGCTTGCCGCCGATCCGAAATCGGCGGGCGCGATCCTCGACTTCCTCGTGCTGCGCGCCGAGGAGCGGCTGAAACGCCGCGCCGAGAAGGAGACGCAGCGCAAATCCGCCACCCGCAAGCTGCGGCTGCCGGGGAAGCTGGTCGATTGCTCGGCCTCGAACCGGGCGGGGACGGAACTGTTCATCGTCGAGGGCGACAGCGCCGGGGGCAGCGCCAAAGGCGCGCGCGAGCGCAATTTCCAGGCTTTGCTGCCCCTGCGCGGCAAGGTGCTGAACGTGCTGGGCGCGGCCTCGAACAAACTGGGCGACAATGCCGAGATCCGCGACATCTGCGAGGCGCTCGGCGTCGGGATGGGCGCGAAGTTCCGGGTCGACGATCTGCGCTACGATAAGATCATCATCATGACCGACGCCGATGTCGACGGCGCGCATATCGCCTCGCTTCTGATGACCTTCTTCTTCACCCAGATGCGGCCGCTGATCGACAAGGGCCATCTCTATCTCGCCTGCCCGCCGCTCTACCGGCTGACCCAGGGCGCGAAGCGGCTTTACGTCGCCGACGACGCCGAGAAAGAGGAATGGCTGGCGAAAGGTCTGGGCGGCAAGGGCAAGATCGACGTGCAGCGCTTCAAGGGGCTTGGCGAGATGGACGCCAAGGACCTGAAGGACACCACGATGAATCCTGCATCCAGAAAGCTGATCCGGGTGTCGATCGACGAGGATGAAAGCGGCTCGACCGGCGATCTGGTCGAGCGGCTGATGGGCAAGAAGCCCGAGCTGCGCTTTCAGTTCATCCAGGAAAACGCCCGTTTCGCCGAGGAACTGGACGTCTGACCGGGCGGAGCCGCGGCGCCTGGGAAAGGTCAGCGGCTCTGCCCGCTGTGGCATGTGAACAGCCTGTAGCCTGCCCCTCCTGTAGCCTGTCCCAGTGGGGCGTTCGTGCTCGATGACGCTCCGCCGGGGCGCTGCATGGCCCATCGCCCGCTCTTTCCGCAGCGTCGGCCATCCCGTGGCCGGGCGGAAGGCCCGCCTCAGCCCCGTGGCGGGATGATCCGCGAGCAGGGCGCGCGCTTTTCGCCCAAGGCCGCGAAGATTTCGTCCAGCGCGGCGCCGAATGAGGCGCGCTCGTCGAAGAAACGCGCACCTGCGCCCGCGCAGGCCGCCGCGCGGCGGGCGAGTTCCGCGCGGTCCGCGATCAGACGCCCGAGCGCGGCGCTCATCGCGGGCACATCGTCCGCCGGAAAGGAAACCGCCGCCTCGCCCAGGTAGGCCGCCGCCGGGCAGACATCCGAGACCACCACCGGCCGTCCGGCCAGCACCATCTCCACCGCGACCTGGTTGAACCCTTCGATAAAGCCCGAGCGGGTCGGCACCACGCCGATCTGGCATCCGGCCAGCACCTCGCGCAGCCGGGCGCGGTCGCACCAGCCATGGAAGGTGAAGCTGTCGCCCAGCCCCGCCGCCGCAGCGGCCGCGCGCATCGCCTCCAGCGCGGGGCCGGTGCCGCAGATGTGGAACTGCGCCGGAGTGCCCTGCGCCGCAAGACTGCGCCCGGCCCGGATCAGATCGAACACGCCCTTGTTGGCCTCGACCCGGCCCACGAAGGCGATCCCCGGTCGCGTGGCCGCCACATCAGGCGGCTTGATCCCGCCGTAGTGATGCGGGCGGTAGAGCGGCAGGAATTCGATCACCGGCGAGAGCCGGTCCCCTGCCAGCCGGCGGACCTGTCCGGTCACCACATCCGAACAGCTCAGCACCGCCGCCAGCCGCCCGGCGCAGGCGCGGCCGAACCCGGCAAGCCACAGCCGCTGCATCGGGCTGGGCCGCGCCCCCTCGCGCCACAGCCGCGTGTGCAGCACCTGCACCACCGTCACGCCCCGGCGCAGCAGCGGCGCGTAGAAGACGGGCTGGCTGTCCTCGGCCAGCACCACCAGATCGGCGCCGAAGCGCCGCGCCTCGGCCATGTTGCGCCGCGCCTTCCGCCATTCGGCCCAATACCAGGAAAGGCCGGTTTTCCCGGCCGAGGGGTTCTCGCGGCGGACCAGTTCGATCCCGCGCCCGCTCAGGCGCCCGGCGTCATCGCCCTCATGGGTGCAGGTCACCCGCGCGGTGGCGCCGTGGCGGGCGCAGGCCTCGTAGAACTGCCGCGAATAGGCGACATGCGACGTGCTGCCATCCTCGCGCCCTTCGATGAAATCGCGCAGGGTGCCGAAGGCATTTCCGGGGCCAGCCGTGTAAAATACCCTTGGCACAGGTGCATCACGCTCCTTCCGGCTGGCGTTTGCCGCGAAGCTGTCCGTGCTCGAACAGGGCCACCAGGATCAGGCCGAGGATCAGCGGGAAGATCAGGTAGAACATGCGGAACACCAGCAGCGCCGCCAGCACCGTCTCGGGCTCGAACTCCGGCAGGCCGGTGATCACCGCCAGTTCAAACACCCCCAGCCCCCCCGGCGCATGCGACAAAAGCGCCAGCGAGAAGCCGACCACGAAGACCCCCATCACCACCATATAGCCGGGGTTGCCCTCGGCCGGCAGCGCGAAATAGAGGATCCCGGCGGCGAACAAGAGCTCCACCGGCGCGATGGTCACCTGTTTCAGCGCGATCGGCAGCCGCGGATAGGAGATGTGGAAATTGCGGATCCTGAGATCGGGCAGACCGAGCGCCGAAGAGATCAGATAGAGCACCACGATCATCAGCGTTGCAGCCGCCAGCCACTGCACCAGGGTGGGCGACAGGAACTGCGTCAGCCGGTCACCCAGATCGGGCGTCACCAGGAACGCGACCCCCAGCACGATCATCACCGCCAGCGAGAAGGTCAGCGAGCAGAAGGTGACCAGCACGCCCACCTCGGGGCCGCTCAGCCCCTTGGTCGTATAGGCGCGGTAGCGGATCACCGCCCCGGTGAAGGCCGAGGCCCCGATGGTATGCGCCAGCGAATAGGTGGTCAGCGCGCAGCCGGTGACAAAGCCAAACCCCACCCGCTTCTTCAGATGCTGAAGCGCGATCACGTCGTAAAGCGCGAGGTTGACGTAGCAGCACAGGGTGCAAAGCACGATCAGCCCCCAGTGAACCGGCGTGATGGCGGCGAAACCGGCCCAGAGCGCCTGCCAGGACATGTCCTGAAGTTCATGTGCGAGAAACCAGAACGAGACCGCGATCGCCGTAAGGCCGATCGTCGGCCAGATCAGTTTCTTCCATTTCGCGCTGCTGCCGGAGATGCCTGCCACCTAAAATTTCCTGCTGTTCTCTGCCTCATCCGGGTAATTTCGTAATCCTGCCCGGTTTGCTTAAGGAAACCCATTCCCGGCCCGAGGGCAATTCCGGCGGGGCGGAAATCGCGCGGTATCACGATTTTCTGTAGCGCGGCCGGCGGAGGGCGCGGGCAGCACACGCGGAAGGTTAGTTCTGAAGGGTCTCCAGATATTCCGCCAGTTGCACGAGGCGCAAAGGCGTGGGCGTGGCGATACCGTCGCCGCCATCGAAGGGCACCAGATCGGAGTCGAGCAGCGCGGCGAATTCCGGCATCACCGCATGATCGTCCTGATTGCCGGTATAACCCCAGATCTTGGCCATCACCCGGGTGCCGGGGAATTTGCCGCCGTTCTTCGCGCTCAGCCGGGTCAGATCGGCGGGTTTCGCGCGCAACCCGCCCGCCGCCAGCCCGTCACCCTTCCCCGAGGCGCCATGGCAGCCCGCGCAGAAATCCGCGTAATCCCCGGCGCCCGAGGGCGTCTTCGGCCGGTCGATACAGGCGGCAAGGGCCAGGACCAGGGGCAGGATCATCAGGGCGCGGCACATCTCGGTCTCCGTTGCTGGTCAGCTGCGTGAGAGAAGCCCTGGCAGACAAGCGCCCGCCGCGCAAGCGCGGCAAATGATCTCTCCGCCGCGCAAACGGGTTGCGGGTCGCGCAGACGCGGGCGCGAGCCTCAGACCACCCGGCCCTGGTCGAGCCGCACGATCCGGTCCATCCGCGCCGCCAGCTCAAGATTGTGGGTGGCGATCAGCGCCGCCATGCCGGTGCCGCGCACCAGCGCCATCAGCGCGGCGAAAACCTGGTCCGAGGTGGCAGGGTCGAGGTTGCCGGTCGGCTCGTCCGCCAGCAACAGACCGGGCCCGTTCGCCAGCGCCCGGCAGAAGGCCACGCGCTGCTGCTCGCCCCCCGACAAAGCCGCCGGGCGGTGGCTGGCGCGGGGGCCGACGCCGACCATTTCCAGAAGCTCCATCGCGCGAGCCCGCGCCGCCGCCGGGGCGGTGCCGTTGGCAAGCTGCGGGATCACCACGTTTTCCAGCGCGGTGAATTCGGGCAGCAGATGATGGAACTGGTAGATGAAGCCCACGTCGCCGCGCCGCGCCTCGGTGCGGGCGCGGTCGGAAAGGCCGCCCATCTCGCGCCCCGCCAGCAGCACCCGCCCGCTGTCGGGCGTATCCAGCAGACCCCCGATATGCAAAAGCGTCGATTTTCCGGCGCCCGAGGGCGCGACCAGCGCCACCACCTCGCCCACCCTCACGCTGAGCGAGGCGCCGCGCAGCACCTGGACCTCGGAGGGTTTCCCCGGGTTGTAGCCCTTGGTGATCGCGTCGAGGGTGAGGGCGTCACTCATAGCGCAGGGCCTCCACCGGGTTCATCCGCGCCGCGCGCCGGGCCGGGAACAGGGTCACCCCGAAGGACAGGCCCAGCGACAAAGCCACCGCGGAAAACACGTCCCATGCCTGTAATTTCGCGGGCAGGCTGTAGATACCGCGGACCGAGGCATCCCAGACCTCGCCCCCGTTCAGCCAGGAGATGAAATCCATCACATGCTCCATGTTCAGCGCGATCAGGCAACCCAAAGCCACGCCGCAGATCGTGCCGATCACCCCGGTGACCGAGCCGCAGATGAAGAAGATCCGCAGGACCGAGCCCTCGGTCAGCCCCATGGTGCGCAGGATGCCGATGTCGCGGCCCTTGTTCTTGACCAGCATGATCAGGCCGGAAACGATGTTTAGCGAGGCGATCAGCACCAGGATCGACATGATGAGGAACATCACATTGTCCTCGATATCCAGCGCGCGCAGGAACGAGCCGGCCGAGTCGCGCCAGGTCCAGGGCATCGCCTCGGGCCCGGCGGCGTTCAGCACCGGCAGCACCATCTGGTCGATCCGGTCGGGGTTTTCGACGATGACCTCGATCTCGTCGGCGAAACCCTCGCGGTTGAAGAAGCTCTGCGCCTCGGTGAAGGGCATGTAGAGCCGGGACTTGTCGATGTCGAGGCGCCCGGCGGTGAAGATATAGACCACATCATAGGCGTTGGTGCGCGGTGCCGTGCCCATGGCGGTGCGCACACCCGAGGCCGAGATCACCCGCACCCGGTCGCCCACCGTCACCCCCAGCTCGCGCGCGATGCCCGAGCCGAGCGCGATTCCGTTCGGGAAATCGGCCAGATCGCCGATGGCAGTGGCGCCCTCGCCCACCCGGGGGATCGCCGCCAGTTCTTCCGGCGCGATGCCGAAGACCTCGGCCCCCACGGTGCGCTCGCCGTCCGAGACCATGACCTGGCCCTTGATCTGCGGCGCGGCGCGGGTCACGCCCGGCACCCCGGCGATGCGCGCGGCCAGATCGTCGTAACCGGCAAAGCCGCGGATGCGCCGGCCGTTCTCGTCCATCCGGTCGCTGGTGTAGACCGTCAGATGGGCGTTGGCGCCAAGGATCGTGTCTACCATTTCCTCACGGAACCCGGACCGGACCGCCAGCGTCACGACCAGCGCCATCACCGCGAGCGTGATGCCGGTCAGGCTGATCCAGGTCATGGTGGAGACGCCGCCCTCGGCCCGCTTCGCGCGCAGGTAGCGCCAGGCGATCATCCACTCGAATGCCGAGAAAGGTGCGGTTCTTGCTGCCATCTGCCTGCTGCCCGAGAATGCCCGGCCTGCGGCGCCCGGCGGATCGCGGCGAACCTGACCCGCGCCGCCCCAAAGGTCAAGGCGCTCGCGCGGGGCTCGCGGCGGCGTGAGCCCGGCAAGGTTCCGCCCGCGCCCGGTTTCCCCCCTGGCGGCGGGGGTCACTTTCGCTCACAAGCGCCTCGCGGTCGCGTGAAGGCCGCGGCAATCATGTGCAGTCAACGGAGTCTTCCGATGCGTATCGCCCCGCTTCTCGCCGCCCTCAGCGCCGCGGCTTTCCTTGTCGCCTGCGACGACAAGCCCGCCTGCACCGAGGCCGAGGCCGAAAAGAAGCTGACCGAGCTGATGACCAGAATGCAGGAAGTCGGCGCGACCAGTCCCGAAAAGCTGGCCGCGCTTGCGCCCAAAGCCCAGGATCTGGCCGCGAAGGCGCAGGCCAATGGCGGCGACATCGGTGAGGCCTGCAAGGCCATCGACGCGATGATCGCGGAACTGAAGTAAGATCTTTCTGCCGGGCCGGTGCTTCCGGCCCGGCGGCGCGGCCTCAGACCGCGACCGCCACCGCGATGGCGGCGAAATGCAGCCCCGAGGCCACCGCGACGAACAGATGCCAGATCGCGTTCTGAAACCGCAGCCTGTCCCAGACGTAGAAGGCCACCCCCGCCACATAGGTCAGCCCGCCTGCGAGCAGCAGCCAGAGCGAGGCCTCGGGCAAAGCCATGGTCACCGGGCCGATGGCGATGATGCCGACCCAGCCCAGCAGGATATAGACGAGGATCGCCAGCCGGTCGAACCGCCCCGGCAGCACGATCTTGACGAGGATCCCCAGAAGCGCGCCCGACCAGACCACCGCGCCCAGCCCCCAAGCCCAGCCGGGGCTGTCGAACTGCGAGATCACCGCCGTATAGGTGCCCGCGATCATCACATAGATCATCGAATGGTCGAACCGGCGCAGCAGCCATTTCACCGCCGAGGGCGGCGCCATGTTATAGGCCAGCGAAAAGCCGAACATCAGGAAGAACCCGGCCGCATAGACCGCAAGCGCCGCGAACACCCCGATGCCCGAGGTTTGCAGCGCATGAAACAGCAAGAGTGGAAAGGCGATCAGCCCGGCCAGCAGCGCCAGCGCATGGACGATACCGTCGGCGAGGATCTCTCCGGTCGAGAAGGTGCGCTTGAACAGGCGCCTGTGGTCGGCGGGCAGGGTCATGTCTTCAGTCTTGCAGAAAAGCGTTACCGTAAAATGACGCTGCACCGCCGCAAAAGCAACGCCGGGCGGATCAAACTGACGTAAGGTGACGGGCTCCGGCTCCCGGCAAAACGCCGCAGGCCCGGTGATCGGGCGGCGGGAAAGCCCCTGCCCGGCGCAGGCGATCCCGGGGGCGCAGTCCAGGATCAGAGCGGGCGGTGTCAGCCGCCGGCAAAACGCCGCAGCGGCCACAACAGCAGCGCGAGCAGCCCCGACAGCGCCGCGCCACCACCGAGGAACCCGATCCCCGCCGCCGCCAGCCCGTCAAGGGTAACGGGAACCGCCGGGCGGAAATCGCTCCATGTGGCGGCCAGCGTTTCCGGATCGCCCAGCCGTTGCGGCATCAGCATCCGCTCCAGCGGCCCCGCCGCGCGCAGGGCGACCAGATTGTCGGAAAGCCGCGCATGGCGCAGGAAGGTGCGGCGCAGATCCTGCTGGCGGTCGCTCAGGAAGGCGGTGCCGGTCAGCTCGGCCAGCGCATCCTCGCGCGTCAGCCCGTTCTTCTGCGCAGATGCGTCGAAATCCTGCACCACCACGGTCAGCGCGTCGACCTGCCCCGCCAGCCGTTGCAGATATTGCTGCGAGAATTCGGGGAACTGGGAAAGGCCGGTCCCGCCTGCGAGCGCACCCACCAGGAAGACGGCCTTTCCGATCATTCCCGCCCCCTCAGCGATGCGCGGCGTAGATCTGTGCGATCCGGTCCACCGCGGCCTCGGGCGACATCTCCTCGCTCTCGCCGGTGCGGCGCGAGGTCAGTTCGACCACGCCATTCGCGAGGCCCCGCGGGCCGACGGTGATCCGCCAGGGCAGGCCGATCAGATCCATCGTGGCGAATTTCGCCCCGGCGCGCTCGTCGCGGTCGTCGTAGAGCGGCTCCAGCCCCTTCGCGAGCAGGGCCTTCTCCAGCCCCTCGCAGGCCGCATCCGCCGCCGCGTCGCCCTGTTTGAGATTGACGATGCCGACCGGGAAGGGCGTCACGCCCTCGGGCCAGATGATGCCCTTGTCGTCGTGGCTGGCCTCGATGATCGCGCCCAGAAGGCGCGAGACGCCGATCCCGTGGCTGCCCATCTCGACCGGCACCTTGCTGCCGTCTTTCGTGACCACGGTCGCGCCCATGGCCTCGGAATATTTGGTGCCGAAATAGAAGATCTGGCCGACCTCGATCCCGCGGCCGACCTTGCGGTGGTCCTCGGGGATCTGATCGAACAGTGCCGGATCGTGGGTCTCGTCGGTGCGGGCGTAGAGCGTGGTGAACTCCTTGCAGATCCCCTCGACCTCGGCGCGGTCGTCGTAATCGACCTGACGCGCGCCCAGCTTCAGCCCGGTCACCCGGTCGTCGTAGAACACTTCCGACTCGCCGGTGTTCGCGAGCACCAGGAATTCATGGGTGTTGTCGCCGCCGATCGGCCCCGAGGCCGCGCGCATCGGGATCGCGGTCAGGCCCATCCGCTCATAGGTGCGCAGGTAGCTGACCATATGGCGGTTGTAGGCGTGCAGAGCCGCCGCCTTGTCCACGTCGAAATTGTAGCCGTCCTTCATGTAGAATTCGCGGCCGCGCATCACGCCGAAGCGCGGGCGCATCTCGTCGCGGAATTTCCACTGGATATGGTAGAGCGTCAGCGGCAGGTCTTTGTAGCTGGAGACATGGGCGCGGAAGATGTCGGTGATCATCTCCTCGTTCGTCGGCCCGTAAAGCATGTCGCGCTCGTGCCGGTCCTTGATGCGCAGCATCTCCTGGCCGTAATCGTCGTAGCGGCCGGATTCGCGCCACAGATCGGCGGGTTGCAGCGTCGGCATCAGCAGCGGGATGTGACCCGCGCGCTGCTGTTCCTCATGCACGATCTGCTCGATGCGTTTCAGAACCCGGTAGCCGAGCGGCAGCCAGGAATAGATCCCCGCCGCCTGCTGCCGGATCATGCCGGCGCGCAGCATGTAGCGGTGCGAGACGATCTGCGCCTCGGCGGGGTTTTCCTTCAGCACGGGCAGAAAATAACGGGAAAGACGCATCCTGGCCTCATCAGATCCGGTTCCCGCCGTTCCTAGCGGCTGGCGCGGCTTCGGGCAAGCACAAGCGCCGGGGGAAATTCTGCGGCGGGCTCTTCGGCCCTCACGGGCCTCTTCGCCAGCGATAAGACCCGTAAGGGTCGATGAGCGGCGGGGGATGCGCCCTTGCGCTGCGGGGCGGGGCGGGCAATATCAGCGGGGAAGGCAGGCAGACAGGGCAGACATGGCGCTTCCGATCCGCGATCAGCTGAAATACTGGGGCCTCGCCGCCATCATCCTGTTGCTGATGCTGTGGCTTATGGGGAACGTGCTTCTGCCCTTCCTCGTGGGCGGCGCCATCGCCTATTTCCTCGATCCCGTCGCCGACCGGCTGGAGCGCACCGGCATGTCGCGCACCTCTGCCACCGCGCTGATCAGCCTCGTCGCGGTGCTGATCTTCATCCTGCTCACGCTGGCGATCATCCCCACCCTGGTCAACCAGCTGACCGCGCTGGTCAATGCCGCGCCCGACATCTTCCAGCGCCTGCACGGTTTTCTGCTGGAGCGCTTCCCCGACCTCGCCGATTCCACCTCGACCGTGCGGCAGTCGCTCGATTCCATCGGCAAGGCGATCCAGTCGCGCGGCGCGGAACTGGCGAACGGGCTGCTGACTTCGGCGCTTGGCCTCGTGTCGATGCTGATCTTTCTGGTGGTGGTGCCGGTCGTCGCCTTCTATCTGCTGCTGGACTGGGACCGGATGATCACCCGGATCGACGCGCTGCTGCCGCGCGACCATGCGCCGGTGATCCGCCGCCTCGCCCGCGAATCCGACCAGGTGCTGTCGGGCTTCGTGCGCGGCCAGGTCACGATCTGCATCATCCAGGCGATCTATTACTCGGTGGGGCTGATGCTCGCGGGGCTGCAATTCGGCCTGATCGTCGGCGCCATCGCCGGGACGATCACCTTCATCCCCTATGTCGGCGCGCTTCTCGGCGGCGTGCTGGCGATCGGGCTGGCGCTGTTCCAGTTCTGGGGCGACTGGCTCAGCCTGCTGCTGGTCGTCGTCGTCTTTGCCATGGGCCAGTTCATCGAGGGCAATATCCTGACGCCCAAGCTGATGGGCAAATCGGTGGGCCTGCATCCGGTCTGGCTGCTGCTCGCCTTGTCGGCCTTCGGCTCGCTGTTCGGCTTCGTCGGCATGCTGGTGGCGGTGCCGGTCGCGGCGGTGATCGGCGTCCTCGTGCGCTTCGCGGTCGAGAGATACCAGGAGAGCCCGCTTTACTCGGGGCGCCCGCCCACCGTCATCCTGCCCGTCGAGCGCGGAGACCGGAAGTGAGCCGCCAGCTCACCTTCGATCTGCCCCCGCGCGAGGATCTTCGGCGCGAGACCTTCCTCGTCACGCCGCGCACGGCGCTGGCGCTTTCGGCGGTGGACGGCTGGCGCGACTGGCCCGGCGGCAAAATGCTGCTGACCGGCCCCCGGGGCTCGGGCAAGAGCCATCTGGCCGCGATCTGGGCCGAAGACTGCGGCGCGCTGCGGATCGACGCCCGCGATCTGGCGGCGGCGGATCTGCCGTTCCTTGCCCAGGGCGGCGCGGTGGCGGTCGAGGATGCGGCCGCGATCGGCGGCAGCCGCGCGCTGGAAGAGGCGCTGTTCCATCTGCACAATCTTCTTTTGCCGCAGGGGCGGCTCATGATCACCGCCGCAACTCCGCCGCGGGACTGGGGCCTCGTGCTGCCGGACCTTCTGTCCAGGATGCAGGCCGCCGCCGTCACCCGGCTGGAGGCCCCCGACGATGCGCTGCTCTCGGGCGTGCTGGTCAAGCTGTTCGCCGACCGCCAGATCCAGCCGCCGACCGCGCTGATCCCCTGGCTGCTGGCGCGGATGCCGCGCTCGGTGGGGGCGGCGCGCGAGATCGTGGCGCGGATCGACGCGCTGGCGCTGGCGCGCGGGGCGGCGCCCGGGCTGCGCATCGCAGCCGAGGTGCTGGAAGAGCTGCCGCCGGAATAGACCCGTTCACCCTTCTGTTACAGAATGTTCGTAACGATGCCGCGTCCTCAACAGTATAAGCCGCTCATGACACAGGCAGATTTCCTCAAATCCGACCCCCCCGCCGCCGTCGCGCTTTCCGACGACGACATCGGCGGCGCGAAGCGGTTCTTCAACCGCGAGCTGAGCTGGCTCGCCTTCAACTGGCGCGTGCTGGAAGAGGCCACGAATCCGGCGGTGCCCTTGCTGGAACGGCTGCGGTTCCTGTCGATCTCGGCGACCAACCTTGACGAGTTCTACACCGTCCGGGTGGCGGGGCTGCGCGCGCTGCGCCGCTCGGGCAACAGCGTGATCTCCGAGGACGGCCGCACCCCGGCCGAGCAGCTGACCCTGATCAACGCCGAGGCACGGCGGCTGATGCAGGTCCAGCAGACCACGTTCAAGAAGCTGCGCGCCGAGATGGAAGAGGTGGGGATCGTCCTGCTGACCCGCTCCAAGCTGACGGCGCGGGATCTGAAATTCCTGGAAGAATACTTCCTGTCGAACGTCTTTCCGGTGCTCTCGCCGCTGGCCATCGACCCGGCGCACCCGTTCCCCTTCATCCCCAACACCGGCTTTTCGCTGGCGCTGGAACTGGAGCGCACCACCGACAAGCGCAAGCTGAACGCGCTTTTGCCGATCCCGCAGCAGGTGACGCGGTTCGTCGCGCTGCCGGGTAAACCCGGCGAGGACCGCTTCCTGCCGCTGGAGGAATTGCTGCTCCTGCATCTCGACATGCTGTTCCCCGGGTTCTCGGATCGCGGGCACTGCACCTTCCGGGTGCTGCGCGACAGCGACCTCGAAGTCGAGGAAGAGGCCGAAGATCTGGTCCGCGAATTCGAGACCGCGCTGAAACGCCGCCGCCGGGGCGAGGTGATCCGGCTGAAGATGTCCGCAGGCGCGCCGCCCGAGTTGCGCGCGCTGATCATGGAAGAGATCGACGCCGACGAGGACGAGGTGATCGAGGTCAGGGGCCTGATCGGGGTCGCCGATCTGAAGGCGCTGGTGCTGAACTCGCGCCCCGATCTTCTCTGGCCGCCCTTCACCCCCCGCGTGCCGGAACGGGTGCGCGACCACGAGGGCAATATCTTCGCCGCGATCAAGCAGAAGGACATGCTTCTGCACCACCCCTATGAGACCTTCGACACCGTGATCCGCTTCCTTGAACAGGCGGCGCGCGATCCGAACGTGCTGGCGATCAAGCAGACGCTCTACCGCACCTCATGGGACAGCCCGATCGTCTCGGCGCTGTGCGAGGCGGCGGAGAGCGGCAAATCCGTCACCGCGCTGGTCGAGCTGAAGGCCCGCTTCGACGAGGCCGCCAACATCCGCCAGAGCCGGCGGCTGGAGCGCGCCGGCGCCCATGTGGTCTACGGGTTCATGAACCTGAAAACCCATGCCAAGATCTCGACGGTGGTGCGGCGCGAGGGCGACAGCCTCGTGACCTACACCCATTACGGCACCGGCAACTACCATCCGATCACCGCGCGGATCTACACCGACCTCTCGCTTTTCACCTGCGACGCCGCCCTGGGCCGCGATGCGACCCGGGTGTTCAACTATCTGTCGGGCTACGTCCAGCCCCAGGGGCTGGAGAATCTCGCCATCTCGCCGATCACGCTGAAGCCGCGTCTGCTGGCGCTGATCGCGGCCGAGGCCGAACATGCGAAGGCGGGCCGCCCGGCCGAGATCTGGGCCAAGATGAACAGCGTGATCGACGCCGAGGTGATCGACGCGCTTTACGCCGCCAGCCAGGCCGGGGTGAAGATCAGTCTGGTGATCCGCGGCATCTGCGGGCTGCGCCCCGGGGTGCAGGGCCTGTCCGAGAACATCCGCGTTAAAAGCATCGTCGGCCGCTTCCTCGAACATTCGCGCATCGTCTGTTTCGGCAACGGCTATGGTCTGCCGGCGCAGAAGGCGCGGGTCTTCATCTCTTCGGCCGACTGGATGGGCCGCAACCTCAACCGCCGGGTGGAAACCCTGGTCGAGGCGATGAACCCCACGGTGAAAAGCCAGATCCTGTCGCAGATCATGGCGGCGAATCTGGCCGATGAGGCGCAAAGCTGGGTGCTCTCGCCCGACGGCACCTATCACCGCGACCTCTCGGGCGAGGGGCCGCTGTTCAACTGCCACCGCTTCTTCATGGAAAATCCCTCGCTTTCGGGGCGCGGCACGGCGGGGGCCAAGGATGCCCCACGGATCCTCGCCTCCCGCGACGAAGAGGCCGCGAAACCGGTCGCAAACGGCTGATCCCTGCGGGCGATTTCCCCCTGCGCTCCGGTGCCGCAGGGGGCACGAATACAACGCGGACCGGGTTCATGCGGTTGACCGGGCGAAATCCTGCCTGCAAAAACAACGGTGACACGAACCCGGAGTTGCGATGAGCGCCGACGAACAGCCCACCCCGCCCGCAGCCGCACCTGCGGCCCCTGAGCCGCATCACGACGAGGAATGGGCGCCGTTCGGCCGGCCGCTGTTCCAGGATGACGGCGCGAGGGCGCTGTCGCGGGTGGGGGTGGTCGATGTCGGATCGAACTCGGTGCGGCTGGTGGTGTTCGACGGCGCGGCGCGCAGCCCGGCCTATTTCTACAACGAAAAGATCATGTGCGGCCTCGGCAAGGAGCTGGCCGAGACCGGCCACCTGCACCCCGAGGGCCGCAAACGCGCACTTTCCGCGCTGAAACGCTTCGCGCTGCTGGCGCGCGGGATGCAGATCGACCCGCTGACCGTGGTGGCCACCGCCGCCACCCGCGAGGCGAAGGACGGCCCCGATTTCCAGGAGGAAGTGTTCCGCGAAACCGGGCTGCGGCTGCATGTGATCGACGGCGCCGAAGAGGCGCGGCTCTCGGCCCAGGGGGTGCTGCTCGGCTGGCCCGACGCCAGGGGCGTGGTCTGCGATCTCGGCGGCAATTCGATGGAACTGGCGCGGATCGGCGATGGCAAGGTCGGCAAAAGGGTTTCGACCGGGCTCGGGCCGTTCCGTCTGCTGCAACTGGCGGGCGGGGCGAAGAAACGCCAGAACCATATCGACCGCATCCTGCGCGCGGCCCAGGGCCAGATCCGCTCGCAGGGGGAACGGATCTACCTCGTCGGCGGTTCGTGGCGGGTGATCGCCCGGCTGGATATGGAGCGGCGCAACTACCCCCTTCTGGTGCTGCACGAATACCGGATGACGCCGGAAAGCCTGCTCGACACGCTGGACTGGATCGCGGCCTCGGATCCGGGGATGCTGCGCGCGCGCACCGGCACCTCGGCCGAGCGGATGGAACTGGTGCCCACCGCCTGCGAGGTGCTGCGCGAACTGGTCAGGGTGCTGAAACCGAAAGAGATCGACGTTTCCGCCTACGGGATCCGCGAGGGCCTCTTGTTCGAGCAGATGCCCGAACGCCTGCGCGAGCGCGACCCGCTGATCGAGGCCGCGCGGATGACCGAGCGGACCCAGGCCCGGATGCCGGGCTTCGGCAAGAAGCTCAACGACTTTCTGGCGCCGCTGTTCCAGGGCGAAAGCAAGGACCGCCAGCGGCTGATCAAGGCGGCCTGCCTCCTGCACGACACCACCTGGCGCGCGCATCCCGACTACCGGGCCGAGGCCTGTTTCGACAACGCGACCCGCGCCAATCTGGGCGGGCTGGACCATCCGGGCCGGGTGTTTCTCGGCCTCGCGCTTCTGCACCGCTACAAAAGCTCGCGCGCGGGCAGCCGGCTGGAGCCCCTGTTCCGGCTTCTGTCCGACCAGGATCTGAAACAGGCCGAAGTGCTGGGCAAGGCGATGCGCTTCGGCGCGATGTTCGCCGTGGGCGATCCGGCGCGGGCGGGCAAGCTGATCTGGCTGCCGAAAAAGAAGGTGCTGGGGCTGGAGCTGACCGAGGAAGGCGCGGGCCTGTTCGGCGAGGTGGCGCAGGCGCGTTTCGCCTCGCTGGCGCTGGCGCTGAAGGCGCAGACGAAGATCGCGCTGGCGGCAGAGGCCTGAGCGGTGCCGGCGCCCGCCTATCCCGCCGTCCCGGCCGCGCAGCCTGCCGGAAGGCGTCGCCTGGCTTGAGGCCCGCCTCAATCCGGCGGTGGCCGGCACAGGCTGACGGGCAGCCACAACCGGAGGCCCGCCCCCCGGGACCC
>NZ_UXAW01000091.1:33825-50650 GCF_900609055.1 Pseudogemmobacter humi | reverse complement strand
GTTTCCGCATTCCTGATCTCCTCGTCATTGGAGACCAGCAAACGTCAGATCGTAGCTTCCGTCACTGTCCGATTTCCGGGGAGTAGCTCACACGGATGCAAGCCCAGCGGGCACGGATGTCGCCGCAGAACCCCGTCGCCAAGGCGATTGGCTACATGCTCGATGGCGATGGCCGCTGCGAGGCATTCACCCGCTTCCTCAACGACGGCCGCGTCTGCCTAACGAACAACGTGGCCGAACGCGCCCTGCGCGGCGTGGCTCTGGACCGAAAAGCTTGGCTCTTCGCCGGTTTCCCTCGCGGCCGCGACCGCGCGGTCTTCATGTACTCCCTCATCGTCACTGCCAGGATGAACGACGTCGACCCCCAAGCTTGGCTGGCCGATGTGCTGACACGGCTGCCAAACACCACAGCCTCGCGCGTTAACAAACTGCTCCCCTGGAATTGGAGCCTATCAATCCGCCGCGAAGCCGCATAGCGGCGGGCTACGCCGGATTCATACGTTTGCCCAGCTCGTCAAGCGTGACTGCTTATCCCTTGTATCTCTTGCCTCGAACGGCCTAGCTTCACGTCATGACCAGAATCGACTTTTTTGAGGTCCAATTTCCAGTCGGCCAAGGCGGCTTCCACGCCGGTTGGCTGACCGAACATGGGCGTTCTTTGGGCATCGCCCCCTTCGTGGGCGATCCCGCGTTCGCCTGGGCTTACGATTGCGGATCTAATCAGCAGGACGTTCTAAACGAGCAAATCAAGGCGATCGCCGGCGCGCGTCTAGACATGCTGTTCTTATCTCACCTCGACGGCGATCACGTCGTAGGGGTGGACAAGCTGCTGTCAGCAGTTGACGCGGTTGACGAAGTTATCCTGCCGTATCTCGGTGACGTCGAATGGGCGCTGCATCTAGCAGCAGCGGCCGGAAATGGCTCATTGTCGGGTACGTTTATTGATCTTGTCTCTAGTCCGAGCGACTGGTTTGGTGCCCGCGGCGTTCAGCGGATTACCTACATTGATGGACACAGCGAAGAAGACGAAGGTTCAGACGGTCCCGATCCTATCGACCCCACTGGTAGCGGTGAGATCGTACCCGACGGCAGTCGCGGGCGGTTGAAGTACGATTGGACGCGAAGGTTGCCGTCGGTCGCACCTGCGGGCTCATCAGACAGCGCAGAGATCATCCGCGTTCCGGCGGGAGCGGTCGCGCCGATCTCGGGAACCTGCGGGCAACTCAACTGGGTGCTGTCTCCCTTTGCTTTCAAGCCTTCCGCTGCAAAGCTCGCCTCATTCGAGGCTGCCCTGATTAATGAATTCGGCAGCGGCCTCACAGCAAAGGCTTACGCTGATGCCGCGCGTGCGAAAGCAGGACGCGATAAGCTTCGGAAGTGCTACGATGCGGTCTGGGTGTCACACAACCTTCATTCTATGGCGCTTTATGCTGGCCCGGGATTCGTACCAGGTTACAAACTTCAATGCACAGCCCGCCAAGGTAATCTTATACGGCGGGTGGTGCAGCCTGGTTGGCTTTCGACCGGAGATTTCGATCTTTCAGTTACCAAGCGTCGAAAAAAATTCCTTCAGTTCTATGGCCGCTACGCACCAATGATTGGACAATTAATGCTGCCACACCACGGGTCGGACCTTAGTTTCGACTGCTCGGTACTTAAGGCATTCCCAGACCTAACTTTCGCGATCGCGGCTGTCGGTACCAACAGCCATGGTCATCCGGGACGAGGGGTTCAGCAGGCAGTCCAAAAAGCTCCGGGGCCAAGTTTCCTGCGTGTTGATGAAAGCGAATCCAGCATGCTTTGTTTATCTGGCATGGTGCAAAGATAAGCAGTCTCAGAGTATGACTTGGGCTGACTTAGGAATTCAGCGACACAAACATCTGGAATTGTGCCCCAAGCCGAGCGGATATGATGGACGACAGCTATATATGTTGATTCTGTGTGGCGGAAGGCCCACTCACCGCCCTCGCGCAGCGACCGACTTATAGGTTGAGCTTGGCGCTCCCGCACTTGGAAGCGACAGCTATAACGCGCATCGCTGCGATCTTGGCCGTGTGTTTGCTGCGGCGCGAGACGAACGGCAGCTTCCGGGAATTCGGCAAAGCAGCATTTGTCGAGGTCGACCGGCAGCTATGGGCCGAGAGCGGCCAGTGGCTTCGGCAGTCGATCCTAGTTGGGCGGGAAATGCTTGAGGTTTGGGGTAGAACTGGCTGACAGGCGTTCAGCCAATCGTTGAGAAACTGAAGGTGAATGAGTCAGGAATCGCTGACATCTGATACTTTTATGGTGTGTCAGACACTTCTGGCTTTCCGTCAGATTTCTGACCCAACTGGAATCTCAGCCGGGGTCACGTCACCGACGCGAAGGGCCCCTGGCGGACAGTCGCTCTGCAAGGACCGGCGCGAGGTTCTCCCCACCGGGCTGCTCTCGTCGCTTCACCTTTCCCTGTGTCATCCTCATAATCCAGATGAAAATTTCGATGCCTCGGCCAGGTTGACTCGGGCACCGATCCGGCTGACCCTATCGGCAGATCAAGGTGCCGGGGGAAACCCCGGGTAAAAGGGAATCCGGTCAGGCATTCGCCAAATCCGGAGCTGCCCCCGCAACTGTTGGCGGAGAGCCTGTCCGACATGCCACTGGCGCGGAGTTCGCGTCGGGAAGGCCGGATCAGGTGACGACCCGTAAGTCAGGAAACCTGCCTCGATCTCTCACCTGTTCCGGCCGCGGTGGGCGCGTCGGGAGCGGCCTATCCGCAAGGTGAAATCGCCGCTTCGTGACAATCGTCACGGGGATCGTCTGGTTTTCAAGGCCCGTGTCCGCGGGCCACTCGGAAGGCATGCCTGGATGAGACGTGACCTCGCCTGTTCCATCACGACCGTTCGTTTCGACGACACCTATTGTCCGTCGGACAACACCCGCGCTACGACCAATTTCGCCAATCTGGCCAGGGGCGAATTGCGGCAGGACAATCTGCGCAACGCGCTTTCGATGATCGACAACCGCTTCAATGCACTGGCGGACTGGGACAATCCCGGCCGTGACCGCTACTCGGTCGAGCTCGACATCATCTCCGTCGCGCTGAGCGTCGGCGATGGGCGTGGCATCGATGCCTTCCCGCTGATCGAGATTCTGAAGCCGACCATCCTCGACCGCCTGTCCGGCAAACGGATCGACGGCATCGCGGGGAACAACTTCTCGTCCTATGTGCGGGATTACGATTTCAGCGTCGTGCTGCCCCGGCACAACCGGGATCGCAAGGACCTGAAGGTGCCGGAAGATTTCGGCGAGTTGCACGGCAACCTGTTCAAGGGCTTCCTGGACTCGGCAGCCTATCGGCAGTGCTCCGGCAAACCGCCGGTCATCTGCCTGAGCGTCTCGGCCAGCCGCACATACCACAGAACCGGGAACCGGCACCCCGTTCTCGGCGTCGAATACCGGCAGGATGACCTCTCCGTCACCGACCGCTATTTCGGGAAGATGGGGTTGCAGGTCCGCAACTTCATGCCCCCGAACGCGGTTGCGCCGCTGGCGTTCTATCACGCGGGCGACCTGCTCAATGACTACTCGACCCTGGAGCTTGTCGGCACGATCAGCACGATGGAGACCTTCCAGCGGATCTACCGCCCGGAAATCTACAACGCCAATTCTCCCGCAGGGGCTGTGTTCCGGCCCAGCCTGACGCATCGCGACTACTCGCTGACCCGGGTCACCTATGACCGGGAGGAACGCAGCCGGCTGGCCCTGGAACAAGGCAGGTTCGCAGAGGAACATTTCATCACCCCCTGCCAGGACATTCTCGCGGAATGGTCCGCCCGATACGCCGCCTGATCATCCGGACAAGCCAGGAAAACGCGCCATGAACAAATTGCTGCCCACCTCCACCGCAGGAAGCCTGCCCAAACCCTCATGGCTCGCCGAGCCGGAGAAACTCTGGTCGCCATGGAAGCTGGAGGGCGAGGAACTGCTTGAAGGCAAGCAGGACGCCCTGCGCGTGGCGCTGAATGATCAGCGGCAGGCGGGCATCGACATCGTCAGCGACGGCGAGCAGACACGTCAGCATTTCGTCACCACCTTCATCGAGCATCTGGAAGGCGTCGATTTCGAGAAACGCGAAACCATCCGGATCCGCAACCGCTATGATGCCAGCGTTCCGTCCGTCGTCGGAGCGGTGTCGCGCAACAGGCCGGTCTTCGTCGAAGATGCGAAATTCCTGCGCGCGCAGACCACGCAACCCATCAAATGGGCCCTGCCGGGTCCGATGACCATGATCGACACGCTTTACGACGGCCATTACAAAAGCCGCGAAAAGCTGGCCTGGGAATTCGCCCGTATCCTCAACGAAGAGGCGCGGGAACTGGAGGCGGCCGGGATCGACATCATCCAGTTCGACGAGCCGGCCTTCAACGTCTTCTTCGATGAGGTGAACGACTGGGGGGTTGCCGCGCTTGAGCGGGCGGCCGAGGGTCTGAAATGCGAAACCGCCGTTCACATCTGCTATGGCTACGGGATCAAGGCCAATACGGACTGGAAGAAGACCCTGGGCGCCGAATGGCGGCAATATGAGGCGGTCTTCCCCAGGCTGCGGACATCGGGCATCGACATGGTATCGCTGGAGTGTCAGCACTCCCACGTTCCGATGGATCTGATCGAGCTTCTGCGGGGCAAGAAAGTGATGGTCGGGGCCATCGACGTGGCGACCGATACGGTTGAGACCCCCGAAGAGGTTGCCGAGGTCCTGCGCAAGGCGCTGCGGTTCGTGGATGCCGACAAGCTCTATCCTTGCACCAATTGCGGCATGGCGCCCCTGCCTCGCAACGTGGCAAGGGGGAAGCTGGCGGCGCTGAGCGCGGGCGCCGATATCGTGCGGCGAGAGCTTTCAGCCTGAAGCTGTATCCCGAAGCGCAGGCCTGTTCTCCGCAAACGGCTATCCGGACGCTGCGTTTGCCGGAGTCAGGCCGGGGGCACGATCCTGGCCCGATCATGGTGCTCCGGCGCCTCGCCGTTTCGGGATGATCATCGATCCCCATCAGTGGGGCGACCGTCCGCTCTGTCCCGCAGAACTGATGCCTTGCATCCGGCAGAGTGGGTCAGTTTTGACTGACGTTTTGGGTGGAAATGCCTGACGGTCCTGGCGATCAGGCACATCAAATCCTCGACCGTGAGACAGGAAGCTCTGATGTCTGACACACGTCGTTGCAGGCTGGCCGGTTCCGGGCCTCGCAGCGCGGCGGTGCCGGTTTCCTCATTCCATCCGGCCGACACGCCGGATTCAGCGGATGAACACTTCTCAGGATCTGTGAAACCGCGCCAGGCCGCATCAGTCCACGATATCGACCCGCATCCGGTCCTTGCCTTCCTCGACCACCATCGCGAAGAGGATCTTCGCATTGGCGCGGCTCAGCCGCACGCAGCCGGCCGAGGCGGGGCGGCCCAGTTTCGCTTCCTGATCGGTGCCGTGGATCGCGTAATTGCCGCTGTAGAAGATCGAATGCGGCATCGGCGCATTGTTGTAGAGGCTGGATTTGTGGTTCCTCGACAGCCATTGCGGCCTGAACGAGCCGAGCGGCGTGATCTTGCCCTTGCGCGCGGTCGAGACCGGCCACTCATAGACCAGCTCGCCCCGGTGCCGGACCTCCATCATCTGCTTCGAGATCGAGACGCGGACCTCGATCACCGCTTTCGTCGCCTCATGCATCAGAACCGCGACGCCCGCGGTCGCCGCCGCGAGGATGCGCTCGTCGGGAAGGGGCGCTTCGGCGGCAGGCGGCTCGGGCCCCAGGGCGAGGGCTCCGGGCAGGATCTGCGCGGCCTCGGCGTGAAGCAGAGCGGGCATCAGAGCCAGAACCAGTGCTGCAATCATGGCGCGCATAAGGGCCTCCGGTATTCGCGGTAAAAAGTCACCTGGCAGAATCGAAACATACGGCGGTCAGCATTTTGCGCATCCCGCGCCAAGTCAACGAGGATCTGGTCAAGGGGAAGGTCCGGCTTTCCCGCCCTGCCAGGCGCTTTTCCGCGACAGGGGATGGCCTCTCGCGCAGCCCACGGGATACAGGCCCGCCGGGCGGTTCCGCGGCGTCGCCTTCCATCGGCTGCGGCGGGCCGTCTCCCGTTCAGCCGCGCTGGAGTTTCACCGCCTCGACCCGGGCGAGGCGCAGGAAATGCGCGACATAGGGGCGGGCGGCGTCTTCCTCGCGGGTGGCGGCATACATGCGCTTGATCACCGGATCGGGGCCGAGCGGGCGGGTGACGTAATCCGCGCTGCTCCTCACCTCGCGCATCACCCAGTCGGGCAGCACCGCCACCCCCCGGTTCGAGCCGACCAGCATCAGGATCACCGCCGTCAGTTCCGCCGTGCGGTGGCCGCGCGGCTCGACCTTCGCGGGGGTCAGCACTTCTGTGAACAGGTCCAGCCGGTCGCGGCCGACCGGATAGGTGATCACCACCTGGTCGCGGAAATCTTCGGCGGCGATGAAGGGCTTCGCCGCCAGTGGGTTCTGCGCCGAGGCCACGAAGGTCGGGTGATAGTCGAACAGCGGGTTGAAGGTGACGCCGGATTGCGCCGCCGGGTCCGAGGTGATCACCAGATCCACCTCTTCGCGGTTCAGCGCCGGCATGGCGTCGAAGGCCAGGCCCGCGCGGATGTCGACATCGACCTCGGGCCAGGCGTGACGAAACATCTCCAGCACCGGAAACAGCCAGTCGTAGCAGGCGTGGCATTCCAGGGTGATATGCAGCCGCCCGGTCTTGCCCGAGCGGAGCGCGGCGAATTCCTCTTCCAGCGCGTCGATCTCGGGCAGGATGCGCTCAGAGATCCGCAGCATCCGGAACCCCGCCGCCGAAAGCCGCATCGGTTTCGAGCGGCGCACGAACAGCTCCATCCCGGCCTGGTCCTCAAGCCCCGCCACCTGATGCGACAGCGCCGATTGCGTCATGTTCAGCATCTCGGCCGCGCGGGCGAGCCCGCCGGCCTGATGGATCGCCCGGATGGTGCGCAGATGTTTCAGCTCGATATACATGCGGTGAATTCATAAAGATGGTGCGGATTATGAATTTGTCTCACATTGGGGAATCGGCGACAAGGGGGCGTGTTCAAGGAGAACCATGATGACCGCCGCACCCCGCATTTCCTTCGAGTTCTTCCCGCCGCAGACGCTGGATGCGTCGTTCCGGCTGTGGGAAACCGTGCGGGCGCTGGCGCCGATGGATCCGAATTTCGTCTCGGTCACTTATGGCGCGGGCGGCACCACCCGCAAGCTGACCCATGAGGCCGTGGGCACGATCCACCGCAATTACGGGCTGAACGTGGCGGCGCATCTGACCTGCGTCGATGCCTCGAAAGCCGAGACGCTGGAGATCGTCGAAAGCTACGCCGCCCAGGGCGTGACCGAGATCGTCGCCTTGCGCGGCGATGCGCCGAAGGGGGCAGGGGCCTGGACCCCGCATCCCGAGGGCTTCGCCTCGTCGGTGGAACTGGTCGAAGCCATCGCGAAGACCGGCAGGTTCAAGGTGCGGGTCGGCGCCTATCCCGAGCCGCATCCCGATGCAGGCCATGCCGGGGCCGATGTGGAGTATCTGAAGCGCAAGGTCGATGCCGGGGCGACTTCGGCGATCACCCAGTTCTTCTTCGAGCCGGACACCTTCTTCCGCTTCCGCGACGCCTGCGTGAAGGCGGGGATCGGGGTGCCGGTGATCCCCGGCATCCTGCCGATCATCTCCTGGGAGGGGGCGAAGAAATTCGCCGCGCGCTGCGGCACCCAGGTGCCGGTGAAGCTGGACGAGGCCTTCAGCCGCGCGGTGAAGGACGGCCGCGAAGAGCTTTACGCGCTCGCGCAATGCACCCAGCTTTGCGACAGGCTGCTGGAGGGGGGCGTGGAGGATCTGCATTTCTACACGCTCAACCGCCCGGAACTGACCCGCGAGGTCGTGCGCGCGCTTGGTATCCAGCCCCGGGTGGTGCTGGAAAACGTCGCCTGAGGGCGGCACAAACATCTCCCCGTTGCGGCCGCCGTCCCCGGGACGTGGCCGCATTTTTTATGCGGCGGCCTTTCCGCCGCGATGCGTGTCCCCCGCATCCGGCCCGTCCCGGCGCAGGCGGTGTCAGAGCGCCGGCTTTCAGAACCTGCGAAGAACCACGTCCTCTGAAGCCGGATCAAAGCCCCCCCGCAGCGGAACGAAAGCGCGGCGTCGGGCCTCTGGGAAAATCTCGGTCCCCGGCCAGCCATGCCTGAGCGGGGTCTGACACCGCCCCGGCGCAGACCTCGGGCAACGCCGGAGCCGGACGGGGGCTTGCCGCGCGCGGGCATTGCTTTATCGTCGCGCCCCGGAATGCCGGGATCTGAAGAGGGAATGCGATGGCGAAGCGTGTCACGCTGCTGAACGGGCCGAATCTCAACCTGCTCGGCCGGCGCCAGCCTGAAATCTACGGTCATGAGACGCTGGCCGATGTCGAGGCCGCCTCGGCCGCTCTGGCGGCTGAACTGGGGCTTGAGATCGCCGCCTTCCAGTCGAACCACGAGGGCGCGCTGGTCGATCGCATCCAGGCCGCGCGCGAGGACAGCGCGGCGATCATCATCAACCCGGGCGCCTATTCGCATACCTCGGTGGCGATCCTCGACGCGCTGAACGCCTTCGACGGGGTGGTGATCGAGGTGCATATCTCGAACATCCACCGGCGCGAGGCGTTCCGGCATCACTCTTACGTCTCGCAGCGCGCCGACGGGGTGATCGCGGGCTGCGGCACCGAAGGCTATCTGCTGGCGCTGCGCCGGATCGCGACCCTGCTGGGATGAGCGCGACCGGCTTTCGCTGGCATCCCGCGGCGCGGCTTTACCGGCCGGACGGCGCCGGGGAGTTGCCGGAGGAGCAGATTGCGGCGGCGGGCATTGCCGGGGCTGTTTCGCCCGGCGCCCGGCTTCCTGGCACCGCAAAGTCCGGGCTTGCGGCCGCAGATACCGCATTTCCCGAAATCCGGCCCTGCGGCAATGTGATCCCCGATGTTCCCGCGGCGCGGGCGCTTGCATGCGCCCTTGCTTCGGGCGGCGGTTTCGCGATCCGCGCCGGGGCGGACGGGCCCGCGCCTGCGCCGGGGGAGGTTCCGGTGTTCGAGACGCTGACATCGGGCTCGGGCGGAGTGCCGCGGCGGATCCGCCGCAGCCAGGCAAGCTGGATCCGCAGTTTCACCGTCAATGCCGGGCTGTTCGGTCTGGGGCCGGGGCGGCGCGTCGCCGTGCCGGGGCGGCTGGTGCATTCGCTCTCGCTTTACGGCGCGCTGGAAGGGCTGCATCTGGGCTGTGAGGTGCATGTTCTGGCCGGGCTGCGGCCCGACCGCCAGCACCGGGCGCTGGCGGCGCGCGGGATCGACACGCTTTACGCGACGCCCGCGCAGCTGCGCGCGCTTTGCGGTTATGGCGCGCTGGCGGATCTGCGGCTGGTGCTGTGCGGCGGATCGAAGCTGGATGCGAAGCTGCGCGCGGATCTGGCGCAGATGGCGCCGGGTGCCGCGATCCGTGAATTCTACGGCGCGGCCGAGGCGAGTTTCATCACATTGGCCGATGAGGAGACGCCCGCCGCTTCGGTCGGCCGCCCCTATCCGGGGGTGGAGATCCTGGTGGACGAAGGCGAGATCTGGGTGAAAAGCCCCTATCTGTTCGAGGGCTACGCCGGGGGCGGCGAGGGGGGCGCGTGCTGGCGCGACGGCTGGCTCTCGGTGGGCGAGATGGGGCGGTTCGAGGGCGGTTTCCTTTATCTGTCGGGGCGGCGCGGGCGGATGGTCAGCGTGGCCGACCAGAATGTCTTTCCCGAAGAGATCGAGGCGATGATCGAGGCGATGCCCGGCGTGAGCCGCGCCGCCGTTCTGGCCGAACCGGATGCGCGGCGCGGCCATGTGCTGTTCGCGGTGGTCCGGGGCGAGCCCGCCCGGGAAGGCGAGATCCTCGCGGCGCTGCGCGCGCGCCTCGGGCCGATGAAGGCGCCGCGCTGGCTGGTCTGGCGGCAGGACTGGCCGGAACTCGCCTCGGGCAAGACCGATTTCGCGGCGCTGAGGGCGAGGCTGTGAGGGCCTTTGTCACGGCGGCGCGGCGCACAGCCGTTGCGCCGCGGGGCGGGGGCCTCGCTGCGCTCGGGATCGAGGCGCTGGCCGCGCCGGTGGTGCTCGCTCTGCTCGCGGATGCGGGGCTGGAGCCGGGGCAGGTGGGGGAACTGATCTGTTCCGAGGCGATTGGCCTCGGCGGCAATCCGGCGCGGCGCATCGCGCTGGCTGCGGGCCTGCCCGAGCGGGTGGCGGGGCTGAGCATCGACCGGCAATGCGCGGGCGGGCTGGATGCCATCGCGCTCGCCGCTGCGCTGGTCGCGGCGGGGCGGGCGCAGGTGGTGGTCGCCGGTGGTGTCGAGAGCCATTCGCGCCGCCCGCAGCGGCTGCGGGATGGCGTCCCCTATGACCAGGCGCCCTTCACCCCCTGGCCGGAGCGCGACCCGGATATGGCGCTCGCGGCGGATCTGCTGGGGCGGCGGCTCGGGATCGGGCGGGCGGAACAGGATGCCTGGGCGGTGGAGAGCCACCTGAGGGCGCTTGCGGTGCGCGGCTGGCCCGAGATCGTGGCGCTGGACGGGCTCGGGCGCGACAGTTTCACCCGCGGGCTGAGCCCGGCGACCACGGCCCGCGCGCCGGTGATCACCGGCACGATCACCGCGGCCAATGCGGCGGTGGCGGCGGATGCGGCGGCTTTCGCGGTGGTGGTGGCGCCGCCTCTGGCGCGCGGGCGGCCCGCGCTGCGTGTCCGCGCCGCGGCGACGCTGGGGGGCGATCCGGCGGAGCCCGGCCTCGCGCCGGTCGCGGCGATCTCGGCGGCGCTTGGCGAGGCGGGGCTCTCAGCGGCCGAACTGGTCCAGGCGGAAGTGATGGAGGCCTATGCCGTCCAGGCCATCGCCTGTGTCCACGGGGCGGGGCTCGACCCGGCGCGGGTCAATCCGAAGGGCGGCGGGCTTGCGCGCGGCCATCCGATCGGGGCCTCGGGCGCGGTGCTGGCGGTACGGCTGTTCCACGACCTGACCGGCGCGGGCGGCGGGGCGGGCCTTGCGGCCATCGCGGCGGCGGGCGGGATCGGCTCGGCGCTGGTTCTGGCGCCCTGAGCCGCGCGGGCCCGGCCCCCGCGGGGGCCGGAAGGCGGTGCCGCTCAGGCGCGCGACAGCACCGAGGCGGGCCGCATCCGCGCCAGCGCATTGGTGATGAATCCCGCCAGCACCGCCTTGAGGATATCGCCCGGCAGGAAGGCGGCGGCGAGATAGGCGGCTTCGCCGACAGTCTTGTCCAGCATGACCGCCATGCCGAGGATGCCCGAGACCGACAGCACCCCCACGCCGCCGATCAGCGCACCCGCCCCGGCGGCGACGCCCACCGGCAGCGTGGTCTTCTCGACGGCGAGGCCGGTGACGAAGGCCGCCAGCACGAAGCCGATCAGATAGCCGACCGTGGGCGAGGCGAAGACGCCGAGGCCCCCGCGCCCGCCCGCCAGCAACGGCAGCCCGGCGGCGACCAGCGCGAGGAACAGCAGCACCGCAAGCGTGCCGCGTTTCGCCCCCAGCACGGTGCCGCAAAGCATGATTCCCATCGACTGGGCGGTGATCGGCACCCCGAACGAGAGCTGGATCGGCGGCACGAGGCCGAGAATGGCGATCAGCGCGGCAAACAGCGCGATATGGGTGAGGGAGCGTTCCATGGGGGATCCTTTCGCGATTGCGGCGGATCCTATTCTGCGCCGCCGCATCGGCGCAAGACCCGGGTAGCGGCCGCGCTCTTGCCCGTGCCGGGCAGTTTGAGCTTCAGTCTTGTCTGGTGATCGGCGTGTCAGGCTGCCGGGGGTGATCCCGGCATTCTGCGGGGCCTGCGAGGCTTCGCCCGCGGGCGCGCGCTATCTCCGGCGCGCGATCCCCGCCGCATCCGCCGGTTCCCGCGAGAGGCTGGCGGTCTCCGCATCCAGTGCCGCAGCACACTCACGGCCCCACCCGGGGTGCAAGAGGCTCACATCCGGCTGGCTCACCGGCCCGGGTCCCGGGCGCGGGGCCGAACTTCTGCCAGATCATGTCCGCACGGCGACGCGCCGGTGAGGATCTGGCCGTCGTGCCGACAAAACCGGCGGAGGATGATTGACGGTGGAGCAGCCTTCGCTTTCTGAGGCGGGCCGCAAATGGGTCGGACCCCGCGCTTCAGGGTCTCGCCGGGGCAGAACGGGCAGAGGCCGCCTGCGTACCGGTCTGCCCGCCGTGCCTCGCGCTTCGGGAACCGGGCGCGGGGCGCCGGAGCCAGGCGGATGCGGATCACCCCCGCGGCGGCTCGCCGTCGGTGCCGCCGCGGGCGCGCAGGGCCTCGGCGGCGCGGTCGGCATCGTCGAGCGCCGCCAGCACGCCGGGCACCAGCACCCGCCAGCCCGCCCGGCGCGGGCTGCGCGCGGCCCAGGCGTCGCGGATCCGCGCGAGGCTCTCGCCGAGGGCGGGGATGAAGCGGATCACCAGCGCGAAGGCCAGCGCGAGGCGCCGCGGCGGGATCAGCGGCGCCAGCGGGCGCATCAGCCGCTCGATCACCGAAAGCATGTCGGAGAGCCGCGTGGTCATCGTCACCAGATTGGCCGCCGCCACCGCCGCGATCATCCGCAGCACGATCACCGCGCCGGTCCGCGGCTCGCCGGTCCAGAGATGCCAGGCCGAGACCACCACCACGAAGAACCACAGGGGCCGCAGCATCTTCAGCGCGTGCAGCCCGAAGCGCCGCCCTCCCGGCAGATGCAGCGCGAGGACGAGGCCGAGCGCGGCCCCGAGCGCCCAGGGCGATTTCAGCGCGAAGAGGACCAGCGTGAACCCGGCCAGCGCCGCGAGTTTCGCGCCGGCGGGCAGGTGGTGCCAGGGGGTGTCAACCGGCGAGGTCAGTGTCAGCATCGGCCTCTCCGATCCGGCCCATCTCGCGGGTGAATTCGGGCAGCACCACCTCGGGCGGGCCGTCGGCGGCGATCCGGCCCTCTTCCAGCCAGATCACCCGGTCGGTCTGCTCCAGCCCGGGGGGATCGTGGCCGATCAGGATCAGCCGCTGGTCCAGCGCGGCCAGCCGGCGGCGCAGCCGGTGGGTCGTCGGCAGATCCAGCCCGGAGAACGGCTCGTCAAGCAGCAGGGTCGAGGGCGCCATCAGCAGCAGCGACAGCAGGCAGAGATATTGCTTCTGCCCGCCCGACAGCGTCGAGACCGGCGCTTCGGCCCAATGCGCACGACCCTCGGCGGCCAGCGTCGCGCGGGCGCGGGCCATGGCGTCCTTCTGGCGCAGCCCCTGCTGTGCGAGGCCGAAGGCCAGTTCCTCGGCCACGGTGGGGAAGAGGATCTGATGGTCGGGATTCTGGAACAGGATGCCGATCTGCGCCAGCGCCGCCCGGCGGTCGCGGAACGGGTCCTGGCCGCCGATGCTGACGCCCCCCGACCGTGGCGCGATCAGCCCGGCAAGCAGCCGCAGAAACGTGGTCTTGCCCGAGCCGTTGCGGCCGACGATGCCGATGCGCCGCTCGGCCAGATCGAGCCGCAGGGGCGCCAGCACCTCGCGTCCGCCCAGCACAACCGGGCCGCAGTCGATGCGGATCGCGGGCGGAGCGGGGGAAGGGCCAGGGGGCATGGGAAAGCGCAATGGGCTGAGGGGACGCCCTCTCTTAGGCGTGATCCCCGCCGCTGCCAAGGCCGCAGCATCCGCGATATGCTGCGGGGAGTGCCGGGGAGCGGTCGGGTCAGGCCGCGCAGGCCGGATGGCCGGGCGGGCCGCGCCACGCGCGCCCATCCTTTGCCGGGGCCGTCCGAACGTGCCCGGGCGGGGCGGGTCCACCTGACACCTCGGCCAGGTGGCCGCGGACATGCGACGAGTCCCGGCGTCTGCCGGGCGGAGAACGCTGCTGCTTTGCCGGTCGCCGGGGCTTTCCCGGCCTGCGGTGAGGCACTGATGTCCGTGGGGTATCCGCTCGGCCCCTGCTGGCGCAAGAAGCGTTGATCGGAATGCGCTGTGGGCGCAGAATGCCATCAGTTCCGGCCCTTCCGCAGGGCGGGTTGCATTTGCGCTCGACAGGGGGGAAGAAAGCTGAGCGCGGAGCGATGATGCCGGGGCGGGCGTTCCGTCTCGGCGGGTGGCCGCTGCAGTGCAGCGGCGGGCAACCGGCTGCTCCCGGGCCGGTTTCCTCCGGCCGGAAGCGCCGCCTGCGCTGAGGAGGGGGGCGGAAGGTGACGCTCAGGGCCAGTCCATCGCGCCGAAGCCGCTCAGGACCCGTGATGTTGGACCCGCGATGCCAAACGGCCCCCTGGGGGGCCGTTTGCCGCTTTTGCTCAGCAGGCGGCGACGTAGCGCTGGCCGGCCGAATTGCGGTAGTAGCACTGGCCGGGCGTGCTGGTCTGGCCCAGATAGGTGGCCGCAGCCGCCCCGACGGCCGCGCCGACCAGCGCGCCTTTGGTCCTGTCGTCCCGTGAGGAGACGGCGGCCCCGGCCGCTGCGCCGCCCACGGCGCCCAGGACGGTGTTTTGCGTCGGCGTGGTCTCGACACAGGCCGAAAGCGCCAGCGCGGCGATGGAAAGGGAGAGAGCGATCGCTTTCATGACAACCTCTTGTCTGTTTCGGGCTGGAGAGTGATACGTGATCAAACGCAGCCCCTGCGCCGAAGGTTCCCGCTTGCGCCCGCGGCGTCAATCGACCGGCGGATTTCCGGTCCCGATCCCGGCGGGCCGCCGCCGTCGGGGGCGGACGGCAGCGCGTGCAAAACGCGATGCGGCGCCCTTCTCTCGGCCAGGACAGCCTGCGTTCGGGGGGAACTCCGGCATCAACCGGCGCGCAGGCGGGATGTCCCGGCTTTCACCCGGGCAAGGGCAGGTGAGGGGAGGGTGATCACGCCTGCGCCGGGCCCGATCCGTGCTCTGATGGGCTATGGCAGGACAGAGGCCCGGGGTCCGTGTGGCAGAAACCGCTTCTGTGTGGGCAGCCTGGCCTCGCCCGATACCGGCGCAAAGTGGAACGCCTGGATGTGGCGAACCTGCCGCCTGCGGGAGACGCGCCAGGGCTCGCGTCCGCCGTGGCGGGCGAGGCTTCCCGCAAAGGGAAACCCAGCCGGCAGCCTTAAGTCGGATCTTCTCCCGCAGGATTCGCGTTGCGGAAGTGCCGGGCGGCGGGGCGAGGTGCCTCGCGGCCCGGACTGCCGGTCCGGCTCAGCCCTGGCGGGCCGCCGCAACCGCCTCTTCGAGGATGCCGAGCGCCTCGGTGAAATGCGCCTCAGGGATGGTGATCGGCGCGAGGAAGCGCACGACATTGCCGTAAACGCCGCAGGTCAGCAGGATCAGACCGCGCTTCAGCGCCTCCAGCCGCACCCGCCCGGTGAAGCCCGCATCCGGCGCCCCCGATTTCGGATCGGCGAATTCCACCGCCACCATGAAGCCCGGGCCGCGGATGTCGACGATCTCGGGGGTGGTGGCGCGCAGGGATTCCAGCTTCTGCTTCAGCCGCGAGCCCAGTTCATTGGCGCGCGCGCAGAGGTCTTCCTCTTCGATCACATCCAGCACCGCATTCGCGGCCGCGATCCCGAGCGGGTTGCCGGCATAAGTGCCGCCGAGGCCGCCGGGCTGGCTCGCGTCCATCAGATCCGCCCGGCCGGTCACCGCCGAGATCGGCAGACCGCCCCCCAGCCCCTTAGCCATCGTGGTGATGTCGGCGGCCACGCCATAGGCCTGCATCGCGAACATATGGCCGGTGCGGGCAAAGCCGGTCTGAACCTCGTCGGCGATCATGACGATGCCGTGCTCGTCGCAGAGTTTGCGCACAGCCTTCACCAGATCGGCCGGCGCCGGGTAGAAGCCGCCCTCGCCCTGGACGGGCTCGAAAATGATCGCGGCGACGCGGGCCGGGTCGAGATCGCTCTTGAACAGCTTCTGGATGCCTTCCATCGCCTGTTCGGTGGTGATCTTGTGCACCTCCTGCGGGAAGGGCACGTGGAACACATCGGGCATCATCGCGCCGAAGCCCTTCTTGTATGGCTCGACCTTGCCGGTCAGCGTCATCCCCATGAAGGTGCGGCCGTGGAAGGCGCCGCCGAAGGCGATCACCGCGTTGCGCCCGGTGGCGACGCGGGCGATCTTGATCGCGTTCTCGACCGCCTCGGCGCCGGTGGTGGCGAAGATGGTCTTCTTCGGGAAATCGCCGGGGACGAGGGCGTTCAGCCGCTCGGCCAGCCGGATGTAATTCTCATAGGGCAGGACCTGGTGGCAGGTATGGGTGAAACGGCCGAGCTGTTCGGTGACCGCCGCCATCACCTTCGGGTGGCGGTGGCCGGTGTTGACCACCGCGATCCCGGCGGCGAAGTCGATGTAGCGGTTGCCCTCGATATCCCAGACCTCGGAGTTCAGCGCCCGGTCGGCGTAGATCTGGGTGGTCATCCCCACCCCGCGCGAGATGGCGTCCTCGCGGCGTTTGGCGACTTCGGCGTTCTTCATGATCGTCTCCCTGGCATGCGGGCCCCCCCAATGACGGTGCTCGGGGCCGGCTTTGGCGCATAGGACCAAATCCGGCCCTTCGGATCAATCGCGGCCATAAGGCCAAACAGCGCCATTCCGTCGCGCCAGTAGAGCCAGTTTTCGGGTGTCAGGAAGAAATTTAACCGATTCAGATTTCATTAACCACCGTCCGCGATGCTGCGAGTCGCGAATGAGGCGGTAGAGACATGCCCGACGGTCAGCTTCCGAACCCCACACACCCCCCCCCCTGGGGGTTTTACCCCTCTCCGCGGCCCCGGGGCCGGGGCGGGGGGGGGGGGGGGGGGGGGGGGGGGTT
>NZ_UXAW01000091.1:0-33815 GCF_900609055.1 Pseudogemmobacter humi | reverse complement strand
CCACACACCCCACCCCACCCCAGACGGAGGCGGAGCGGCTGGACTGGCTGCGCCTCATTCGCTCGCGCCGGGTCGGCGCGGTGACCTTCCACCGGCTGCTGGCCGAGCACGGCTCGGCCGGAGAGGCGCTGGCGGCGCTGCCCGCGATCGCCCGCGCGGCGGGGGTGGGGGATTATCAGCCCTGTCCGCCGGGCGTCGCCGCCGCGGAACTGGCCGCCGGGAGCAAGGCGGGCGCGCGGCTTCTGTTTCTGGGCGATCCGTTCTATCCGGCGGCGCTGGCCGGATTGCCCGATGCGCCGCCGTTTCTGTGGCTTCAGGGCGATGCGGGCCTGCTGATGCGGCCGATGGTGGCGCTGGTCGGCGCGCGCAACGCCTCGTCGCTGGGGGTGCGGATGGCGCGCAGCCTTGCGCGCGGCATCGGGCAGGCGGGCTTTGCCGTGGTCTCGGGCCTTGCCCGCGGTGTGGATTCCGAGGCGCATATGGCCGCGATGGCGACCGGCACGATCGCGGTCCAGGCCGGCGGCGTCGATGTGATCTACCCCGGCGAGAACGCGGCCCTGGCCGAAGAGATCCGCCAGCACGGGCTGCGCCTCTCGGAACACCCCCCCGGCACCCAGCCCCAGGCCCGGCATTTCCCGCTGCGCAACCGCATCGTCGCGGGGCTGTCGCAGGCGGTGGTGGTGGTCGAGGCGGCGGCGCGTTCGGGCAGCCTGATCACCGCGCGGCTGGCGCTCGACCAGGGGCGCGAGGTGCTGGCGGTGCCGGGCCATCCGTTCGACGCCCGCGCGGCGGGCTGCAACATGCTGATCCGCGACGGCGCCGCGCTGGTGCGCGATACCGGCGACGTGCTGGAGGCTCTGGGCCAGGCCGCGCCGGTCTCGTCCGACACCGGCGAGCTGGCCACCGCCCCGACGCCCCGGCCGATGCCGAAACCGGCGCCGCAGCCGGTGGCGCCGCCCGAACCGGAGGCCGCGAAACCGGCTGCCGCACGGCCCCCGCGCCCCGCGCCGGATCTGTCGGGGGTGACGCGGCTGCACAATATGATCCTCGACCGGCTGGGCCCCAGCCCCTTGCCCGAGGATCAGCTGATCCGCGACCTCTCGCTGCCCCCGGCAAGCCTTGCGCCGGAACTGCTGACGCTGGAACTGGAGGGGCGCATCCTGCGCCAGCCCGGCGGGCTGCTGTCGCGGCTGTGAGCAGGCGGCTGTGCAGCGCCGCTCATGGGTGAAGTTTTGGTGGTGCGGTGGCCCCTGTCCGCGGAAAACCGGACACCGCGCCGCGCCGCGCGGGCGGACCGGAACAGATATGGCGCCGCGCCGCGGCCAGGGCTCCCTCCCCGCGATTCGCGAGGGATGCTGCCGCCAGACACCCCTGCGCCGCCTCTGGCATGAACCCGAAGGCAGGGCGGCAGAGCGCGCCCCGCAACTGCCGCTGACGCAGATCTGATCCCGCGCTGCTGCGGGGCGCGGTTGACAAACCCCCGCTTTGCCGCACATCTGAGCGCGCCTCTTGTCAAAGCCCCTCGCGGAAAGGATTTCATGCCAGTCGTCGTTGTGGAATCTCCTGCCAAGGCCAAGACAATCAACAAATATCTTGGCCCGGACTATACGGTGCTGGCCTCTTACGGCCATGTGCGCGACCTGCCGCCGAAAGACGGCTCGGTCGATACCGACCACGATTTCGCGATGAAATGGGAGGTGGCGGCCGAAAGCAAGAAACATGTCCGCGCCATCGCTGAGGCGCTGAAATCCGACGATACGCTGATCCTCGCCACCGACCCCGACCGCGAGGGCGAGGCGATTTCCTGGCATCTGAAAGAGGCGCTCGCCAGCAGCCTGAAGAAGGGCAAGACCGTCAGCCGCGTGACCTTCAACGCCATCACCAAGGATGCGGTGACCAAGGCGATGCAGCACCCGCGCCAGGTGGACGAGGCGCTGGTCGATGCCTATCTCGCGCGCCGCGCGCTGGACTATCTGGTCGGCTTCACGCTGTCGCCGGTCTTGTGGCGCAAGCTGCCGGGGGCGAAATCCGCGGGCCGCGTGCAGTCGGTCTGCCTGCGGCTGATCGTCGAGCGCGAGATGGAGATCGAGGCCTTCAAGGCGCGCGAATACTGGACGGTGAAGGCGATCTTCACCACCCCGCGCGGCCAGGAGTTCGAGGCGCAGCTGGTCGTGCTTGGCGGGCAGAAGTTGCAGAAATTCGACATTCCGACGCTGGATGCGGCGGATCTGGCGGTGAAGGCTGTCACTTCCCGAACCTACAGCGTCGCCGGGGTCGAATCGAAACCGGCAAGCCGCAATCCCTGGCCGCCCTTCATGACCTCGACCTTGCAGCAAGAGGCCAGCCGCAAGTTCGGCATGGGCGCGAAACAGTGTATGAACGCGGCGCAACGGCTCTATGAGGCCGGCCATATCACCTATATGCGGACCGACGGCATCGACATGGCGCCCGAGGCGGTGATGGCCGCGCGCGCCGAGATCGGCCGGCGGTTCGGCGCGGCCTATGTCCCCGACAGCCCGCGGATGTACAAGAACAAGGCCAAGAACGCCCAGGAAGCGCATGAATGCATCCGGCCGACCGACATGTCGGCGGATCCGGCGAAGCTGCGCGTCGAAGAGGACCAGCGCAGGCTCTACGATCTGATCTGGAAGCGCACGCTGGCCAGCCAGATGGCTGCGGCGCGGATGGAGCGCACCACGGTGGACATCGCCAGCCCCGACGGCCAGGTCGCGCTCCGCGCCAACGGCCAGGTGGTGCTGTTCGACGGCTTCCTGCGCATCTACGACCAGGGCCGCGACGACGACGACGAGGACGAGGGCCGCCTGCCGCAGATCATGCAGGGCGAGAAGGCCGCCCTTGCGCCGGGCGCGCTGAAGGAGGCCTTCCGCAAGGCCGCCTCGCGTGACAGCGACAGCGTGATCGAAGAGGCCCGCATCGCCTCGGCCGTGCTCGGCGAGGGCGGCGGCGTGCTGGCCACGCAAAGTTTCACCCAGCCCCCGCCGCGCTACACCGAGGCGACGCTGGTGAAGCGGATGGAGGAACTCGGGATCGGCCGGCCCTCGACCTATGCCTCGATCCTGACGACCATCGTCGACCGCGAATATGTCCGCAAGGACAAGAACCGGCTGATCCCCGAGGACAAGGGGCGGCTGGTCACGGCGTTCCTGTCCAATTTCTTCCGCCGTTACGTCGAATACGATTTCACCGCCGGGCTTGAGGGCGAGCTGGACGACGTGTCGGCGGGCGAGCGCGATTACAAGGACGTGCTTGCCCGGTTCTGGCGGGATTTCTCGGCCGCGGTGGCCGAGACCGCCGATCTGCGCATCGGCGAAGTGCTGGAAAAGCTGGACGAATTCCTGGCGCCGCATCTCTATCCGCCGCGGGCGGATGGCGGCGATCCGCGCGCCTGCCCGACCTGCGGCACCGGCCGGCTGCATCTGAAGACCGCGCGCTCGGGCGGGGCCTTCATCGGCTGCGGCAATTACCCCGAATGCCGCTACACCCGCCCGATTGCGGGCGATGCCGAGGCGGTGGCCTCGGACGGCCGCATCCTGGGCCAGGACGACCAGGGCCACGAGATTTCCCTGCGGGCGGGCCGCTTCGGCCCCTATGTCCAGCGCGGCGAGGCGACGGAGGCGCAGCCGAAACCCGACCGCTCCAGCCTGCCCAAGGGCTGGTCGCCCGACAGCCTGACGCTGGAGCGCGCGCTGCAACTCCTGTCGCTGCCGCGCCAGCTTGGCGGCCATCCCGAGGACGGCGAGCCGGTCGAGACCAATCTGGGCCGCTTCGGCCCCTATGTGAAACACGGCTCGACCTATGCCAATCTCGCGGATGCCGAGGAGGTCTTCAGCCTCGGGATGAATCGGGCGGTGGAACTGCTGGCGCTGAAACGGGCGCGTGGCCCGGGGGCGCGGGGGGCGGCGGCGCAGCCGCTGAAAACCCTGGAGCATCCCGACGGTGGCGAGATCCAGGTCATGCCCGGCCGCTATGGGCCTTACGTCAAATGGGGCAAGGTCAACGCGACCCTGCCGAAGGGGATGGAGCCGGAGGCGGTGACGCTGGAGGAGGCGCTGGCGCTGGTCGCCGAAAAGGCGGGCAAGAGCCCGGCGAAGAAGGCCGGTGCGAAAAAGCCCGCGGCGAAGAAGCCCGCCGCAAAACCCGCGGCGAAGAAAGCGGCGACGAAAAAGGCTCCGGCGAAGAAGAAGGCGGCGGAATAAACGGCAAGCGGGGGGCGGGTCCCCCGCGCTTTGTTTGCGTGGCGTTCTTGTGTGACGGGGCGTTCCCCGACATAATGCCGGGACAATTCCCGTAGCTGCGGCGGCGCCCTCCGATGACCGAATACGACAGCCTTCCGAAGCGCGCGGGCTGGTCGGTGGCCGGGGCCGCGCGGCATCCCGGCTATTGCGAGGGCGATATCTGCCGCCGGAAACCCGGTAAGGAAAGCCCGCAAGGCGCGGTCATGGCGCTGCTGACGGCCGAAGCCGGACGCCGTTTTCCAGGTTTCACCTGTATCGACCTGTTCGCCGGGGGCGGCGGCCTGAGGCTGCCATCCTGCGGCATGCGCCGCCTGACGCCCCGCGAAGGCGCGCGGCTGCTGGGCCAGGACGGCCGGGTTTCCGACACCCGGGCCTGCCGCCGGTTCGGCTATTCCGTCGCGGTGCCGGCCTTGGCAGACCCCGCCCGCGCTATGCTGCCGCCTGACCTGACGGTGATGGCGGGGACGCAAAAGGCGCGCAGACTTGGCTGACGTTCACGATCCCGCCACCCGCAGCCGCAACATGGCGGCGATCAGGGGCGGCGACACCCGGCCCGAGATCCTGATCCGCAAGGCGCTGCACGCGCGCGGCTTCCGCTTCCGGTTGCAGGACCGGCGGCTGCCGGGGCGGCCCGATCTGGTGCTGCCCAAACACCGCGCTGTGATCTTCGCCCATGGCTGTTTCTGGCACGGCCACGGCTGCGATCTGTTCCGCTGGCCCGCGACCCGCCCCGAGTTCTGGCGCGCGAAGATCGGCGGCAATATGAGCCGCGACGCGCGGACACTGGCGGCGTTGCGCGGTCTCGGCTGGCGGGTGGCGCAGGTCTGGGAATGCGCGCTGAAAGGCCGCGGGCGGCGCGACGTGGCCGAGGTCGCGGACAGCCTCGCCGCCTGGCTGCGCTCGGACGAGGCGCTCATCGACATCGGGGCGAGTTGATGGCGGCGAAGGGGGCGCTCTCGCGCTATTTCCTCGGGGCGGGGGCCAAGGTTTTGCGCGCGACCGAGGTCGATCCCGCCACCTCGAACGGGCACGAATTCCAGGGGGTGGACCTGTTCCGCACCTTCGTCGGCACGCCGCCCGCGCGCGAGAAGATCCCGGTCACCTGGATCTGGATGGACGATTTGTCCCCGCCGCTGCGGCTCGACCTGACCGGCACCTGGTACAACAGCCGCCAGCGCCAGCCGCATCGCGCGCCGGAATACCGGCTTTACTACCCCGCCGCGGCGCATCCGGTGGTGCGGCACGCCCGGGCGGGCGACACTTTGTTCCTGTGCATGACGCCCGCGCGCCGGGTGCTGGCGATCCTCTGCCCGGCGGCGAGTTCGGCCGAGCAGAAACTCCTGTGGCTGTTCGGTCTGCAACTGACCGACGATTACACGCTCAGCATCGGCGCGGCCGGAGATCGCGGCATCGACCTCGCCGCGCGGTTCATCCTGGGCGAACTCGGGATCGAGCCGGACGAGCCCGAGCCCGAGGCCGCCGAGCGCCTGATCCGCCGCTTCGGCACGGGCTTCCCGTCGACCGCGGTGTTTTCCGCCTTCGCGCGTGACAGCGTGGCCGGCGTCGATCCGCTGGCGGATCCCGACGGTGCGCTGATCGCCTGGATGGAGCAGGAGGAGGCGCTGTTTCGCGTGCTGGAGCGCCATGTCGTGACCGACCGGCTGGCCGGGGGCTTCATGACCGCGGGCCGCGCCGATGTGGCGGGGTTCCTCGGCTTTTCGCTGACGGTGCAGAACCGGCGCAAATCGCGCGCGGGCTACGCCTTCGCCCATCACACCGAGGCGCTGCTGAAGGCCTGGGCCATCCCGCACAAGCGCGAGGCGGCGACCGAAAAGCGCAATGCGGCGGATTTCCTGTTCCCGGGCGAGGCGGCCTATGCCGATCCCGCTTTCCCGGCCGGGCGGCTGCATATGCTGGCGGTCAAGACCAGTTGCAAGGACCGCTGGCGCCAGGTTCTGGCCGAGGCCGACCGCATCCGCGTCAAGCATCTGCTGACGCTGGAGCCCGCGATCTCGCGCGCGCAACTGGCCGAGATGCAGGCGCATGACCTGCGTCTGGTGGTGCCGCAGCCCCTGCACCAGACCTTCCACGCCGACCAGCGCCCCTGGCTGACCGGCGTGAAAGAGTTCCTGACCTTCCTGCGCGCCTCAGGCGGCGCGGGCTGAGGCCGTCGCCGCTTCGGCCAGATCATGCAGCAGCGCGCGCGTGTCCTCCCAGCCGAGGCAGCCGTCGGTGATGCTCTGGCCGTAAGCGAGCGGCTGGCCCGGCACCACGTCCTGGCGGCCTGCGACCAGGTTGCTCTCCAGCATCACGCCGCGGATCCGCCGCTCACCGGCGCGGATCTGGAGGATGATGTCATGGATCACCGCCGGCTGGCGCGCCGGATCCTTGCCGCTGTTGGCGTGGCTCGCATCGACCACGATTCCGGGATCGACGCCCGCCTTCGCTGCCGCACCGGCGATCCGCCCGATGTCGGCGGCGCTGTAATTCGGCCCCGCAGCACCGCCGCGCAGCACGACATGGCAGTCGCGGTTGCCGGTGGTGCGGGCGATGGCGGCGCGGCCTTCCGCGGTGATCGCCGGGAAGGAATGCGGCCCCGCCGCCGAGCGGATCGCGTCCAGCGCCACCTGCACGCCGCCGTCGGTGCCGTTCTTGAACCCGACCGGGCAGGACAGGCCCGATGCAAGCTGGCGGTGGATCTGGCTTTCAGTGGTGCGCGCGCCGATCGCGCCCCAGGCGATCAGATCGGCGAAATATTGCGGCATGATCGGGTCGAGGAACTCGGTCGCCGCCGGCAGGCCGAGCCGGGTGATCGCGGCCAGCAGCTGCCGCGCCATCGGCAGCCCGTCCTCGATCCGGTCGGTGCCGTCCAGATGCGGATCGGTGATCAGCCCTTTCCAGCCCAGAGTGGTGCGCGGCTTCTCGAAATAGACCCGCATCACGATCTCCAGCCGGTCCGAGAGCCTTTCGCGCTCGGCCATCAGGCGGCGCGCGTAATCCATTGCCGCCTCGGGATCGTGGATCGAACAGGGCCCGACCACGACCAGCAGCCGCGGGTCGCGCCCGGAGAGAATGTCGCGGATCGCCGCGCGGCTGGCGGCCACGGTCGCGGACATCGCCTCGTCGCGCGGGATGTCGCGCGCGAGATCGCTGGGCGAGGGCAGGGGGCGCAATTCGGCGATGCGCAGGTTGTTGGTCTCGGTCGGCATGGGTCTCTCTCTTTTGTCAGAGGGCCGGCCGGGGCTTGGGTTTCCAGAAGAAAAGCCGCCGGTCGGACCAGCGGCTTGCGGGGTTTTCTGGAGTGTCGCTTCGTCGCGCCTACACAGCCAACCGCATCCGCCGGGAACGGCAGAACCAATAATAGGCGGCGGTAAAGAGGGCGCGGTTCGACATGGCTGCGACCATAGGCAAGGAATTTCGCGCTGTCACCCGGTTTTTCGCATTCTGTTTCCACTGAGGCGCCGCTCGTCCTGCCGCGCACCGCCGTTCACGTTTTCTTAACCCTGAGGCGTAAGGTTCGGCTCATGCGTTTTCCGGTCCTTGCCCTTCTTCTGCCCCTGTTCCTCGCCGCCTGCGGCGCCCAGCCCGCCCCGCATATGTTCGGCGCGGAAAAGACCCGCGTCAGCCGTGGCGGGCGCGACTATGTGGTGTTTCAGAAGGGGAACGCGGTCGAGGTGATCCGCCTCGGCTTCGCGGCCCCGGGCGAGCATCAGGCGATCCGCGCCACGATGATCGCGCTGATCCCTGAAGTGACCGGCTGCCGGCTGCGCGAAACCGCGCTCCAGGGCGATTCCGGCGAGATGCGCGGCCTCGTCACCTGTCCCCGCGCGGCCTGACGACGAACAGCATGTAACCGGCGTAAAGCCCCGCGGCGAGGAACACCCCGCCCCAGAGCGGCTGGCCCATCCAGAACTCCACCCCCGCCCAAATCAGCGGCAAAAGCGCGGTCAGCCAGCGCGCAGGCGCGCGGTCGAAGAACGGATGATGCGGGTCGAGCAGTTTCATCGCGGGCCTTGTCTCTGTCCGGAGCCCCGAGGATCGGCGCCCGGCGATGCCGGGTCAAGCCGCCCCTGCCGGTTGCAGGGTTGCAAGGCCCGGTCGCCGCGGGAGGGCCTGCAGCGGCCCGCAGAAAATGCGGCGCCTGCGGAACGGGGCAAAAATTATTGTAAGATATCGCTTTTTTCGTATACTCTTAGCCATGGCCGCAGATCCTGGCCATCGCAAGGAGTGCGCCCGAAACCACTCCCCCGGGTGCCTCCGCAACATAAAGTGAGGAGGGTATATGGGTATCGAGAGCATCATCGTCCTGCTGATCGTCGGCGCGATCGCCGGCTGGCTGGCCGGTCAACTGGTCAAGGGCTACGGCTTCGGTCTGATCGGCAATATCGTGGTCGGCATCGTCGGCGCCTTCATCGCGGCTCTGATCCTGCCGCGGATCGGCCTGACGATGGGCGGCGGCTGGCTGGCCGCCATCATCCACGCCACCATCGGCGCCGTGATCCTGCTGTTGCTGATCCGGCTGGTCAAACGCGCCTGAAAGGCGCCGCCCGGAACCGGCCCCGCATTTCCGGGGCCGGCTCGCCGCCGCACCGCCCGACAGGGCTGCCGGTCTCTGCTCGTATCCCCCGCCGGTCATCGGAGCGGGCAATGAGCCGCAGCCAGCCCCCGGTATGATCCCTCCACCGCTTCCGATAAAGCCGGTCCGGCCAGAGCGCCGCGTCCGGCCCAGAACATTGGCTGGCTTGCGACTGGCAGCGGGAAAAAGGGCGATGTCTCTTGAGATCTGTGCCCCGGCCTTACGGTGGCTGCGGGTTTGTTCGAATCCCTCCGGCCGCGGCGGCCCCCCCCCGAAACATGTCGCGCCGCGCGGTGGCGGAAAAGAACATGCCCTTCTTGCGGGCGCCGCCGCCTCCGGCGAGGGTATTGAAGCAAGATGAATGGGCTTTCACCCTGGCCTAAATACCCCGGGGGTGAGGGCCAAAGGCCCGAGGGGGCAGGGCCCCCTTCCACGCCGGCCCCGGATCCAAAGCCTGGGTCAGCAGAGCGGAACCGGTCGGACACAGGCCGCGCTTTGGCGCCGGTGCCGACGGGCGCCGGAACGGCGCCGCCCCGCCCTCAGCGCTTCTTCCGCCGCTTGTTGCCGCCCCGCTGTCCGGCGCGGCCCGCGGTCGAGCGGCCCGAGGCTTTCACCGCCTCGTCCACCGCTTCCTCGACCGCCGCCTGGCGGGCGAGAGGGTCGTCAGCCACCGCAAGCTCCACCGCTTCCAGCCGCTTCACCTCGTCGCGCAGTCGGGCGGCTTCCTCGAATTCGAGGTTCTCGGCGGCCTTGCGCATCGCCGCGCGCAAAGCGTCGAGATGGGCGGCGAGGTTCTCTCCCACGGCAGCCTTCCCGACGCTCGCGGTGATGCGCGACTGGTCGGTGTCGCCCTGCCAGAGACCGGCCAGCACGTCCTCGACGTTCTTCTTCACCGTCTGCGGCGTGATACCGTGCTCGCGGTTGTAGGCCATCTGCTTCTCGCGCCGCCGTTCGGTCTCGGCCATGGCGCGGGTCATGCTGCCGGTGATCTTGTCGGCATACATGATCACCCGTCCCTCGGCGTTTCGCGCCGCGCGGCCGATGGTCTGGATCAGCGAGGTTTCCGAGCGCAGGAAGCCTTCCTTATCCGCGTCGAGGATCGCCACCAGCCCGCATTCCGGGATATCCAGCCCCTCGCGCAACAGGTTGATCCCCACCAGCACGTCGAAGGCGCCGAGCCGAAGGTCGCGCAGGATCTCGATCCGCTCGATCGTGTCGATGTCGGAATGCATATAGCGAATGCGGATCCCCTGTTCGTGCAGATATTCGGTCAGATCCTCGGCCATCCGCTTCGTCAGCGTCGTCACCAGCGTGCGCATTCCGCGGGCCGCCACCCGCCGCACCTCATCCAGCAGATCATCGACCTGCATCTCGACCGGGCGGATCTCGATCATCGGGTCGATCAGCCCGGT
Source organism: Pseudogemmobacter humi (assembly GCF_900609055.1). Taxonomy (GTDB): domain Bacteria; phylum Pseudomonadota; class Alphaproteobacteria; order Rhodobacterales; family Rhodobacteraceae; genus Pseudogemmobacter; species Pseudogemmobacter humi. Next base: position 23,571 of record NZ_UXAW01000091.1, on the reverse strand, counting down.
CGGGCGGATCACCTGTTCGGTGAACACGCCGCCGGCCTGTTCCAGCTCCCAGGCCGCGGGGGTGGCCGAGACGAACACCGATTGCGGCCGCATCGCATCCCATTCCTCGAATTTCAGCGGCCGGTTGTCCATGCAGCTTGGCAGGCGGAAGCCGTGTTCGGCCAGCACCGATTTGCGCCGGAAGTCGCCGCGATACATGCCGCCGATCTGCGGCACCGAGACGTGGGATTCGTCGGCGAAGACGATGGCATTGTCGGGGATGAATTCAAAGAGCGTCGGCGGCGGCTCTCCGGGCGCGCGGCCGGTCAGGTAGCGCGAATAATTCTCGATCCCGTTGCAGACGCCGGTGGCCTCCAGCATCTCCAGGTCAAACCTTGTGCGCTGCTCAAGCCGTTGCGCCTCCAGCAGTTTCCCCTCGTCGTTCAGCTGTTTCAGCCGCTGGTGCAGCTCGGCGCGGATGCCCTGGATCGCCTGGGCCATGGTGGGGCGGGGGGTGACGTAGTGGCTGTTCGCATAGATGCGGATCTGCTCGTAAGCGCCGGTTTTCGCCCCGGTCAGCGGGTCGAATTCGGTGATCGCCTCCAGCTCCTCGCCGAAGAACGAGAACCGCCAGGCCCGGTCTTCGAGGTGGGCGGGCCACAGCTCCACCACATCGCCGCGCACCCGGAAGCCGCCGCGCTGAAATCCCACATCGCTGCGGCGGTATTGCTGCGCCACCAGCTCGCCGATGAATTTGCGCTGGTCGTAGAACTGGCCGCGGATCAGGTCCTGGGTCATCGCCGAATAGGTCTCGACCGAGCCGATGCCGTAGATGCAGGACACCGAGGCGACGATGATCACATCGTCGCGCTCCAACAGCGCCCGGGTGGCCGAGTGGCGCATCCGGTCGATGGCCTCGTTGATCTGGGATTCCTTCTCGATGAAGGTGTCGGTGCGGGCGACATAGGCCTCGGGCTGGTAGTAATCGTAATAGGAGACGAAATATTCTACCGCGTTTTCGGGGAAGAAGCCCTTGAACTCGCCGTATAATTGCGCGGCCAGCGTCTTGTTCGGCGCGAGGATGATGGCGGGGCGCTGGGTTTCCTCGATCACCTTCGCCATGGTGAAGGTCTTGCCGGTCCCGGTGGCGCCGAGCAGCACCTGGTCGCGCTCGCCCGCCATCACGCCGGCCGCGAGTTCGGCGATGGCGGTCGGCTGATCGCCCGCGGCCTGGAACGGCGTCTGCATGACGAAGCGCTTGCCGCCCTCCAGCTTTTCGCGCCGGGCGGGGGTGATGTGGCTGATGTCGGGCAGTTGATCGGGCGCGTTGTAGTGCATGATGGGCCTCGGGCGGGGACCCCGCTAATTTGATCTGTTTTTGTTCCAGTTCAAGGCCGGATCGACCGCAGGCGCGGCTCTGGCCGGAAAAGGTAAACGCAGCGTTAAGGTAAATAGTTCAATCTTATGGATAATCCGAAGGGCCGGCGATTTTTGCCGCTTGTGTGACGGGATGGTCCGGGCGAAGGTGGCGTGGCAGGCGGTCATGCTGTCGGCCGGTCACCCAGCCCACCCCACTCCCCGCCGGCCGACAGCAGCTTTCCCAGGGTCCGCTTTCCCGGGATCCGCTTGTGCCGGGTGCTTGCGCTTTTGCGCGGTTTCGGCCAGAACCGGCATGATATCCCGGAGGTCAGCCCGATGCGCGCCCGCATTTACCAGCCCGCCCGAAACGCCATGCAGTCCGGCACGGCAAAGACCCATCACTGGATCCTGGAATTCGCCCCGGGTTCCGCGCGTGAGGTCGATCCGCTGATGGGCTGGACCTCGACCACCGACACCCAGAGCCAGGTGCGGCTGCGCTTCGAGACCCGGGAAGAGGCCGAGGCCTACGCCGCCCAGCACGATATCGCCTTCACCGTGGCGGAACCGAAGCCGCGCAAGGCCAATATCCGCCCGCGCGGCTATGGCGAGAATTTCGCGACCGACCGCCGCAGCCCCTGGACGCATTGAGCCTTTGTGAATTGCGGTAAAGCTCGTCCCGGCGGCCGACAGGTCGTCCCGAGCTTGCAGTAAAGTTTGCGCAAGTCTGTGATTTTGCGCGGCCAGGGCCTGAGCCGGCGGTCGAGCCGCGGCGCATGATCAGCCTCCCCACCATTCGATTGCGCTCGTGTCAGGGGCATTGCCGGAGGTGATCACGATGCCGCCCGCAATGATCCGAACGCAGGGCGCGCCATCGACCCCACCGGCCGGTTTTCGCATCCTTTCACGCCAAAGAAAGAGCCGCGCGATCAAAACCGGGATCACACAGCCAGGGCGAGGGCCGACCGCTACAACCGGCTTTCGGTCAACACGCCTGCGGCCCTGATGAACAAGGCGGGCGCGGCTATTCCACAAAGGGTTGGCCTGCCGTTGCGCAAAGCGATGCCGCGACGGTTATTGCGCCCCCTGCGCCACGCCAGCTTCGGGCTTCGCTCTGACCGAAAGCGGGGGGAAGACCGGCGCAACGGCTGGCGGTCGAACTGCGGGATCAACCGACCATGGAAGGTCTGCCGCCCCTCTATCGCAGTCTGCCGAACTGGTTTTTCACCCGCCGGATCGGGATCGAGGATTCGATCAGGGCGACCCCGGGGATCTTTGTCAGCCGTCCGGTGAGGAAGGTCTCGAACTCCTGCAGATCAGCGACGGCGATACGCAGCAGGTAGTCGAAACTGCCGGTCATCAGCCAGCAGTCGATCACTTCGGAACATTCCCTGATCCGCTTTTCGAAACCGGCAAGACGGCCGTCCACCTGCTGGTCAAGCCGGACCGACACGAAGACGCTGAAGCCGAAGCCGGTCTTTGCCTCATTGATGCGGGCGCTGTAGCCCTCGATGATGCCGTCGGCCTCCAGCTTGTGGATGCGCCTTGCGCAGGGCGAGGCGGAGAGGCCGACCCGCCCGGCCAGATCCTGATGAGAGATCCGGGCGTCCGACTGCAACTCGTGCAGAATCCTGAGATCTATCGCGTCCATCGGCAATCCTGATGATTTCATGCGCATAATGTCATTTTGTTGATGGATATCTGCGCAAATCGGCTGCGGCAACCTGAAAATCGCTGCAAACCGGCACGGGTTCCGGCCTATCCTGGCGGCGAGGAGGAACCCGCCATGCAGGAAAACATCCGACATCTGAAGACGTTGGAGCAGCGGCTGCTGTGGCTGTCGCACTGGATGATCCATCACGCCAATCACATCCGTCCGAAGGTGGACGGTATCAAGGTGGGCGGGCATCAGGCCAGTTCCGCCTCGATGGTGTCGATCCTGACGGCGCTTTATTTCTCGGCGCTGCGGCCCGGGGACCGGGTGGCGGTGAAACCCCATGCCTCGCCGGTGTTCCATGCCATCCAGTATCTGATGGGCAACCAGAGCCTCGAAAGGATGAAGAACTTCCGCGGCTATGGCGGGGTGCAAAGCTATCCCAGCCGGACGAAGGACAGCGACGACGTGGATTTCTCGACCGGCTCGGTGGGGCTTGGGGTGGCGATCACCTCTTTCGCGTCTCTGGTGCAGGATTACATCGCGGCCAAAACCTGGGCGGGCGATCTGCCCATGGGCCGCATGGTGGCGCTGGCGGGCGACGCCGAACTGGACGAGGGCAACATCTACGAGGCCTTGCAGGAGGGCTGGAAGAACGATCTGCGCAATTGCTGGTGGATCATCGACTACAACCGGCAGTCGCTGGACGGGATCGTGCACGAGGGGCTGTTCGGGCGGATCGGGAAGATCTTCGACGCTTTCGGCTGGGAGGTGGTGCGGGTCAAATACGGCGCCCTGCAACGTGCCGCCTTTCAGGAGCCGGGCGGCGGCCGCCTGCGCGACTGGATCGACGGCTGCCCCAACCAGGATTATTCCGCGCTGACCTTCATGGGCGGGGCCGGCTGGCGCAAGCGGCTGATGGACGATCTGGGCGATCAGGGCGAGGTGTCGGCACTGATCGGGCGGCGCAGCGATGCCGAACTGGCCGCGCTGATGGAGAACCTCGGCGGCAACTGCGTTGAGACCATGGCAGAGACCTTCGCCGCCATCGACCATGATCGCCCGACCTGTTTCCTCGCCTACACCGTCAAGGGCCGGGGCACCCCGATCGCCGGGCACAAGGACAATCACAGCGGGCTGATGAACACTTCCCAGTTCGCCGCCTGGCAGGCGGATATGGGCGTGGCCCCGGGGCAGGAATGGGAGCCGTTCGCCACGGTGGCCGATCCCGGGGCGCTGAAGGCTTTCCTGGCCCGGGTGCCGTTCTTCGCCAAAGGCCCCCGCCGTCTGAGCGATGCCCGCATCGACGTGCCCCGCATCGGCTTTGCCAGCGAGCGGGAGATTTCCACCCAGACGGCCTTCGGCAAGATCCTTGACGAATTGTCCAGAGGCGACAGCCAGCTTGCCGCGCGCATCGTCACCACCTCGCCCGATGTGACCGGGACCACCAGCCTTGGTCCCTGGGTCAACCGCCGTAAGCTGTTCGCGCGCCGGCCCAGGGCGGATGCCTTCGCCGAGCACCGCATCCCCTCGACCTCGCGGTGGGAATTCACGACCGGCGGCCAGCATATCGAACTGGGAATCGCCGAGATGAACCTGTTCCTGCTTCTGGCGGCGGCGGGCCTGTCGCATTCGCTGTTCGGCAAAAGGCTGTTTCCGATCGGCACCGTCTACGATCCCTTCGTCTGCCGCGGCCTCGATGCGCTGAACTATGCCTGCTATCAGGATGCGCGTTTCATGATCGTGGGCACACCCTCGGGCGTGACGCTGGCCCCCGAGGGCGGCGCGCATCAGTCGGTCGGCACGCCCCTGATCGGCATGTCGCAGGACGGGCTGGCGGCGTTCGAACCGGCCTTCGCCGACGAACTGGCGGTCATCATGGAATGGGCCTTCGATTACATGCAGCGCGACGGCGCGCAGGAGCCCGACGCCCGCACCTGGCTGCGCGACAGCTCGGGCGGGTCGGTCTATCTGCGGCTGACGACCAATCCTCTGGAGCAGCCCGGCCCGCGCTCCGGCGAGGATTTCCGCCAGGGCAGCATCGACGGCGGCTACTGGCTGCGCAGGCCCGGGCCGAACTGCGAGGTGGTGCTTGCCTATCAGGGCGCGGTCGCCCCCGAGGCCATTGCGGCGGCGGGGGTCCTTGGCCAGTATCGCCGCGATGTGGGCGTTCTGGCCGTGACCTCGGCCGACCGGCTGAACGCGGGCTGGACCGCGGCGCAGCGCGCCCGCGCTGCCGGAGACCGTGGCGCCCTCAGCCAGGTCGAGAGGCTGCTGTCCGGTCTGCCGCGCGATTGCACCCTCGTCACCGTCATCGACGGACACCCGGCAACCCTGGCCTGGCTGGGCGCGGTGGCGGGCCACCGGACCATCGCGCATGGGGTGGAGCATTTCGGGCAAACCGGCACCATCAATGATCTTTACCGCCACTTCGGCCTCGACCGCGATTCTCTGGTCCGCTCGGCGGGGGGGCTGACGTCGGGACGGGCCTTCTCCTGACATCAGGACGGGCAGAGCGCGCCCGGGGTCGTCAGACGGTCCTCCCATACGGCAGCAGAACCGTCGGTTGCCAGAGCCCGGATTGCCGGAGGCCCGGACACCGCGCGCGGCCCCCCGCGCCGGGGCTAGGGCAAGCGGGTATCGCTGCGCCGCCGCTGCGAGCAGGGGGGAATGCCCAGTGCCTCACGATATTTCGCGACGGTGCGCCGGGCGAGCGGTTTGCCCTCGGCGCGCAGCATCGCCGCCAGCGCCGCATCGTCGAAGGGCGCCTGCGGGCGTTCGGTGGCGATCAGCTGGCCCAGGCGATGCCGCATCGCCGCCGCCGCGAGGCCGCTTCCCCGCGCGGGCCCGCTGTCAAAAAGGCTGCATAATGTGCGCAGCCCGTGCGGCGTCTCGACAAGCAGATCGCGCGCCACCCGCCCGACCGTGCTGTCATGCAGGCCAAGGCCCGCCGCGATTTCGGCACGGCTGAGCGCCAGCAGCGCCCCCGGGCCATGATCAAGAAAGCCGCGCTGCCGTTGCAATACCGCGCGCGCCACCGCCAGCACCGTGCGGTTGCGGCGCTCGACGATCGAGGCCAGCCATTCCGCCTCGGCCCGCACCGCCCGCATTGCCGGCCCGGTCCCGCCCTTCGGCGCCAGCGCCACCACCGGCAGCGTGGCGCGGTTCAGCGCGATCTGCCAGCCGCCGTCCGCCCCGCGCGAGACGATCACATCCGGGGCGCGCAACGGCGCGGGACTGCCGCCGAAGGCCAGCCCCGGACGCGGATCCATCCGCCGGATCTGCGCCAGGCAAAGCGCGACAGCCTCGGGCGCGATCCCCGAAGCCTTCGCCACCGCCGCGGCCCCGCCCTCGGCGACCAGATCCAGATGGCGCAGAACCGCCGCCATCGCAGGCGTCAACTGCCCGCGGTCTTCCGCCTGGAGCCGCAGGCAATCGGCCAGCCCCTGCGCGAACAGCCCCGCGGGCTCCATCCCATGCTGCAGCGCGGCAAGCATGGCCGCGGCGGCTTTCCCGCTGCGCCCCGCGCTGAGGGCGATATCGGCCAGAGAGCGGTCCAGCCAGCCGTTGCCGTCAAGCGCCTCGACGAAAGCCGCCGCCAGCGCCTCATCGGCCCGCACCGCTGCGATCATGCGCAACTGGCTTGTCACATGGGCGTAAAGGCCGCTTTCGACCGCATCCTGCTCTGGTGCGATTGCCACGAATGCCGCGGGCAGACGCAGGCGCAGAAACGGGTTCGCCGCCGCCCGCCGCACCAGATCGGCCGCCAGCTCCTCATTGGAAAGCCGCAGCAGATTCAGGGCCTGGATCTGCCGGAAGCCAAGGTTTTGCCGCTGGCTTTGTCTCAGGCGCGAGGTTAGCGTCATCGGGTGCCACCACCGCAGGAGCATCGGCCTTGGCCATCCACGCACCGGATCAACCCATTGCGCCGGAACGGTTCTATCGCGAAATGTCGCCGCAGCTCGCGGCGCGGCTGCGGCAGATGTGGTCTTCGCGCGGGCATGATCTCGACAAGCTCTGGGGGCGGTGCATCCGTGCGCTGCCGGGATTCCGTCCGCTGGCCCCGGCCGATCTGCCCGAGGCGGACAGCCATGCCCATGACCGGCTTTGCCTGTTCGATCAGGCGCTGATCTGGGCCATGGCGCTGAACCGCGCCGCCGGAGAGGGCATGAAAACCGACGGGCTGCGCCTGGGACGCGACCAGCTTTGCGCATTGCATATTCTGACCGGGCGGATGGTCGAAACCGTCTCGGCGCTGCGGCTTCTGGTCCTGTCGGAACTGGCGGCGCCGGCGCTGCAACTGGCGCGGTCGGTTTCCGAGGATGTGGATATGCTGCTTGCGCTGTTGCTGCGCCGCAGGCTGGCGCAGCAATTCGTCGCCTGCCGCACCGCCGAAGAGGCGAACGACTTCTGGCGCCGCCATATCGCCGGGGGGCGCGCCTTCCGGCTGGTGGCGGAAAAGCTTTACAGCATCGGCCTCGATCATTCCGACCAGAGCGAATACGGCCGCTGGCGGCGCCAGGTGCTGACGCTGCTGGGATCGGCGGTTCACAGCTCTCCTCTGGGCCGGGGCGAGCGGCTGCGCGAGGCCGCCTGGCCCGCCAATCCGGTCGCGCGCGATTGCCTCGAATTCGTGACGCACCGGCTGCACGAGCTTTGCGCCTGGGCGCATCTGATCGACATCGGGCTGGAAGAGGATCTTGCGCTGATCGCCGCCAACCCTTCGCCGGACGCGCTGCTGGCCTTCGCGGCTGGCTCGCGCGAGATCCTGCTCGACCAGATGCGCTGGGCGGTGGCCGGGCAGGGGGCAACCGCCGCCAGCCCGGGCCTGTTCAATGCGGGGCGGGCGCTTCACTGATCCGGTCGCTGGCGATCCAGCGCGCGGCCAGCACCAGCGTTCCCATCGCGAAATCCTTGCCATGGGCGGCGATCATCTCCTGCGAGATTTCCGCGATCCGCGCGAAAAAGGCGTCCTTGCTGGCGTCCTCGGCGGTCGGTTGTGTCAGGGCTTCGGTCATGTCTGCTCCTTTCGTCATTTGAAAAGCCGGGGCGGCAGCGTCACCAGCGCGGCATTGCCGGCGGCGGTGCCGATGGCCAGGTGAACGCCATCGGCCGACCAGCACAGCGCGGTGACGGGGCTGCCGTCGGCCTGGCGCAGCGGCATTTCCTCGGGCTGGCCGATCCGCGCGATCGAAACCGCGCCATCGGCGGTGCCGAGCGCGATCAGGTCGCGGTCCGGATGGGCGGCGATCTTCTCGATCAGGACAAGGCCCGACCGCCCGGTGCGCAGGGCGCCCGCCGCCTCGTCGCCGATCGGAGGCGTCGCCAGCGACCAGCCCGCGGCGCGGAAGGCGCCCGAGGCGAAGACGGCATCCCCGGCCTTGCTGAAGGCGATGGAGCCGGGGGCGGCGCGGAAATTGCCGATCCGGGCGATGCCGCCATCGGCGCGGCGCAAAAGCCAGATCCCGTCCTTGCCGTTCGACCCCGCGATCCAGGCCCCGTCGGCCGAGAAGGCAAGCGGCCCGCTGCCGCCCAGGGGATAGCTGTCATAGCCCTGGCGCGGCTGGCCGAACAGCAGGTTCTCTTCCAGCATGACCGCAAGGGAACGGTTGTCCGGCGCAAAGGCCAGCGTGTTTGCCGGCCCCGGCGTCAGCAGGCCGACAAGCCGGGCCATGCCGTCTTCCTCATGCAGATCGGTGCGGCCGTCGCGGGCAAGGGCGATCCGTCCCCCGGAATCCGAGGCGATGGCACAGATCGGGCTGGCTTTCGCCATGATCTGGATGACCTGCCCCCGCGGGGTGACGCGGTGGATGCGGCCGTCGCGCGCGGCGGCGATCAGCCCCACCATGCCCGAAGGCGCCAGCATCGGCGCCTCCCCGGCCAGCACCGGGGTCAGGATCGGCGCAGCCACCGGCTTTTGCCGCGCGCGGATGGTGCTGCGGCCCGAATCCGCCTCGACCCGTATCCGGTTCAGCGCCGATTCGGGATCCTCGACCGGCATCAGCGCCAGCCGGCCATCTTCCAGCGCGAAACCGGCGGCCTTGCCGGCCTTGTCGATGGCGACATCGCGGATCGCCGCTCCGAGGGACCAGCTGCGGGCCAGCAGGTCGAAAAGCGGAGGCTGGGCCTCCGGTCTGGCCGGGGCGTCCGGGGTAGCGGTCTCACTCATCGGATGATCCTCGTTTCAGGGCTTTCAGTTCCTGCCCAAGGGCGGAAAGCTGCTTTTCCATATCCTGCATCTTCTCTTCGCAGGTCTCTGCGACCAGCCGGGCGGCGATCTCGGCGCGTTCGGCTTCCACCAGCGCGGCTCCGGGCTCGTCCTCGGCCATCTGCCGGGCAAAGCCGGCGGCGGCGACCTTCTGCAACAGCCGGTGATACTCGCCCGTCAGGGCGCTGAGTTCGGCGGTAAGGCGGAACTGATCGGCCAGAATCTCTTGTGCACCGCGCGGAGTCTTTGTCATGCTTGCCTCCATTCGCCGGACCACCGGCCCCCGGACAGGAGCCGCAGATGCAACGGACCGATCCCGCAACACGGTTTCTTGCTGCCGTCGGCCACGCCGCGGCGGCGCAACTGGGCCAGGACCATCCGCTTGCCATGGCCGCCCGCGAGGCTGCGAAGACCGGGGCGCCCGGGCAGGGGGCCCGCGTCCATGAACTGCTGGCCGGGCTGGACGATGCCGCCCGCGACCGGATCCTTGCCGCCGCGCACCGGGAGATGCGCGAGGACATCGCCGCGGTCTGGGGCCTGCTGCCCGGCGCCGCGCAGTCGGGCGGAATGCACTGAGCCGGTCATGACCGCACCGGACGCAGGGCGGCCTCATCGGCATTCAGGCTGGCGACCACGCGCTGGATCCCCTCGCTGAACCGCTTTTCGGCCATGTCGATGTGGCTGGCGATGGCATCCCATATATCGACCCGCATCAGCGTTTCGACATCTCCGGTCAGGATCTCGATCTCGCCCAGACGGAAGCTGCGGGCCAGCGAGACGCCGGTGGTGACGAATTCGCGCAACTCGACCGCGTGGCTGTCGATGAAGAACGGCAGCAGCGGATGGCTGTCGGCGCTGACCCCGGCCTCGGCGAGCCGGGTTTCGAGGAACCGGCGGAAATGGCTGTGCAGGATCTCCTGGCTCTGGCCGAGAAAGCGCATGGTGAAAACCATGTCCTGCGGCGCCCGGGCGATCATCGCCTCGGCGGTGATCCGGGAGGGGGTCTGCTCGGGATGTATCGGGTCTGACATCTGAAGCGGCTTTCGGAGATCAGGCCGGGCGCGGCCGGCGGCTGGGATCAGAATAACAGCCGCGAGACCGTGACCACAAAGGTATTTTTAATATAAGCTGATGATTATAAACGGGAAAAATGGATTCTGACGTTACGTATGTAACATTTCGTTCCATCCCCCGGTTACAGTTTTCCTACGGTGTTACATGCCGCGCTGCTGCATGGATTTTCCGCCCCCCGCCCGGGCCGCGCGGCGGTCGAATCGCGTCCTGTCCGGCTGTAACGCCGGCCATGTTACAGTTTCGTGCAACGCCCCGGCCCGCGGACGTGACAGTTGTAACGTTCCGCTACGCCCGCCGCGCCCGGGTTCCGGCAGGCGCGGGAATTTCGTCCGAAAAATACTTATAAATTAAATATTTGATATCAGTGCCTTGCGTGGGGATCCCGCTGGTTTTCATGAAATTTTCGCGGCGAAAGCCCGATCTGGCACAGATCCTGCATGTATCCGAAAGCACAATAAGGCGGTTCCCCGACGAGGGGCAGACCCCGCAAGAACGAAGGAATGGGAGGAGAAGCGAGGCCACCGGAAAACGGCAGCACGCTTATGCACTGTCGATTTCGGTTTCCGGCCCCGTTGCCCGGAACCTTTGCCGTGACCTGACCCGGTCTTTCCCCCGCAAGGGGGGGCCGGAAATCCCGGGGCGGACAATCCGCCCAACGGCGCCGAAACCATCCCGGTGCCGTCAACATCAGGAGACTCATGGCATGACGCAACTGACGCTCAACAAGATCACCGCGCAGCGCGGGATCTCGGTCGGGGAGGCCACCAAGAAGATCTCGGACCTTGGCTGGAACCCCAGCTATGTCCAGGAAGCCGCGACCTTCCCGACCGACTACAAGATCGCGAAAGCGCCGCGCGACCCGATGAAACAGGTGCTGCGGTCCTACTTCCCGATGCAGGAAGAAAAGGACAACCGCGTCTATGGCGCGCTGGATGCCGCACTGCGCGGCGACATGTTCCGCAACGTCCAGCCCCGCTGGGTCGAATGGATGAAGCTGTTCCTTGCGATCATTCCGTTCCCGGAAATCTCGGCCGCGCGCTCGATGGCGATGGTGGCCCGGATCGCGCCCGGCGAGGATCTGCGCACCGGCTTCACCATGCAGATGGTCGACGAGTTCCGCCACTCCACCATTCAGATGAACCTGAAGAAGTGGTATATGGAGAACTACATCGACCCGGCCGGCTTCGATATCACCGAAGAAGCCTTCGGCAAGTGCTATGCCACCACCATCGGCCGCCAGTTCGGCGAGGGCTTCATCACCGGCGACGTGATGACCTCGGCCTGTATGTATCTGACCGTTGTTGCGGAAACCGCCTTCACCAACACGCTTTTCGTCGCCATGCCGTCGGAAGCCGCCCGTAATGGCGACTACGCGCTGCCGACCGTGTTCCTCTCGGTGCAGTCGGATGAGAGCCGCCATATCGGCAACGGCCACTCGCTGCTGATGGCCGCGCTGAAAGAGCCGGAGAACCATCTGCTGCTGGAGCGCGATCTGCGTTACGCCTTCTGGCAGAACCACGCGATCGTCGATGCCGCCATCGGCACGCTGATCGAATACGGCACCACCAACCGCGACAAGGAGAAGGAATCCTACGCGGAGATGTGGCACCGCTGGATCTTCGAGGACTACTACCGGACCTATATGCTGCCGCTCGAAAAATACGGCATCAAGGTGCACCATGATGACGTCCACGAGGCCTGGAACCGCATCACCAAGAAGCATTACGTCCACAAGGTCGCGCAGTTCTTCGCGGTCGGCTGGCCGGTGAACTTCTGGCGCATCGAGGCGCAGACCGACAAGGACTTCGAGTGGTTCGAGCACAAGTATCCGGGCTGGTATGCCGAATTCGGCGACTTCTGGAAGTGGTATGCGAAACTGTCGAAACCGGGTCAGAAGGTGATCACCTTCAACGAGGAAACCGGCTACGTCTATCCGCATCGCTGCTGGTCGTGCCTCGTGCCGTGCCTTATCCGCGAAGACATGGTCGTGGATGAAATCGACGGCCAGCTTCACACCTTCGCGCATGAGCTGGACCGCTGGACCGCCGTCGAGGCCTTCTCGAACGAATACCAGGGCCGTCCGACGCCGGCGATGGGCAAGTTCTCGGGCAAGCGCGAATGGGAAACCGTCTATCACGGCTGGGATCTCGCCGATGCGATCAAGGACCTGAACTTCGTCCGCGACGATGGCAAGACGCTCGTGCCGCAGCCGCATCTGCGCTTCGACAACAAGGACATGTGGACGCTCGACGACGTGCGCGGCCACACGCTCCTGTCGCCGCTGACGCTGCTGCGCGAGATGACGCCGGACGCCCGCGCGAAGCATATCGCCGAATACCAGGCGGGCTTCACCATCAATCCCTGCAACTGAGGCAGGTCGGCGGGGGCCATGCCCGGCCCCCGTCACTCACCGGAATTGACGACAGGCGGCCCGATGGGTTGCCGGACTGACGGCGGGGAGGCCGGACAGAATGGGAGAGGTTTACACCGTAAGGCTTGAACCCGTGGGCGTGGAATTCGAGGTGGAAGAGGACGAAACCGTTCTTGACGCCGCCTTCCGCCAGGGGATTGCGCTGCCCCATGGATGCAAGGAGGGGCAATGCTCGGCCTGCAAATGCGTGCTGCTCGACGGCGAGGTCGAGATGCTGAAATATTCCACCTTCGCGCTGAATGACAGCGACCGGGATGGCGGCCAGATCCTGATGTGCCGCGCGAAGGCCTTCGACAATCTGACAATCGACCTTCTGAATTACGACGAGGAAGTGCTGTCGAAATCCATTCCGGTCCGGCAGTTCGACGGCCGGATCACGGATTTCCGCAAACTCACGCATGACATCCGCGGCGTCGAGATCGAGCTGAACGCGCCGCTCAAGTTCTGGGCGGGTCAGTATGTCGACATCACAGTCACCACGGAAGAAGGGGAGACGATCACGCGTTCGTTCTCCATGGCAAATCCGCCGAGCGAAACCCAGAAGCTCTCCTTCATCATCAAAAAATACCCCGAAGGAAAGTTCTCCAACCAGCTCGACAACGGGGGAATCCGGGCCGGAGCAAAAGTGACGGTGGTCGGGCCCTACGGGATGTGCTTCCGCCGCGAAGGGCGCGAGGGGCCGGTGGTGCTGGTCGGCGCGGGCTCGGGCATGTCGCCGGTCTGGTCGATCCTGCACGACCATATCGAGAGCGGCGAGGACCGGCCGGTTTACTTCTTCTACGGCGCCCGGACCGAGGACGATCTGTTCCATCTCGACCGGCTGGCGGCGATCACCGCGGCGCATCCGTCGGTCGAGTTCATCCCGGTGCTGTCCCACGCCCCCGAGGGCAGCGGCTGGACCGGCGAGACCGGCTTCGTGCACCAGGCGGTCGACCGCAAGCTCAAGGAGCTGGGGCTGGAAGGCCAGGGCGATGTCTATGCCTGCGGCCCGCCGCCGATGATCGACGCGCTGACGCCGACGCTCTTCATGCTCGATTTCGAGAGCGAGCGGATTTTCTACGACAAGTTCACCACGACGTCCGGTTCGTCGGGCCATTAAGGCGGCCCGACCGCTCTTCGCTGTGAACAAAACCACCTAGGGAGGAAGACCAATGGCAGCAACAGCCACCGCAACCGGATCAGGGGCCGCCGGCTCTGCGATCTTCGCGGGTTCGACCAGCCGCAAATACAACTACTTCGAGCCGCGCGGCAAACGTGCCACCCATTACGAGGATGTCACCTGCGACGTGCAGCCCGATCCCGAACGCTATCTGATCCAGGACTGGATCATCAGCTTCGGCAACGGCAAGGGCGCCTATACCAAGGACAACACCCGCGCGCTTTCGTCGAACTGGCATGCCTTCCGGGCGCCCGATCAGGAATGGGAACGCACCCATTACCAGCGCCAGTCGAAGATCGAGACCATGGTGCAGTCGGTCATCTCGAACGCCCGCAAGGCCGGTGCACATCTGGCGTTCGACAAGGTGTGGCAGCGAGTGCTCCAGGTCCATCTGGGCGCCTGGAAACATGCGGAATTCGGCCTCGGCACCTCGCTGATGCAGGCGCAGCGTTACGGCTACACCCAGATGATCAACAACGCCACGCTGACCAATTCGTCCTACAAGATGCGGCTGGCGCAGGACATCACGCTGTATCTGGCCGAAATCGGCATGGATATCGAGGGCTGGGATGACGAGCTGGGCAAGAAGGCCTGGCTGGAAGATCCGGCCTGGCAGCCCACCCGCCTCGCCGTCGAGACGATCATGGGCACGGAAGACTATCTGGAGCAGTATTTCGCCATCAACCTGATCTTCGAGCCGCTGGTGGGCGAACTCTTCCGCTCGGGCTTCCTGATGCAGGCGGCGGCGGCGAACAACGACTTCATCACCCCCCCGGTCATTTCGGCGGCCGAGGCGGATTACGAGCGCAACCTCGCCAATACCATCGACCTGATCTGGCTGCTGGTCAATGACGAGGCGCACGGCGCCCATAACCGCGCCCTGTTCAACGGCTGGGTGAAGAAACACGCCGATCTGGCGGACAAGGCCGCGGCCGCGCTTCAGCCGGTCTGGTCGCAACCCCATTCCAAACCCGTGTCCTTCGCCGATGCGCAGGCCGTCTCGCACGAGCGGCTGGCGCAGATCCTCGGCGAAGTCGGTCTGAGCCGCTGAGAGGAGCCGCCATGTCCACCACCGCACGCGACAGCACGAAGAACAACATCTTCAAATCCATGAAGGATATCACCTTCGAACAGACGATCTCGCATCAATGCGGCGTCACCATGAATGACTCGGTCGAGGCCCGCGCCATCGCCGAATACATGGATCAGGATCCGAAGGTGACGGTGACCTACAACCCGGCCACCATCCGCATCGACGGCGAAGGCAAGCTGATCTTCAGGATGGACGACATCAGCGAATATCTGGGCCGCGAGATGACGGCCGAGATCTTCGAGGTGAACACCTCCACCCATTACGGCCGCATGGTCAGGATCGACGACAACACCGTCATCCTGTTCGGCGATATGGACGAAGTGTTCGAATACATCTGACCGCTTGCAGGGGCGCGCGCATCCCGTGCGCCCCTTCCGAGGAATTCCAGGAACAGGCCGCCCCAGGCACCTGATCAGACCAGATGAGATCGAGGGAGAAGCATCATGTATACCACGCCGGACGGGAAAGAGATTTTCGTTCTGGATTGCCACACCCATTTCTGGAACGGCAGCCCCGAGAACCAGCGCAACATCCACGGCAAGCAGTTCATCGACTGCTTCTACGCCTATCACACCGGCCTGAGCCCGAAGGAACAGCTTTGGGAAAAGTCGAGGTTCGAGAAGCAGTCGGTCGAACAGGTCTACCGGGATCTTTTCATCGACGGGCCGGACGATATGGCGATCATCCAGTCCACCTATCTGAAGGATTTCTACAAGGAAGGCTTCAGCTCGATCGAACGCTCGACCCAGCTTGCCAATGTCAATCCGGGCCGCTTCATCGTCAACGGCTCTTTCGATCCGCGCGATGGTGAAAAGGCGCTGGAATACATCCACTACATGAAAGAGACCTTCGATATCAAAGGGGTCAAGATGTATACCGCCGAGTGGAACGGCGATTCCAAAGGCTGGAAGCTGACCGATCCCGCGGCCTATAAATGTTTCGAGCTGTGCGAGAAGCTGGGCATCAGGAACGTCCACGTTCACAAGGGGCCGACGATCATCCCGCTGTCGAAGGATGCGTTCAGCGTCGATGATGTCGATTACGCGGCGACCGATTTCCAGGGCCTGAACTGGATCATCGAACATTGCGGCCTGCCGCGGCTGGATGATTTCTGCTGGATCGCGACCCAGGAAACCAATGTCTATGCCGGCCTTGCCGTCGCACTGCCGTTCATCCACGCCCGTCCGCGCTATTTCGGCGAGATCATCTCGGAACTCCTGTTCTGGATCGGCCCGGAAAAGATCCTGTTCGGCTCGGATTACGCGATCTGGACGCCGCAATGGCTGGTCGAGAAGCTCTGGGCCTATCAGATCCCCGAGGATATCGCGGCCGAACACGGCGTGCAGCTGACCGACGAGATCAAGGAGAAGATCCTCGGCCTGAACGCGGCCCGGCTCTACGATATCGACGTGGCGGCCAAACGGGCCGAACTGGCGCAGACGCCGGTTCGCATTGCGGCGGAGTGAGCCATGGGCCTGCCGCAGATCCGTGGTGCGCAGGCAAGGGAAGTGTGGCGGCGCCTTGGCGCCGTCACCGACCCCGAGCTTGACGAGCCGATCACCGATATGGGCTTCGTCGAACGCCTTGAGGTCCGCCGCGGCGAGGTGGACATCTCGTTCCGGCTGCCGACCTACTGGTGTTCGCCGAATTTCGCCTTCCTGATGGCGGACGGCATCCGCAAGGCGGCGATGGCGCCCGCCTGGGTGTCGAAGGTGCGCGTCCGGCTGATGGACCACTGCTTCGCCGACAGAGTGAACGCCGCCGTCAACAGCGGCGAGGCTTTCGACGCGGTTTTTGCCGAGATGAGCGACGGCGCCGACCTGTCGGAAGTGCGCGAGACCTTCCGCGAGAAGGCTTTCCTGCGCCGGCAGGAGGCGGTGATCCTCGGGCTGAAGGCGATGGGCTGGACCGCCGCGCAGATCACCGGGCTGACGCTTGCCGGATATGATGCGCTGAACCTCGACAATCAGCCCGAGGCGGCGGCGCAGAAGCCGCGCTACCGCGAGATCCTGGTAGAGGACGGGCTGGCGCTTCTGCCCGATGACCTGGCTTTCGTCACCTGGCGGGCAGATCCGCTGCTGCCCGAAGGGTTGGGCGATCATATGATGCGGCTGCGCTCGATACGCATCAATATGGAGTTCAACGGAGCCATGTGCCGCGGCCTCGCCGCCGCGCGCTACAAAGAGGTCGATCGCTCGGGAGAGGAGCCGGAGCTGATCGATTTCCTCCTGGGGCGGGTGCCGCCACGGGATCACGGGGCCAGCCCGCAAAGCCGAAGCTGAGCCACGTCAACCCACCACCATGAAGGGAAACCGGCGCGCGCCACGCGCGTCCGGTCACAAGGGAGGATTACCCCGATGCCGAATTTCCTGCTTCACTCCGTCGAGGCCCGCCGGGCGCTGGCGCGCGGCGTTGCGCGCCTTGCCGCCGCTGTCGAGCCGACGCTGGGCCCCAAAGGGCTGAACGCGATGATCGACCGTCCCGTGGGCACGCCCCTGATCACCCGCGACGGGGTTTCCATCGCGACCGAGATCGAACTGCCGGACCGTTTCGAGAATATGGGCGCCCAGGTGGTGCGCGAAGTCTCGATGCAGACGAATGAGGTGGCGGGCGACGGCACCACCACGGCGATCGTGCTTGCGAATGCGATGATCCAGCAGGGCGTGGCCCAGGCCGAGCGCGGCGCGCGGGCGGTGGATCTGTGCCGCGGGATCGAACTGGCGGTCGCGAAAGTGATCGGGGCCCTGCGCGCCCAGGCGGTGCCGGTGAAGGACAACCCGCGTCTGCTGGGGGCGGTCGCGAATATCGCCGCCACCGATCCGCGCCTCGGGGAAATCGTCGCCGAGGCGCACAGCCGGGTGGGAGAGAACGGCATCATCACCGCCGATTTCTCGATCACGGTCGAAACCACCTTCGAGGTGATCGAGGGCATGTCTTTCGAGCGCGGCTATATCTCGCATCACATGGTCACCGATCAGGACGAGATGGAGGCGGTGCTGGAAAAGCCGCTGATCCTGCTGACGGATCAGAAGATCCTCACGCCCGATGCGCTGGACGGCGCGCGGAAGATCGCGGATGCCGAGGGCCGTCCGCTTCTGATCGTTGCGGAAGAGATCGCCCCCGAGGTGGTGGTGACGCTGCTGGAGGCGGCGCCCGCGGGCAAATATCTCATCGTCCATCCGCCGGAATACGGCCATTGGCGCAAGGCGCAGATGGATGATCTTGCGATCCTGACCGGCGGCGAGGTGCTGGCGCGCGATCTGGGCAGGAAGATCGGCAATGTGACCCGCGAGCAACTGGGGGCGGCGCGCCAGGTGCGGGCCTCTGCCGGCCAGACCACGGTGATCGGCGGCGCGGGCGATCCCGCCGCCATCGCGGCGCGGCGGCTTCAGGTGCAGCGGCAATACGACATCGCCCCCCCGAATATCGAGCAGGACAAGCTGCGCGAGCGGCTGGCGAAACTTTCCGGCGGCACGGCGGTGATCCATGCCGGC
This sequence comes from Pseudogemmobacter humi, assembly GCF_900609055.1. Lineage (GTDB taxonomy): Bacteria > Pseudomonadota > Alphaproteobacteria > Rhodobacterales > Rhodobacteraceae > Pseudogemmobacter > Pseudogemmobacter humi. Next base: position 5,123 of record NZ_UXAW01000091.1, on the reverse strand, counting down.
GGCCTGACCCCGGTCGAACAGAAGCGCAAGATCCAGCTGATCGAGGATTCGCTCTACGCCATCCGCGCGGCGGTCGAGGAGGGCGTGGTGCCGGGCGGCGGATCGGCGCTGGCCCATGCGGCCCCGGTGCTGGATCAGGTGGTGGCCGAGGCCTCGGGCGATGTCGCGGCGGGGGTGGAGCTGGTGCGCTCGGTCCTGACGCGGCCCCTGGCGCGGATCGCGATCAATGCCGGGTCGGACCCCAATGCGGTGATCGCCGAGGTGGTGCGCTCGGCCGATGGCATGGGCTTTGATGCCGCCCAGGGCCGGTTTCGCGACATGATCGGGGCGGGGATCGTCGATCCGGTGCGCGTGACCTGTTCGGCGCTGGCCAATGCGGCCTCGGTCGCCAGCCTGATCCTGACCACCGAGACCCTGATCGGCCATGCCGAGGAATATGTCGATCCGACCGCCGGTCCGGCGCTTGGCGGCGGCTCGGAACGGCTTGGCCGCCAGTGAGGGGGGGCCGCGCCCCGGCTTCCCCCTGCTCTTGAAATTTCCAGCACAAGGAGCGCGCCATGAAGGCCGCAAGACTTTACGAATACGATCCGGGGATGAACGTCCAGCTGGTGATCGAGGATATTCCCGCCCCCACCATCGCCGCGCCCGATGAGGTGATCGTCCGCGTCGGCGCGGCGGGCCTGTGCCGCACCGATCTGCATATCATCGAAGGCGTGTGGAAGCCGATCATGGACCCGCACAACACGCTGCTGCCCTATGTGATGGGCCATGAGAACGCTGGCTGGGTCGAGGATGTCGGCAGCAATGTGCGGACGGTGAAGCCCGGCGATGCGGTGATCTGCCATCCGTTGCGCACCTGCGGCGTCTGTCTGAGCTGCCACCACGGCCATGACATGTATTGCGACCACGGGCTGTTTCCGGGCCTGGGCCTCGACGGCGGTTTCGCGGAATATTTCAAGACCAACGAGCGCTCGCTGATCAGGCTGAACACCGGCATCGTGCCGCTCGATGTGGCGCCGATGGCCGATGCCGGCATCACCGCCTATCGCGCGGCGAAACGGGCGGCGAAGATGTTGCCGCCGGGCAGCTGGTGCGCGGTGCTGGGCGTGGGCGGCCTTGGCCATATCGCGCTGCAATCCCTGCGCGAATTGTGCGGCGCCCGGCTGATCGCCATCGACCGCGAGCCGGGCGCGCAGGTTCTGGCGCGCGATCTGGGGGCGGATGTGGTGCTGGACGGCGGCCCGAACCTCATCGCGGAACTGAAAGAGATCACCGGCGGCGGCGCCCATGTGGTGATCGACTTCGTGGGCGAGCTGGGCGTCGAGAACATCTGCTGGAAGCTGTTGCGCAAGGGCGGCGAATGTATCGTCGTCGGCTACGGCGGCAGGATCGAGGTGCCGACGCTGGATCTGGTCGCCAATGAAATCAAAATCGGCGGCAGCCTGGTCGGCGATTACACCGAACTGGTCGAGCTGATGGAGCTGAACTCAGACGGAAAGGTGAAGATGCACTACACCCCCTACAAGCTGGACGACATCAACACCGCGATTGACGATTTCAAGAACCGCCGCTTCACCGGACGGGGCGTGATCGTGCCCTGACCACCGGACCCCGGCGGTCCGGACAGAAGCGGAAGAAAGGCGCCACACCCCCCGGTGGCGCCTTTCATATTCCGGCTCACTCATAGGTGCGGCGGATGCCGTAGGTCTTCAGCTTGCGGTAAAGCGTCGGGCGGGAAATGCCCAGAACATGGGCCACGCGGGTCAGATTGCCCTCTTCGGTGATGAGTGTGCGGCGGATCGCCTGCTCTTCCATATCGGTAAGGTTTGCGGGAACCGCCGCCTCCGCCCCTTCCGCCGCGGGCGCGGGCGCCTCCTGCGGGCCGGTGCGGAAGTTGGCGGGCAGATCCTCTGCGCTGACCATGGTGTCCTGGACCATAAGGTGCAGCCGCTCGAACAGGTTGCGCATCTCGCGTACATTGCCGGGCCAGTCATAGCGCGCCATCAGGCTGGCGGCTTCTTCCGACAGGGTGAGCGGCTCGCGCTGCAATCGCGTCGCCACCATGCGGTTGAAATGGTCGGCCAGATCGGGGATGTCGCACGGGCGCTCGCGCAGGGGCGGCACCTCGATGGTCATGGCGCCGATCCGGTAGTAAAGATCGCGGCGGAAGCGCCCGGCCTCCACCTCTTCGCGCAGATCGCGATTGGTCATCGCGACCAGCTGCACATTGACCTGGCGCCGCTTCGAGCATCCGATGCGATAGATCGCGCGCTGTTCCAGCACCCGAAGCAGATAGGGCTGCAATTCCAGCGGCATCTCGCCGATCTCGTCGAGGCAGAGAACGCCGCCGTCGGCCTGTTCGAATTTGCCCGGTTTGCCTTCGCGGGTGGCGCCGGTGAAGGCCCCCGGCGCATGGCCGAACAATTCCGATCCGAAAAGCTCGGCCGAGATCGCGCCGCAGTTCACTGTCACGAAGGGCGCCCGGCCCTTATGGGCCGCCGATGTGTGGATCAGCCGCGCGAAAAGTTCCTTCCCGACCCCGGTCTCGCCCTGGATCAGCACCGCCGAACCCGCGGCGGCGGTGCGGCGCGCCAGATCGACGGCGGCTGTGAATTTCGGTCCCTGGCCGATCATGAGAAGCTCGTCGCGCTCGGCCCCGGCGCGGGGCGGGATGCGGAAGGGCTCTGCCGGCACCGCCGGGGCACTTCTGACCGGGGCGCGCGGCGGCAGAACCAGGGCTGCGCCGCTGAATTCGCCGTCAAGGAACAGCCGGCTGATCCCGCTCGGGTGCATATTGGGCGGAATGGCGCGCGCGATGTCCTGGTCGCTCATCGAGCCGCTGAGCGGAATGAACTGCTGCCCGAGCGAGAGTTTCTGCGCCAGTTGATCGCGGGGCGCGTCCGAGGGCAGCCGATGATACATGACCCGCCCGATCCGGTCGAGGATCAGCACCGAATCGCGGCTGCCCCGGGCCGGGCCATTGTCGAGAAAGGCCTCCAGCAGCCGGGTGCGCCGCATCTCCTGCCGCTCGGCCAGCGCGGCCTCGATCTCGCGCGCGACCGAGGCGATCATCGCGACATTATGCGGGCGGAAGATCGAGGGCGGGCCGGACAGATCGACCGCCCCGATGATGCGCTGATCTACCGGATCGCGCACCGGCGCGGCGGCGCAGGTCCAGGCCTTGATCCCCTGGCAGAAATGTTCCGAGGCATGGACCAGCGTCGGCCGCCCCGAGCGGATCGCGGTGCCGATCCCGTTGGTGCCGATGGCCGCTTCGTCCCATTTGCCGCCCTTGATCAGATGGATGCTGCGCGCCGCGTTATGGGTGCGCAGATCGCCGATCTGTTCCAGCACCAGCCCCTCGGCATCGGTCAGGATCAGCAGGGCATTGGCCTCGGACAGAAGCGGTCCGATCTTCGCAAAGGGCCCGCGCGCCGCATCGTGCAGATCGGCGTTCTTCCGTCTGGCATCCTCCAGCAGGTCCTCGGTCTCGTCCAGCGGCGCCAGTTCGGCGGTGGCGTCGATCCCCGAGGCAAGGCTGCGCGACCAGGATTCGAGGATCTCGCGCCGCACACCGGAGGTCCGGCTCTGCTCGATGTCGCGATAGGTCAGGAAATCTTCCCAGGCGCGCATGGTGGCGCGCTGGTCGAGCCAGTCATCGAACATGCCGGTCCGGGTGTGGAATCCCGAAAGCGGATCGGTCATGAAGGTCCTCCCAAAGGGCTGGGGCGATGGCATCGCCCTTGCTGTCGCATGGAGCATCCGGTCTGTCAGGCATCTGGAGGAGGCGTGGCAGTCGTGGGGGAGGGGGGCACCGGAAGGCCGGAACAGGATCCGGTATCAGCTGAAGCCCAGCCGTTCAGAGATTTCTGCCGCCAGCAGGCTTTCGGGGCAGGCCTGGTCGATGATCTGGCCATCGAGCTCGGAGATTTTTTCGGTGATCTCGTCCGGCAGGCCCGAGAAGAAGCCGTTCTCGCGCGAGGCGAGCGCGAAATATCGCGTGTCTTCCTGCCGCCGGATTTCGCCAAGCATATGAACCTGCTTGCCCGAGCCGCTGTCATAGGCCACGACGCGGTTGTTCACGCTGACCCTGACGCGGATGTCGCCGCTGTCCGCGCTGATGCGGCTCCGGCCGGAAACGTCGTAGAACAGCTTGCCCTCTGGCGCGGGCGCCGCATTGGCGGCCGCGGCCTTCGCGCGTTTGCCGGCGCTGTAGCCGCCCTGGGTCAGGTGATCGGCGATCTGGGTGACGGCGCCGCGATTCGCCTGAAGCATGTTTCTGGCCCGTTCATCCTCGCGGCGCGGGCCTTCTTTCTTTGAAATGATATCGACCAAGGTCATCCTCCCAATGTCCAGTGATCTGTAAAACGAGCAGCCATATGGACTTACCCTGAGCCCGCCTCCCCGCAAGCCTTTGGATCCACCGCTGCCCGCCCGGTCAGGCATGATCGCATGCCGCCGCTTCTGCGCGATAAAAGCTACAATAGGGATATGCCTTTCATCAAGTATTTCCGAAAAGGCGAAACCCTGCCCGTCACCGGCCTCTGTCTCAGCCCGGCCCGGGCGCGGGGCCAGCCCGTCAGCCCGCTGGCCGGTCTGGGATATATGCCGCAGCCGCGGGTGCCTCCGGCGATCGGCATCGGCCGGGCTTCCGTCACGCCGGATTTGCGCCATGCCATTGGAGCGCCGGGGCTGCGGAGAGGGACGCCCGGCTCGCGGCTGCCTGGCTCAGAGCTCTGCAACCGGAACTCCCCTCTGCTCTCGGGGCTCGCCGGTCTGTTGAGGGCGGGCCTGGGGACGAGGCCGGATCCCTGAGGCGCACAGGGCGCAGGGGGCGGAAGGCCGCGACGAACCCTGCCTGACACCCTGAGGCCAACCCGTTGATCCTCATGGAGGATGGCAAAGGCTTTGTTGCACAAATCGTGCTGGATTCATCTTATGAATCCAGCGTGGTAGCTGTGCTGCATGAGTAAACCCCCGCCGCCCGTCTACAAGACCAGGAACTGGTCCGCTTATAGCGGCGCGGCTTTTTTGAGCTATTCGGATTGATGCCGGACTTGTCCCTTTCCCAGATATTTTCAGCGCATGCGGACGGTCTCTGGCGTCCCGAGTGATGTGAAGCG
>NZ_UXAW01000094.1 GCF_900609055.1 Pseudogemmobacter humi | reverse complement strand
CCCGCCCGGCCCTGACCGCCAGCGACACCGCCGCATAGACCGCGAACCCCGGGGGATCGCGCAGCGCCAGCCGCAAGAGGCCCGCGGCGCCGACAGCTTCCTTGCCCTCGCGCGCGAGGATGCCGGGATGCAGCGCCGCCAGCTCGCGCACCCCCGCATCCTGGCGGCGGCGCACCCGCACCAGCGCCGCGAAACCCTCGGCCATCGGCCAGGAATAGGGCGCGGCGATCTGCACCCGCTCACCGGGCAGGAACTGAAGCCGCACGAAAGTGTCGTCCGAGATCAGCCGCGGAAACGCGCCCCACCGCGCGCGCCCCGCCGCATTCACCGCGTAAAGCCCGTAGCCCGGCGCGACCGAGCGCGCGAAGGGCAGCCGCTGCCAGAACCGCGCATAGGCCCGCGTCAGCCATGAGCGCGCGCGGGGAATGACCGGAGCCGCCCCCGCATAAAGCGGCGCGTCCGGCGCCAGCGCAGCGCAAAGCCCCGCCAGCACTCCGGGCGAGACCACGCAATCCGCGTCCAGGTAGACCCGCAGGGGGCCGCGCGCCAGCGCATCCCCCGCGTTCAGCGCCCCGGGTTTCGAGCCCTCGGCCAGTTCCAGCACCCGCAGGTCCCAGCCCGCGGGCACCGCCGCCCGCCGCGCCATCCCCGCCGTCGCATCGCGGCAGCCGTTCGCCACCACGATCACCTCGGCGCCCCCCGGCACCGGATCCGAGGCGAACACCGCCGAAAGGCAATCGCCGATCCAGCCCTCTTCGTTCGAGGCCGGGATGATCACGCTCAGACGCGGGCCTGGGACGCGGGTCAGCACGGGGCGCAACCCCGGATCAGCGCCCGCCAGCGCGGATTGTCGTCGGACAGATGCCGCAAGCCGCCCCAGCTGCCGTATCTGCCGGGGGTGAAGACGCTGCCGTAATGGGTGAAAGGCGCGTCCGTCACCGCGCGCCAGCCCGCCAGCAACTCGCCGTAAAGCTCGCCCATCCCCGCGGAATAGTTCAGTTCGGTGAAGAAAGCGGTCATCTCCTCGTCTTCCGCCACCGGGCCGATGCCGGTGACATGGGTGCCGCCCTCATACATCACCAGCCGCAGCCCGTGCCTTGCGGCAACCCCGGCATGGTAAGGAAACAAAGTGCCGGTCAGATGCGCCAGGCTGTCGTTCGGATCGCCCGAGAGCGAACCGTCGCGCAGTTCGGCCACCGCCTTTTCGACCGCGCCCTGCATGCCGTGGCGCAGGGTCCAGGCCTCCAGCGCCTCACCCCCGAGGCCCAGCGAAGCGCCCTGCTCCCGCGCCGCAGCCCGGCTGTCATCGAGCCAGGCCCGGACCAGGGACTGGCGCTCCGGGTAGCCCAGTTTCGACGAGAAATAGCCGGTGACGGCATAGGCGTCGAAGCTCTGGTAGGGCGGCGCCCCGCCGTTCTCCAGGATCAGCGGCGGCGTCAGGATCGCCTCTTCCAGCCCCGGCCAGCCGGTCTGGGTCGCGATCACCCGCACCACGCGCTCAGGGGGCATTTCGCCGGTCCACACCTCCATCACCTCGGTCGCGCGGAGCGCGTAGAACGAGACCCAGGCGCCCTCGGCACCCCAGCGTTTCAGACCTTCGGCCTCGGCCCAATGCGCCTGACGGAACTGCCAGTTCCAGACCTCGTTGGAAAATTCCACCCAGGCCCGCAGCCCGGGGTCCAGGTCGCGCGCCACCACCTGCGCCATCTCGCGCACCAGATCATCCTGCGCGAGATGCGGCACGGTGATCCAGGCGTCAGCGCCCAGCCGGTTCGCCAGCGCCACCGCCACCTCGACCGGAACCCCGTGCCGCGCCCAGGTATAGTCACCGGGCAGGGGCCGGTCTTCAGGCGCGGCGAGGGTGGAATCATTGGTCGCCAGCCAGTCCATGAAACGCAGAAGCCGCACGCCGTGCAGCCGGGCGAGGAAATCGGGGTTGAAGATCTCGCCCGCATCCGCCAGCGCCGCCCGGTCCTCGCGCACCACCCGGATGCGGCGCAGGGGGTCGGCGGGGTCGGTGGCGGTGATCCTGATCTCGACCAGGCCCGGGCCGGGGGTGAAGTCGAATGTGATCCGCCCCTCAGTTCCGGCGACATTCGCGGCCCGGCCGCGCAACTCCAGCCGCCCCTGCCCCTGCCAGGTGACGAGGTAGCGCCCTGCCGTATCCATCGCCCCTTCGGGCAGGTCGGTCAGGATCACCGTGCCGATGGCTTCCAGCCCGGGCGGGATGAAAAGCGGCCAGCCCCCGGCATCCAGCGCGCCCACGGCGCGCAGATCCGCCTCCTCCATCCCGCCCCAGGCCGAGGGGCGGTGGCCGATCCAGGGCCGTGCGGTCTTCATCACATCGAGGAAGGGCTGTTCCGGCGACCAGTCATGCACCCCCATCAGCCCGAGCCCGAGGTTCGGATTGGAGATCGCCTCGAACCGGGCCTCTTCGGCGCGGGCGGCGCCAAGGACGCCGAGCAGAGCGGCGATCAGCAGCAGGATCCGCATCATTCGCCCCCGACGCCGGTGGGCGGGTAAGAGGTGACCACCCGCCAGACGATGCCCTGCATGATCCGCACGGCCTCATCCGGGGGCGCGTCGGCCGGGCTGCCGTCGGCGCGGTTCAGCCGGGCGGGCAGACCCAGCGGAGAGCGGCCATAGATCACCGCGTAATGGGTCTGCGCCACCAGCCAGGCCCCCAGATCATTGAAATGGATGTCGTCGCCGAACAGATCCCCGGCGCCGCTCAGCCCGGGGATGCGCCCCGCCTCCGCCTCGCGCGCGACCGCCGCCATGACCTGGCCGCCGGGGATCACATGGATCCTCTCGCCCGACTCCAGCACCGGGCGCAACAGATGCGCCTCCCACAGGCCGGGCAGATCGGCCTCAAGGCGGGCGGGCCAGTCGGGGGCCTCGTCCAGCGGATGCCAGGTCTCGTAGAGATAGATGCGGGCATCGGCGCGGCCCTCGCGGATGCGCTGCACCCAGCGGGCCAGCGCGGCGGGGGAATCATGCCAGCGGATCGCGTCGGCAAGGCCGATCATCTCGGTCAGGACGAAAACCGGATAGTCGCCGCTGCCCGCGGCCTCATGCGCCGGGCGAAACACCGGGGCGGCGTTTTCCTCGGCGAAGCCCGGCACCTCGCCCCGCCAGTGCTGGTCAAGGCTGGCGCCCCAGCCGAGCTGGCTGTTCCAGTCGTGCCCCGCAAGCTGCGCCAGCATCGCCGGCATGTCGCGCCCGGTCAGCGAATGGCCGAGGTGATAGACCCGCACCGGCCCGTCGGGCGGGGGCAGCGGCGCGGGGTAATGGCGCGCGCGTTCCGCCGCATCCAGCCCGGCGCCGGGCGCGAAACGCGGCTCTGCGCGCAGCTTCCAGGCCGCAAGTGCCAGGGCCGCCAGCACAACCGCGCCGAATCCGATCCAGACCGCCATCCTCACCCGCACACCCATTGCACCCTCGCAGTCTGCCGCGTCAGAGCCGCTCTTACCATAGCCCGCAGGGGAATGCTGCGTCTCCCGCCGCAGGAAGATCGTCCTCGCGGACATGGCCGGCCCGGGATGAAGGAAAGCGGCATGAGGGTTCGCCCCGCGCCCGAGGGCAAGGACGAAGAACGCAGCGGGGATCGGGGCCGCGGTTCAAAGGCGTGCCGGTGCGCGCCAGAGCCACTGTGCCACGGGGGCGCCTGCACCAGGCGCCGCCGGATACGATTCTCCCCGGGTCGCAGGAACTGCCCGGGGAGAGAGCGCCACATCATTCAGGGGATTTTTCAGGGACCAGCCCAAAGCGAACTGCCGCGGCGGCATTGCGTCGGAAGCTGCGGGCAGGGCTGATGTCGCTCTCGCCGGGCCGCGCGCGGAACATCGACGCCCCAAGGGGGAAACGCGCATAGCAGGCCCTTCCCCGGGGTGCTGACGCATAAGCATCGCCGGGCGTCCCGACTGCCGGTCGTCATGCCACGAAACCGGGCCACTATCCGCAGCCCGGCACGACGGCAACACCGCCCTGCCCCGCGGATGCCGGTGGAAAACCCGGCGGATCGCGCGGCCCGGGTTTCGACGCAACCGGAGCCGCCCCTCGCAGCGCCAGCCTCTGAGGCGCAAATTTTTTCCAAAAAAATTTGACCGGAATTTTTGAAAATTCCGGGCGCCAGGACGCAGCCGGGAGTTCCGCGGCCACTCCGAATCGCGTCTCCTGTCAATTTGCCGAAGGCCACCGCTTCGACCCGGCCTGAAGGCCAGGCGCGGGTGCGGGTGCGGGGCGATCCGCCTCAGCGCCCGACACGATGCCGTCAGGTGACAGGACGGATCTCTGCCGCTATTGTGCGCCCCGCGCCGGGGGGCACAACCCGGACACCGCAAAGGGCAGAAGACAGGTGACACGCGCCACGGGATCGGGCCGCCGCGACCGGCTGGCCAATCGTTACGCCGCCTGGGCCGCGCGGCGGGCGCGGCAGGTCACGGCCTTCGTCTCGCATCCCGAGCCGCGCTCGATCGGGCTTTATGCCCGCGGCAAGCAGATCATGGCCGGGAATCTGCTGCTGGCGGGCCACCTGGCCGAGGCGCCCGGCACGGTGATCTGGGACATTCCCGACGCCGATCCCGCTTTCATGGCCGAGGCCCAGGGCTTTTCCTGGCTGGACGACCTGGCCGCGCTCGGCTCGCCCGCGGCGCGGAAACTGGCACAGGCCTGGACCGCCGCCTGGATCGGGCGCTGCGGCGAAGGACGGGGCCCGGGCTGGACCCCGGACCTGACCGGACGGCGGCTGATCCGCTGGATCCACCACGGGCTGTTCCTGCTGGCGGGTCAGGACAAGCCGTTTCACGACGCCTTCTTCGCCGCCATGTCCCGCCAGACCGGCTTCCTGTCGCGCCGCGCCCACGCCACCCGTCCCGGCCTGCCGCGGTTCGAGGCACTGATCGGCCTTCTTTACGCGGGCCTGTCGCTCACCGGGATGGACCGCCACACCGGCCCCGCGATCCGGGCACTGTCACGCGAATGCGAGGCTGAGATCGGCGGGACCGGCGCCATTCTCAGCCGCAACCCCGAGGAATTGCTGGAAATCCTCACGCTGCTGTCCTGGGCCCTGCGCGCGCTCGCCGAGGCCGGGCGCGACATTCCGGGGCCGCTCTCCGATGCCATCGACCGCATCGCGCCCTGCCTGCGGGTCTTGCGCCATGCCGACGGCGGCCTCGCGCGGTTCCACGGCGGCGGCACCGGGGCCGAGGGGCGGCTGGATCAGGCGCTGGCGAGTTCCGCCATGCTGCCGCCGCCCAGCCATGTCGGCCTCGCCATGGGCTATGCGCGGCTCTCGGGCGGGCGGACCTCGGTGATCATCGACGCCGCCGATCCGCCCCGGGGGGCTGCGGCGGCGACTGCGCATGCCTCGACCGCGGCGTTCGAGTTGACCTCGGGGCGGCGGCCGCTGATCATCAGCTGCGGCTCGGGCCTGCCGTTCGGGGCCGAGTGGCAACTCGCCGGCCGCGCCACGCAATCGCATTCGGCCTTGTCGCTGGCGGGCTGTTCGTCCTCGCGCTTCACCCGGGCGGGGTCGGGGCTGCTGGACGATTGCGCGCGCGTCGCCGATCTGCATCTGGCGGGCGGCGACGGCGGGCTGGTGCGGCTGTCGCATGACGGCTGGACCCTCAGCCACGGCCTCACCGCCACCCGAGAGCTGCACCTCTCCGCCGACGGCCGCCGTCTGGGCGGCACCGACAGCCTGCATGCCGACACCCCCGCCGCCCGGGCGCGTTTCGGCGAGATCCGTGAGCGCCCGAACCCGGAAGGCATCGCTTTCGCGATCCGCTTCCACCTGCACCCGGATGTCGATGCCACGCTCGACATGGGCGGGAATGCGGTGTCGATGCAATTGCGCTCGGGCGAGATCTGGGTGTTCCGCCACGACAGCCGGGGCATCCTGTCGCTGGAACCCTCGGTCTGCCTGGAAAAGGGCCGGCTGCGGCCCCGGCCCGCGCAACAGATCGTGCTTTCCGCTTTCGCGCGGGATTTTGAGACCCGGATCGGCTGGACCTTGGCCAAGGCACAGGATACTCCGCTGGCCATCCGCGACCTGGACCGGGACGATCCGGTCCCCATCTGAGCCATAGCCGGAGGCCCCATGTCCATCGCCGCCCCCACCTCGACCGCGCCCACCACCCCCGTCCGCATCCGCCGCGCGCTGATCTCGGTCTCCGACAAGACCGGGCTCCTGGACTTCGCCCGCGCGCTGCACGGGCACGGGACGGAGCTTCTGTCTACCGGCGGCACGGCGGCGGCTTTGCGCGAGGCGGGGCTGCCGGTGCGCGATGTGTCAGAGGTGACGGGTTTCCCCGAGATGATGGACGGCCGGGTCAAGACCCTGCATCCGATGGTGCATGGCGGGCTGCTGGCTTTGCGCGACAATGCGGATCATTTGGCCGCGATGGAAAGCCACGGGATCGGCGCCATCGACCTCCTGGTCGTCAACCTCTATCCGTTCGAGGAAACCGTGGCGAAGGGCGCCGATTACGCCACCTCGGTCGAGAATATCGACATCGGCGGCCCGGCGATGATCCGCGCGGCGGCGAAGAACCACGCTTTCGTCGCCGTGGTGACCGATGCGGCGGATTACGCGCCGCTGCTGGAGGAAGTCGCGGCCCATGGCGGCACCACCTATGCCTTCCGCCAGCGCCTCGCGCTGACGGCTTACGCCCGCACCGCCGCCTATGACAGCGCGGTCTCGACCTGGCTGGCCGCGGCGATCCAGGAGGAAACCCCGCGCTGGCGGTCCTTCGCGGGCAGGCTCGCGCAGCCTTTGCGCTACGGCGAGAACCCGCATCAGAAGGCCGCCTTCTATACCGACGGCTCGAACCGGCCCGGCGTCGCCACCGCGAAGCAATGGCAGGGCAAGGAACTCAGCTACAACAACATCAACGACACCGATGCGGCTTTCGAGCTGGTGGCCGAATTCGCGGGGGAAGCGCCCGCCTGCGCCATCATCAAACACGCCAATCCCTGCGGCGTGGGCCGCGGCGCGACCCTGCGCGAGGCGTATCAGCGGGCCTATACCTGCGACACCACCTCGGCCTTCGGCGGGATCGTCGCGCTGAACGGGGTGCTGGACGGCCCGACCGCCGAGGAGATCGTGAAGATCTTCACCGAAGTGGTGATCGCCCCCGAGGCGACCGACGAGGCGAAGGCGATCTTCGCGGCGAAGAAGAACCTGCGCCTGCTGACCACCGGCGCGCTGCCCGACGCATCGAAGGGCACGCTCTCGTTCCGCCAGGTCGCGGGCGGCTTCCTCGTCCAGGATTCGGACGTCGACACGATCACAGCTTCGGATCTGAAAGTGGTGACGAAACGCGCGCCCTCGGGCCAGGAGCTGGAAGACCTGTTCTTCGCCTGGAAGGTCGCGAAGCATGTCAAATCGAACGCTATCGTCTACGTCAAAGACGGCGCCACCGTCGGCATCGGCGCAGGCCAGATGAGCCGGGTCGATTCCACCATGATCGGCGCGAGGAAGGCAGGCGAGATCGCATCGGCACTCGGCCTGTCTGAGAGCCCCGCCGTGGGTTCGGTCGCGGCCTCGGACGCCTTCTTCCCCTTCGCCGACGGGATCGAGGTTCTGGCCTCGGTGGGCGTGAAAGCGGTGATCCAGCCCGGAGGCAGCATGAAGGACCAGGACGTGATCGACACCGCCGACCGGCTGGGCCTTGCCATGGTCTTCACCGGCCAGCGCCATTTCCGGCACTGAGATGCGGATCGCCACCCTCACCGCCCTTGCCACCTTCGGCCTCGACCAGGCGTCGAAACTGGCCGTGGTCCAGGGGCTGAACCTGATCAACCGCGGCGAGATCGACGTGCTTCCGCCGTTCCTCGTCTTTCGCATGGCCTGGAACCGCGGCATCAACTTCGGCCTGTTCGCGGGCGATGCGGAACTGGTCCGCTGGGGGATCGTCGCGATCTCGCTGGTGATCTCGGTCTGGGTCTGGCTCTGGGTGCGGCGCACGGATCCGGGGCGGCTGACGCAGATCTCGGCCGGGCTGCTGGTCGGCGGCGCGCTCGGAAATGTGATCGACCGGATCTGGTATGGCGCGGTGGCGGATTTCCTGAACATGTCCTGCTGCGGCATCGAAAATCCCTATGCTTTCAACGTGGCCGATATCGCGATCTTCGCCGGCGCCCTGGGGCTGGTCCTGTTCGCCGGGCGCAGGGCGCCACCGGCGAAGCGCCGCGCGCGCAAGGGCTGAGGGGCGGAAAGACCCCGTGACGGGGCGTTTCGCATAGGCTAAGAGAGAGGCCGGAACAGACGGAAAGCAGGATGCCGGGGAACAGGATGCAGGCAAGAGCAGGCGTTGGGGCCTTGACGCTGGCGATGGTCCTGGCGCTGTCCGGCTGCGGCGCGCCCGAGGGCGACCGGACCGATCTGATGCGGCTGCGCTCGAAAGACGGGCCGGACGAATTCGCGATCCTGCCGCCCAGGGCGCTGGAAATGCCCGCAAGCCTTTCGGATCTGCCCGCCCCCACGCCGGGGGGCGAAAACCGCACCGATCAGCGGCCGTTCGACGATGCCGTGGTCGCGCTCGGCGGCAAGCCGGGGGCGGGCGGCGGCATCCCGGCGGCCGATTCCGTGCTTTACGCCCATGCCGGGCGCTTCGGCACCGAGGCCGGGATCCGCGCGCAGCTCGCCTCCGAGGATCTGAACTGGCGGCGCGACAACAAGGGCCGCATCCTTGAGCGGCTGTTCAACTCGAACACCTATTACAACGCCTATCGCGACCAGTCGCTCGATCAGCACGAAGAACTGGAATACTGGCGCGCTCGCGGTCTTTTGACCCCTTCTGCCCCGCCGCGCGGCTATGACAAGGCCGCCGAGGAAAAGGCGAAGAACAAGAAAAAGAGCTGGCTGTTCGGCCGCTCCTGAGCCAGCCCGAACCGCTCCTGACCGACGGTCCCCGAATCCGGGGGGCCGGGAACGATCCCAACCCGGCGGAGGACAGATGCGCCTGCTGACCAATCTTGCCCGCAAATTTGCGGCCCTGCTTCCCGCGCCGCGCGCGCTGCTGGCGGCGGTGCTGTTCCTGCCCGGCGCGCTGGCGGCCCGGGCCGAGACGGTGACCGCCTTCACGCTGGAGAACGGGCTTGACGTGGTGGTGATCGAGGATCACCGCGCCCCCGTGGTGGTGCAGATGATCTGGTATCGCGCCGGGGCCGCCGACGAGGCGGCGGGCAAATCCGGCATCGCGCATTTCCTGGAACATCTGATGTTCAAGGGCACCGACAAGGTGCCCGCGGGCCAGTTCTCGGCCACGGTCGAGGCCCATGGCGGCGACGACAACGCCTTCACCTCGTGGGATTACACCGCCTATTTCCAGCGCATCAGCGCCGACCGGCTGGAAATGGTGATGGAGATGGAAGCCGACCGGATGCGCAATCTGCGGCTCGACGACGCGGTGGTGCTGACCGAGCGCCAGGTGATCCTGGAAGAACGCGCGCAACGCACCGATTCTGATCCCGGCGCGCTGCTGGGAGAGCAGATGCGCGCCGCCCTGTTCATGAACCACCGCTACGGCATCCCGATCATCGGCTGGCGGCACGAGATCGCGCAACTGACCCGCGCCGATGCGCTGGACTGGTATGGAAAATACTACGCGCCGAACAATGCGACGCTGGTGATCGCGGGCGATGTGACCCCCGATCAGGTCCGCGCGCTGGCGGAAAAGCATTACGGCCCGATCGCGCCCTCGGATGCCATCGTGCCGCGCAATCGCCCGCAAGAGCCGCCGCATCTGGCCGAACGCCGCATCGCGCTCGCCGACGAGCGGGTGTCCGACCCTTACGTCTACCGCAGCTATCTCGCGCCCGAGCGCAACCCGGGCGATCAGCGCAAGGCGGCGGCGCTGGCGATCCTGGCCGAGCTTCTGGGCGGCAACGGCCAGACCTCGGTGCTGGCGCGCGCGCTGCAATTCGATGCCCAGGTCGCGGTCTGGTCCTCGGCCTTCTACGACGGCACCTCGCTGGATGACGGCACCTTCGGCCTCTACGTGGTGCCCGCGCCCGGGGTGAGCCTGGCCGAAGCCGAGGCCGCGATGGATGCGGTGCTGGAGAAATTCCTCGCGGACGGCCCCGATCCGGCGGCTTTCGAGCGGATCAAGACCCGGATCCGCGCCGCCGAGATCTATGCCCGCGACGATGCCCACGGCCTTGCCCGGCTTTACGGCGAGGAACTGTCCATCGGCCTCGGCCTCCTCGACATCCAGGGCTACACCGCCGTCCTCGACAGCGTGAGCATAGGGGATGTGATGGAGGCCGCGCGCGAAGTCCTCAACCGCGACAATGCGGTGACCGGCTGGCTGGAACGCCCGCCCGAGGCGCCGCCTGCGGAAGCCAGCCTGCCATCCGCGCCGGCAACCGACGATCCGCATCAGGCCGAACCCGCCGCCGAGCCCGGAGAAGCCCAATGATCCTGCGCGCCGCCCTCACCGCCGCCCTGCTGCTGCTCCCCGCGCTGGCCCGGGCCGAAATCGACATCACCGAGGTGAAAAGCCCCGGCGGGCTGACCGCCTGGCTGGTCGAGGATCACGACATTCCCTTCACCGCGCTGGAAATCCGCTTCCGCGGCGGCACTTCGCTGGACGATCCGGCGAAGCGCGGCGCGATCTATCTGATGGCCGGGCTGATCGAGGAAGGCGCGGGCGATCTGGACAGCCGCGGCTTCGCCGAGGCGCGTGACGCGCTGGCGGCGCATTTCAGCTTCGGCGCCTCGGCCGATGGTTTCTCGGTCTCGGCCCGGTTCCTGACCGAGAACCGCGATCAGGCGGTGGATCTGCTGGCGCTGGCCCTGAACCAGCCCCGCTTCGACGAGGACGCGGTGGCGCGGGTGCGCGAACAGGTGCTTTCCGGCCTGCGTTCGGACGAGAAGGATCCCGCCGTCCTCGCCTCGCGCGCCTTCGACGCCATGGCTTACGGCGAGCATCCCTATGCCAGCGCCGGACGCGGCAGCATCGACACGGTTCAGGCGCTGACCCGCGCGGATATGGTCGTCGCGCATAAGGCGGCGCTGGCGCGCGACCGGGTCTATATCTCGGCCGCGGGCGACATCACCGCAGAAGAGCTTGGCCTGATGATGGACCGGCTGCTCGGCGCCCTGCCCGAAACCGGCGCGCCGCAGCCCGGACGCGCGCCCTGGCTCCTGAAGCCCGGGGTGACGGTGATCGACTTCCCCTCGCCGCAGTCGCTGGTGACCTTCGGCCATGAGGGCATCGCCCAGGACGATCCCGATTTCTTCGCCGCCTATATCCTGAACGAGGTGATGGGCGGCGGCCGTTTCTCGGCCCGGCTGATGAACGAGGTGCGCGACAAGCGCGGGCTGACCTACGGGATCGGCAGCTATCTGATCGGCATGGACCATTCCGAATCGGTGATGGGGCAGTTCTCGGCCTCGAACGACAAGGTGGCCGAGGCCATCGCGGTAATCCGCGCCGAATGGCAGAAGATCGCCGCCGAAGGGATCGCAGAGAAGGAACTGGCCGAGACGAAGACCTATCTGACCGGCGCCTATCCTCTGCGTTTCGACGGCAATGCGCCGATCGCCTCGATCCTTGTGGGAATGCAGATGCAGGGCATGCCGATCGACTATCCCAACACCCGCAATGCCCGGATCGAAGCGGTGACGATGGACGACGTGAAGCGGGTGGCGGCGCGGCTGTTCCGCCCCGAAGCGCTGCACTTCGTCGTCGTCGGCCGCCCCGAAGGCGTGACATCCGAACCGTAAGCGCCGGGGAGGGGGGCTGGGGG
>NZ_UXAW01000087.1:3509-80300 GCF_900609055.1 Pseudogemmobacter humi | reverse complement strand
GTCGTGCGGAAAAGAGGGATCGGTTTGCTCATGGGGCCAACCTAACCCCCGGACTCACAAACATGAATCCGTAGGTCACAGGGATAGCGCAACAAAGCCCGCGGTTGGCTATCGCCGCAGGCTCCAGACCCATTGATTTCAGGTTTCCGGCGTGATTCAGGCTCGGCAAGCAGCCTGACCGATGAGCAATCTCTACTGGCTTTCCGAGGCCTGGAGCGACAATGGGGTCTTCGCCCGGATCATGCTCGGCCTGGCCGCCGAGAGCGCCGAGCACAAGACCATCATGATGGACCGCAACCCACCTCAAGGCACACCGCACGGCGTCGAGCCTGCGGGCCAAAAAGGGGGCGCGGGCGCCAGATCGGACGAACCAAAGGTGGCATCAACACCAGGCTGCACGCCGTTGCCGACGCGAAGAGGAGGCCTATCGGCTTCCCCATGTCCGTGTTGCGCCGGGCCAGCCGGGAGGGTGCTTCGTCAGGATTTCAGGTGAGGCCACAGAATTCGGGGAATCCTGACGGCGAAAATTTCTGTCTGGCAGGTTACCCGCTGCCGTCCGGAAGCTGGTGCGGCGCGACACTGATCCGGGGAAGCGTTGAAAGAAGGGTTTGTATCCCGGGCAGGAAGGCTTGAGGGAAGGGCGGCCCCCTGTGGCAGGCGTCGTTACAGAAGGGGGATCGTGCCCGGCCGCCCGGCTGATCGTCAGGAAAACAGTCCACCGGACTGTTTTCTGATCCCTCTCATCCAGCGTACCGGCTGCGAGAGAGGCGCGAAGACCACTCTCGCCGCAACCGTCACACGCCGGCCGGGAGGGTCAGGGCGCGTGGAGGCTGAGCCGCGCTGTGGGGCATAGGGTGACCACATTGCGTCCGGCGGTCTTCGAGCGGCGCAGCGCGCTGTCCGCCTCGTCGATCATGGCGCCGATCTCGGGCGCCGCCGCGCCGCCCGCGGCCTTCAGCCCGATCGAGATCGTCACCGGCAGCGCCGGGCGGCCGGGCCCGAGCGCCACCGGCGCGTCGCCGACGATGCGGCGCAGCCGCTCGGCGATGCGCTCGGCCTCGGGCTGCGAGGTCTCGGGCAGGGCGATCAGGAATTCCTCGCCGCCGATCCGCGCCAGCATATCGTTCATCCGCAGATTTTCCGACAGCCGCCGCACCACCTCGATCAGCACCGCATCGCCCGCGGCATGGCCGAAACGGTCGTTCACCGATTTGAAACGGTCGAGATCGACGATCATCACCGCGAAATCCGAACCCGCCGCAGCCGCCTGTTCGGCGATCCCCGCCAGCCGCGGCAGCGCGTAACGGCGGTTGTAGGCGCCGGTCAGCGGGTCGATCAGCGACAGGCGCAGCCCATCCTCGACGCTCTTGCGCGCGCTGTCGGAGCGGCTCTTGCGCCGCAACAGCCGCTGAAGCCGCAGCTCAAGCTCTTCGCCGCCGGTGCCGGGCGCCATCACGTCTTCGGCGCCCAGATCGAAGGCCATGGCGGCGGCGGCCGGATCATGCGGCGAGGCCATCACGCAAAACATGCTGTGGCGCGTGGTCGAGCCCCCCGCAAGCTGCGACATCAGCCGCAGCCCGCCGCCCGGCGTGCCGAGATCGGCCTCGATCAGAAAGACCGAGGGCGCGGCGGCGCGTTCGCCCGGCCAGATGCCGCTGGCCTCTTCGGGGGAAAGCACATGGGAATGGTTGCGCAAAGCGCCGCCCAGCCGGTGTTTCCAGGCCAGAGCGGTCTCGGGCCGGGTGGCGACGAGGCCGATCTCGCCGGGGTCGGCGAAATCCGCCGCGGGTTCGGCAAGGCCCGGCATCTGCGCCAGATGCCCGCCCCAGGCCTCGGCCATCAGGCTGGCCTCTTCGCGCTGGCGCAGGAGGTTGCGGATCCGCGCCAGCAAGACCGTCATATCGGGCGGGCGCGACATCACATCATCGGCCCCGGCGCGAAAGGCCGCCAGCCGCGCGGCGCTGTCGCCGGGCGGGACGAAGGCGATCACCGGGATCTTGCAGGTGGCCGGATCGCCGCGCAAGGCCGCCAGCAGCAGCGGGCCGGGCCGGTCGGGCAGATCGAAGCTCATCAGGATCAGGTCGGGCTGTTCGCTGCGCGCCATCCGCAGACAGCCGGCCCCGTCGGTCGCCAGCAGCGGCTGGTAGAAGGCATCCGTCAGCTTGACCCGGAAAACGATCCGGTTCGCCGGTATGCCATCTGCTATGAGGATGCGCCTCTGCATTATGTGATTACGGCCCGGATTGCAGCTTTGTGAACCTATACCGCAGTCTGCTGCCTGGAAGGTTAATAATTCCTTTCCATCTTCATTAACCTTTGCGGGAAAATATCAATAAACTGTATGCAATCACCGGAACGACTCAACCACCAGGAGAAAACGGTATTGGATCGGCAAGATTTCGCCCAAACCCTCGGGCTGCGCGCGCTGGCCTGGCTTGCCGGCGACGAAGAGCACCTCGGCGCCTTCATGGCGCAAAGCGGGATCGGGGCCGGAGAGCTGAAGGCCCGCGCGGCGGAGCCCGAACTGCTGGCGGCGATTCTGGATTTCATCCTGGGCGACGAGTCGATGGTGCTGGCCTTTGCCGGGGCGGCGGCGCTTGATCCTGCTCTGGTGGCGCAGGCGAGGGCGCGGCTTCCCGGCGGCGATACTCCGTTCTGGACCTGAGCCGAGATTGCGTCCGCGCGCGAAATCTGTTCAGTCTTCCAGGGTGTGGAAGATGGGGCTGAGATGATCGACGGTATCCTTTTCGACAAGGACGGCACGCTTTTCGATTTCCGCAAAAGCTGGGGGGGCTGGGCGCGGGATTTCCTGGCCGGCATCGCCCGCGACGCCGCGCATTCGGCGGCTCTGGCCGAGGCGATCGGCTTCATCCCGCAGGAAAACAGCTTCCACCCGCAAAGCCCGGTGATCGCCGCGACCGCCGAAGACATCGCAGAGGCGCTGCTGCCGCATCTGCCGGGCGAGACCGGCGCGGCGCTGAAGGCACGGATCGATGCCGCCGCCGCCCGCGCCGAGATGATCGAGGCCGCGCCGCTGGTGCCGTTGCTTTCGGGGTTTCGCAGCCGGGGGATCCGGCTCGGGGTGGCCACCAATGATTCCGAGGCCCCGGCGAAGGCGCAGCTCGGCGCGCTCGGGCTGACCGGACATTTCGATTTCATCGCGGGCTACGATTCCGGCCATGGCGCCAAGCCCGGCCCCGGTATGCTGCTGGCCTTCCTGCGGCAGCACGGGCTGGAGCCCGGCCGGGTGGCGATGGTGGGCGACAGCCTGCACGATCTGGAGGCTGCCCGCGCGGCCGGGATGCGGCGGGTGGCGGTGCTGACCGGGATCGCGACCGAGGCCGATCTGGCGCCGCATGCCGATGTGGTCCTGCCCGATATCGGCGCGCTGCCGGCCTGGATCGGGGGGCTCGCGGCCTGACCCGCCTGCCGGATCGCCTGAAGATGTCAGATCGTCTGAAAACGACAGGCGCCCGTCGCTTGCGCGGTGACTTTGGCTGCGCGGCCTCGGCCATCCTGTCGGAAAGAACCAGGGGAGCCCGCGATGACCGATGAGACACCTGCCGCCGCAGGAAACCGGCCGCTCGGCGGCACGATCGGGCAGATGCCCTGGCGCATCCCTGTCAACCCCGACCGCCCGACCGAGCCGCTCGACCCCGAGGCGGTGCAGCGGCTGCACCGGGCGGCGATGCGGATCCTGTCCGGGATCGGCATCGAATGCCTCAACCCCGAGGCGGTGGCGATCCTGAAAGCCGCGGGCTGCCGGGTGAGCGGCAGCAATGTGCGGATGGACGAGGCTTTCGTGATGGAGATGCTGGGCCATGCGCCTGCGCATTTCACCATCACCCCGCGCAATCCCGCGCGCGAGATCGCCATCGGCGGCCGGCACATGGTCTGTTTCAGCGTCTCGTCGCCGCCGAACGCCTGGGATCTGGAGCGCGGCCGGCGCCAGGGCGATTTCGCGACCTTTCGCGATTTCCTCAGGCTGACGCAATCGTTCAACTGCATCCACGGCTCGGGCGGCTATCCGGTCGAGCCGGCCGATATTCCCGCCCCGGTCCGCCATCTGGACTGCCTTTATGAGATGCTGACGCTGACCGACAAGGTTTGCTACGCCTATTCGCTGGGGCCGGAGCGGATCGAGGATGCGATGGAGATGGCGCGGATCGCCGCCGGGCTCTCGCCGTCTGAATTCGAGGCGAAGCCGCGGATCTCGACCAATATCAACTCGGTCTCGCCGCTGAAACACGATCATCTGATGCTGGACGGGGCGATGCGGATGGCCCGGCGGGGCCAGCCGGTGGTGGTGACGCCCTATGCGCTGGCGGGGGCGACGGCGCCGGTCAGCATGGCCGGGGCGGTGGCGCTGTCGCTGGCCGAGGCGCTGTCGGCGCTGGCGCTTTTGCAATATATCCGCCCCGGGGCGCCGGTGGCTTTGGGCAGTTTCATCCCGCATGTCGATCTGCGCTCGGGCGCCTCGGCCTTCGGCTCGCCTGAATCCATGCGCGGGATGCAGATGGCGGGGCAGATGGCGCGGTTCTACGGCCTGCCGCTGCGCGCCTCGGGCGCCTGCACCTCGAACATGCCCGACGGTCAGGCGATGTGGGAAAGCGCCAATTCGCTGTGGTCGGCGGTGCAGGCGGGGGCGAATATGCTCTGGCATGCGGCGGGCTGGCTTGGCGGCGGGCAGACCGCCAGCCCCGAGAAATTCGTCATGGATTGCGAGATGCTGCAAATGATCCAGCGCTATTTCGAGGAAAGCAGCTTCGCCGCTTCCGACGAGGACATCGCGCTTGAGGCGATCCGCGAGGTGGGGCCGGGCGGCAGTTTCTTCGGCCACAGCCACAGCCGGGCGCGGGGCGCCTCGGCCTTCTGCGCGCCGCTCACGGCCGACTGGCGCGGCTACGAGGCCTGGGCGGCGGATGGCGCGGTCTGGACCTCGGAACGCGCGCACCGGATCGGCAGGCAGATCCTCGCGGAGTTCGAGCCGCCGGAGATGGATCACAAGGCGCGGGGCGAGCTGGAGCGTTTCGTCGCCCGGCGCAAGGAGGAAGGCGGCGCTCCGGCCTGACCCGGGGGGCCGGAACCGCAGAAGACCGGAGCGGCCGGGATTGGCCGGGGGCGGGATTGCGCTGGCGCAGGCGGAGAGCGAAACCGCCCGGGTTCAGAACCGCCAGAGACTGAACACATCCGCCCCGATCGCGCGGCTTTCCATCAGCGCAAGCCGCGGCGCGTCAGTCAGCGCCGCCAGCCCCAGGGCCCCGAGCGCCGGGCGCCCGTCGGCCCCGATCAGCGCGCCCGCCGAGATGAGCGCCAGCCGGTCGACGAGGCCCGCGCGGATCAGCCCGGCGGCCAGCGTGCCGCCGCCCTCGCAGAAAATCCGCGTCAGCCCCCTTTCGGCCAGCAGCCGGAAGGCCTGGGTCAGGTCGAGGTGGCCCGCGGTCACCGGGCAGGGGATCAGCGTCGCCCCTGCCGCGGTCCAGGCCGTGCGGGCGGCTTCGGGCGCGTCGGGGCCATGGACCAGCCAGACCGGCACCTCGCGCGCGGTGCGGCCCAGGCGGCTGTCGGGGGAATGCGAGAGCAGCCGGTCGGTCACGATCCTGACCGGCTGGCGGGCGGCGCCCATGTCGCGCACCGTCAGATCGGGGTCGTCGGCGCAGGCGGTGCCCGATCCGACCAGCACCGCGTCATGGCTCATCCGCATCGCATGGACCGCGCGGCGCGAAGGGGCCGAGGTGATCCAGCGGCTCTCGCCGGTGGCGGTGGCGATCCGCCCGTCCAGCGTGGTGGCGAGTTTCAGCGTCACAAAAGGCAGGCCCCGCGTCACCCGTTTCAGGAAGCCCGCGGTGATCTCCCGGGCTTCTCTGGTCAGAATGCCCTCGGTCACCTCGATCCCGGCGGCGCGCAGGATCGCATGGCCGCGCCCGGCCACCCGCGGGTCGGGATCGGTCAGCGCGCTTACCACCCGCGCGACGCCCGCCGCGACCAGCGCCTCGGCGCAGGGGCTGGTCTTGCCGTGATGCGCGCAGGGCTCCAGCGTGACGTAAGCGGTGGCGCCGCGCGCCGCCGCGCCGGCCTGGGCCAGCGCCACCCGCTCGGCATGGGGCCGCCCGCCGGGCTGGGTGGTGCCGCGCCCGAGGATCACGCCGTCCCTGACGATCACGCAGCCCACCGAGGGATTGGGCCAGCAATGCCCGTTGCCCCGCGCGGCAAGGCGCAGGGCATGGGCCATGTGGATCTCATCCGTCTCGCGGGTCATCGTTTTGCCGGGCGGGCTGCCCGGATCACTCGTCGCCCTTTTCGCTTGCGGGCCTGAGCTCGCTCACGAAACGGTCGAAATCATCCGCCGCCTGGAAGTTCTTGTAGACGCTGGCGAAGCGGACATAGGCCACGGTGTCGATCCGGGCGAGGCTTTCCATCACGATCTCGCCGATGGTGCGGGACGGGATGTCGGTCTCGCCCATACTCTCCAGCCGCCGCACGATCCCCGAGATCATCTGGTCGATGCGTTCGGGGTCTATGGGCCGCTTCTGCATGGCGATGCGGATCGAGCGCTCCAGCTTGTCGCGGTCGAAATCCTCGCGTTTGCCGTTGGATTTGACCACCACCAGATCGCGCAGCTGCACGCGCTCATAGGTGGTGAAACGCCCGCCACAGGCGGGGCAGAAACGGCGGCGACGGATCGAGACATGATCCTCGGCGGGACGCGAGTCCTTCACCTGGGTGTCGATATTGCCGCAGAACGGGCAGCGCATCGCGCCCTCCTTGCTTGTTGTTATTGGCCTGCCTCAAGACCGGGTGTTCCCCCCGGTTCATTCTGCCGACTATAGCGGCGGCCACCGCATCCCGACAAAGGGGAAAAGCATTCCACCGCATATTGTGTGGCGCAACTGTGGCGGACAGGACTCAGGGGGCGCAGGGCGGGGCGGTCCAGGCCTGGCGCTCGCGGTTCCAGCACTGGCCGATGGCTTCTTTCGCCTCGTAAAGCAGGTCGAGCCCGGCGCGCATGCTGCCGGGGCGGCAGGTCAGCTGCGCCGCGAGGGCATCACCGTTCATCACATTCACCCCGCCTTCGGGCCGGGCGTCCGGGTCGAGCCGGTCGAAAGAGGACCAGACCTCGTAGGTCGTGCCCCGGTTGGTGAAGGAGACCGCTTCCCAGATCGCGCGGCCCACGCCGGGCCAGGGCTGATAGGCGGTCTGCGAAAGCGGCGTGGTCAGGTCCATCTCGGGCCGCCCCGGGGGGCCGAAGCGGTAGCTGACGCTCTGGCCGCTCAGGCAGACTTCCAGTTGTTTGCTGCCGATCTCGCAGGAAAACAGCGTCTCGCCCCGGCAGGCGGCGCCGGCGGGCGCGGCGAGGGCGATCAGGAGGAAGGCAAGGCGCATGGCGGGGCTTTCGCGCAGAGGGATCGGCACAGGCTGCACCGATGGCGCCGGTCCCGCAAGCCGGCTATTCCACCGTCACCGATTTCGCAAGGTTCCTCGGCTGGTCCACATCGGTGCCTTTGGCGATGGCGGTGTGATAGGCCAGGAGTTGCGCCGGCACCGCATAGAGGATCGGCGCCCAGGCCGGATCCACCGCCGGCAGGATCAGCGAGCGCCAGGTGCCCTGGCCCGCCTCGGCCACCCCGGTGGCATCCGACAGGAGCAGCACCTTGCCGTTGCGCGCCATCACCTCCTGCATGTTCGAGACCGTCTTGTCGAACAGGGGATCGGCGGGCGCCATCACGATCACCGGCACATTGGCGTCGATCAGCGCGATAGGGCCGTGCTTTAGTTCACCCGATGCGTAACCTTCGGCGTGGATGTAGCTGATTTCCTTGAGTTTCAGCGCGCCCTCCAGTGCCAGCGGATACATGGCTCCACGCCCGAGGAACAGGATGTCCGAGGCCTCGGCCAGTTCGTTGGAAACCGCCGCGATGGTCTCGGACAAGGACAGCGCCACGTTCAGCAGACCTGGCAGCGCGCGCAGGCTCTCCAGCCTCTGCGCCATTTCCTCCGCGCCGATCCGGCCCCGGTCCGCCGCCGCCTTCAGCGCCATCAGCGCGAGCACCGTCAGCTGGCAGGTGAAGGCCTTGGTCGAGGCGACGCCGATCTCGGCCCCGGCCAGGATCGGCAGCGCCAGATCGCTTTCGCGCGCGATCGATGAGGTGGGGACGTTCACCACCGCGACCACCTGGGCCACCTTGTCCTTGACGTAGCGCAGCGCCGCGAGGGTGTCTGCGGTCTCGCCCGACTGGCTGACGAAGATGGCCATCGAGCGCCCGGACAGCACCGGCTCGCGGTAACGGAACTCGCTGGCCACGTCGATCTCGGCGGGAAGGCCCGCGAGCCTCTCGAACCAGTATTTCGCCACATGGGTCGCATAGCTCGCGGTGCCGCAGGCGACCATGACCACCCGGTCGATGCCGGTGAAGTCGAGTCCCCCGGGCAGGTTCAGCGAGGGCGCCGCGCTGCCGCCGGTGTAATGGCGCAAAGCGTCTGCCATCACCACCGGCTGCTCGGCGATCTCTTTCGCCATGAAATGCTTGTAGCCCGCCTTTTCCACCCGGGCGGAATCGAGCTGGATCCGGGTTTCGATCCGGTTGGCGCGGCGGTTCGCGGCGTCGTAGATCTCGGCGCCCTTGCGGGTCAGGATCGCCCAGTCTCCTTCCTCCAGATAGGTGATGCGGTCGGTCATCGGCGCCAGCGCGATGGCGTCCGAGCCGACGAACATCTCGCCCTCGCCGCGGCCGATCGCCAGAGGGCTGCCCTTGCGGGCGCAGATCATCAGATCGTCCTCGCCCTCGAACAGCAGGCAGAGCGCGAAGGCGCCCTCAAGGCGGGACAGCGCCTCGCGGGCGGACTCCACCGGCGCCAGCCCGCGGTCCAGCCCGCGCTGGACCAGAAGCGCCACCGTCTCGGTATCGGTCTGCGATTCCTGGATATAGCCGTCGCCCGCCAGATCCTCGCGGAGCGCGCGGAAATTCTCGATGATGCCGTTGTGAACCACTGCGACGCCGCCCGCCCGGTGGGGATGGGCGTTCGTCACAGTCGCGGCGCCATGGGTCGCCCAGCGGGTATGGCCGATGCCGGATTTCCCGGCCAGCGGCTCATGGACCAGCAGGTCCGACAGGTTGACGAGCTTGCCGACCGCGCGGCGGCGGTCGAGCCGCCCCGCATTCACCGTGGCGATCCCGGCGGAATCGTAGCCGCGATATTCCAGCCGTTTCAGCCCCTCGACCAGAAGCGGCGCGGCCTCGTGATTGCCCAGAACCCCAATGATACCGCACATAAGATTACCCTTTGACCTTCGCCGCTTTGATGGCGCGGAGTTTCTCGAAAAGCCGTATCGCGAGGCCCGGCTTGTTCACCTGACCCGCGCGCGCCAGCGCCAGCGCGCCTGCAGGCACGTCCTGGGTGATGACCGAGCCCGAGCCGGTCAGCGCGCCGTCGCCCACCGTGACCGGCGCGACCAGCATCGTATCCGAGCCGATGAAGGCGCGTTTGCCGATCTTCGTGCGGTGCTTCATCACGCCGTCGTAATTGCAGGTCACGGTGCCGGCGCCGATATTGGTGTGCTCGCCGATTTCGGCATCGCCGATATAGGTCAGATGGCCGACCTTTACGCCCTCGTCGAGGATGGCGTTCTTGATCTCGACGAAGTTGCCGACATGGACATCCTCGGCCAGTTCCGCCCCGGGGCGCAGCCGGGCGAAGGGCCCGACATCGGCGCCGCGCGAGACGTGGCAGCCCTCCAGATGGCAAAAGCCCCTGATCTCTGCCCCGGATTCGATGGTGACGCCGGGGCCGAACAGCACATGCGGGCCGATCACGGCATCGCGCCCCACCACGGTATCCAGCGCGAAGAACACGGTTTCCGGCGCGGTGAGGGTGACGCCGTTGTCGAGCGCATCAGTGCGGGCGCGGGCCTGGAAGGCGGCCTCGGCCCCGGCGAGCTGCGCGCGGGTGTTCACGCCGAGCGTTTCCGCCTCGGGGCAGATCACCACGCCGGCCGAGAGGCCGTTCCTGCGCGCGATCTCCACCACATCGGTGAGGTAATATTCGCCGCTGGCGTTGTCGTTGCCGATCTGGGCGATCAGCGAGAACAGCTCGCGTGAGGACGCGCAGATCACCCCGGAATTGCAGAGCGTTACCGCGCGTTCCTCATCCGTCGCATCCTTGTATTCGACGATCCGGGCGAGGCTGTCGCCTTCCATGATCAGCCGTCCGTAGCGGCCCGGATCGGCGGCTTTGAACCCCAGCACCACCACCGCATGGCGGGCGCGGGCCTCCAGCATGGCCTCAAGCGTTTCGGGCCGGATGAAGGGCGTGTCGCCGTAAAGCACGATGGCCTCGCCCGGCGCGTCGGCCAGTGCGTCCCGGGCCTGATCGACGGCATGGCCGGTGCCGTTCTGCTCGGCCTGGATCACCACCGTGACCTCGGGGTCGAAGGCGCGGGCGCTTGCGGCGACCTCATCGGCGCCATGGCCGGCGACGACCACGGTCCTGTCGGGCGAGAGCGCGGCGCCCGCGGCCATGGCATGGTGCAAAAGCGGCGCTGCGGCGACCTTGTGCAGCACCTTGGGCAGGTCGGAATTCATCCTCGTGCCCTGGCCCGCGGCCAGGATGATAAGCGAGACCGGCATTCTGCCCCTTCCTTTTGTCCTGGCGCCGTTCTACCCGGAGGGTATGGGGCCGCCAAGGGGGCCTGAATCACAGAGGATTGCGCCATGTTGCAAAAGCGGGCGGGGGTGAGGGCCGGAGATTGCGTGGTCTTCGATCTGGACGGCACGCTCGCCGATACCAGCGCCGATCTGCTGGCGGCGGCGAATGCCTGTTTCACCGCCATGGGCGCGGCCTGTCCGCTGGGGGCGGGCGACAGTCTGACCGCCTTTCACGGCGGGCGGGCGATGCTGCGGCTCGGGCTGTCGCGTCTGCGCGGCGGGGCGCCGGACGAGGCCGAGGTCGACCGCTGGTACCCCGAACTGCTGGAGCATTACCGCGGCGCCATCGCGGTTCACAGCCGGATGTATCCGGGCGCCACGGATGCGGTCGTGGCCCTGCGCGATGCGGGCTATGCGGTCTCGGTCTGCACCAACAAGCCCGAGGCTCTGGCCGAACAGCTGCTGCGGGCTCTGGGCGTGCGCGATCTGTTCGCAGCCCTGGTGGGGGCGGATACTTTACCGACCCGCAAGCCCGATCCCGCGCCCTATCATCTGGCGGTGGAGCGGGCGGGCGGGCGCGTGGCGCGTTCGGTGCTGATCGGAGATACCGAGACCGACCTCCTGACCGCGCGCGCCGTGGGCAGCCCGGTGGCGCTGGTGACCTTCGGTCCCGAGGGCGAGGCCATCGCCCGGCTGAAGCCCGACGCGCTTTTGCACCGTTACGAGGATCTGCCCGCGCTGGTCGGCGGGCTTTTGGCCTGAGGCGCGGCGCCTGTGGCCCGGGGCGGAGCGGGGGGGCCGTCTGCCCCCCGGCACGTCCCCCTGGGCCGTGCTCCCCCCGAGGGTATTTGGATCAGGATGAAATGCAGGCGGGCGGCTCGGGGAAGCGCTGCCGGTGTGCATCATTCTTTGCCGCTGCGGGGAAGGTCGGTTGCTGTCTCTTTGGGGGAAAGGCGGACCGGATGCCGCGGCCCCGGGACGAGAGGGGGCCGCGGCATGGCTCTGCCGCGCCGCGAGGGGAAATGCGGGCGGCGGAAGCGGGATCAGAGGAAGGTCTTCTGGCACCAGGGCGCGGTCTGGTCGAATTCCTGGAGCAGGGCGGGCAGGCTCTTGCGGCTGAGCATTTTCTCGAACCGCTGTCCCATGGCCTGGACCTTCTGGTCGTTGGTTCCCGGCACGTAAGCCAGCATATGGACCGCCGCCGATTGCGCGTAATTGTAGTCGGCCCGCGGCAGGTAGCCGGCCTTGTAGAGCTCTTCCGAAGCGATGAACAACAGCGCCGCGCAATGCAGAGCCTGGGCGGCACGGCCCTGGATCACCAGATCGGCTTTCGCGGGCAGGCCGAAGCCGAGAGTGAGCGAGATCGCAGTGGCGGCGGAGACGATCAGGGGGAAGCGCATGGCCTGTCCTTTCGGCGGGGGATTTTCCGGCTTCGGTTCTGCCTGTCCAGGCCGATGATTTCCAATGAATAAACCTGTCATCTTGCGGCGATCCGCCCCGGCATGTCGGGGCGAGCGGCTGCTGCGATAAGATCCGTCAGGGGGGCGGTTGCTTTCCGAGACGACCCGTGGCGAAGGCTGGCTCGTCCGGCTGCGGTCGGCGGGAGCGGGGCTGCGAGGCGATCCGACAGGCGCTGGCGCGGAGGTTGCTTTTCCGGGCGACGGGGAGGACCGGCGCGGCGGGTCGGAGCGGCTCTGGCCTGGGTGGAAAGCCCCCTCCGGCGGCGGTTTGACAGCCCGGCCCCCGGCGGCTAGCCTGCGCGGCCCTGACCCCAGTCTTTTCGGTGCCCCATGTTCACTGCCGCCGGCTCTGCGGGCGCCTCACGCCATGCCGTGGCCTTTGTCCTGGTCACGGTTTTCCTCGATATGGTGGGGTTCGGCATCATCATGCCGGTGCTGCCCGCGCTGATCGAAGAGGTGGGGCATGTCGGGCTCGACCGCGCCTCGGTGATCGGCGGCTGGATGTTCGCGGCCTTCTCGGTGGCGCAGTTCGTCTGCGCGCCGCTTGCCGGCAATCTGTCCGACCGTTACGGGCGGCGGCCGCTTCTGCTGCTGGCGATCTTCGGGCTGGGGGCGGATTTCCTTCTGTCGGCCTGGGCGCCCACGCTGATGTGGCTGTTCGTCGGGCGCGTCCTTGCCGGGGTCTGCGGATCGAGCTGGATCATCGCCAATGCCTGTATCGCCGATCTGACCGCGCCCGCGGACCGGGGCCGGGCCTTCGCCCTGCTGGGCGCGGCCTTCGGCGTGGGCTTCGTGATCGGCCCGGCGGTCGGCGGGCTTCTGGGCGAGTTCGGGCCGCGGGTGCCGTTCTTCGTGGCGGCCTGCGTCTCGTTCCTGAACTTCGTCTACGGCTGGTTCGTGCTGCCCGAGAGCCTGCCGCCGGAAAACCGCCGCCGGTTCGAGATTGCCCGCGCCAATCCGTTCGGCGCCTTCCGGGTGTTCCGCAGCTATCCCGGGGTGATCCCGCTTTGCCTTGTCCTGTTCGTGTTCTTCTTCGCCTCGTCGGTCTATCCGGCGATCTGGACCTTCTGGGGCATCGCGAAATTCGGCTGGTCCGAGGCGATGGTGGGCGGCACGCTGGCGATCTTCGGCCTTGTTATGGCGGGGTTCCAGGGGCTTCTGACCGGGCGGTTCGTGGCCAGGTTCGGTGAATACCGCACCGCGCTGATCGGGCTGGTCTGCGCGGCCATCGCCGCCACCGGCTACGGGCTGGCGGGCAGTCTGGGCGTGGTGGTGCTGCTGATGTTCGTCCACGGCCCCGAGGGTTTCGTCCATCCGATGATCACCGCCATCATGTCGAAGGTGGTTCCCGAAAACGCCCAGGGCGAGTTGCAGGGCGGGATCTCGGCCATCATCAACATGGCGATGCTGTGCGGCACCGTGTTCTTCTCGCAGATCTTCGGTTGGTTCATGGCCGGGGGGCGCGGCTGGCAGTCGCCCGATGTGGCCTATTGGGTCGCGGCGGCTTGCCTTGGCCTGACGCTGGTGCTTTTCCTCGTGCTGACTCGCGCAGAAGAGAGGCAGAGATGACCGAGCGGTTCCACGGCAGTTTTACCCAGCAGGAGCCGATCCCCGAGGAGGGGATCGCCGCGGCGCTGGAGGTTCTGCGCCACGGTCGTCTGCACCGCTACAACACCGTGCCGGGAGAGGCGGGCGAAACCGCGGTCCTGGAGGAGGAATTCGCCGCCTTCACCGGGGCGCGGTTCTGCCTTGCCGTGGCCTCGGGCGGCTATGCGATGGGCTGCGCTTTGCGCGCGGCGGGGCTGCGCGCGGGCGAGCCGGTGCTGACCAATGCCTTCACGCTCGCGCCGGTGCCGGGCGCCATCGCGGCGGCGGGCGGGAGGCCGGTCTTTGTCGAGATCACGCCGGATCTGGTGATCGACCTCGACGATCTGGCGGTGAAGGCGCGCGGGACCGGGGCGCGGCTCTTGCTGCTTTCTCATATGCGCGGGCATGTCTGCGATATGGACCGGCTGATGGCGCTTTGCGCGGATCTGGGGCTCTTGGTGATCGAGGATTGCGCCCATACGATGGGGGCGGAATGGGCGGGCGTGCCCTCGGGGCGGCATGGCCTTGTCGGCTGTTATTCGACCCAGACCTACAAGCATATGAACTCGGGCGAGGGCGGGCTGCTGATCACCGACGACGCGGAAATCGCGGCGCGGATGGTGCTGCTCTCTGGCAGCTACATGCTTTACGGCCGCCACCGCGCCGCGCCGGGGCCGGAGGTGTTCGAGGGGCTGCGGCTCGACGTGCCCAATGTCTCGGGCCGGATGGACAATCTGCGCGCGGCGATCCTGCGGCCTCAGATCCCGCTCCTGCCCGGCCGCCGCGCCCGCTGGGGCGAGCTTTACACGGTGCTGGAGGCGGGGCTGGCGGCGACGCCGGGCCTGCGGCTGATCGTGCGGCCCGGGGCCGAGGCCTATGTCGGATCCTCGTTCCAGTTCCTGCTGCCCGACTGGGAGCCCGCGCGGATCACCGCTTTCCTTTCGCGCTGTATCGCGCGGGGGGTGGAGCTGAAATGGTTCGGCGCCGAGGAACCCGCGGCCTTCACCTCGCGCTATCCGCACTGGCGCTATGCCGGCGCGCAGCATTGCCCTTTGACCGACCGCATCCTTGCCGGGCTGATCGACATGCGGCTGCCGCTGACCTTCTCGGCGGAAGATGTGGCGCTGATCGCCCGCATCATCCGCGCCGAGGCGCTGGCGGTGGGCCAGGCCGAGGCGCCCGGGGCCGCCGCCGCGCCGGTGGTCGAGTGAGCCGGACGCTCGCCCCCGCTCTCGCCCCCTGGGCTGCGCCGCTTGGGGCCGGGCCGCAGGACGGGCGCGAGGCGGTTGGGCGCTGCCTTGCCGGGGCCGCGCCGAAGATGGTCGCGGAGGCCGCCATCTGCCGGATGCGGCTGACCATCGCGCGGGCGCGGCGTTTGCGTGATCACACCGCCGTTCCGCGCTGACTGCCGCGCCGGATGAAAGGCCCCGATCCCACCCTGGTGACCTTGTGCGCGCTGACCTTGCTGGTGCTGATCGCGCTGGCCGAGCGTTTCGACCCGCCGCCCGCCGCCGACTGCCGGATCGGCTATGTCCATGACGGCGACACGGTAGAGCTGATCTGCGGCGAAAACCGCAGCCGGGCGCGGCTGGTGGGGCTGGACGCGCCGGAACTGAGCGATCCGCGCTGCGAGAGCGAGCGCCGCGCCGCCGAAGCCGCCCGTCAGGCGCTGCGGCGGATGATCCGCGCGGCGGGCGAGGTGACCATCTCGCGGCGCGGCACCGACAAATACCGCCGCGATCTGATCCGGCTCAGCCTCGACGGCGAGGATGTGGCGGCGCGGATGATCCGCGAGGGCCATGCCCGCGCTTATGACGGCGGCGCCCGCGCGGGCTGGTGCGACTGAGGCCTGCCGGGTGAGCCGTTGGCTGTTCGGTCGGCATGCCACTGAGGCGATCATGTCGGCGCAGGAAACGCGCCGGATGATAAATCCGCATCGCGGCGGATCGTCGCGGCTCACCCCGGTTTCCTGCGGTCCCGTGCGGCAGCACCCCGAACCAGAAAGCGTTTTCAGGCGCCCGGGCATTTTCTCGCAACGGGATCTGCGGCGCGGATACCGGACCGGATGTCATGGCGCGGCCTCCGGCTCAAAGCGTGGTGCGGCGGCGCCATATCCGCTCTGCATAGAGGCCGGGCAAGCGCGGGGGGCACCGGCCCGGGGGCGCGGATCGGGGCGGCGGCCATGGCGCAAAGACAGAAGGGGCCGGGCCTTTGCGGAACGGATCCCGCGCCAGCCGAATCCTGACCACGGGCGGTGTCAGGGGCGGGGATACCTCTCCGCAATTCCTTAGTGTTTTTCATGGGAATTTCGGGGGTTAGCGGCCGCGCGATTCCTTTTCACGCGGCTTTCGCGGGCCGCGAGAGGCAAATCCGGTGCCCGGGGCCGCCCTTATTTTGCAGTTGCAGCGAATAGCCGTGAAAATACGGATCATTCCTGCCTTAACCCGACATTCGGGCAGTGGATTTCCCACCTGCCTCGGTTGACCCGGCTCTGGGGCAGGGGTAAAGCGAACACATGAGTGCAGTCGGGTCGCAAAAGGGCCCGCAGGCTCGCTGACGCCAGCTGAAGGAGCATCTCGTGGACGCGCTTCTCCGAGAGTATCTTCCTATTGTCATTCTGCTTGTGATCACGGTGGGGCTCGGCCTCGTCCTGATCCTTGCGGCGGCCGTGATCGCCATCCGCAACCCGGACCCGGAAAAGGTTTCGGCCTATGAATGCGGCTTCAACGCTTTCGACGATGCCAGGATGAAATTCGACGTGAGGTTCTACCTCGTCTCGATCCTGTTCATCATCTTCGATCTCGAAGTCGCCTTCCTGTTCCCCTGGGCGGTGGCTTTCAGCGAAATCTCGATGACCGCCTTCTGGTCGATGATGGTTTTCCTTGGCGTGCTGACGGTGGGCTTTGCCTATGAATGGAAGAAGGGGGCTCTCGAATGGGAGTGATGACCGGAGCCAATACCGTAGGCACGGACCGTGACGGCGATGTCGCGGCCTTCAGCCGCGATCTTCAGGACAAGGGCTTCCTGCTGACCTCGACCGAGGATGTGATCAACTGGGCGCGGATCGGTTCGCTGCACTGGATGACCTTCGGTCTGGCCTGCTGCGCGGTCGAGATGATCCAGATGTCGATGCCGCATTATGATGTGGAACGCTTCGGCATGGCGCCGCGCGCCTCGCCCCGGCAGTCAGATCTGATGATCGTCGCCGGCACGCTCACGAACAAGATGGCCCCCGCTTTGCGCAAGGTCTACGACCAGATGCCCGAGCCGCGCTATGTGGTCTCGATGGGCAGCTGCGCCAATGGCGGCGGCTACTACCATTATTCCTATTCGGTGGTGCGCGGCTGCGACCGCGTGGTGCCGGTCGATGTTTACGTGCCGGGCTGCCCGCCCACGGCCGAGGCGCTGCTCTATGGCCTGCTCCAGTTGCAGCGCAAGATCCGCCGCACCGGCACGCTGGTGAGGTGAGAACCATGTCCGATATCACCGATGCCCTCGAAGAACTGGGCGCGACCATCGCGCTGAAACAGGCCGATGCGGTTCTGGCGACCTCGACCGCGTTTGATGAGCTGACCGTCACCGCGGCGCCCGCCCATCTTGAGGCGCTGATGGAATATCTGCGCGACGATCCGTCCTGCCGCTTCTCGACGCTGATCGACATCACCGCGGTGGACCACCCCGAGCGCCCCGCGCGCTTCGACGTGGTTTACCACCTGCTGTCGATGTATCGAAACCAGCGCATCCGGGTGAAACTCGCGGTGCGCGAGGACGAGATGGTGCCAAGCCTCTGCGCCCTCTATCCGGCCGCCAACTGGTATGAGCGCGAAACCTTCGACATGTTCGGGATCCTGTTCGCGAACCACCCGGACCTGCGGCGGATCCTGACCGATTACGGCTTCCGCGGCCATCCTCTGCGCAAGGACTTCCCCACCACCGGCTATGTCGAGGTGCGCTATGACGAGGTGCAGAAGCGCGTGGTCTACGAGCCGGTGAAACTGGTGCAGGAATACCGCCAGTTCGACTTCATGAGCCCCTGGGAGGGCGCGGAATACATCCTGCCGGGCGACCAGAAGGCGGAGGCGAAATGATGGACGGCTCGCATCCCGAAGACATGCGCCGGAACTATTACGACGACGGCTCGATGGATATCGAGACCTCGGAGCAGCGCATCCGCAATTTCAACATCAATTTCGGCCCGCAGCACCCGGCGGCCCATGGCGTGCTGCGTCTGGTGCTGGAGCTTGACGGCGAGATTGTTGAGCGCGCCGATC
The DNA here is from genome assembly GCF_900609055.1 of Pseudogemmobacter humi. Taxonomy (GTDB): domain Bacteria; phylum Pseudomonadota; class Alphaproteobacteria; order Rhodobacterales; family Rhodobacteraceae; genus Pseudogemmobacter; species Pseudogemmobacter humi. The sequence continues at coordinate 62,339 of NZ_UXAW01000087.1, read as the reverse complement.
CGCATATCGGGCTTTTGCACCGCGGCACCGAGAAGCTGATGGAAAGCCGGACTTTCCTTCAGAACCTGCCGTATTTCGACCGGCTCGACTATGTGGCGCCGATGAACCAGGAACATGCCTGGTGTCTGGCGATCGAGAAGCTGACCGGCACCGTGGTGCCGCGCCGGGCGCAGCTGATCCGGGTGCTTTACTCGGAAATCGGCCGCATCCTGAACCATCTGATGAACGTCACCACCGGCGCGATGGACGTGGGCGCGTTGACGCCGCCTCTGTGGGGCTTCACCGCCCGCGAGGAACTGATGCAGTTCTACGAGCGGGCCTGCGGCGCGCGGCTGCACGCGGCCTATTTCCGCCCCGGCGGCGTGCACCAGGATCTGCCGGCCGGATTGCTCGACGATCTGGAGAAATGGTGCGAGGGCTTCCCGAAGCTGGTCGATGACATCGACACGCTGATCACCGAAAACCGCATCTTCAAACAGCGCACCGTGGATATCGCCATCGTCAGCGAACAGGACGCGCTGGACTGGGGCTTCTCGGGGGTGATGGTGCGCGGCTCGGGCCTCGCATGGGATCTGCGGCGCGCGCAGCCCTATGAATGCTATGACGAATTCAGCTTCCAGGTGCCGGTCGGCAAGAACGGCGACTGCTATGACCGCTACCTCTGCCGCATGGCCGAGATGCGCGAGTCGCTGAAGATCATGCAGCAGGCCATCGTGAAACTGCGCGAGCCGGCGGCGCAGACCGACGTGATGGCGCGCGGCAAGCTCAGCCCGCCGAAACGCGGCGATATGAAAACCTCGATGGAAGCGCTGATCCATCACTTCAAGCTCTACACCGAGGGTTTCCACGTCCCCGCCGGCGAGGTCTATGCCGCGGTCGAGGCGCCCAAGGGCGAGTTCGGCGTCTATCTGGTCGCTGACGGCACCAACAAACCCTACCGCGCCAAGATCCGCGCCCCGGGCTACGCCCATCTCCAGGCGATGGACTATCTCGGCAAGGGCCACCAGCTTGCCGATATCTCGGCGATCATCGCGACGATGGATATCGTGTTCGGCGAGGTGGATCGCTGATGCGCCGCGCGGTTCCCCTGTTGCTGGCGGTTCTCGCCGGCCCTGCCTTTGCCGATACGCCGCCCCCCGGCACCGACTGGAAGGTGCTTCTGGTCGAGACCGTCGAGGCTCACGGCTGCGTCATGACCGAGGAGGAGGCGGCGACCATGCTGCCCGCGCTCGGTTTCGAGATTGACTGGACCCCCTCGATCGTCGCCGAACTGATGGACGAAGGGCTGGTTGAAATGCGCGAAAGCGATTTCGCCCTGGTCCTGAAGACGGAGAACTGCAAGTAATGCTGCGCAGACTTCACCCCGAGCAACCGGCGAGCTTCGCCTTCACCCCGGCCAATCTGGACTGGGCGAAGGGGCAGATCACCAAATATCCCGAGGGGCGCCAGGCCTCGGCGGTGATCCCGCTTCTGTGGCGCGCGCAGGAACAGGAAGGCTGGCTGACGAAGCCCGCCATCGAATATGTCGCCGACATGCTGGGCATGGCCTATATCCGCGTGCTGGAAGTGGCGACCTTCTATTTCATGTTCCAGCTGCAACCCGTTGGCTCGGTTGCGAATATCCAGATCTGCGGCACCACCTCCTGCATGATCTGCGGCGCCGAGGATCTGATCGCCGTCTGCAAGGAACTGATCGCGCCCGCGCCGCATACCGTCTCGGCCGACGGGAAATTCTCCTGGGAAGAGGTCGAGTGCCTCGGCGCGTGCTCCAATGCGCCGATGGCCCAGATCGGCAAGGATTACTACGAGGATCTGACGCCTGAGAAGCTGCGCGAGCTGATCGGGCGGTTCTCGGCGGGCGAGGTGCCGGTGCCGGGGCCGCAGAACGGCCGCTATTCGTCCGAGCCGCTGACCGGCCTGACCGCGCTGACCGAATTCGACTCGGGGCGCACGCAATACAACGGCTCGGTCCAGCGCGCGGTGGATATCGGCGAGACCGTTAAACGCATCGACGGCACCGAAGTGCCGCTGAATCTGTCCTGGCTGCGCAAAGGCACTGATCAGCCCGCGCCGGAGGAACATGCGCCGCATGATGCCAGCGCCTCGGAGAAGAAGGCCGCCAAAGGGCTGCCCGGCAAGGTTGCCGGGAAACTGACCAAGGGCAAACCCGAGACCGAGCCGGCCCCGGCCGCGCCCGCCGTCGCGCAGCCCGGCCAGCCGACCGCCACCGGGATGGAGGCTCCCGCAGCCCGTCCGGTGCCCGGCCGCCAGCCCGCGGGGCTTTCCGCGCCCAAGGGCGGTCAGGCCGATGATCTGAAAGAGATCGAGGGCATCGGCCCGGCGCTGGAACGGCTGTGCCACGAGCTCGGCTTTTACCATTTCGACCAGATCGCCGCCTGGGGCGAGGAAGAGATCGCCTGGATGGACCAGAACCTGAAGGGCTTCCGCGGCCGCGTCAGCCGCGACAAATGGGTCGCCCAGGCGAAGATCATCGTGAGCGAGGGGCTGAGCGCCTTCCGCGAACGCGCGAAGACCAACGATTACTGAAACAAGAGGCTGACAGGCGATGGGCGCTGACGGGGGCAGGGACGGATATGGCGGGCGGCAGGCACGGCTTGCAGCCCTGGTCATTGCCGGCACCATGCTCTTGTGGATGGGCGCCCAATGGCTGGGGGGAAAGATGGGCTGGGATACCCGCTACGTCTTTCTCTTCGACCTCGCCGCCATGGCCGCGTTCCTCTGGGCGCTGGTCGTGACCTGGCAGATCTGGCGCAGGCGCCGGGGTTAAGGAGAGCGAGCGATGCTCAAGGATCAGGACCGCATCTTCACCAACCTTTACGGGATGCACGACCGCTCCCTGAAGGGCGCGATGGCGCGCGGCCATTGGGACGGCACCGCCGGTATTCTGGCCAAAGGCCGCGACTGGATCGTGGAAGAGGTCAAGAAGTCGGGCCTGCGCGGCCGGGGCGGCGCGGGCTTCCCGACCGGGCTGAAATGGTCCTTCATGCCGAAACAGTCGGATGGGCGGCCATCCTATCTGGTGATCAACGCCGACGAATCCGAGCCCGCGACCTGTAAAGACCGCGAGATCATGCGCCACGATCCGCATACGCTGATCGAAGGCGCGCTGATTGCCGGTTTCGCGATGAATGCGGTGGCGGCCTATATCTACATCCGCGGCGAATATATCCGCGAGCGCGAGGCGCTTCAGGCCGCGATAGATGAGGCCTACGACGCCGGGCTGATCGGCCGCAACGCCTGCAAATCGGGCTATGATTTCGACGTTTATCTGCATCACGGCGCCGGGGCCTATATCTGCGGCGAGGAAACCGCGCTGCTTGAAAGCCTTGAGGGCAAGAAGGGCATGCCGCGGATGAAGCCGCCGTTCCCGGCCGGCGCGGGCCTCTACGGCTGCCCGACCACGGTGAACAACGTCGAGTCGATTGCGGTCGCCCCCACCATCCTGCGTCGCGGCGGCGAATGGTTCGCGGGCTTCGGGCGGCCGAACAATGCCGGCGTGAAGCTTTTCGCCATGTCGGGCCATGTCAACACGCCCTGCGTGATCGAGGAATCGATGTCGATCCCGATGCGCGAGTTGATCGAGAAACATGGCGGCGGCGTGCGCGGCGGCTGGAAGAACCTCAAGGCGGTGATCCCGGGCGGCGCGTCCTGCCCGATCCTGACCGCCGAGATGTGCGAATCCGCCATCATGGATTACGACGGCATGCGCGAGCTGAAATCCAGCTTCGGCACCGCCTGCATGATCGTGATGGATCAGTCGACCGATGTGATCAAGGCGATCTGGCGGCTCTCGGCCTTCTTCAAGCACGAGTCCTGCGGCCAGTGCACGCCCTGCCGCGAGGGCACCGGCTGGATGATGCGGGTGATGGAGCGCCTCGTGCGCGGCGATGCCGAGGTCGAGGAAATCGACATGCTGTTCGAGGTGACGAAACAGGTCGAGGGCCATACGATCTGCGCGCTCGGCGATGCCGCGGCCTGGCCGATCCAGGGCCTGATCCGCAATTTCCGCGAAGAGATCGAGGACCGCATCAAGGCGAAGCGGACCGGCCGGATTTCGGCCGCGCTGGCGGCGGAATAACACATGACCCGGCCCGCGCCCCTCAGCGAAACGGCCCGCGCTCGCTGCCTTCCGGCAGCGGCGGCGGCCGTGCTGCTGTCGGGCTGCGTTGCGGGGGGCACGGCCGCGCCTTTGTCGCGGCTGGTGCCGGGCGAATACCAGGTCTCGGTCGGCGGCGATGCTTTCTGGGGCGATGTGCGCCCCGGCGCGCCGGGGATCGAACTGACCGCGGGCGGTGCGCGCCCGGTTCCGGGCCATGAGATCCGTATCCGCCCCTATGCCGGTTTTTCGGGGCTGGGCGGGGACGCCGGCGCCCTTGCGAAGAAAGCCGCGCGCCTGGCCTGCCAGGAGGCGGGCGGGCGCTTCAACGAGACCGCGATCGGCGCCCATGACCGCGCCGGTGCATGGATTTTCCGGGGGGGCTGCGCATGATCCTGCGATCCGCCGTGCTCTCCCGCTCACGAAAACGCCACGAAGCCGTGCTTTCAGTTGCGCGCGCCGCTCTGGCAGGATGCACGGGCCCGCAAAGGGCCTGTGCAATCTGTGGAGCAGAAATGATGAAATCTCTTAAAATCGCGGCGCTTTCTCTCCTGATGGCGGCCCCCGCGCTGGCGCGCGAGCCGATCAACAAGGAAGCCTATATCAACCAGACCCTGTTGCAGGGCTTTATCGCCGATCAGATCGCCGACAATTGTCCGACGATGAAGCCGCGCAAGCTGCGGGCGCTGAACGAGCTGGTGAAGCTGCGCGATTATGCGCTGACGAAAGGCTATTCGCGCGCCGAGGTGAAGGCTTTCGTGGAGAGCAAGACGGAAAAGGCGCGCGGCAAGGCCGAGGCTGCGGCCTGGCTCAAGAAACAGGGCGCGGTGCCCGGCAAGGCCTCGGCCTATTGCGCCGTGGGCGAGGCCGAGATTGCGAAGAACAGCCTGATCGGCCAGTTGCTGAGGTCCACCAGATGAGCGGACCGGGGCTGGCGAAGGCGCAAAGAATGTGCGGGCGGTGCGGACACGCGCCGTCCGGGCAGTGACCGGAAGGACGTAAGGGCATGTCTAACCTGCGGAAAGTCAACATCGACGGGACCGAGATCGAACTCGACGGCTCGATGACGATCATCCAGGCGGCCGAGGCCGCGGGGATCGAGATCCCGCGTTTCTGCTATCACGAGCGGTTGTCCATCGCGGGCAACTGCCGGATGTGCCTGGTCGAGGTGGTGGGCGGCCCGCCGAAGCCCGCGGCCTCCTGCGCGATGCAGCTGAAAGACCTGCGCCCCGGCCCGAACGGCGAGGCGCCGGTGGTCAAAACCAAATCCCCGATGGTCAAGAAGGCCCGCGAAGGGGTGATGGAATTCCTGCTGATCAACCATCCGCTGGATTGCCCGATCTGCGACCAGGGCGGCGAATGCGATCTGCAGGACCAGGCCATGGCTTACGGCGTGGATTTCTCGCGCTACCGCGAGCCGAAGCGCGCGTCGGAGGATCTGAACCTCGGCCCGCTGGTCAAGACCGCGATGACGCGCTGCATCTCCTGCACCCGCTGCGTGCGCTTCACCACCGAGGTGGCGGGCATCACCCAGATGGGCCAGACCGGGCGCGGCGAAGACAGCGAGATCACCAGCTATCTGAACATGACGCTGGATTCGAACCTTCAGGGCAATATCATCGACCTCTGCCCGGTCGGCGCGCTGACCTCGAAACCCTATGCCTTCACCGCCCGGCCCTGGGAGCTGACCAAGACCGAGACGGTGGACGTGATGGACGCGCTCGGCTCGAACATCCGCGTCGATACCAAGGGGCGCGAGGTCATGCGCATCCTGCCGAGGAACCATGACGGCGTGAACGAGGAATGGATCTCGGACAAGACCCGGTTCATCTGGGACGGTCTGCGCCGCCAGCGGCTCGACACGCCTTACATCCGCGAGAACGGCCGGCTCAGGAAAGCCAACTGGGGCGAGGCGCTGGAAGCCGCGGCCCGGGCGATGAAGGGGAAAAAACTCGTCGGGCTGGTGGGCGATCTGGCCCCGGTCGAGGCGGCGTATAGTCTCAAGAAGCTGATCGAGGGCCTCGGCGGCCAGGTCGAATGCCGCACCGACGGCGCGCGGCTGCCCATCGGCAACCGCTCGGCCTATGTCGGAAATGCCCGGATCGAAGACATCGATTCTGCTCAGACCATCCTCCTGATCGGCACCAATCCGCGGCTGGAAAGCCCGGTGCTGAACGCGCGGATCCGCAAGGCCTGGGCCGCGGGCGCGCAGGTCGGGCTGATCGGCGAGGCGGCGGATCTGACCTATGATTACAAGCATCTGGGCACCGATCGCGCCGCGCTGGTCGATCTGGTGGGCCGGGTGACGGAAAAGCCCGGCACCATCGTCATTGTCGGCCAGGGCGCGATCAGCGAGGCCGATGGCGAGGCGGTGCTGTCGCAGGCCATGGCCTATGCCGAGGGCGCGGGCGGCAAACTCCTCGTCCTGCACACCGCCGCCGCCCGGGTGGGCGCGATGGATGTGGGTGCCGTGACCGAGGGCGGCCTTTCCGCTGCGACCGAAGGGGCCGAGGTGATCTTCAACCTCGGTGCCGATGAGGTGGAAATCGCGGCCGGTCCCTTCGTGATCTACCAGGGCAGCCATGGCGACCGTGGTGCCAACCGCGCCGACATCATCCTGCCGGGCGCCGCTTACACCGAGGAAAACGGCCTCTTCGTCAACACCGAGGGCCGGCCGCAGCTTGCCTTCCGCGCCGGTTTCGCGCCGGGCGAGGCGAAAGAGAACTGGGCGATCCTGCGCGCGCTTTCGGCCGAACTGGGGGCGACTTTGCCCTGGGACAGCCTCGCCGCTTTGCGCGCGGCGCTGATCGCCGATCACCCGCATCTGGGCGCCATCGACGAAGTGCCCGAGAACGCCTGGCAGAAGCCCGAGCTGCGGATGCCCGCGCGCGCGACCTTCCGCAATGCGATCCGCGATTTCTACCTGACCAACCCGATCGCGCGCGCAAGCCAGGTGATGGCCGAGCTTTCGGCCATGGCCAAAGCGCGCCGCGAAGCGCCGGTCGCGGCGGAGTAACCGGGGATGATGCGCCGCCTTTCCGTCACCGGCCTTGCCGCCGCCGCTTTCGCGGCGGTCGGGGCTTGCGCGCCGGGGGCGGAGGTGACAACAGGCGGCGCGAAGCCCGAATATCTCGGGATCCAGACCGTGCTGCTCGACGGCGATATGGTCAGCTTCCGCGTCGCTATGAAGGGCGCGGCGGGGGCGCAGCAGATCGAGGACTACGGCCGCTGCGCCGCCGCGCAATATGCGCTGATCCGCGGCGCCGGTTTCGCGCGCCATGTGCGCACGAATGTGGCAAGGTCGGGCGATGTGACAAGGGGCGACGCGGTCTGGCTGATCTCGGCCGCGCTGCCCAGGGGCCTCAGGACGACAGACGCCGAAGTGACGGTGCGCGACTGCGGCGCGTTGGGAATACCGACGGTTTGAAGAAGAAACGGGCGGTCCGGTTTGAAGCGGGACTGAGAGGACGGTAGGAAAGATGGACGGATTTTTCAGCACGGGGCTTGGCACCGCGGTCATCCTGATCGCGCAATGTCTTGCGGTTGTAGCCTTCGTCATGATCTCGCTGATCTTCATGGTCTACGGCGACCGGAAGGTCTGGGCGGCGGTCCAGGTGCGGCGCGGCCCGAACGTGGTCGGCCCCTGGGGCATCCTGCAAACCTTTGCCGATGCGCTGAAATACGTGCTGAAGGAAATCGTCGTTCCGGCGGGCGTCGACCGGCCGGTCTATTTCCTCGCGCCGATGCTGAGCTTCGTTCTGGCGCTTCTGGCCTTCGCGGTGATCCCCTTCGATTACGGCTGGGTGCTGGCGGATATCAACGTCGCCATTCTCTTCGTCTTCGCGGTCTCCTCGCTGGAGGTCTATGGCGTGATCATGGGGGGCTGGGCGTCGAACTCGAAATACGCCTTCCTCGGCGGGCTTCGTTCGGCCGCGCAGATGATCTCTTACGAGGTCTCGCTCGGGCTGATCATCATCGGGCTGATCATCTCGACCGGCTCGATGAACCTCTCGGACATCGTGCGCGCGCAGGAGGGAGACTGGGGCCTTTTCAACTGGTACTGGCTGCCGCATTTCCCGATGCTGGTTCTGTTCTTCGTCTCGGCTCTGGCGGAAACCAACCGCCCGCCCTTCGATCTGCCCGAGGCGGAATCCGAACTCGTCGCCGGGTTCATGGTGGAATATTCCTCGACGCCTTACCTTCTGTTCATGGCCGGCGAATATATCGCCATCTTCCTGATGTGCGCGCTGATCAGCCTCTTCTTCTTCGGCGGCTGGCTGTCGCCGGTGCCCTTCATCGCCGACGGCTGGTGGTGGATGGTGATCAAGATGTGGCTGTGGTTCTTCATGTTCGCCATGGTGAAGGCCATCGTGCCGCGCTACCGCTACGACCAGCTGATGCGGATCGGCTGGAAGGTCTTCCTGCCCCTGTCGCTGGGCTGGGTCGTTCTGGTGGCGTTCCTTGCAAAATTTGAAGTGCTCGGCGGCTTCTGGGCCCGCTGGGCGGTGGGGGGCTGATCATGGCCAATATCGACTGGAACCGCGCCACGCGCTATTTCCTGATGGTGGATTTCATCAAGGGTTTCGCAATCGGCATGCGTTATTTCTTCAAGCCGAAGCCCACGATCAACTACCCGCATGAGAAGGGGCCGCTGTCCCCGCGCTTCCGCGGCGAGCACGCTTTGCGCCGCTATCCGAACGGCGAGGAACGCTGCATCGCCTGCAAGCTGTGCGAGGCGGTCTGCCCGGCCCAGGCCATCACCATCGACGCCGAACCGCGCGAGGACGGCTCGCGCCGCACCACGCGCTACGACATCGACATGACGAAATGTATCTACTGCGGCTTCTGCCAGGAAGCCTGCCCGGTGGATGCCATCGTCGAAGGCCCGAATTTCGAATTCTCGACCGAGACCCGCGAGGAACTATTCTACACCAAGGAGAAGCTCCTTGAGAACGGCGCCCGGTGGGAGGCCGAGATCGCCCGCAACCTGGAACTCGACGCGCCCTATCGCTAACCCATACGGAGGCCCGGCCCAGCCATGAGCAAGGTTCAGTCAGCAGCATTCGGCGTGGTGGGGGGGGCGATGGCCTTCGCCATCGCTGCCCTGTTCGCTGGCGATCTTTTGCGCGGCGGTGCGGGCCCCGAAGGGCCGCAGGGCCCTGTGGGCGCCGCAGGCCCCGCCGGGCCGCAGGGCGAGGCCGGCGTGCAGGGGCCCGCGGGGCCGCAGGGGCCGATCGGTCCTGCCGGTCCGCAGGGGGTGGAAGGCGTGGCCGGTCCCGCCGGTCCGCAGGGCGAGATCGGGCCGCAGGGCGAAACCGGCCCGGCCGGGCCGCAGGGCGTGGCCGGAGCAGGCGATCTGGGCGGCGAGGCGGTGATCCTCGTGCGCGGCGCCGGGGGCTGCCCCTCCGGCTGGGTGAACGGGGGTGAGGTTGTGCTGAACACCTCGCCGGATTATGCGACCGGCACCGGACAGGAACGCAGCAATCCCGGCATCATGACCTCGGCCACCGCCGGGTTCGCCAATGTGAATTTCTTCCTCTGCCTTCAGGGCACGGATACCAGCGGAGAGCCGCAATGACCGAAGCCTATACCCGGATGATCGAAGCGATGATGGAAAGCGGGCAGGAGATGCTGCGCGCCTTCAACCCGGGCCTCGAAGGGATGAAGGTCGGCGGCTTCGACAAGCTGTTTCCGACCATGCCCGCCGACATCATGGAGATGTGGTTCGGCAAGACCTTCAACCGCGAGGGGCTGGACGCGCGCACCCGTCTGCTGGTCACGCTGGCCGGGCTGACCGTCCAGGGCGCGGTGGTTCCCGCGGGCCTCGCCGAGCCGCAGCTCAGGCTGACCATCCGCCATGCGCTGGAAGCCGGGGCGAGCGAACGCGAGATCGCCGAAGTGATCTGGCAGATGAGCATGTTCGGCGGCCTGCCCGCCATGAGACAGGCGCTGGAAATCGCCCAGGCCGTCTTCGACGAGAATAAGGAAGCCAACACATGACCCTTGCCGGTTTCGCCTTTTACGTCTTCGCCATCGTGACGGTGGCGTCGGGGCTGATGGTCACGGTCAGCCGCAACCCGGTTCATGCGGTGCTCTGGCTGATCTCGGCCTTCGTGGGCGCGACGGGGCTGTTCGTCCTTCTGGGCGCAGAATTCGTCGCCATGCTGCTGCTGATCGTCTATGTCGGCGCGGTGGCGGTGCTGTTCCTGTTCGTGGTGATGATGCTCGACGTGGATTTCGCCGCGCTGAAGGGGGAACTCGCCCGCGCCATGCCGCTTGGCCTGCTGATCGGGATCGTTCTGCTGATGCAGATCGCCATCGGTCTGGGCGCCTGGGAGAGCGCCTCGCAGGCCCATGCCCTGCGGCCCTCGCCCGCGCCCGAGGGGGTGCACAACGCCCGCGCGCTCGGCCTGCTGATCTACGACAAATACATCTATCTGTTCCAGGCCGCGGCCATGGTGCTGCTGGTCGCGATGATCGGGGCGATCCTGCTGACGCTGCGCCACCGCACCGGCATCAAGCGCCAGAACGTGCTGGAGCAGATGTGGCGCGACCCGGCCAAGACGCTGGAGATGAAGGACGTGAAACCGGGGCAGGGGCTCTGATCCATGGCGCGCGGCTTCCCCCATGAGGCAAAAGGCACGCGACCGGCGGCAACGCCGGGGCTGACCCCGCTGCCGCCCTGCGAGGGCATCGGGGCGGGAATGCTGATCGCATCGGCGGGCAGCGGCCTCATTTTCGGGCGCTACAGCACCAGCCAAGGCGATCTGGCCGAGGCCGATTGCGCGCCGGTGCCCGGGTTTCTGCGCGCTGATGTCCAGGCAGGGCGCCGGGTCTCTGCAAACAAGATGAAACGGGCGGCGACGGCCGTCTGCGGCAAGCTACCGGTGCTTCGGGAGACCGGGGAAGCCTGCGGCGGCAACTTTTACTTCCCCGAACTGCACCCCGGCGGCATGACGCCCTGGGAGCAGCGCCGGGACGTGAGCCAATAACGGGCGAAGACCCCTGAGGGACGGATGAGATGGTAGGAATTGAACATTACATCACGGTGGCGGCGACCCTGTTCGTCATCGGCATCTTCGGGATCTTCCTCAACCGGAAGAATGTGATCGTCATCCTGATGTCGATCGAACTGATCCTCCTGTCGGTGAACATCAACCTGGTGGCCTTTTCCGCCGAACACGGCGATCTGACCGGCCAGGTCTTTACGCTGTTCGTGCTGACCGTGGCCGCGGCAGAGGCCGCGATCGGCCTGGCCATCCTCGTCGTCTTCTTCCGCAACCGCGGAACGATCGACGTCGAAGACGTGAATGTGATGAAGGGCTGAAAGAATGGCGACGATCATCTTTTTCGCACCCCTGATCGGGGCCATCCTTTGTGGTTTCGGCTGGAAATACATCGGCGAGAAGCCGGCGCAGATCCTGACCACCGCGACCGTCTTTCTGGCGGCGGCGCTCAGCTGGGTGATCTTCCTCGGCCACGACGGCACCACGGAACACCACACCATCCTGCGCTGGATCGAGAGCGGCACGCTGAACTCCGAATGGGCGATCCGGGTCGACCGGCTGACCGCGATCATGCTGGTCGTGGTCAATTCGGTCTCGGCGCTCGTTCACCTCTATTCGTTCGGCTATATGGCGCATGACGACAACTGGGCTGAGACCGAGCCCTACCGCGCCCGCTTCTTCGCCTATCTCTCGTTCTTCACCTTCGCCATGCTGACGCTGGTCACGGCAGACAACCTGCTCCAGATGTTCTTCGGCTGGGAAGGGGTGGGGGTCGCCTCTTATCTGCTGATCGGTTTCTACTACAAGAAACAGTCGGCGGGCGCCGCGGCGATGAAGGCTTTCATCGTCAACCGGGTGGGGGATTTCGGCTTCATCCTCGGCATCGCCGGGCTTTACCTGCTGACCGACTCGATCCGTTTCGACGAGATCTTCGCCGCGGTTCCGGGCCTGACCGAGACCACCGTGCGCTTCCTGTGGACCGACTGGAACGCGCTGAATCTGCTCGCCTTCCTGCTGTTCGTCGGTGCGATGGGGAAATCGGCGCAGCTCTTCCTGCACACCTGGCTTCCCGACGCGATGGAGGGGCCGACGCCGGTTTCCGCGCTGATCCATGCCGCGACCATGGTGACGGCGGGGGTGTTCCTCGTCTGCCGCATGGCGCCGCTTTACGAATACGCGGCCTCGGCCACCGCCTTCATCACCGTGATCGGTGCGACGACGGCCTTCTTCGCCGCGACCGTCGGTCTGGTGCAGAACGACATCAAACGGGTGATCGCCTATTCGACCTGTTCGCAGCTCGGCTATATGTTCGTGGCCGCCGGTGTGGGCGCCTATCCGGTCGCGATGTTCCACCTGTTCACCCACGCCTTCTTCAAGGCGATGCTGTTCCTTGGCGCCGGTTCGGTGATCCACGCCACCCACCATGAGCAGGACATGCGCTGGTATGGGGGCTTGCGGAAGAAGATCCCGCTGACCTTCTGGGCCATGCTGATCGGCACTCTGGCGATCACCGGCGTCGGCATTCCGCTGACCCATTACGGCTTTGCCGGCTACCTGTCGAAGGATGCGGTGATCGAGAGCGCCTGGGTCGGCTCGAACTACGCTTTCTGGATGCTCGTCATCGCCGCCGGCATGACCAGCTTCTATTCCTGGCGGCTGATGTTCCTGACCTTCTGGGGCGAGAACCGCGCCCATCTGAAGCCGCAGGACGATCATCACCACGGCCACGACGATCACGGCCATGGCCACCACCACGAGCCGCATGAAAGCCCGGCGGTGATGCTGGTGCCGCTTGCCGTGCTGGCGCTCGGCGCGCTGTTCTCGGGGATGATCTGGTACAAGGTGTTCTTCGGCGACGAAGAGAAGATGCGCACCTGGTTCGGGATGGAGCAGCTTGCCGCCCATCACGTCGAAGAGGGCGACCATGCCGCCGCCCCCGCAGAGGCTGCGACCGCGGACCACGCCGGGGACGAAGCCGCCGCCGTGGATCACACGGAGACCGCCGCTCTGGCCGGGGAAGAAACCGCTGTGGACCATGCCGCGGCCGATCATGGCGATGCCCATGGCGTCGCCCCGAAAGGCGCGCTGGTGATGCTGCCTTATGGCGCGGAAGAGCAGGCCCTGGTCGATGCCCGCGTCGATGCGGAGAAGGTCGCGGCTTCGGGCCATGCGCCGAACACGATCATCGCCGCCGCCCATATGGTGCCGGACTGGGTGAAGGTCTCGCCCTTCGTCGCGATGCTGATCGGGCTGGTGCTCTCGTGGCTGTTCTACATCCGCAGGCCGGACTGGCCGGCGCGCCTCGCCGCGAGCCAGCGCCCGCTCTACCTGTTCCTGCTGAACAAATGGTATTTCGACGAGATCTACGACTTCGTTTTCGTCCGTCCCGCCCGCGCGCTTGGCCGGCTGTTCTGGAAGAACGATGCGAAGGTCATCGACGGCACCATCAACGGCGTGGCGATGGGGATCGTTCCCTTCTTCACCCGCCTCGCGGCCCGGGCGCAATCGGGCTTTGTCTTCCACTATGCCTTCGCCATGGTGCTCGGGATCGTTGCCCTTGTCACCTGGATGACGCTCTTCGGTGGCGCCAGGTAAGGAGGCGCAAGCATGGCACAACAACTTCTCAACATCATCATCTTCCTGCCGCTGGTCGCGGCGCTGATCATGGCGCTGTTCCTGCGCGGCGACGACGCGGCCGCGCAGCGCTCGGCGAAATGGCTCGCGATCTTCGCGACGCTCGCGACCTTCCTTGCCTCGCTGTTCCTGCTGGCCGAGTTCGACCCTGCGAACACCGGCTTCCAGTTCGTGACCGAACATCCCTGGATCCTCGGCTTCACCTGGAAGATGGGCGTCGACGGGATCTCGATCCTGTTCGTCATGCTCACCACCTTCCTGATGCCGCTGGTGATCTGGTCGGCCTGGGAGGTGGAGACCCGCGTCAAGGAATATATGATCGCCTTCCTCGTGCTTGAGACGCTGATGCTTGGCGTGTTCTGCGCGCTGGATCTGGTGCTGTTCTACCTGTTCTTCGAGGCCGGTCTGATCCCGATGTTCCTGATCATCGGCATCTGGGGCGGCGCGAACCGGATCTATGCCGCGTTCAAGTTCTTCCTCTACACCTTCCTCGGCTCGGTCTTGATGCTGGTGGCGATGGTCTTCATGTATCGCATGGCGGGCACCACCGATATCGTGGCGCTGCTCGATCCGGCGCAGACCAGCTTCCCGTCGGAGAGCTTCCGGCTTCTGGGCTTCACCGTGGTCGGCGGCGTGCAGACGCTCTTGTTCCTCGCGTTCTTCGCCTCTTTCGCGGTCAAGATGCCGATGTGGCCGGTGCATACCTGGCTGCCCGACGCCCACGTCCAGGCGCCGACCGCGGGCTCGGTCGTGCTGGCGGCGATCCTTTTGAAGATGGGCGGCTACGGCTTCCTGCGCTTCTCGATCCCGATGTTCCCGGTGGCCTCGGACCTGCTGGCGCCGCTGGTTTACTGGATGTCGGCGATCGCGGTGGTCTATACCTCGCTGGTGGCGCTGGTGCAGACCGATATGAAGAAGCTGATCGCCTATTCCTCGGTCGCGCATATGGGTTACGTGACCATGGGCATTTTTGCCATGAACCAGCAGGGGGTGGACGGCGCGATCTTCCAGATGATCAGCCACGGCTTCATCTCGGGCGCGTTGTTCCTGGCCGTCGGCGTGATCTACGACCGGATGCACACCCGCGAAATCTCGGCTTACGGCGGCCTCGTCCACCGGATGCCGGCCTATGCGATGGTGTTCATGTTCTTCACCATGGCGAACGTGGGCCTTCCGGGCACCAGCGGCTTCATCGGCGAGTTCCTGACCATCATGGGGATCTTCAGGGTCAACACCTGGATCGCCTTCTTCGCGGCCTCGGGGGTGATCCTTTCGGCCTCTTACGCGCTCTGGCTTTACCGCCGGGTGGTCTTCGGGCAGCTCGTGAAGGAGAGCCTGAAATCCATCACCGACATGAGCCTGCGCGAGCGGCTGATCTTCGCGCCGCTGGTGGCGATGACGCTGATCCTTGGCGTCTATCCCGCGCTTGTCACCGATATCATCGGGCCCTCGGTGGCCCAGTTGATCGACACTTACCGCGCTGCGCTGCCCGAAGTGGCCGCGCAGGCGGCGATGCACTGAGGACGCGATCATGACCGCAGCAGATTTCAACATCGTCCTGCCCGAGGTCATCCTCGCGCTTTACGCGATGGCGGCGCTTATGTTCGGCGTCTACACCGGCAAGGATCGGGTGGCGGTGCCGCTGGTCTGGGCCACGGCGGGGCTGTTCGTCGCGCTGGCGCTCTGGATCGGCTTCGCGGGCGAGGGCAGCCGGACGGCCTTCGGCGGCATGTTCCAGGACGACCCCTTCGCGCGGTTCGCCAAGGTGACGATCCTGCTTTCGGCCGCCGCGGTGATCGCGATGAGCCAGGATTACATGAGCCGCTGGAACCTTCTGCGGTTCGAGTTCCCGGTGGTGGTCGCGCTTGCGGTTCTGGGCATGCTGATGATGGTGTCCTCGGGCGATCTGATGGCGCTTTACATGGGGCTGGAGCTGCAATCGCTGGCGCTTTACGTGGTGGCGGCGATGCGCAGGGACAGCGCGCGCTCGTCCGAGGCCGGGCTGAAATATTTCGTCCTCGGCTCGCTGTCCTCGGGGATGCTGCTCTACGGCGCCTCGCTGGTCTATGGCTACGCCGGCACCACTTTGTTCTCGGGCATCATCACCACCCTGAACGATGGCGTGCCGCTTGGCCTTCTGTTCGGCCTCGTGTTCATGCTGGCGGGGCTGGCGTTCAAGATCTCGGCCGCGCCCTTCCATATGTGGACGCCCGATGTCTATGAGGGCTCGCCCACGCCGGTCACCGCCTTCTTCGCCACCGCGCCCAAGGTCGCGGCCATGGCGCTGATCGCGCGGCTGGCCTGGGATGCGTTCGGCGCGATCCCGGCGCAATGGGGCCAGGTGCTGGCGGCGCTGGCGGTGGCCTCGATGTATCTCGGCGCGGTGGCGGCGATCGGCCAGCGCGACATCAAGCGGCTGATGGCCTATTCGTCGATTGCCCATATGGGCTATGCGCTGATCGGTCTGGCGGCGGCCTCGACCGGCGACCAGGAGGCGGCGGTCCAGGGCGTCCAGGCCATGCTGATCTATATGGCGATCTACGTCACCATGGGGGTGGGCACCTTCGCCTTCATCCTGTCGATGGAGCGCGACGGCCGCCCGGTCACCGATATCGCCAGCCTCAAGATGCTGTCGAAAACCGAGCCGCTGAAGGCGCTGGCGCTGCTGGCTCTGTTCTTCAGCCTTGCCGGCGTGCCGCCGTTCATCGGCTTCTTCGCGAAATTCGCGGTGTTGAAGGCGGCGGTGGATGCGGGGATGGTCTGGCTGGCGGTCGCGGGGGCGGTGGCCTCGGTGATCGGCGCCTTCTATTACCTGCGCATCGTCTATTTCATCTATTTCGGCGACAGCGAAGACCCGGCGCAAAGCCGGATGGCGCCGGTGCAATGGGTGATGCTGGTCGCGGTGGCGGCGGTCATGGTGCTGGGCGCGATCAACCTCTTCGGCATCGAACCGGCGGCTTTGACGGCCGCGCGGGCTCTTGTCCTCTGAGGCGCTGGCCTCGCGTGTGGAACTGGCCACGGTCGATTCCACCAATGCCGAGGCGTTCCGGCAGGCCCCCGATCTTCGGGGGCCTCTGTGGATTCTGGCGGGCGAGCAGACGGCCGGGAAGGGCCGCCGCGCCCGGGCCTGGGCCAGCCCGCCGGGGAATTTCCACGCTTCGCTGGTGCAAAGGATCACTGAGCCGCCCGCACGCCTTGGCCTGCGCAGTTTCGTCGCCGCGCTGGCGCTTTACGACGCCTTCCAGGCGCTGACCGGCCTCGGCGCGGGTTTCGCGCTGAAATGGCCGAACGATGTCCTGCTGAACGGCGGCAAGCTGACCGGGATCCTCTTGGAGGCGAGCGGGCAGACCCTGGTCATCGGCATCGGCGTCAACCTGATCGCGGCACCGCCTGCGGAGACGCTGGAGCCGGGCGCGGTGGCGCCGGTCTCGCTGCTGGCAGAAACCGGGCTGCGCATCACGCCCGCGCGCTTCCTCGACGCGCTCGCCCCGGCGATGGAGGACTGGGAGGCGCGGCTGCGCGCCGACGGTTTCGCGCCCTTGCGCGAGGCCTGGCTGTCCCGCGCCGCAAGGCTTGGCGAGCGGATCATCGCCCGCACCGGCACTGAGACCCGCGAAGGGATCTTCGAGACCATCGACCATGAGGGCAATCTGATCCTGCGCATGTCCGGGGGCGCGATTGCCATCCCGGCGGCGGATGTGTTCTTCTGACCCCTCGCAACCCCGGATCTTCGCCCATGCTCCTGGCCATCGACTGCGGCAACACCAACACCGTCTTCGCGATCTGGGACGGGGCGCGCTTCATCGCCACCTGGCGCATCGCCACCGACCACAAGCGCACGGCGGATGAATATTTCGTCTGGCTGTCCTCGCTGCTGCTGCTCAACCGGCTGGAGGTGAAGATCGAAGAGGTCATCATCTCCTCGACCGTGCCCCGTGTGGTGTTCAACCTGCGGGTGCTGTCGAACCGCTATTTCGACTGCCGCCCGCTGGTGGTGGGCAAGCCCGAATGCCTGCTTCCCCATGCGCCGCGCGTCGATCAGGGCACCACGGTGGGGCCGGACCGGCTGGTCAATACCGCGGGGGCGTTCGACCGCCATGGCGGCGATCTGATCGTGGTGGATTTCGGCACCGCCACCACCTTCGATGTGGTCGACCACGACGGCGCCTATATCGGCGGGGTGATCGCGCCCGGCGTCAACCTTTCGCTTGAAGCGCTGCACGCCGCCGCCGCCGCGCTGCCGCATGTCGATGTCTCGCGCCCGGCGCAGGCGATCGGCACGAATACGGTGGCCTGCATGCAGTCGGGCGTGTATTGGGGGTACATCGGCCTGGTCGAAGGCATCGTGCGCGAGGTCCGCAAGGAACGCGAACGCCCGATGAAGGTTATCGCAACCGGGGGCCTTGCGCCCTTGTTCGCCCAGGACACAGAGGTTTTCGATTCGATCGAGGACGATCTGACCATGCATGGTCTCGTTCTGATCCATGACTACAACAAGGAAAACGCATGAAGCGCGAGCGGCTGATCTATCTTCCCCTGGGGGGCGCCGGCGAGATCGGCATGAACGCCTATGTCTACGGCTGGGGCGCGCCGGGGAAAGAGCGGCTGATCCTCGTCGATATGGGGGTAACCTTCCCCGATATGGACAACGCGCCGGGGGTCGAGGTGATCATGCCCGACATCACCTGGCTGGAAGAGCGGGTGAGCCGGCTGGAGGCGATCTTCATCACCCATGCGCATGAGGATCACATCGGCGCGCTTGGCCATCTCTGGCCGAAGCTGAAGGCACGGGTCTATGCGCGCAAATTCACCTCGGCCATCGGTCGGCTGAAACTGGAAGAGCTCGGCCTGCCGGGGGATGCGATCACCACCGTGGCCGCGCGCCCCGAAGTGGTCGAGGCGGGGCCCTTCCGGGTGCAGTTCGTGCCGCTGTCGCATTCCATCCCGGAATCGGCGGCGCTGATCATCGACACCCCCGGCGGGCGGATCGTCCATTCCGGCGATTTCAAGCTGGACCGCGATCCGGTGGTGGGCGAGGCCTGGGACGATGCGCTCTGGCAACAGATCGCCGAAGAGGCGCCGGTCAAGGCGCTGATGTGCGATTCCACCAATGTGTTTTCCACGCATCCCGGCCGCTCGGAATCGACGCTGGCGGGGCCGCTGGCCGAGCTGATCGGGCGCGCGCAGGGCATGTTCGTCGCCACCACGTTCGGCTCCAACGTCGCGCGGCTGAGAACGCTCGCCGAAGCGGCCGCGGCCGCCGGGCGCACGGTCTGTGTCATGGGCCGCTCGATGAAGCGGATGCTGGCGGTCGCGCAGGAGACCGGGGTGATGACAGCCTTCCCCCGCACCGTCAGCCCCGAAGAGGCGCTGGAAATCCCGCGCGCCAGCCTTATGCTGCTCGTCACCGGCAGCCAGGGTGAGCGCCGCGCCGCCGCCGCCGCGCTGTCGCGCGGCAAATACCTCGGCCATGAGATGAAGGCGGGCGACACTTTCCTGTTCTCCTCGCGCACCATTCCGGGGAATGAGAAGGAGGTGTTCCGGATCTGGAACGCGCTTTCCGCGATCGGGGTGCGGGTGGTCGATGACGAGGGCGGGCTCTACCACGTCTCGGGCCACGCGAACCGGCCGGATCTGGAGCATGTGCACCGGCTGTTGCTGCCCGATATGCTGATCCCGATGCATGGCGAGCACCGGCATCTCTCGGAACATGTCCGCATCGCGACCGAGGCCGGGATCGCCGCCCAGGTGGCGGTGAACGGGATGATGGTCGATCTGACCGGCGAAGTGCCGGCGGTGGTGGAATATGTCGATACCGGGCGGCTTTACCTCGACGGCAGCGTACTGATCGGTGCGCTGGACGGGGTGATCCGCAACCGTATCCGCATGGCGCTGAACGGCCATGTGCTGGCGACCGTGATCCTCGACGAGAGCGACGAGCCGATGGGCGAGCCCTGGATCGAGCTGATGGGCCTGACGCCTCTGGGCCGCGGCGGGCGCGATCTGGCCGAGACGATGGAAAACGAGCTTGCCGAATGGATGAACCGCGCCACCCGCAAGGTGCTGAAGGACGACGGCCGGATCGAGGACGACATCCGCCGCATCGTCCGCCAGGTCGCGGTGGAAGAGATCGGCAAGAAGCCCGAGGTGACGGTGGTCGTCTCGCGGCTGGTCGCGGAGTGAGGCCGGGCTGACCGGATCGGCGATGCGAGACCGGCCGGAGGGCTTGCGGCTGGCGGATCTCGGTCAGGCTGAAAGGCCAGGAGCCGGGTTGCGAGGCTGCGGGTTTTGGCGGGCGGCGATGCCTCCGGCGGGGGTATTTTCGTCAGGGTGAAAGGCCGTGGTCAGGCATGAGGGTGGCCGGGGCGTGGCGCGGGATCCGCCGGTGTGCGGCGGCGGCGGTCAGATCAGCCCGTGTTCGTGCAGGAGCGCCTCTTCGTCGCCCGAGACCCAGCCGAACACCCGCGGCGGTCCGTCGGCTTGCTGCACGAAATAATGCACCTCGAAGTCGATGGTGACCTCTCCGCTTTCCGCCGGGGCAGGGGCGGTCCAGGTGCCGCGCCAGCCGACATGGGCCACAGCATGATGCGCGTCGAGCGGCGTCAGGCGCAGTTCGCGGACCCGCATCGCTTTGGTGCCCATGGCGCGGTAACGGGCGTGGCCCTGCTCCATCACCTCGCGCAACTGCGCATCGTTCTTGCCCGCCATAACCCCCGCGGGCGAGGCGGCGATGAACTCGGCGGCATAGAGCGTCGCCGCAGCCCCGGCGTCGATCCTTCCGGCGAGCGCGTCGTTGAATATCTGCTCGTAACGGGCGAACAAAGCCCGGATATCCGCTTCGGTCATGTTCTCTCTCAGGACAGAGACAGCGTGGGGTGGTTCGGCGTGCTTACGTCGATGATATGGTTCAGGCTTGCGAGGCGATAGTGCAGCAGCGGTCCGGGATGGTCCTGCGACGCCCGGGTCGTCATGGTCACGAAATCCAGGAACTGCGATGATGAGGACCTCTTCATCGCAGTTCCGGGCATATCTTTCATTCGTCGCTGCCCGGGAAACGAAATCCGCGAATCCGAGCCGGGAGCGCCGGCTGTCGGGGCGGATTTCGATGGCGCGCAGGCCGGTGATGCCCGCCGTCTGATCTCACGGCCCAGGGGTGTCTTCAGTGAATACCGCGAGGCGGCGATCCGTCAACAGGCGGATCTGTTCGGTGAGGCGGTCAGCGCCCGCAGGTCCGGCAGCGGGGAGGTGGCTGTCCCCTCAGAGGGGCCTTCCGCGATGATGCCCACCGATGTGGGCCGGGCTGCCCCGGCCGCGCGCGGCTCAGACCAGCCTTGCGCCGTCGATGGCGGCGCGGATGAAATCGGCGAACAAGGGATGCGGCGCGAAGGGTTTCGATTTCAGCTCGGGGTGGAACTGCACGCCGATGAACCAGGGATGGTCCGCGACCTCGACGATCTCGGGCAGTTTGCCGTCGGGCGACATGCCCGAGAAGATCAGCCCCTTCGCTTCGAGCTGGTCGCGGTATTTGATATCGACCTCGTAGCGGTGGCGGTGGCGTTCCTCGATCACCGTGCCGCCGTAGACCCTGTTCACGGTCGAGCCCTCTTTCAGATGCGCGGTATAGGCGCCGAGCCGCATGGTGCCGCCCTTGTCGTCGTCCTGTTTGCGCCGCACCTTATGGTTGCCCTGCACCCATTCCTTCAGGTGATAGACCACCGGCTCGAAGCGTTTCGCGCCTTTCTCATGGTCGAATTCCTCGGAGCCGGCGTTGGTCAGCCCGACCAGATGGCGGGCGGATTCGATCACCGCCATCTGCATGCCGAGGCAGATCCCCAGATAGGGCACGCCGCGCTCACGGGCGAATTGCGCCGCCTTGATCTTGCCCTCGGTGCCGCGCTCGCCGAAGCCGCCGGGGACGAGGATCGCGTCGAAATCCTCCAGCCGGTTGGCGGCGTCTTCCTTCTCGAAGGTCTCGGCGTCGATCCATTCGGCCTTCACCCGGGTGCGGTTCGCCATGCCGCCATGGGTCAGCGCCTCGGCGATCGACTTGTAGGCGTCTTCAAGCTGGGTGTATTTGCCGACCACCGCGACCCGCACGGTGCCCTCGGCATTCTCCAGCCGGTCGATCACATCCTCCCAGCGGTCGAGATTGGGCCGCGGCGCGGGCGAGATGCCGAAAGCGTCCAGCACCGCCTGGTCGAGCCCGGCGCGGTGATAGGCCAGCGGCGCCTCGTAGATCGACTTCAGGTCATAGGCCGGGATCACCGCATCGGGCCGCACGTTGCAGAAGAGGGCGATCTTTTCGCGCTCGCGGTCGGGGATCGGGTGCTCGCTGCGGCAGACCAGAACGTCGGGGGCGAGGCCGATGGATTGCAGTTCCTTGACCGAATGCTGGGTGGGCTTGGTCTTCAGCTCTCCGCTGGCGGCCAGGTAGGGCAGGAGCGTCAGGTGCATCAGGATGCATTCGCCGCGCGGGCGTTCATGGGTGAACTGGCGGATCGCCTCGAAGAAGGGCAGCCCCTCGATATCGCCGACCGTGCCGCCGATCTCGCAGAGCATGAAATCGACCTCACCCTCGCCGATACGCAGGAAGTCTTTGATTTCATTGGTGACGTGCGGGATCACCTGGATCGTCTTGCCGAGGTAGTCGCCGCGGCGTTCCTTCTCCAGCACGTTGGAATAGATCCGGCCCGAGGAAATCGAGTCGGTCTGCCGGGCCGAGACGCCGGTGAAACGCTCGTAATGGCCGAGGTCGAGATCGGTCTCGGCGCCGTCGTCGGTCACGAAAACCTCGCCATGCTCGAAGGGCGACATCGTGCCGGGATCGACGTTCAGATAGGGGTCGAGCTTCCTGAGCCGGACCGTATAGCCGCGGGCCTGGAGCAGCGCGCCCAGAGCCGCCGACGCGAGAC
This sequence comes from Pseudogemmobacter humi, assembly GCF_900609055.1. Taxonomy (GTDB): domain Bacteria; phylum Pseudomonadota; class Alphaproteobacteria; order Rhodobacterales; family Rhodobacteraceae; genus Pseudogemmobacter; species Pseudogemmobacter humi. The sequence continues at coordinate 39,669 of NZ_UXAW01000087.1, read as the reverse complement.
CTTTGCCCAGCGACGAAACCACGCCGCCGGTGATGAAGATGTAACGCGCCATTGGGGACTCCCGTAGTTCTGGAAACAGGCGATTCGGAACGGTGGAAATCGCATCACCACGGGAGTCGGCCTATACCGCGCCGCGCGCCAACACGCAACCACCTGCCGCAAGATCGTGTTTGCGGCAGGCGCGTCCCGTCAAAGGATAGTGGGTTCAGTTGGCGGGTTCAGCCGGGGTTTCGGCGGGTGTTTCCGCCGGCGCCTCTGCCGGGGCTTCCGCGGGCGCTTCGGGGGCAGGGGGCGGTGCGGGCTCGTCCGCGCGCGGCGGTGCCGCGGGGGCGTCGCCGGTGGCGGCGGGAGGCGGCATCATGCCGCTGGCTGCCGGGGCCGTGCCATCGGCGGGCAGGACCGTCCCGTCGATCACCGAGCCGCCGCCCGCGCCGCGGGTGGCAAGGACCGTCAGCGAGATCGAGGTGATGATGAAGGCGGTGGCAAGGATCCAGGTCACCTTGGTCAGCGCCGTGGCCTGGCCGCGCGCCTGCATGTTGCCGCCGCCCGACAAGAGCGCCGCGCCCTCGTTCTTCTGAAGCAGCACGACCCCGATCAGCAGAAGGGCGAGGATCAGGTGGATCGTGAGGACGACGGTTTCCATTGGGCAGGGGCTCCTTCCGGCGGATGCGGCTATCTATTCACAAGATCGCCCGCGCGCAAGTGCAAGGCGCCAGGCCTGGCCGGTGCAGATGCGCAAAGAGGGCGCAGCGGCCGCCAGGGGCCAGGCGGGCCGCCAGGGGGCAGGGCGCGGGCGGCCGCTGAGGGCTGCGCCCCAGGCCGTAAGATTTCCCCGGGTTTCTCATGACCAGAATGCACCGGGAGCGGCCAGACCGGCAGAGGGGCGCGCGCCCGCGCCGGGCGCCCCTTCTGCCCGCGGGCGGTTTTTCCTGTTTCCCCCGGGCGCGGCTCTCGCTATACCCCCCACGCGTTTTCCTGATCGAAGGACCGGACCCAATGGCCAATGTGGTTGTCGTGGGCGCCCAGTGGGGCGACGAAGGCAAGGGCAAGATCGTCGACTGGCTCTCGGAGCGCGCCGATATCGTCGCGCGCTTCCAGGGCGGGCACAATGCCGGGCACACGCTGGTCATCGACGGGGTCACCTACAAGCTGAGCCTTCTGCCCTCGGGCATCGTGCGCGGCGGCAAGCTGTCGGTCATCGGCAACGGCGTGGTGCTCGACCCCTGGGCGCTGCTCTCCGAGATCGAGAAGCTGAGCGCGCAGGGCGTTGAGATCACCCCCGACAACCTGATCATCGCCGAGAACACGCCGCTGATCCTGTCGATCCATGGCGAGCTGGACCGCGCGCGAGAGGCGCAGAATGCGGTGTCGAAAATCGGCACCACCGGCCGCGGCATCGGCCCGGCCTATGAGGACAAGGTGGGCCGGCGCTCGATCCGGGTCGCCGATCTGGCCGATGACGAGACGCTCGACACAAGGATTGAGCGTCTGCTGACCCATCACAATGCGCTCCGCAATGGCCTCGGACTTGAGCCGGTCGATGTGCCGGCGCTGAAGGCGCAGCTGCGCGAGGTCGCGGCGAAGATCCTGCCCTTCGCGAAGCCCGTGTGGAAAGTGCTGACCGAGGCGCGGCGCGCCGGCAAGCGCATCCTGTTCGAGGGCGCGCAGGGCAGCCTGCTGGATGTCGATTTCGGCACCTATCCCTATGTCACCTCGTCGAACACGCTGGCCGGGATGGCCGCGACCGGCGTGGGCCTCGGGCCGACCTCGATCGACTTCGTTCTGGGCATCGTCAAAGCCTATACCACCCGCGTCGGCGAAGGCCCGTTCCCGACCGAACTGCATGACGACGACGGCCAGCGCCTTGGCGAGCGCGGCCATGAATTCGGCACCGTGACCGGCAGAAAGCGCCGCTGCGGCTGGTTCGACGCCGTGCTGGTGCGCCAGACCTGCGCGACCTCGGGCGTATCGGGGATCGCGCTGACGAAGCTCGACGTGCTCGACGGGTTCGACACGCTGAAGATCTGCACCGGCTATGAGCTGGACGGCGAAAAGCTCGACTATCTGCCCACGGCGGCCAATCTCCAGGCCCGGGTGACGCCGGTCTACGAGGAAATGGAAGGCTGGAGCGGCTCGACGCAAGGCGCGCGCTCCTGGGCGGATCTGCCGGCGGCGGCGGTGAAATACGTCCGCCGGATCGAGGAACTGATCCAGTGCCCGGTGGCGCTTCTGTCGACCAGCCCCGAGCGCGACGACACCATCCTCGTCACCGATCCTTTCGCGGACTGAGCAGGTGGCGCTGAGTTACCGCGCAAGAAAACGGCTGGCGCTGGCGATCCTGGTCGTCGGCCTGCCGCTCTATATCGTGGTGACGCTGAACGTGATCGCCTGGGCCAACGACCGCTGGTGGCCAGGCCCGACGCAGCGGATGCCGTTCTGGGCCGAACTCGTGGTCTATGTCGGGCTCGGGCTGGTCTGGGCCTTGCCGTGCAAAGGGATCTTCCGCGGTATCGGCCAGCCCGACCCGGGTGTGGGACCGGACCGCGACGAAGCCGGAAGGCCCTGACGGCCCACGTCAGGGGGCGGCGCGGCAGGAAGCAGGCGCAGGAATTGAAAAGGCGGTGCGCCCCCGGGGGCCGCACCGCCTTTCTCGTAGCCCCCTTTCGGAGCGGCCAGCTCAGCCCGCGATCCTGCGCGCCTCGGCCAGCAGCGCCGAATCCTGCGGCAGCGCATACTGGCCGCGGCGCACCTTCTCGATCCGGCCCTCGCGCAACAGCGTGCCGAAGCTGCGCAGCCCGTCTTCGCGGCTGCGCAACTCGGCCGGATCGGCCGAGATCACCCGGCGCATCAGGAACGGGCGGGTGAAATGCTCACGGTTCTCGACGCAGATCGCATAGGCGGCGGCGGCTTCCAGCAGTTCGGGCAGTTCGCTCGCCCCGAGACGCTCGGCGAAGTCGAGGAAATCGCTGCTGTCGGAGAAGATGTTCTCATGCGCGGCGGCATCCTCGGCTTCGATGTCGAAAGCCTCGTCGGCGGCGTCGTCAGCGGTCTCGCCCGCCGGGGCTGCCATCGCCTCATCGGCGATCAGCATGCGCAGGGAGGCCGGAATCTGATCCTGCGCAAAGGCTTCGGAGAGCGCTTCGCTTTCCAGATAATCCTCATCCTCCAGATAGGACGAGGCGGCGACGGCCGTCGCGCCATGCACCAGCTGCGGGCGCGGCGCGGTTTCCTGGCGCAACGGCGCCCGGTCGATGCGCTGTTCCGAGACCAGCATCAGCGGCGCGGGACGTGCGGCGGCGGCATCGCCGGTGACCGCAGCAGAGGCCTCATGCGGGGCCTCGGCCCGGGCGCCGGGGCGCAGCGGGCGCACGGGACGTACCGGGCGCACCACCGAATGGGCCAGATCGGCGCGGTAGGCGCCTTCGCGCTGGTCGGAGTCGGGTTGCGCCACACCGGCCCGCCGGTCGGCGATGGTTGCCGCGACGGCGGCCTTGAGATGCTGGATCGCGGAGAGGCGACGCTGATTGTCGGCATCCGACATTTCGTCATCCGCCTGTTTCAGCAGCCGGTCGACATCCTCATCCGCGCCGCCCTGAGCGGAAGGGGCCACGGGCGAGGCCGGCGCTTCGGGGCCGGTATCGGCAGCCGCCGCCTCCGGCGCGGGCGCGGCATCGGCGGTCACATCGGCGCGGCGGATCCTGATCACCCGTGCACGGGCGCGTTCCAGCTTTTCGGCGACCGGCGCGGCCAGAGCATGCGCAGCCGCTTCCGGTGCGGCTTCGGCTTCGGCTGCGTCGGAGTGGTCCGCGTCGGGCAGATCCCCGGCGGCATCCTGCGCAAGGACTGGCTCTGCCTGGCCCGAGCCTTCGCTGTCCGGTGCCGGTTCCGCGGCAGCGGTGACATCGGCCTTCTCGATTTCGGCCAGTTCGGCGCGCAGTTCGGCGTCGATCTCCGGCGCGGCGGCGGGTTCGGTCTCGGCGAGCGGCGCGTCGGTCAATGCCCAGGCGGTTTCGTCCTCGTCAAAATCGGGATCGTCGGCGAAGGGGTCGAAAGCGGCTTCCGCAAAATCGCCGCCCGCACCGGCGGCATCCTTTGCCGGGGTGTCTCCGGCGAGGCTGGCGATCAGTTCGCCGATCTCGCCGTCGTCCGTCTCATCGGCAGGGGCGGCTTCCGCCGCAGGAACGGTTTCATCAGCGCCGAGCAGAGCGCCGAGGCGGTCCAGAACCGCGTCGTCCTCGTTTTTCGCGGCAAGGGGTTCTTCCGCCGCCGCGGCTTCAGGGGCGGCGGACAATTCTGCGGCAAGCTCACGCAATCCGGCCAGCGTTTCGGCGCCGGTGGGATGGGCGGCCTCGTCGGCGGCGAGGGCCATGTCATCCCCGGCGGTTTCCTCCGGCTCTGCCCCGGCGGTATCGGCGATGTCCTCGTCCGCCGCTGCGGCCGGATCGGCGTCGCCGGCCGCGGCCTGCGGCACGACGGGCTCGTCGTCCGCTTCCGCGAACACTCCGGCCAGTTGCACGTCGGGAAGGAAGGCGGTGGCATGTTCGTCTTCGAAATGCGCCTCGACAGCGGCTGCCGCGACCGGCGGCGCGGCCACAGCGCGGCGCAGCCGGGCGAGTTTGGCCGCCACCCCTTCTGGGATCGAATCGCGCAGGGCGGGCTGTGCGGGGGCGGGTTCCTCTTCCCCGAAGGCGGCGGGGGATCCGGCCACGGCCTCGTCGGTGGCAGCCTCTTCTGCGGCGGCCTCTTCCGGCGCCTCATCGGCCAGGGCCTCTTCGGTGCCGAAATCGGAATCCAGCGTCGCGGCCTGCATGTCTTCGCCCGCATCCGCGGGCTCTTCCATGGCGGGGGCGGCGTCTTCGGTCACGGTCTCAGCAGGGATTTCCGCCGCAGCCGCCGCTGGCGGCAGTTCCGTGGGCGGGGCGGGCGGCGCGGCGACCGCAGGCGGGGCCTCGCGCGCTTCCTGGTCTTTCGCGCGCAGAATCACGCTGTTGTCTTCGATTCGCGCTTCGACGCGGCGCTGGATCTCGCGCTCGGCGATCCGGTGCAGCATGGCCGCGTCGGGCTGCGGCGGCTCGGCCCCGAAGTAGCGGTCTTCCGCCGCAAGATCCCGGAAATATTCGGCAATCGCCCTCATCGTGTTGAAAGGATCGTCGAAACCTTCCAGCGTGCAGCTGAATGTCCCGTAGGAGACGGTCAGAATCTTGCTGGCACTGTTCATCGAAACGGACCTCTTACTTTCCATCACGGAAACCTTGCCTGGGCTTTGTTCGAATCCATGGACAGACCGGGGTAATTTGATGGATTGATTGTGGCCCGGTGCCAGGGATTTTGCCTTAATTCGAACAGTATCCGCATGAATCAGCCCATTGTCCAATACCCAGAAGGGGTGACTCTCGTCGGCGGCGGCCCGATTCTGCCGCGTGATCTGGCGCGGGCGCTGCGGCTGGCGCCCTGTCCGGTCGCGGCAGACGGCGGCGCCGACCGGCTGCTGGCGGCAGGCGTGATGCCCGAGGCGGTGATCGGTGATTTCGATTCGATCTCGGCGGCGGCGCTGGTGGCGATTCCTGCGGCGCGGCTGCATCCGATGGCAGAGCAGGACACCACCGATTTCGACAAGGCGCTGCGCTCTGTGCGGGCGGGGTTCATCCTGGCGCTCGGCTTTTCCGGGGCGCGGGCGGATCATGGGCTGGCGGTGATGAACAGTCTGGTGCGGCAGAGCGGGCGGCCCTGTATCGTGCTGGGCGAGCGGGATGTCAGCTTTGCGGTGCCGCCCGGGCCGCTGCGGCTGGCGCTGCGCCCCGGCGATCCGTTCTCGCTGTTTCCCTTCGCGCGGGTGACCGGGCGCAGCGAGGGGCTGGAATGGCCGCTCGACGGCCATGTCTTCGCGCCGGACGGCTTCATCGCCACCTCGAACCGGGTCAGCGCCCCCGAGGTGCGGCTCTGGCTCGACGGCCCCGGCATGGTGGCGATCCTGCCGCGCCGCCGGCTGCGCGCGGCGATCACGGCGGTGCGCAGCTTTTAAGCCGCCAGCGCGCGGGCGCGCATCGCCAGCCGCTCGCGCTGGATCAGATAGAGCCCCGAGCAGATGATGATCGCGATCCCGGTGAAGGTCAGCCGGTTCGGCAGATCGCCGAAAATCAGATAGCCGAGGATCACCGCCACGATGATCTCGAAATAGTGCAGGGGGCCGAGCGTGGCCGAGGGCGCGTATTTCAGCGCATAGGTCATGCACATATGGCTGATGCAGGCCCAGAAGCCGACGCCGGACAGCCAGAGCCAGCCGATGCCCTGCGGCGTCACCCAGTCCAGCGCCGCCACCGGCCCGTTGTAGAACAGCAAGAGCACCGGCAGGCAAAGCGCCACCCCGGCCCAGCTGGTGTGGAACTGCATGGCGACCGGATGCATGAAGGACGACATGCCGCGCGTGACCAGCATGTAGAAGGCAAAGCCGAAGGCGGTTCCCAAAGGCCAGAGCGCCATCGGCCCGAAGGCGGTCAGCGAGGGCTGGATGATCAGCAGCGCGCCGCCGAACCCGGCCGCGCAGGCGGCGATGCGGCGCGGGCCGACCTCATCCCCGAACAGGAAATACCCCATGATCAGCAGGATGAAGGGCTCGACGAAGGCCACGGCCAGCGCATCGGCGATCGGCATCACCGTCAGCCCCGAGACGAAGGAGAAGGTCGAGAACACCAGCAGGAAGGCGCGCAGGAACACAAGGCCAAGCGCGCGCGGCGAGAGGCTGAGCCGCAACCCCATCACCAGCACCACCGGCAGCATGATCGCGCCCTGCACGACGAATCGCGCCGCAGTGATGCTGCCGACCGGCAGCCCGGCCTGAGCCGCGAGTTTCGACGACACGTCGAGCAAGGGCGCGAGCGCGCAGAAGGCGAGCATCAGCATGATGCCGGGAAGGATACGGTCCTGGGTCATGAGCCATGGCTATCCGGGGCATCGGGGCGGCGCCATGCTGAAAGCGACGCCGATATGCCGCATTCAGCGGCAGAGGCCGCATGGCCCGCGCGATGTGACATAAGCGCGACCCTTACGGTGCGCCGCAGCACGGCCATGACCGCAAATCCCTGCGGAGGAATATGTGCGGCATTCGCGCTTGCGCCGGAGTGCCGTTCTCCGTCCGTCCGCGATGATCCGGGCTCCGCCGCATATCCTTATGGCAGGGCCGGTTATCGGAAAGCATTTGCCTCAGAAGGAAGAGGCCGGGGCAGAATTTGCGCGATGACGGCAAGGCGCGGGCAAGAGACCTGCCGGAGCAAGACATCGCAGACAAGCCCGTCGCAAGGGCGCCCCCGCTTGCCGGGGCCCCGCCCGCATTTCGCACGGTCCCGCGCAGGCGCGCGCCTGCGCCGGGCCATCGCGCGCCTCAGCAGTTCGGCACGTTGACCGCAAGGCCGCCGAGGCTGGTTTCCTTGTATTTCTCGTGCATGTCGTGGCCGGTCTGGCGCATGGTCTCGATACAGGCATCGAGGCTGACGAGATGGATCCCGTCTCCGCGCAGCGCCAGCGAGGCCGCCGAAACCGCCTTGATCGCGCCGAGGCCGTTCCTTTCGATACAGGGCACCTGGACGAGGCCCTTCACCGGATCGCAGGTCATGCCGAGGTGATGTTCCAGCGCGATCTCGGCGGCGTTTTCCACCTGTTCGGGCGTGCCGCCCAGCACGGCGCAAAGCCCCGCCGCCGCCATCGCCGCGGCCGAGCCGACCTCGGCCTGGCAGCCGCATTCCGCGCCCGAGATCGAGGCGTTGTGCTTGCACAAACCCCCGATGGCCGCGGCGGTCAGCAGGAAATCACCCACTTTCGTGGCCGAGGCGCCGGGAACATGGTCGAGCCAGTAGCGGATCACCGCGGGCACCACCCCCGCCGCGCCGTTCGTCGGCGCGGTGACGACCTGGCCGCCGGCCGCGTTCTCCTCGTTCACCGCCATGGCGTAGAGGCTCATCCAGTCGTTGATCGTATGCGGCGGGGCGAGGTTCAGCCCGCGCTCGGCGATGAGCGCCTCGTGGATGCCGCGGGCGCGGCGGCGCACCTTCAGCCCGCCGGGCAGGATGCCTTCCCCCTTCATGCCGCGGTCGATACACGCGCTCATCACCTCCCAGATCCGGTTGATCCCGCGGTCGATCTCTGCCGCCGTGCGCAGCTTCAGCTCGTTTTGCCGCTTCATCGCCGCGATCGACAGACCCGAGCGTTTCGCCATCTCCAGCATCTCGGCGGCTGTCTCGAACGGCCAGGGCACATCGGCCCGGCCGCGCGCCCCCCCGCTGGCAGCCTCGGCCAGTTCCGCCGCGGTCAGCACGAAACCGCCGCCGATGGAATACCAGGTTTCCTCAAGGATCACGTCGCCCTCGGCATCGGTCGCCTTCAGGATCATGCCGTTCGCATGGCCGGGCAGCGCCGGGCCGAAATCGAAGCTGAGATCCTTTTCCGGGTCGAAGGCCAGTTCCGGCAGACCCGGGGGCGTGACGGTCTTCGTCTCGCGGATCGCCGCAAGCGCGGCCTCGGCCTTGTCGTTGTCATAGGTTTCCGGCTGGAATCCGGCCAGCCCCAGCACGGTCGCGCGGTCGGTGGCATGGCCCACGCCGGTGAAGGCGAGCGAGCCGTGCAGCGAAGCCTTCAGCCCCTTCGGGTGAAAGGGCGAATGCCGCAACGTGTCGAGAAAGCGCCCGGCGGCCACCATCGGCCCCATCGTATGGCTGGAAGAGGGGCCGATCCCCACTTTGAACATGTCGAAGACGGAGAGGAACATTCCCGACCCTTGCTGTTGCGCGCGAGCGCCAGAATGACGCGGCGCTTCGTCACAGGTAAGCGCGAAAACGACCGAAGCAAAGACCGATGCGGCAGAGGCGATGGCAGGAGGCATCGAGCCTCCCGCCACCGCCTGCCTCCGGCGGGGATATTCAGAGACAGAAAATGAACAGGAGCGCACAGATCATTTTCTGTCTCTAAATATCCCGGGGGAGTCCGCGCGAAGGCGCGGACGGGGGCAGGGCCCCCTCTTTGCTACGGCAAAAGCCTTTTGCCCTTCGGGCGCGATTGCGCTAATCCCGGGGCATCCCGACCCAGCCGGAGCCTGCCATGCCCGCCGATCTGAACCCCATCGACAAGGCCAAATTCGTCGCCGCGAAACGCGCGGTGGATTTCGTCCAGGACGGCATGAAGCTCGGCCTCGGCACCGGCTCGACCGCGGCCTGGATGGTGCGCTGTCTGGCCGAAAGGGTGCGCGACGAGGGGCTGCGCGTCACCGGCGTTCCCACTTCGCGGCGCACGGCGGAACTGGCCACCAGCCTCGGGCTCGACGTGCGCACGCTGGATGAGGTGCGCTGGCTCGATCTGACCATCGACGGCGCCGACGAGTTCGATCCGAACCTGAACCTGATCAAGGGGGGCGGCGCCGCGCTGTTGCAGGAGAAGATCGTCGCCACCGCCTCGGATCAGATGATCGTGATCGCCGATGCCGCCAAGGAAGTCTCGCGGCTCGGCGCCTTCCCGCTGCCGGTCGAGGTGATTCCCTTCGGCTGGCAGACCACCAAAGCGCTGATCGAGGAAACCCTGGTCTCGATGGACGTTCTGAACCGCGAGGTGAGCCTGCGGATGAACGGCGAGCGCCCGCTGGTGACCGACGAGGCCAATCACATCCTCGATCTGCATCTGGGCCGGATCGGCAATCCGCGCCAGCTGGCGCTGGTGCTGAACCAGATCCCCGGCGTGGTCGAGAACGGGCTTTTCATCGACATCTGCGACATCGTGGTGATCGGCGAGCCGGACGGCAAGGTCTCGGTCCGCGACATCAACGCGGGCACGGTTCAGGACGACCAGATCCATTTCGCCCCCACCGACAACATCTTCGCCGATCCGGACTGAGCGCCAGGCTGGCCTTCCCGGGCGGGCTGTGGGATATCCTTGCACGCGCAAGGGAAGGGTAGGCCATGGCATTCGACTGCGATCTTTTCGTCATCGGCGGCGGCTCGGGCGGGGTGCGGGCGGCGCGGATGGCGGCGGCCGCCGGCGCGCGGGTGCAACTGGCCGAGGAAAGCCGCATGGGCGGCACCTGCGTGATCCGCGGCTGCGTGCCCAAGAAACTGATGGTCTTCGCCTCGGCCTTCCGCGAACTGCCGGGCGAGGCGCGCGCCTATGGCTGGGAGATCGCCGACGGCCGTTTCGACTGGCCCGCCTTCCGCACCGCGCTGCATACCGAGCTTGACCGGCTGGAAGCGGTCTACCGGCGGCTGCTCGACGGCTCGGGGGTGAAGATCCACGACGCCCGCGCGCGGCTGGCGGGTCCGCATGAGGTGGAGCTGGCAGATGGCAGCCGGATCAGCGCGAAACATATCCTGATCGCCACCGGCGGCCACCCCGAGCGCCCCGATCTGCCCGGCGCGCGCCATGGCATGGTCTCGGACGACGTGTTCGGGATGGAGGAACTGCCGGCGCGGATGCTGATCGTCGGCGGCGGCTTCATCGCCTGCGAGATGGCCTGCATCCTTCAGGGGCTCGGCGTCGAGGTCACCCAGTTCTACCGCGGCGCGCAGATCCTGCGCGGCTTTGATGACGAGGCGCGGGGCCTCGTGGCCGAGGCGATGCGCGCGCACGGCATCAATCTGCGGCTTGGCGCCAATGTCGTGGCGCTTGGCCCGGCCGGATCCCTGGGCGACGGGATGGAGGCGCCGCAATCCGAGACCGCGCTTTCCCCGCATCAGCCGCCCGCGAGCGGCCCTTATGCGGTGCGCTCGACCACCGGCGAATTGTGCGAGGTGGATGCGGTGCTGTTCGCCACCGGGCGGCGGCCCAATACCGCGGGCCTCGGGCTGGAGGATCTGGGTGTGAAGCTGGGCCGCAAGGGGGAGATCGTCGTCGATCAATACAGCCAGACCGCGGTGCCCTCGGTCTATGCCATCGGCGATGTCACCGACCGGGTGAACCTGACCCCGGTCGCGATCCGCGAGGGCATGGCTTTTGTCCGCACCGTCTTTGAGGGCGTGCCGACGCCGGTCGATCACGAGCTGATCCCCTCGGCGGTCTTCACCCAGCCCGAACTCGGCACCATAGGCCTGACCGAAGAGGCCGCGCGCGAGCAGGAGCCGGTCGAGGTCTATGCGACCAGCTTCCGCCCGATGCGCACGGCCTTTGCCGGATCCGACGCGCGGGTGCTGATGAAGCTGATCGTTTCCCAGGCCACGCGCCGGGTTCTTGGCTGCCATATCGTCGCCCCCGAGGCGGGCGAGATGATCCAGCTTGCGGCCATCGCGGTGAAGATGGGCGCCACCAAAGAGGATTTCGACCGCACCGTGGCGGTGCATCCGACCATGGCCGAAGAGCTGGTCACGATGCGAAGCCCGGTGCGCAAGGGCTGAAAACCGGCCACAGACGCGGGGTTGCGGCCAAAGGGCGGCTTGAAATCCCCGGCCGGATGCACAATTCAGGCAGCAGTATTACGAGAGAAGGACGGTTCGATGGCAGGAGGTCCCTGGGGCGGAGGCGGCGGTGGCGACGAGGGCCGCGGCGGCAATCGCGGTTCTGACGACGACGGACGCCGCGGCGCGAACAACGGCGGCGGTCGCCGCCCGGGCGAGGGCGGGCCGCAGATCCCCGAGATCGACGAGATCATGCGCAAGGGCCAGGAGCAGCTTCGCGTGCTGATGGGCGGGCGCGGCGGCCGCAGCGGCGGGCCGCGCGGCCCCCAGGGCGGCGGCATCGGCCCGGTCTTCTCGAAGCAGGGCCTTGCGCTCGGGGCGCTGGCGGTGGTCGCGGCCTGGGCCTTCCTGTCCTTCTATACCGTGCGGCCGGAAGAACGCTCGGTCGAGCTGTTCCTCGGCGAGGCGTCGGGCGTCGGCAATCCCGGCCTGAACTTCGCGCCCTGGCCCGTTGTGACCTATGAGAAGGTCCAGGTGACCGGCGAGCGCACCGCCGATATCGGCGCGGCCGACGGCAATACCGGCGCGCTGATGCTGACGCGCGATCAGAACATCGTCGACATCGGCTTCCAGGTGGTCTGGAACATCTCGGACCCCGAGGCCTACCTGTTCAACCTCGCCGATCCCGAAGAGACGATCCGCGCGGTCTCGGAATCGGCGATGCGCGACATCATCGCGCGTTCGGAACTGTCGCCGATCCTCAACCGCGACCGCGGCGCCATCGCCGCCGATCTGCGGGTGGCGGTGCAGAGCACGCTCGACAGCTACAACGCCGGCATTCAGGTGATCCGCGTCAACCTGCGCCGCGCCCAGCCCCCGGCCGATGTGGCCGCCGCCTTCCGCGCCGTGCAGGACGCCCAGCAGGAACGCGACCGGCTGGAGAAAGAGGCCGACGGCTACGCCAACCGCGTGACCGCCGGCGCCCGGGGTGAGGCCGCGCGCCTGACCGAAGAGGCCGAGGCCTACCGCGCCAATGCGGTGAACTCGGCCGAGGGCGAGGCCGCGCGCTTCCTCTCGGTCTATGAGGAATATGTGAAGGCGCCGGAAATCACCCGCCGCCGCCTTTATCTGGAAACCATGGAACGGGTCTATGGCGGGATGAACAAGGTGATCCTCGATGGCGTCACCGGAGGCGAGAACGGCCAGGGCGTGCTGCCCTTCCTGCCGTTGAACGAACTCGGGCGCGGGTCTTCCGCCGCCCCCGCCGCCCCCGCAGCCGGGGCACCTGCCGCCGCTTCCGCAGGAGGGACCAACTGATGCGCGCGATCTATGTGATTCCCGTGATCGTCGCGGTGCTGGTGACGGCGCTCTCTTCGGTCTTCATCGTCGACGAGCGCAAGAAGGCGCTGGTGCTGCAATTCGGCCAGGTCCGCCAGATCAAGGAAGATGCCGGGCTCGGCTTCAAGATGCCCTTCATCCAGGAAGTGGTCTATTACGAGGACCGCATCCTCGGGCTTCAGACCGCGCCGATCGAAGTGACGCTGCTTTCGGACCGTCGCCTCGTGGTGGACGCTTTCGCGCGCTGGCGCATCGTCAATCTGGCGGCCTTCCGTGGCGCGGTTGCCGCCGGCGGCGAAGATCGCGCCCAGGTGCTGCTGAACAACATCCTGCAACAGGCGATCCCCGAGGTGCTCGGCAAGACCACCCAGGACCGCGTGCTCAGCCAGGACCGCACCGGGCTGATGAACGAGATCCGCGACATCGCCCGGCGCGAGGCGCAGGCGCTCGGGGTCGAGGTGATCGACGTGCGGCTGACCCGGACTGACCTGCCCGAGCAGAACCTTGCGGCGACCTTCGCCCGGATGCGGGCCGAACGCGAGCGCGAGGCCGCCGACGAGATCGCCCGCGGCGGCGAGGCGGCGCAGCGCGTGCGCGCGGCAGCCGACCGGACGGTGGTCGAGGAAACCTCCTTCGCGCGCCGTCAGGCCGAGGTGATCCGCGGTGAGGCCGATGCCGAGCGGAACTCGATCCTTGCCGAAGCCTATGGCCAGAATCCCGAATTCTTCGCCTTCATCCGCTCGCTCAACGCCTATGAGGTTTCGCTGCGGGGACAGAATTCCTCGATCGTGATGCAGCCCGACAGCCAGTTCTTCGAATATCTGCGCGCGCCGGGCGAAGTCGGGCCGATCCCGGAGCCCGCCGCCGCCCCTGCCGAAGGCGCCGCGGCGCCGGAGCCTGCGGAACCCGCCGCCCCGGCCGAAGGCCAGTAAGCGGCAAAAGCTCTGAAACAAAGCGGCCGGCGGGAACGCCGGCCGCTTTCTCTTTTCGTCCGTCACCGCGCCGCGCCTGACCTTCCGATTCTGACCGCCGCACCCAGTTCCATATCTTTCCCGCCAAGTCCTTTCATCCTGACACAAATACCCCCGCCGGAGGCAGCCACGGCTTCCGCCCGGGATGCGGGCAGCCCTTGCCCCCGGGCAGCAAAAGGCCCGCGGCCCCTGGGTATCCGCTCTGCTGCAAGCTCTCCGGAGATCCTCGCCAAAGGGCTCTCGCAGCACCGTTTCCTGCGCCCGCGCATGGCCGGATTACCCCGGCCAGGCTCCCGGCGGCTTCCGCCGCACGCGGGGTCTTTCACGAAACCCCGCCCCGGGATCAAAAGCGTTCACGCGGCTTTGACGGGCCGCGACAGGGTTTGCATTGTGCGCGGCTTTCGCTCACTGTTTTCTCGGTGTCGAACCGGGCCGCCCGCCGGGGCGCGTTGAACCCCGTTCTCGCGAACCGGACCGAACCAGACCGGCGCGGACCGCATGACCAAAGGAGACCCGACTTGTCCCGCATCGCCCCTCTGCGCCGTTCTCCCGCTGCCCGGCTGAGAAACGGCACCCTTCTGGCCCTCGCGCTCGGCGCGGGGCTGGCCTTCGCCGCGCCTGCGCCGGTGCTGGCCTTCGCGCCCCCGGAAAGTTTCGCCGAACTGGCCGAGCAGATCAGCCCTTCGGTGGTGAACATCACCACGGCCTCGGTGGTCTCGCGTCCCTCGGACGGCGGGCCGGTGGTGCCCGAGGGCAGCCCGCTTGAGGATTTCTTCCGCGATTTCGGCGGCCCCGGCGATCGCGGTCCGCAGCGCTCCGAGGCGCTCGGCTCGGGCTTCGTGATCTCGGAAGACGGCTATATCGTCACCAACAACCATGTGATCGAAGGCGCCGACGAGATCACCATCGAATTCTTCGGCGGCGAGAAACTGCCCGCCAAAGTGGTGGGCACCGACAAACAGACCGATATCGCTCTGCTCAAGGTCGAGGCGCCGCGGCCCTTGCCCTTCGTCGCCTTCGGGAATTCCGATCTCGCCCGGGTGGGGGACTGGGTGGTCGCCATGGGCAACCCGCTGGGCCAGGGCTTCTCGGTCTCGGCCGGGATCGTCTCGGCCAGGAACCGCGAGCTTTCCGGCACCTATGACGATTATCTCCAGACCGACGCCGCCATCAACCGCGGCAATTCCGGCGGGCCGCTGTTCAACATGGCGGGTGAGGTGATCGGGGTGAACACCGCGATTCTCTCGCCCAACGGCGGCTCGATCGGCATCGGCTTCTCGATGGCCTCGAATGTCGTCACCAAGGTCGTCGATCAGCTGAAAGAGTTTGGCGAGACCCGGCGCGGCTGGCTCGGGGTGCGCATCCAGGACGTGACCCCGGATATCGCCGAGGCCATGGGGCTTGAGGCGGCGCAGGGCGCGCTGGTCACCGATGTGCCGGACGGGCCGTCGAAGGATGCGGGCATCCTCGCGGGCGACGTGATCCAGAGTTTCAACGGCCAGGATATACGCAGCGCGGGCGATCTGACCCGCCGGGTGGCCGATGCCCCGGTGGGCGAGGCGGTGCCGGTCGTGGTGCTGCGCGAGGGCGCGACCGAGACGCTGACCATCACCCTGGGGCGGCGCGAAGAGGCCGAGGGGGTGAGCACGCCCTCGGGCGGCGCGCGTCCGGGCCAGGAACAGGGCCAGCTCGAACTTCTCGGTCTGACCCTGGCGCCGCTGAGCGAGGGTCTGCGCAACCAATATGGGTTGCCGGCCGATGCCGAGGGCCTCGTGATCACCAAAGTCGATCAGGCGGCCGAGGCCTGGACCAAGGGCCTGCGCGAGGGCGATGTCATCACCGAGGTCAGCCAGCAGAAGATCTCCCGGCTTCAGGATCTGCAGGACCGGATCGGGGATGCGAAGAAGGCGGGCCGGAAATCGGTTCTCCTGCGCTACAGCCGCGGCGGCGATCTGCGCTTCGTGGCGCTGCTGGTGAACTGAGCCGGAAACGGCGGCGCGGGGGCGGCGGGCAGGATCCGCCGCCCTTTGCTATTGCGGCCGCAGAACGCCGGAGGCAGGCGGGGGCGGTGTGCTTCAGAAGCTGCCGCGACCGGCGGCGATCAGGCCGAGTTCGCGCGCCGCCGCCAGCGACAGGTGATCGCTGTCGAGCCCGCGGCTTTGCTGCCAGCGCCGCAGCGCCGCGCGGGTGGGGCCGTCCATGCTGCCGGTCAGCGGCTGGAGATAGAGACCCCGGGCTTTCAGCGCGCGTTGCAGCGTGGCGATGAATTCGGGCGTCATCTGTTCGGGGCAGGGACTGCGGAACCAGACCGTGCCGCGGTCCTGGATGATGCGCTGGCGGGCTTCAGAGCTGAACACCGCCGGAGTGGTGATCTTCCCGGCCTCGTCGCGGATCCCGGGTGAGATCAGGATCTGGTCGGTGACGGTCTCGATCACCGCGGGGCGGATGTCGGACTGCCAGCAGGCGCCCTCGGGGCCTTTCGGGGGGCCGGGCTTTCCCTTCAGATCGACGATCTCGGCCGAGAAATCGGCACGCGCCGGCAGTTCGGGCGCCCCCGCGGGTTGGCAGGCCGCAAGCACCAGGACGGCCAGTGCTGCCGCGCAGGGTCGGGAAAAAGGGATCATCCGTTCGCGCTCGGACCTGTTGCGCCGGGAACCGGCTTTGCTGATCCGCGGGAATTTAGCGGCAACCGCGCGGCAGCGGAAGGGGGCAGATCGGCCGCGCTCCGGCTGCGGCACGCCGCCTCTGGCAAAGCGGGGAAATCTGACTTATGTCCCTTTGGGAATGCTCAAGGCGGATCCGGGGACGGGAATGGCGAAGATCACCTATGTCGAATTCAGCGGCAAACGGCACGATGTCGAGGTGCCGAACGGTCTGACCGTGATGGAAGGCGCGCGCGACAACGGCATCCCCGGGATCGAGGCCGATTGCGGCGGCGCCTGCGCCTGTTCCACCTGCCATGTCTATATCGATGCCGACTGGGTGGAGAAACTGCCCGCGAAGGATCCGATGGAAGAGGACATGCTGGATTTCGCCTGGAATCCCGATCCGGTCCGCTCGCGTCTGACCTGCCAGCTCAAGGTCACTCCGACGATGGACGGTCTGGTGGTGCATATGCCCGAAAAGCAGATCTGACGGCGGATCGGCGCGGCACAAAGATTTTTCTGAAAATCTTTGCAATTTTCTTTGAAGAAAATTGAACGGAATTTTTCAAAATTCCGGGTTCCCCGCCGCAGCCTCATCGCCTTTCGTCAGCCGTTCGGCCTTCCTGCGCACCAGCACCATGCGCAGATCGTGCATCGCAAGCAGCAGCGTGTCGGTCACCGCGTCGAGCTGCGCCTCGCTTGCGCGCGACTGCACCCATTGCGCGGTCAGGTTCAGATGATCCACCGCGCGCAGGATGTCGTCCACCTCGCGACCCTCCAGCAGCGCGCGGCGCTCTTTCAGCCAGGTTTCGATGGCGCTCAGATCGGCGGGGGTCAGAGGGCGCTCACCATGCGGGCGGATATTGCCGTTGCGCACGTTGACGGTGGCGATTTCCTCGAATTCGATCCGGCGCTGGCGGTTCGCGGTATCGACGCGGAACACCGCCGCGCCGTTCTCGCGGATGCGGAAGTAATAGTCGGGCAGGCTTTCGCTCATCCGGTATCCCTGTTCTCGATCACCCGTAAAAGCAAGCCCTCGGCATCGGCCAGCGCGAATATCCCCGGCCCCCCTTCCGGCCGGAAGAAGCGGGTCAGCCGCGGAATCGCATGGCAGTTTTCCGCCGGGCCGGCCGCAGGCCATTCTGGCAGCAGCGCGTCGGGATCGTCCAGCCGGATCCCGGCCGAAAACCGGCTTTTCCGCGGGCTCAGAGCCGGAGGCGCCGCGAAATCGTGCGAAGGCAGGGTGGCGGTGATCCGGTCCGCCGCCATCCGTCAGACCAGCGAGGCGCAGAAGCGCTGGATGCGGGCGCAGGCCTCGCGCAGCACCTCGTCCGAAGTGGCGTAGCTGACGCGGAAGTTCGGGCTGAGGCCGAAGGCCGCGCCGAACACCACGGCGACCCCGGTTTCCTCCAGCAGCGCGGTGGCGAAGATCTCGTCATTGGTGATGACCACGCCGCCCGGCGTCGCCTTGCCGATGCAGCCCGAGATATCGGGGTAGACATAGAAGGCGCCCTCGGGCGTCGGGCAGGTGATTCCCTTCGCCTGGTTCAGCATCGAGACCACCAGGTCGCGGCGTTTCTGAAAGGCGGCGCGGAATTCGGGCAGGAAATCCTGCGGCCCCGAGAGGGCTTCGAGCGCGGCCCACTGGCTGATCGAACAGGTGTTCGAGGTGGATTGCGACTGCACCGTGCCCATGGCCCTGATCAGCGCCACCGGCCCGCCGGCATAGCCGATGCGCCAGCCCGTCATCGCATAGGCCTTGGAGACGCCGTTGCAGGTGAGGGTGCGCTCATAGAGCCCCGGCTCGATCTGGGCCGGGGTGCAGAACTGAAAATCGTCGAACACCAGATGTTCATACATGTCGTCCGACATCACCCAGACCTGCGGGTGGCGCATCAGCACGTCGGTCAGCGCTTTCAGCTCGTCCCTCGTATAGCCCGCCCCGGTCGGGTTCGAAGGCGAGTTGAAGATGAACCATTTGGTTTTGGGCGTGATCGCGGCTTCCAGCTGGTCGGGCGTCAGTTTGAAGTTCGTCTCCAGCCCGGCCACCACCGGCACCGGCGTGCCGCCCGCGAGCAGCACCATATCGGGGTAGCTGACCCAATAGGGCGCAGGGATGATCACCTCATCGCCCGGATTCAGCGTGGCAACCAGCGCGTTGAACAGGATTTGCTTGCCGCCGGTGCCGACGGTGATCTGCTGCGGCGTATAGGTCAGCCCGTTTTCCTTCAGGAATTTCGCGCAGATCGCGGCTTTCAGCTCGGGGATGCCGTCCACCGCGGTATAGCGGGTTTTCCCGGCGTCGATCGCCCGTTTGGCGGCCTCGCGGATGTTTTCCGGCGTGTCGAAATCCGGCTCGCCCGCGCCCAGCCCGATCACGTCCTTGCCCGCCGCCGCCAGCTCGCGCGCCTTGTTGGTCACCGCGATCGTGGCCGAGGGTTTCACGCGCGAGAGAGTGTCGGAGAGGAAGGCCATATCGGGGCTCCGGGGGATGATTTGCGTTTTTCGGCTCAAGGTCTTAGGCTCGCCCCCCCGTTCATACAAGCGATATCGGACAAAGGAGAGGCAGGATGGCGGAAAGCGGCGAAAGTGCAGGTGCGGACTGGTTCGGCGCCGAAGTGGCGACCTTCGGCGACCGGCTGGCGGGCGCGCGCGAGGCGGCGGGACTGAGCCAGGAGGATCTGGCGCAAAGGCTGGGGGTGCGGCTGACCACGCTCCAGGCCTGGGAGGACGACATGGCCGAGCCGCGCGGCAACCGGTTGCAGATGCTGGCGGGGCTGCTGAACGTCTCGCTGACCTGGCTTCTGACGGCCGAGGGCGACGGGCTGGCCGCACCGGACGAGGGCGCGGGCCGCGCGCCGCAGATCCGCGCGGCTCTGGCCGAGCTGTCGCGGCTGCGGCTGCGCGCGGCAGAGCTTGCGCAGGAGGCGCAGAGCGTGGAAAACCGCCTCAGGCAGGCGCTGGCAGAGGGGTGAGGCGATGAGGGAAGGGGCGGTTCCGGGCGAGAGCCACGAGGCGCGGCTGAAGCGGATGCGGATCCGCAGCTGGCGGCGCGGCATCAAGGAGATGGATCTCGTTCTCGGCCCCTTCGCCGATGCCCGGCTGGCGGATCTGGATGCGGGCGACCTCGATCTCTACGACCGGCTGCTGGCCGAGAACGATCAGGATCTGCTGACCTGGGTGCTTGGCACCGTGCCCGCGCCGGACTGGGCCGCGCTCTTGCTGAGCGGGATCGCGGATTTCGCCCGGACCCGGCTGGCGGGCTGACCGGGCCGCTCATCGGTCTTCACAGACCTCTTCGCCTGCGATGACGCCCGTAAGGGAGGAAGAGCGCCGGCCGGGGCCTTTTCGTTCTGCAAAGAGAAGAAACGCCATAAAATCGTTTCGAGTTTACGGAATGTTTGCGCTTTGTGCCGATTCTGCCCCTGTCTGCAACACAGGCGGAGCAATCATGTCCCTCCATCAACCCGTTCTCGATGGCGCGCAGAAAGCGTTCCTCTCCTGTTATCTCGACAACCTTTCGCTGGTAGAACGCCTGCACAGGTTGCTGCTCGACGTCATCAAGGACGAGTTCGAGCGTCTGCGCGTGCTTGAGGTCAATCCGGTCCAGGCGCTTCTGCTGTTCAACGTCGGCGACAACGAGGTCACCGCCGGCGAGCTGAAATCGCGCGGCTACTACCAGGGCTCGAATGTGAGCTACAACCTCAGGAAGCTGGTCGATCTGGGCTATATGCACCACCAGCGGTCCGAGATCGACCGCCGTTCGGTGCGGGTGAAGCTGACCGAAAAGGGCCGGGTGCTGCGTGATCAGGTCTCCGGCCTGTTCCGCCGCCATGCCGAGGGGCTGGAAAAGCGCGGCGTGATCGACGTGAACGGCATGGACGAGATCAACATCTCGCTGCGCCGGATGGAGCGGTTCTGGACCGAACAGATCCGCTATATCTATTGAAGCCGGCGGGGCGCGCCGTATGCGGCGGGGCGGTCAGTTCGCCCTGCGGCGCGGCAGGAAGGGCAGCGGGGCGACCTTTACCCCGTCCTCAATCAGCCGGCGTGCCTCGTCGGGTTTCGCTTCGCCGTAGATCGCGCGCTCAGGGGAATCGCCGTCATGGATCCGCCTCGCCTCGCTGGCGAAATTCATGCCGACATATTCTGAATTTTCCTCGACATGACGGCGCATCGCGGCAAGCGTCTGTTCCAGCGCCGTCGCCTCGCCGCTCAGCGAGGGGGCAGGCGCCCCTCCTTCGGCGCTGCGGGGTTCGGCCCGCGCTTCGGCCTTCCGGCCCGGCCGGACCGCAGGCAGCATGAGCGTCTTTTCTACCCTGGGGCTGCCGCAGATCGCACAGGCAAGCTGTCCCGCTTTCGACAGGCTGTCGAAGGCCGCCGCGCCCGCGAACCAGCTTTCGAACTCATGCCCTGCCTCGCAGCGCAGCGAATAGCGGATCATAGCAGCCACCCTTTTGCCGATGCGAAAGGCGCATGGCACACGCCGGGGAAGCTAGTCATTCCCGCGCCGCGGTCAAGCCATCCGCGAAAGCCCCCGCGCTCAGTCCTGCGGGTCGTTTTCTCCCCCCGGCGCCGCGGCGAAGGCGAGGATCAGGTCGCGCAATTCCGGCTCGGCCACCTTGCGCGCCGCCTTCTCGGGGCTGAACCATTTGCGGCGGCGCTGGCGGCGTTCGGGAAAATTCCCGGCCAGACCCTGCACCTGCAACGGAAAGACCTGAACCTCGCAGGGCAGGGCATCCGCGCGGCGCAGCAGTTTGTCATAACTGTAGCGGCCGAAGGCTTCCGGCTCGGCCTCGCCGGTGACGCCGGCTTCCTCCCAGGCCTCCTGGGCGGCGGCCTCAGAAGGGCTGAGACCCTTCATCGGCCAACCCTTGGGCAGGATCCAGCGCCCGGTGTCGCGGCTGGTGATCAGAAGGATCTGCCGCCCGCCCGTGGAATCCGCCCGCCAGCACAAAGCCGCGAACTGCCTGCCCGATGCCTCGTCGCCCGAGGCGGAAATCCTGACCTGATTGTTCATACCCGCACCATCCGCTCCTTTCGGGCCCGCGCAGCCTGGCCCCGGAGTCTTGACTCAAGTTTCTGTCCGATCGTTTCTGCTCGCCTGTATATATAGGTGAGTTTGACATCATACTGATATGAATGACAGCAATTTTACCCGATTCAGGGGGTAAACCGGGCGGATGAGGCGCAAAGCGCACGATATGGCCTCTGGCTGGCCCGGCGGAGGGCGATAAGGCGGCTGTTTCCGCCGGAAGAGATCCGGCCGTTTCCCGCCACCTCAGGCGCCCCAGGCGATGCGGCCGGGGCGTGCCATCGCACAGAGCATCGCCCTGGCCGGTGGCGGATATGGTGCGGTGGCAGCGTGTTCCGGCCCGCGGCGGCGGGCGCTCGGGCGCACCCGCGCGCGACCCGCTTGGCGATTGACAAGCCGCGCGGCCTCATGCAGCACCATGGCCGAACCCCGCCGCAAGGAGCCGTCATGACCCGTTCGCTGACCATCGCCGGCCGCGAGATCGGCCCCGCCCATCCGCCCCTGGTCATTGCCGAAATCGGCATCAATCACGGCGGCGATCTGGCGGTGGCGAAAGAGATGGTGCGCCTCGCCGCGGGGGCGGGCTGCGAGATGGTCAAGCACCAGACCCATATCCTGGAAGACGAGATGACCGACGAGGCGAAGGCGATCTTCCCGCCAAACGCCGATGTCTCGATCTGGGATGTGATGGCCTCCTGCGCGCTGTCGCTCGACGACGAGGCGGAGCTGAAGCGCTATACCGAGTCGCTCGGGATGATCTGGATCTCGACGCCGTTCTCGCGCGCGGCAGCCGATTTCCTGGAAAGCCTCGACGTGCCCGCCTACAAGATCGGCAGCGGCGAGGCCGACAACCTGCCGCTGATCCGCCATATCGCGCGCAAGGGCAAGCCCGTGATCCTCTCGACCGGGATGCAGACGATCGAGACCATCCGCGCCAGCGTCGATATCCTCGACGCGGCCGGTGTGCCCTATGCGCTGCTGGAATGCACCAACCTCTACCCGAGCCCGCCGGAAATCGTTTCCTTGCGCGGAGTGACCGAGTTGCAGGACGCCTTCCCGCGCGCGGTGGTGGGGTTTTCCGACCATTCCATCGGCCCGGAAATGGCGCTGGCGAGCGTGGCGCTCGGCGCTTCGATCCTGGAACGCCACTACACCGACTCGCGCTACCGCAAGGGGCCGGACATCATCAATTCGATGGATCCGGCGGAGCTGCGCTTCCTGATCGACCGCTCGCGCGAGATCTGGATCGCGGCGAACAACCCCAAGGAACGCAGCGCGCCCGAGGAAGCCGTCTACCGCTTCGCCCGGGGCTCGGTTGTGGCCGACCGCGACCTGGCCGAAGGCCACCTCATCGCGGAATCCGATATCTGGACCCGCCGCCCCGGCAGCGGAGAGATCGCGGCCTATGATTTCGACAAGGTGGTGGGCCGGCGCCTGACCCGGGCGGTGACGCTCAACACCCAGCTGAAATGGAGCGACCTCGCGTGAGCGCGGTGCGCGGGGACCTCGGGGTCTGGTGGATCAATCTCGACCGCGCCGAAGAGCGGCGGCGCCAGATGGAAGAGCGTCTCGCGCGGCTGGACCTGGACGCCGAACGGTTTTCCGCCATCGACGGGCGGGCCGCGCCCGATCTGGTCGCACAAAGCCTCGACGCGGCGGCGTTCCGGCGCAATATGGGGCGCGCGGCGCTGCCGGCCGAGGTGGGCTGCTATCTGTCGCATCTTGCGGTCTGGAAGAAATTCCTCGCCGATGGCCGGCCTTTCGCGCTGGTTCTGGAAGATGATGTGGTGTTCCACGACGACTTTCTCGCGGCGCTCGGCGCTGCGCTGGATCATTCTGATCGCTGGGACATGCTCAAGCTGAACCGGATCCGCGCCAAACTGCCGGTCCGTCAGGGCAGGGCGGGGGAGTGGGATCTGAACGCCTATCTCGGCCCGGCCACCGGCTTCGGAGCCTATCTGATCACCCGCGATCTGGCCCTGCGGCTGGTGCCGCGGATGCTGCCGATGACCATGCCGGTGGATTACGAGGCCACGCGCTGGTGGGCGCATGACTTCCGGCTTCTGGGGCTTGAGCCCTTCCCGAGCCATGTCGATGACGGTGGGGTCAGCACGATCACCGGCAGGAACTTCGCCGGGGTGGTCAAACCCCCGCGCCATCGCCGGCTTGGCAATTACGCGATGCGGGCGGGGAATTATCCGCGGCGGCTGTGGGGAATGATACGGCGCGGGATGTTTCCGGCCCCGAAGCAAAGGCGCTGAGGGCCGGCCGCGAATGCGTCAGGTCGGTGCCGGCCCGGCTTTGAGATAATCCTTGCCGCCCCATATACCCCAGGTCTCGCGGAAATACCGGATACAGGCCTGGTTGGCCGCGATACGCCCATGCCCCTGATAGACGAAATTGCGCAGGGCCGCCTCTTTCACCTCGTTGGAATTGCCCTTCGAACGCACCTTGTCCTCTGCATTGAGCCAGATCGGAATGCCCCGGCGCTCAAGGCAGCCTGAAAGCCAGACATCGTCGACGGTCCACAGCACATCCGGGATATCGAAAGAGGCGTCGTCGAAGAAGTCCGGGCGCACCATCACGCCGCCCCAGCCTTCGAGGATATCGACATAGCCCGAGGAGACGGTTTTCGACGGTTTCCACATTCCAAGTGAGGCTGCGCGCCGCAGACGGTAGAAAAAGTCCTTCTTCCGGTATCCCGGTTTCGGATTGCGTGCAGATTGCCAGGCATCATCCGCGTAATAGAAGGTGTTCAGAAGACTGCCTTCCTCACAGATGGCGCAATCGGGGTGCGCTTGCGCGGCGTCAACGAATCTCTGTGCCCAGTTTGCGTCGTAAACCTTGTCATCATCGCAAAAAAGGATCCGCACATCCTGGCCGCGATAGTCGCGGCAGGCCGGCAGAACCTTGGTTGCCGGGCCCAGATCCTCGTCGATCAGCCGCAGCGTCACGCCCTCGGGAACGGTGGGAAGATCTTTCGGATCGTATTCGAAACGGCGGTATTTGCGCGCGACATAGAGGTTGATCGCGTCGATCTGCGCGTTCTGGCGTTTCAGCGCGGCCAGATTTTCATGCACATAGGGGAAGCGCGGCGGAACCGTGGTCAGGGAGAGGATCAGTCGGGTCATGTGAACTCATTGGGAAATGGTCAGAGGTGACCGCCATGGCGGGTCCAGTAGTCGACCATCCAGGAAACCTGGCCGCGCCCGTAATGCGGGGGCACGTCCCAGTTGCCTTTGGGTGGCCGGATCATGTCGATCGGGCGGGGATTGCCGTGGAAGCACAGGACTTTCACCTCCGGCCCCGGTGGATGCGGGCCACGGAAGCGATCGATCAGCAGCGGCGGGCGCAGATGGTATTTGTAACTCCTGATCCAGCTCTGTGGCCAGAAGGCGATTTCGCCCGCCTCGCCGCCAATGAAGTCCTGCTCGTTCTGATACCGCGCCGCCATCCCGCGGGGGTCGGCGATGATGCGCGTGGCCAGATGCGGCAATCCGCCGATATCGAAGGCCATGATCGAGGACATCGGCCGCGGGATGCCGTTGCGGTAGCGCCAGGGGCCGGAATCGAGCATCACCAGCGGGCCTGGCAGCGTGAACAGCGGATCAAGCTCGCCCCAGAGCACCATGTCGAGATCGATGAACAGTGCCCGGCCCGAAAGATCGGCGATTTGCGGCAGGAACATCGCCAGCTTGGGCCAGCCACCGCTGCGCCAGAGGTCGGGCGGCAGGCCGAGATCGGGGATCGGCATGGCCTCGATCCCGGGCGCAAGGCCCGTGGCATCGTCGGTCATGCAGATAAAACGGAAAGGACCGCTGATATTCTCTCGCGCCGCCGACCAGAGCACATTCACATAGTCGGGGCCGTAAAGGGTGCCCCATTTCATGCAGATAACGATGCGATCCATGGCGGGCTCTCCGATCCGGCTCCTGATTAGGGGCTGACGGGGCGATTGTCCATCATGCGAGATTGCCCTATGCCGGAGTTTCGCCTGGCACTTCAGCGTATGGATTTCGTCCCGGATGACCCGCCAAATCCTCTTCCTCACCGGCACCCGTGCCGATTTCGGCAAACTGGAGCCTCTGGCGGCTGCCGCGCGCGATGCCGGGCACCGGATCGGGTTCTTCGTCACCGGGATGCATATGATGGGCCGTTACGGCCAGACCCGGCACGAGGTGCAGCGAATGCCCGGGGTCGAGGTGCATGAATTCCTCAACCAGCGCCCCGGCGATCCGCAGGATATCGTTCTGGCGAAGACCGTCAGCGGCTTTTCCGATTTCGTGACGGAAAGCCGCCCGGATCTGATCGTGATCCACGGCGACCGGATCGAGGCCATGGCCGGCGCGCTGGTCGCGGCGACGAATTACATCCGCTCGGCCCATATCGAGGGCGGCGAGGTCTCGGGCACCATCGACGAGGTGTTCCGCCACTGCAACACCAAGCTCTGCACCCATCATTTCGTCTCGTCCGAACAGGCGGCGCGGCGGGTGATGGCTCTGGGCGAGCCCGCGGATGTGATCCATGTCATCGGCTCGCCCGAGCTCGATTTCCACGCGCGGCCCTCGGGGGTGACGCTGGAGGAGGTGCGGGCACGCTACGAGATTCCGTTCAGCGATTACGGCGTGGTGACCTTCCATCCGGTCACATCGGAACAGGCGAGCATGGGTGCCCAGGCCGAGGCGCTGTTCGGCGCGCTGGCAGAGTCGCGCCGCGATTTCGTGGTGATCGCGCCGAACAACGACCCGGGTTCCGAGGCGATCTTCGCGGTGCTGAAGACCCTGCCGAGGCAGCGGTTCCGGGTGCTGCCCTCGATGCGCTTCGCGCATTTCTCCGAACTGATGCGCAACGCCGCCTGCATGATCGGCAATTCCAGCGCGGGTGTGCGCGAGGCGCCGTTCCTCGGCATCCCCTCGCTGGATGTCGGCACCCGGCAGACCAACCGCTCGGATGCCGGATCAGTCACCTCGGTCAGCGCGTTCGACCGCGCGGCGATCCTCGGGTTTCTCACGAACGACTGGGGCCGCGCGCATCATCGCCATGCGGGCTTCGGCGAGGGGCGGGCGGCCGACCGTTTCGTAGAGGTGCTGGAGGATCCCGCCTTCTGGGAGCGCCCCTTGCAAAAGGCGTTCAAAGACTGATCACCAGCCCGAGAAGCCGCCGTCCACATTGACGATCTGCCCGGTCATGTAACCGGCGGCTGGCGAGGCCAGAAACAGCATCGCATCGGCGATCTCGTCGGGTTTCGCCATCCGGTTGAGCATGATCAACTCGCCCACACGGCGCTGGAATTCCTCGGAATGGCCGTTGAACACCGCGCCGGGGGCGATTGTGTTCACCGTCGCGCCGCGCGCCGCCCAATAGCCCGCCAGCCAGACCGTCAGCCCGTGGATCCCGGCTTTCGACACGCCATAGGCCGAGAAGTTCTTGAACGGCATGCCGTCGTAGATCCGGTGATGCGCGCCGTTCAGCGCATACATCGAGGCCACGTTGATCAGCGTGCAGGGCCAGCGCCCCACGATGTCGCGGTCCATCTGCCGGGCGACCATGAAAGGCGCGGTCAGATTGGTGCGCATGGTCTTTTCCCAGTCACTCACCGACAGATCGGCGAAATCCGGGAAGGGCTTGCCCGCGCCCATCAGCAACTCGCCGGTGATGGCGGCATTGTTCAGAACGACATTCACCTGCCAACCATCTTTTTCGATGCGCTGGAAGATGGTTGTGATCTGATCCTCATCCGATACATCAACTTCGTAAAAGCGGAAATCGGGGTTCAGGTCATGGGCTTCGCGCAAGGCCTCGGCGCGTTTTCCGGGCAGGTCCGAGGCGACGACGCGCGCGCCCTCGGCCAGCATCCGGCGCACATAGGTCGAGCCGAGCACGCCGCCCGCCCCGGTGATGAAGACCGTGCGGCCCTTGAGTTGATCAGCCATGTTGAGCCTCTTTCAGCAGGAATTCGACCAGCCGGAAATCGAACGGGCTGTCGATATCGACGCAGCGCTCGGGCGGCATCAGGAAGGGGATCACGCGCCCCTCCCACAGCCCTTTGGCGCGTTTCAGGTAATCGGGGGAAACCACGTAAGTCGAGGCCGCATGTTCATAGACCACCGGCGCCTGCTGGCGCGCGACCACGCCGCCGGGCAAAGGTTTCGAGACATGCAGCGCGCCGCTCGCATCGGGTTCGACCAGGTTGAAATAGGGGTTCTTCCTTGCCTCGCAGCACGACATCACCAGATCCGGCCGCGCCTCGCGGTAAAGCGCAAGGGCGCCGCTGATATCCTCGGGCAGCCGCAAAGGCGAGGTGCAGTCGAGATCGAGAAACGCCCCGACCGGCTCCGCCAGCAGCGGCTCCGACACCGCCAGCGCATGCTGCCAGACCCCCCATTTCCCCGCCTGGTCGGTCGCCAGATGCGCGGGCCTGAGCCCGATCTTCAGCGCGCCCTTCGCCACGGCGTGGTCATAGATCTCCTCGTCATCGGTCGAGACCACCACCGCATCCACCTGCGGATGGGCAAACAGCTGATCGAGCGACCAGTCGATCAGCGGCTTGCCGCAGATCGGGCGGAAGTTCTTGCGCACCACCCCTTTCGAGCCCTTGCGCGCGCCGATATGACCCAGAATCATGGGATCTCCTTGTCGATCGAGCCGATGAAGCGCCGCGCTTCCCAGGCCCCGGCCACCAGCCGCGCCGAAGGAAGCGCCAGATCCAGCCGCGGCAGATGCCCGACGCCCGGGACCGGCTGCCCCGCCGCCAGCGCGAGGAAATCGCGCATCAGCGCGAGGAACATCTCGTTGCGTTCCAGCGGCAGATCGGGCGCGGTGATGCCCTCCGCCCCGCTGACCAGATAACGCCCGGCGGCAAAGTCGAAATCCCGCAGGCCCCGCGTCCCGCGCAGGATCGCCCGGCGGTGCAGCTTCGGCGTCAGGTAATCCATCGCCACCTCGCCGCAGACGCCGCCGCCCGCCAGCGACACCCGGCTCGCCATATCGACGCCCGGGTAAAGCGCATGGCCCTGGCTCTCCACTCCGGTCAGCGCAAGCCCTGGGAACAGGCAATGCGCCATGTCGATCTCATGGCACAGATCGAGCAGCACGCCGCCGCCCTCGGCCCGCGCCGCATAGCTGTCAGAGAACCGCCAGCCCGCCCGCCATTGCGTCACATCATGGCCGATCGAAAGCGAGATCTGGAACACATCGCCCAGATCCGAGGCCGCCAGCCAGCGGAACGCCGGATGATAGCGCATCATATAGCCGATGACCGAACGCTGCGCGACCGGCGCCGCCACTGCGGCAATCGCCTCGACCTCGGCGGGCGAGAAGGCCAGCGGCTTCTCGATATACAGCGCCAGCCCCGCTCGCGCCGCCCGTTCGATCAGCGGCAGCCGCAGATCGGTCGCGGTCGCCACCACCAGCGCATCATACTCCGGCAACTCCCGCTCGAACGCCGCCAGCCCATAGCCGCGCCAGCCGCGCAGCACGCTCCGCGCCCCGAGCGCCAGCAGATTGTCGTGGTGACGCCGCCCGATCGAACCCGCGCCCAGAACCAGAACCTTCAGCGCCATCGCCCCTCCGCTCATCCTCTCCCGCTTCGCACGAATCCCGCCGCCGCGCCAGAGCCGCGCCTGTCCCATTCACCTTGACCGAAATACCCTCGGGGGGAGGGCCGCAAGGCCCGCGGGGGGCAGACGGCCCCCCGTTCTGCCGACGGCCAGCCGCGGCTCAGCCCGCCATCGGTGCACGGCGGTTCCAGTACACCGCCCCCTCGATCTCGGCGCAAAGCGCGATCAGCTCCTCGTCCTCGCCGAACGGCGCCGCCAGATGCACCCCGATGGGAAGGTCTGAGCCCGTCCAGCCCAAAGGCAGGGACGCCGCCGGCTGGCCGCTCGCGTTGAACACGGCGGCGAAAGGCGAATAAGCGAAACAGCCCTCGGGGCCGATACGGAAGCCGAGGTAATCCTCTGTCATGTGGCTGAACCGGCCCACTTTCGCCGGCGGCTCGGCCAAAGTCGCCGAGAGCAGAATATCGTAACCCGGGCCGTCTTCGGGGCGGAAGAACCAGGCCATCTCGCGGCCGAAATCGTGGATCTCCTCCACCGCTTCCAGATAGCGCAGGGGCGACAGGCCCTCGGCATGGGCCACCGCGCCGCGCCCGACGCCCTCGACCAGATCCGGCGTCAGCGGACGCCCGTTCAGCTTCTGGCGAATGGTCAGCGCGGTGCCGACCGCGACGATATCGCTCCAGGCCCGCATCATGCCGGGGATGTCGGCGCGGGGGCGGGCGGGCTCCACATGGTGGCCGAGGCTCTCCAGCAGCCGCCCGGCGGCGCGCACCGCTTCCGCCACCTCGGGGTCGATCGCCTCGCCGGTGAAGGTGGTGTCGCAAAGCGCCACCCGCAGCCGCCGCGGCGGGCGCGAGATAGCCTGGGCGTAGCCCTGGCGCAACTCCGGCGCGAAATAGGGCGCACCGAGGTCCGGCCCCGAACAGGCATCGAGCATCGCCGCCGTGTCGCGCACCGAACGGGTGAGGAAGCCGTCGATCGCCATCCCCGCCCAGCCCTCGCCCGACCAGGGGCCGTCCGGTAGCCGCGCCCGCGTCGGCTTGAAGCCGAAGAGCCCGTATCTCGCCGCCGGGATCCGCACCGAACTGTCGCCGTCCGAGCCATGCGCCATGGCGACGATTCCGGCCGCCACCGCCGCCCCCGCGCCGCCCGACGAGCCGCCCGAAGTGTGATCCGGGTTCCAGGGGTTGCGGGTCGGCCCGCCGTAGACCGCCGCCTCGGTCGCGATGCCGACGCCGCCCTCGGGGCTGGTGGTGCGCCCGAAGGTCACCACGCCCGTCGCCTTCATCCGCAGCATCAGATTGTTGTCGCCGCGATAGACCGTGTTCATCGACAGGCGCGAGCCGTTATGGGCCGGGAAATCCTTCGCCTCGATGCCGAGATCCTTGATCAGGAAGGGCACGCCGCGGAACGGGCCGCGCGGCAGACCTTCGCGGATCGAACGGCGCGCGGCCTCTTCCTGCACCAGCACCACCGCATTGATCGCCGGATTGCGCGCCTCCACCGCCGCGAGCGCGGCATCCAGAAGCTCGTCCGCTGTCACCTCGCCCCGGGCCACCAGCCCCGCGAGTTCAGTCGCATCCCTTGCGCCCAGATCTCCGATCATCGCCCGAATCCCTTCCGTTTCCGCCGCTCATCTGGCCGCGCGGCGCGCCAAAGGTCCAGCCCGTCCCGTCGGGGCATGTTCCGCAGGCGACATATCGCGGTGCATCCGCGCCAGAGGCCCGTCACGGCGCTTGACACGATCCTGCGCCGGGCTATGGGAAAGCATCTTCGGTTCCGGGCGTCTGTCCGGAGAAAAGGGAATGCGGTAGGGGCGAAGCCCTGAAGCCGCGGCTGCCCCCGCAACTGTAAGCGGCGAGCAGCGGCCGAACATGCCACTGGGGGGATGCCCCCGGGAAGGCCGGCCGCCGCTGTGACCCGCAAGCCAGGAGACCTGCCGGAGTGATCACCCTTTCCGCCGCGCGGGGTGCGCGGAGGAGGGCGGGCTGCCGCCAGAGGTGACGTATCGCACGTCGCGGGCGGATTTTCCCCTCGCGGCCGCAACGCATCGCAGGCGGGCATCTGCCGGGAGGGACGAACATGAGACCGAGGATTTCGCATATCGCGCTGATCGCCGCGCTGACGGCGGGGGGCGCCCTGGCGCAGGGGGCCGAAGAGACGGTCGATCTGGGCACCATCACGCTGACCGCCCTGCGCGAGGCCGCCGAAACCCTGCGCACCGGGGTTTCGGTCACGGTGGTGGAAGCCGAGGATCTGCGCGACGCGGGCGATATCCGGCTTTCGGATTACCTGTCGCGGCTGCCCGGCGTCAGCATGGTCTCAAGCGGCCCGATGGGCACCCGCTCCAGCATCCGCATCCGCGGCGCCGAGCCGCAATATGTCGCGGTCTATATCGACGGGATCCGGGTGGACGATGCGACCGAGATCTCGCCGCAATTCGATTTCGGCGCGCTTTCCACCAGCGATATCGCCCGGGTCGAGGTGCTGCGGGGGTCGCAATCCTCGCTCTGGGGCGGCTCGGCAGTGGGCGGCGTGATCAGCATCACCAGCCTCGCGCCCACCGAAGACGGGCTCTCGCAGACGGTCGCCGCCGAGGCGGGCAGCTACAATTCCTCGGCGCTGCGCTATTCGCTGGCCTTCCGCGACGAGCGGGTCGAGGCGGGATTCTCGCTCTCGCATCTGAAGAGCGACGGCTTTTCGGCCTATGACACGCTGCCGCGCAGCCCCGGGCTGGAGGACGACGGTTTCGAAGCCGTGCGGCTTTCTTTCAGCGCGCGCTACCGGCTGTCGGATGCGCTCTCGCTCGGCGCCGCCGTCTTCGCGCAGCGCAGCGAGAACGATTTCGACGCCTATATGGCCGACAGCACCGTCAACAGCCAGGAGCGCCGCGACTTCGGCGCGCGGCTGTTCGCGGAATACGAGGCCGGGAACACCAGCCATCTGTTCGACGTGACCCGCTACCGTATCTCGCGCGAAATCGACGAGGGCGGCTGGCTGAGCAGCTATCTCGGCGTGCGGCAGGGGGTCAGCTACCAGGGCACCACCGAAATCAATCCGGCGCTGACGCTGGTTTACGGCGCGGCCTGGCAGGAGGAAGAGGTGACCAATCCCGCGTTGCCGGGCGGCGCCAGTACCCGCACCGCCGGGGTTTTCGGCCAGGCGCTGTGGTCGCCCACCGAGGATCTGGACCTGTCGCTGAGCCTGCGCCAGGATGATCATTCGGAATTCGGCGGACAGCCCAGCGGGCGGCTTGCGCTGGCCTGGCAGGCCGCCGATGGGCTGACGCTGCGCGGCGCCGCTTCGACCGGCTACCGTTCGCCCTCGCATTACGAGCTTTACGGCGATCCGACCTGGACCATTGCCGCCAATACCGGGCTGAATCCCGAGGAAAGCCGCAGCTTAGAGATCGGCGGCGATTACGATTTCGGCGGCGAGAACCGGCTGTCGCTGACGCTGTTCGACATCCGTATCGAGGATGCGATCACCTATCAGTCCTGCCCCTATGATCCGCTGACCTGGGCCTGCCTGCCGGGCACCACGAATGTCTACGAAAACGAGGCCGGCACCTCAAAGCGCCGCGGGCTGGAACTGTCGGGCGAGGCGCGGCTGTCCGACAGCATCGGCCTGTCCTTCGCCTATACCTATGTCGACGCCAGCAAACCGGATGGCACGCGCCTGTTGCGGGTGCCGCGCCACAGCCTCGCCGTGACGCTGAGCGCCGCGCTGACTGCGGACCTCAGTGCGCGGATCGGTGTGCAGCATCTGGCCGGGCGTCCGGCGGAATTCGGCACCGCGCTTGCCGATTACACGCTGGTCAATGCGGGGCTGGGCTATGACCTGTCGGAAAGCGTCGCGGTATCGCTGCGGGTCGAGAATGTCTTCGACGAGGAATATCAAAGCGTTCCGGGCTATGGCACCCCGGGGCGCGCGGTATATCTCGGCCTGACGGGCCGGTTCTGAGATGGGACGCGCCGCGGTGTTCGCGCTCGCGCTTCTGGCGGCGATGCCCGCCTGGGCCGGGCCGCCGCGGCGGGTCGTCTCGATCAATCTCTGCACCGATCAGCTGGCGATGCTGCTGGCCGAGCCCGGGCAACTGATCTCGGTCAGCGATCTGGCGACGGATCCGCTGGCCTCTTCCATGATCGAGGAGGCGCGCGCTTATCCCGCGAACCGTGGCGGCGCGGAACAGGTGTTCCTGATGCACCCCGATCTGGTGCTGGCGGGCAGCTATACCTCGCAGGCTTCGGTCGCGCTCCTGCGCGATCTGGGGGTTCGGGTCGTCCAGGTGGCGCCGGTCGATTCGCTTGCCGGGGTCAGCGAACAGATCCGGGTGATCGCCGAGGCGCTTGGCCGCGCGGAAGCGGGCGAGGCGCTGGTCCGTGATTTCGAGGCCGGTCTGGCGGCGCTGGCCCGCGATCTGCCCCCGGCGACGGCGGCGCTTTACTATCCCAACGGCTATACGACCGGGAAAGGCACGCTGGCCGACGATGTGCTGGCCTATACGAATTTCGGGAATGTCGGCGCGACGGCGGGCGTCACCGGCGGCGGCACCCTGCCGATGGAGCGGCTGATCATGGCCGACCCGGATGTGATCGTGACCTCGGCGCCCTATCCCGGCGCCTCGCGCTCGGAAGAGATCCTGACCCATCCGGCGTTGACCGAGTTGCGCGCGCGCGCGGGCGTGGTCGCCACCACCGATGCCGACTGGATCTGCGGCACGCCCCATATCCTGCGCGCCGTGGCCGCGATGCGCGCGGCGCGGGACGGGCTGGAGGCCGGGGAATGAGGCTGCTCGCGTCGCTCGCCAGCCTGGTCGTGCTGTTGTTCGCGGCCTCGCTCATGATCGGCCCGGCGGGGCTGGGCTTCGGCGAAAGCCTTGCCGCGCTGTTTCGGGGCGAGGGCGGGCCGGTCGCGCTGGTGATGCAGCAGATCCGTCTGCCGCGCGCGATCCTCGGGCTGCTGGCGGGCGCGGCGCTCGGCCTTTCCGGCGCGGCGATGCAGGGTTTCCTGCGCAATCCGCTGGCCGAGCCGGGGCTGATCGGGGTGTCGTCTTCCGCCGCGCTCGGGGCGGTGATCGCCTTGCAGACCGGGCTGGCGGCGGCTTTCGCTCTGGCGCTGCCGCTGGCGGCGCTGGCGGGTGCGGCGGGGGCATGCCTTCTGATCCTGCTGATGGCGGGCCCGCGCGGCGGCGCGCTGGCGCTGATCCTTGCCGGGATCGCAATTTCGGCGCTGGCGGGGGCTGCGACCTCGCTTGTCCTGAACCTGTCGCCCAATCCCTTCGCCGCGGCCGAGATCGTCTATTGGATGATGGGCTCGCTGGCGGACCGTTCCATGACCCATGTCTGGCTGGCGGCGCCCTTCATCCTCGCGGGTGGGGCGGCGCTGTTCACTCTGGGCCGCGGGCTCGACGCGCTGACTTTGGGCGAGGATGCGGCGGAGAGCCTCGGCATGAACCTGCGCCGGATGCGCCTCGTGTTGATCTTCGGCACCGCGGCGGGGGTCGGGGCCTCGGTCGCGGTGGCGGGGGCCATCGGTTTCGTCGGCCTCGTGGTACCGCATCTGTTGCGCCCCTTGACCGGGGCGCGGCCCTCGCGGCTGTTGCCTGCGGCGGCGCTCGGCGGGGCTGCGGTGCTGCTGGCGGCCGATATCGCCACCCGGCTGATCGCGCCCGAGCGCGACCTGAAGCTGGGCGTGCTGACCGCGATCATCGGGGCGCCCTTCTTCCTGCATCTGATCTGGCGGATGCGGAGGGTCGAGGCATGACATTGTTATCCTTGGACAACCTTACCGTGCGGCGCGGAGCCTCTGCGGTGGTCGATGGCGTCGGCCTGAAGGTCGCGCCGGGCGAGTTCGTCGGGCTGATCGGTCCGAACGGCGCCGGCAAGACCACGCTTCTGCGCGCGGCTCTCGGGTTCATACCGCATGAGGGCGCGTCGAACCTCGCGGCTCTCTCGCCCGCGGCGCGCGCCCGCGCGGTGGCTTTCCTGCCGCAGGGCCGCGACATTGCCTGGCCGGTCAGCGTGGCCGATCTGGTCGCGCTCGGCCGCGCGCCCTGGGGGGCGGCGGATCCGGGCCATCCGGCGGTGGCAGGGGCGCTCTCGCGGATGGGGCTTGATGGGTTCCACGACCGCATCGCCACCGAACTGTCGGGCGGCGAGCAGACCCGCGTGCTGATCGCGCGGCTGTTGGCGCAGGAGACGCCGCTGATCCTTGCCGACGAGCCGGGGGCGGGGCTGGATCCCGAGGCGCAGATCCGCGCGATGCAGGTCTTCGCCGATCTGGCGGCTTCGGGCCGGGCGGTGGTGGCCTCGATCCACGATCTCGGCCTGGCTGCGCGCCATTGCACCCGCCTGGTGATGCTGGAGCGCGGCCGGCTGGCGGCGGACGGCCCGCCGCGCGAGGTTCTGACCGATGCGCTGCTGGCGCGCGTCTTCGGCATCCGCGCCTTTCATGCCGAGACCGCCGACGGGCCGGTGTTCCAGCCGGTGGCGGTGATCCGGTGATCGCGGTCGAACTGGCGCGGCCCTGGCTGATCGCCCGGCTGGCGCAGAGGATGCGGATCCTGTCCCATGCGCCCTTTGGCGCGGGATACCGGACGGGCGACACGGTCTTGTGGCGCGAGGTCAGGAACAGCGATCTGAGCGCGGAGTTTCCGGTGGAGGACTGGTTCCCGGCCGAAATGACCCGCGCCCCGGTGGCGGGCCAGGTCGGGATGATGACCTCGCGCGACATCGGCACCTGGGCGGGCGCCGAGGCCGTGGCCGAAGGGGTGAGGGCCGCCGCCGTGGTGACGCTGGGGCTGTCCAACGCGGAATCCGTGGGGCGGCGGCTGCCGTATCACAGCGCCGATTACGGCACGGTGAACATCCTTGTCGCCACCGATGCGGGGCTGGACGAAACCGCCCAGCTTGAGGCGCTGACGGTGGCGGTTCAGGCCCGCACCGCCGCGATCATGGACCTCGGGCTGGAGCTTGCGACCGGCCGGGCGAGCGGGACCGGGACCGACTGCCTCGCGCTCGCCTGTCTGCCCGGGGTGGGCCGTTACGCCGGGCTGCACACTGCTACCGGCGAGGCGGTGGGGGCGGCGGTGCGCAGGGCGGTGGCGCAGGCGGGGCAGGACTGGATGGCCTGGCGCGAGGCGGAACGGGCGCGGAAGTGGGGGGGGGGGGGGGGGGGGGGGGGGGGGGGGGGGCCGCGGGGGGGGGGGGGGGGGGGGGGGGGGGGGGGGGGCGGGCGGGGGGGGGGC
>NZ_UXAW01000087.1:0-3501 GCF_900609055.1 Pseudogemmobacter humi | reverse complement strand
GGGCGCAAGAGAGGGGGCCAGCCCCCTCGGCCTTCGGCCTCACCCCCGGAGTATTTATATCAAGGTGAAAGCCGCAAAAGTGCTGCGGGATCGGGGGCAAATTCGTTCGAACGAATTTGGCGGCAGCGGCGCGGCGCCGATTCCTTCGGACAGGCGTGGAAGGCGGCCCGGCCGGGCTGGTTGCCTGGCCGGGTTTTTGGGTCAGGCCAGTTCGGCGAGCCGTTTCAGCGCCGTTTCGATCTTCGCCTTTTCGTCCTCGCGCGCTTCCAGATTGGCGCGGGCCTCGATCACCACATCCTCGGGGGCCGAGGCGATGAACTTCGGATTGTCGAGCCGGCCTTTCAGCCCGCCGATCTCTTTCCCGAGCTTTTCGAGCGTCTTCGAGAGACGCGCCTTTTCGCCCGCGATGTCGATCACCCCTTCCAGCGGAATCGCGAAAGCCGCGCCTTCCAGCGCCACCACGATCGACCCCTTCGGCGCCGGTCCTTCCGAGACATCCCCGATCCGCGCCATGCGCCGGATCAGCGCCTCGTTGCGGGCAAAGGCGGCGCGGGCGGTCCCGGACAGTTCAGACGCCACCAGGTCGGTCTTGAGGCCGACCGGCACATGGACCTGGGCGCGGGCCGAGCGGATCTCTTCGATCAGCCCGGTCACGAAGCCCATCTCGGCCTCGGCCTCCTTGTCCATCAGGGCGGGGCCGTATTCCGGCCAGTCGGTATGCACGAGCAGATTCCCGCGTTTGCCGGTGGTGGCCCAGAGCTCTTCGGTGATGAAGGGCATGAACGGATGCAAGAGGATCATGCACTGGTCGAGCACCCAGGCCATGGTCGCGCGGGTCTCGGCGGCATCCTCGCCGTCGAACAAGGGTTTGGCGAATTCGACATACCAGTCGCAGACCTTGCCCCAGACGAATTTGTAAAGCGCATCTGCGGCCTGGTCGAAGCGGAACTCAGAGAGCGCCAGATCGACCTCTTCCAGCACCGCCGCCGTCTCGCCGATGATCCAGCGGTTGGCGGTGGCCTTCGGAGCAGGGGGCGCCGAAGCGGTCGCGTGCCCCTCCCAGACCCCGTTCATCTCGGCGAAGCGGCAGGCGTTCCACAATTTGGTGCCGAAGTTGCGGTAGCCCGCGATCCGGTCCTTCGAGAGCCGCAGGTCGCGCCCCATCGCTGCCATCGCCGCAAGGGTGAAGCGCACCGCATCGGCGCCGTAATCGGCGATCAGGTCGAGCGGGTCCAGCACGTTGCCGAGCGACTTGGACATCTTCTTGCCCTTCTCGTCGCGCACGAGAGCATGGACATAGACGGTGCGGAACGGCACGTCATCCACCACGGCAAGCTGCATCATCATCATCCTGGCGACCCAGAAGAAGATGATGTCGAACCCGGTGACCAGCACCGAGGACGGGAAATAGCGCGCGAGTTCAGGGGTTTCCTCGGGCCAGCCGAGCGTGCCGATCGGCCAGAGCCCCGAGGAGAACCAGGTGTCGAGCACATCGGCGTCGCGCCAGACCGGATAGACCAGCTTAAGCGGGTCCTGGGTCAGGTTGTATTCCGCCAAAGCCGCCGCGAGCAGGTCCATCGCCGCCTGGCGGTCGGCCACTTCGACCACCCGCGCGTGGTTCAGGGGCACCGGCAAGGGCGCCAGCGCGTCCTGGAAGCGGGCGGTCACACCCTCGAACGAGGGCGCGCAGAAATACACCGGATCCGCGTGGTTGAAGCCGCCCTCGTAGAGCAGGCGGAAGATCTCCACCTCGTCCAGCGCATCGTCGCCCTGGTCGTCATGGAAGCCCGCCGGCCAGATGTCGAGCCCGTACCAGACCGGGATCTGATGGCCCCACCAGAGCTGGCGCGAGATGCACCAGGGCTCGATATTCTCCAGCCAGTGGAAATAGACCTTCGCGTCGCGCTCGGGCAGGATCGTCGTGTCGCCGTTGCGCACGGCATCCAGCGCCGGGCCGACGATCTTCGAGGTCTCGACGAACCACTGATCGGTCAGCATCGGCTCGATCACCACTTTCGAGCGGTCGCCGAAGGGCTGCATGATCTTTTTCGCCTCGATCACCGGCACCCGCTCCAGATGTTCCGAGCCGGTTTCCTCGTCGATGCTTTTCACCAGTTTCGTGACCGCAAGGCCCTCGGCACTGATTTGGGCGACCACGCGCTTTCGCGCCTCGTAACGGTCGAGGCCGCGCAGATCCTCGGGGACGAGGTTGATGCGGTCGACCTCGGCCTCGGTGAAGGCCTGGCCGTCGAGGATGGCGCGGGCGGCCGCGGCGGAGTCCTCATAGGACAGGCCGTCGGTGCGCATCCGGGCGCGGCTGTCCATCAGCCGGTAGAGCGGGATGCCGTTCCGCTGCGCTACGCCGTAATCGTTGAAATCATGCGCGCCGGTGATTTTCACCGCGCCCGAGCCGAAGGTGGGGTCGGGGTATTGGTCGGTGATGATCGGGATCAGGCGGCGGTGCTCGGCCGGGCCGACCGGGATCTCGCAGAGCTTGCCGACGATGGGGGCGTAACGCTCGTCCGACGGGTGCACCGCCACCGCGCCGTCGCCCAGCATGGTCTCGGGGCGGGTGGTGGCGATGGAGATATAATCGCGTTCCTCTTCAAAGGTGACGTTCCCGTCCTCGTCCTTCTCGCGGTAGAGATAGGTCTCGCCCCCGGCCAGCGGATATTTGAAATGCCACATATGGCCGTCGACCTCGGTCTGCTCGACTTCGAGGTCGGAGATCGCGGTCTCGAAATGCGGATCCCAGTTCACCAGCCGTTTGCCGCGGTAGATCAGCCCCTTGTCGTAGAGATCGACGAAGACCTTGATCACGGCGTCGTGGAAATTGCCCTCTTCGCCCGCGGGCGCGCCGGGAGCGCCGGACATGGTGAAGGCCTCGCGGTCCCAGTCGCAGCTTGCGCCGAGCCGCTGGAGCTGGCCGATGATATTGCCGCGCGATTTCTTCTTCTGCTCCCAGACCATGCCGAGAAATTCGGGCCGGGTGAAATCGGTGCGGCGCTTGTCTTCGCGCGCAAGCTCGCGTTCCACCACCATCTGGGTCGCGATCCCGGCATGGTCGGTGCCGGGCTGCCAGAGCACGTCATGGCCGCGCATCCGGTGCCAGCGCACCAGCACGTCCTGAAGCGTGTTGTTGAAGGCATGGCCCATATGC
Source organism: Pseudogemmobacter humi (assembly GCF_900609055.1). Classification (GTDB taxonomy): domain Bacteria; phylum Pseudomonadota; class Alphaproteobacteria; order Rhodobacterales; family Rhodobacteraceae; genus Pseudogemmobacter; species Pseudogemmobacter humi. Next base: position 341 of record NZ_UXAW01000087.1, on the reverse strand, counting down.
AGGCTGCCGGTGACGTTCGGCGGCGGGATCATGATGGAAAAGGCGGGTTTGCCGGGCTTTGCATTGGCCCCGGCGCGGCCGACCTTGTTCTTCAGCCAGAGGGCTGAAATGCGGGCCTCGGCCTCTTCGGCGTTGAAGGTCTTTTCCATCGGCATCCCGGCTTTCCCCTTTTCGCTTTGCGAAGGATTTAGCCAATGAGACGGCGAAGGGAAAGGGCCGCGCGGGGGCGGAGAAGGGGTTCATGCCGCCGGGCGGACGGAGCGGGCGGCGAAGATGAGCCCCGCGGGCGGGGCTTATGCCTCCGGCGGGGGTATTTTCGTCAGGGTGAATGGGCAGGGCGC
>NZ_UXAW01000085.1 GCF_900609055.1 Pseudogemmobacter humi | reverse complement strand
ATGGACGGGCTGCATCCGAACAAATACGGCCATGAGCAGATCGCCCAGCTGATCTGTGGCGATGCCGGGCTGCTGTGATCCGGCTCTGACCCGGGGCGGAGATTTGGCGCGCGCGTGGCGGTGCGACAAATGCCTTGGTGATCCGCGTCACCGCATGGGAGGCGCTGCGTCATCTGGCGCTTGACGCACCCCGACCGGTTCGCTGCGGTCATTGGTGATGACGTGGGTGTCGCGCTCGCCGTGCTGGGGCTGGTGAGGGCCGATCCATGGCCTGCTGGCTCCTGATCCTGCCGCTCGCCGCATGGCTGATCGCAGCCTGGATGACACTCTGACCCGCTCCGGCGGGCTTTTTCATGCGCAGGAGATACGATGCCTGACACCCCACACGGCCTCCTGGCCATCATTCAAGCTGTCTGGGCGCAGTTGCTGGCTCTGGTGGCGCTGATCGTCTGGCTGGTGCGCGGCGAGGCGCGGACCAAAGCCAACGCGGCTGAGATCCGCAGGCTCTGGCGACAACGCGAAGAGGATCTGCGCGCGCACAAGGAGGCACGCGACACGACCAACGCAATGCTGGATGAGGTCCGCCGGGACATCAAGACGCTGCTCGCGCGGCGGGATTGATCAGGGCGTCACCCCGACCAGTTCCCGCCGTGCGGCCGAGGCGAGGAAGGACGAGCGGGTCATCCCTCTGGCCCTGGCGGTTTCGTCAATGGCGCGCAGCAGGCTGCGCTCCATGGTGATGTTTACACGGTCGACCGCAGTATCCGCAGGAATGTAGGGGATCGGCAGAAGAACGGCCCCACCTGCCATGGCTTCGGCCACGTCCTTCCGACGGCGAAGGCCGTCGAGAGATGCGGGCTCAGCGTCCGGTTGATCTTCAAACCACAGATCAAGAGCTTCGGTCGCGGCGGCGGGAATGGCGTCCCATGTATCGGCTGCGGCGAAGCAGCCGGGAAGATCGGGGAAGGTCAGGCCAAAGGCGCTGTCCCCGTCCTGGTGAACGATAGCGATGTAGTAGCGCATGACATTTGCCCGTGTGGTTGTTTCGTAGGGAGGGGGCGATGGGTAGACCGGGCTAAAGAAGCCCGGCCTGCTGGTAGATGCTCCTGACGGTTCCGGGCGGCAGGTCTTTCTTCGGGTGGGGCAGGATCACGGTTCGATCCCCTTTCCGAAGTTTGAGGTGTGATCCCTTCTTGGACACTTCCTCGAAGCCCGCTTCTTTCAGAACCTTCAGGAGCTTTCGTGAGTTTGTCTCAAGCTCCATCGCCCCTCCTTTCTGAATACATATATACATACTTTCCACAGCACAGTCAAGCATTGATGCGCAAATAAGTGTGTATAAACCGCCCGGCCACCGCGCCGGGCTTTTTCATGTCCAGCGACAGGAGGCGCCGATGAAGCGCATCATCATCCACTGGACCGGCGGGCCTCACAAGCCGACCGGCCTCGACAAGGAACACTATCACCTGATCCTCGATGGATCCGGGGAACTGCATAGCGGGCTGCATCCGGTCCGGGCGAACGCCGGGCCGCTGAAACCCGGTGCCTATGCTGCCCACACGCTCAACTGCAACACCGGCAGTATCGGCGTGGCGCTGGCGGCGATGGCGGGCGCGCAGGAGCGGCCGTTCAAGCCCGGCTCTGCGCCGATCACCGCCGCGCAGGAAGCCGCGCTGACGCACCTGCTGGTTGCGCTCTGCGACCAGTATCAGATCCCGGTGACACGCGAGACGGTGCTGACCCATGCCGAGGTGCAGCCCACGCTGGGCATCGCGCAGCGCGGCAAATGGGACATCACCTGGCTGCCCGGCATGACGCAGCCCGGCGATCCGCTGGCGGTGGGCGATCTGATCCGCGAGCGGGTCAGGACCGCCCGACGCACCACGGCCGCACCGGCCGCCGCGACCCAGCCGGGCTGGCTGGCCCGCATCGTCGAAATCATCAGCAACCTGCTCTGGAGGTCCAAATGATCGCTCCCCTCTCTCGTATCCTCGCGCGCTACATCGCGGGCGCGCTGGTCGCCTATGGCCTGTTCAGCCCGCCCGAGGCGGCCGCGGCAGAGCCGGATCTGGTGCTGCTGATCGGCGCAGGCATCGGAGCCCTGACCGAGGGCGCCTATGCGCTTGCCCGGAGGTTCGGATGGGCGACGTGACAATTCTTGTTGGCACAAAACTCAACCGCCTTACCGATGGTAGCCTGGCATTCCGCTGTCCTGGCTGCAACGAGACCCATCGTGTGACGGTCGGGAATGGGTCGGGGCCACGGTGGGGATGGAATGGAAGCGGGGATGCGCCAACCTTCACCCCGTCGATCCTCGTTCAGAGCGGCCATTTTGTCCAGCCGAACGGCAAGCATTGCGACAGATCCGGTGATCCGGATTGGCCATGCGACTGTCTGTGCTGCCACAGCTTCGTGACGGACGGACGCATCCAGTTCCTGGGCGACTGCACCCATGCTCTCGCTGGCCAGACCGTGGATCTGCCGGATTGGAGCGAGAAATGTTGACATGGATTTTCACCGAATTCTCCGGCTGGCTGGCCGGCGCAGGGGCGGTGATCGCCGCCCTTGCCGTTGCGTGGTGGCGGGGCAGGGCGTCAGCGCGGCAAGAGACGGCGCTGGAGGCCGCAGAACGCTATGCGAAAACCCGGAAAGGAATGGATGATGCGCCTGATCACGGCAATGACCCTGACGCTGCTCGTCGCTGGCTGCGTGAACGGGACGCAAACCAGCGGTGATGCGCTCTGCGATGGTTCGCGGGAGGCGCGCACCGATCATGCGGCGGCCCTGGCGGATTCGGCGGATGACCGGGCGGTGGTCACCGGGGCCCGGCTGATCGCGCTGATCGACGCGGGGTGCGATTGATCAGCCATTTTCCAGATCTGCTGACCGCTGACGGCGGGGCGGTGGCCGCGTCCTGGTCGATCTTCGCAAGGTGGGGCGTCAAGTGACACCGCAACCGGACTGGCGGTTCTCGCTATTCCTCGACGCGCTCTGGCTCAGGCTGGGGCGCGCATGAAGAAGCCCGCCGGAGGGGCGGGCTGCGGGGGTTAGAGCCAAGTTTCCCATGGCTTACCTGGATCAGATTCTGGTTCAAGATAAGATGCCATTGCGCGCCTGATGGAGTCCGGCAGCAGGGCCGTTTTCCTGTCAGATTGGTCAGCAATTTCAAGGACTTCCTTCGCAAACTCCGCGTCTCTTGCTTGGGCGGCTGCTTGGCAATCCTTGATCGCGGGCATGGTGTTCTCCAATGTTTGCGGAATGTTGGGGCACGTCCAGTATCTCTTTTTGCTTGACTATTGCAAGATCAGTTCTTCACTGGGAGCTGGAAGTTCGCCGAAACTTGAGGTGTATTTTGAGCGAAGATATTAATTCTATTGGGGGTGATTCAGAAAATCATATGGACGTCCTTACGCCCGAGCTCGTTTTTGGCTTGGTGGGCCCATTGGGTAGCAATATTGATGCTGCTCAAGAGGCATTAAGGGTTGAACTTATGAAGGTCGGGTATGAAGCCGTTGTTATTCACCTGACGCGCGATTTGAAAGCGATGCTGCATGAATTCTCCAGTTTTGAAATTGATACATATACCCAGAAAATAAATCTTATGAATGACGTGGTTAGGTACTCCGGAAAGCAGGATTTTCTTGCTAGAGTCGCCATTGCCTCAATTGTGGCTAATCGTGTTAAATTCAATAAGCCGAGGGAGCTGAATGCAAAAAACGCAAGGATATTCCAGGCTTCAAAGAAGGCATATATTGTTCGTCAGCTCAAGCGAAAGCAGGAAGCAGATCTTCTTTCGAAGGTATACGGCAAGAAGTTCGTTCAGATTTCTATAGCGGTGAGTGAAGGGGATCAGTTTCAATCTGTTTTAAGCATTGTGGGCAGAGAGGCTCCAGAACTATCTCAGGTGAAACGCGAATCCGAAGCCAGACAGCTTATTATTAGGGATAAAGATGAGGCCGGCTCACCATTTGGCCAAAGCCTTATAAACGTATATCATAGCGCGGATGTGTTCGTTGGTGGGAACGCAAACGAAATTGGATCTCAAATTGGCAGATTTATAGAGGCATTCTTTGGGTCTAATATGATTAGCCCGACACGAGATGAGTTTGGTAGCTTTCTTGCGAAGACGGCATCATTTCGAACGCTTGATCTTAGTAGGCAGGTAGGTGCTGCCATAATGTCCAAGTTTGGAGATGTTATCACACTTGGGTGTAATGAGGTGCCTAAGTCGCAAGGGGGGAATTATTGGTGTGATGATGATTACCCTCAGCGCGATATTGAGAGGGGAGTTGAGCCAAATAAACTTGAGACTACAAGACTAATATACGACTTTGTGCATGCCCTGTCGAAGCTCGATAAAATGAATTTTGATCCTGTTGAAGTGTTGAGAGACCCGGCTCTGGATCATGTTTTGAAAGATGCATTTATTTCTGATATTACTGAATTTGGAAGGATAACTCATGCTGAAATGTCTGCCCTTGCTGATGCTGCGCGTTTAGGTAGGTCGACACTGGGATCCACGATATACGTGACTACATTTCCCTGTCATAACTGTGCAAAACATCTCATTGCAGCTGGCGTCACGCGAATAGTTTACATTGAGCCTTATGCTAAAAGTAAGGCCTTCGAGCTGAGTGGGGATGCATTGACGGTATCAAGGGGGGATTCTGATAAAGTGCTTGTTGAGCATTTTATTGGAATAGCTCCGCGAAGATATAGGGAGATATTTGAGAAGGGGAAAAAGAGGCGTGACGAACTGAATAGGGTTAAGAAGTGGCAGTTTGATGATCCGACGCCAATGATTGATAATAAAACTGGAACTCATACCTTTCTTGAGTTTCATGCCTTGTCTGGCTTCAAAAGTGGATTGTCGCAGGTTGCTGCGATGTTTGCTGCGAGGAAAGTGGATGCTGTAAAATTTGGCCCTAAGACAGCGAAAACTCGAACGAGAGCCGCGAGGCCTGTTGGCGTTCGCCCGACCAGAAATTTTCGAAGCTAGTTTGGCCAGCAGTGCGTGGAAAATTTGAAGGTTATTACTGCCCGTGTGCAATACCTGTTGCGCAGCGTCCACATATGATCGTACATGCAGCGTTCAGGGAAATCATGAAATATACCCAGTCGATACCGGGTACTCCTACATTCCCTCGATCAGCGTCGGCTTGACGTTGTAGCGCCGGGGGAAGGGCTCGATTTTGTTGCAGTTCAGGCTGGCCTGCGGTGTTCGCAATGTGCGGGCATGGGCGAATTATGGGTATCCTTCGGCACACCCGATCTCATGCGGCACAAGATGCAATGGCTCGATAGCTTCAACAACGTGCCTCACGATCACGAATAGGATCTCTCCCATGATCATCATCTACACCTCGCCGGGTTGTGGCCCGTGCGTTGCGACCAAGCGCGCGCTGGATCAGGCCGGACTGGCCTATGAGGAGAGGGCAGGGGCTGACTGGCCGGATGATGTCGAGCGGCTGGCGAGGATCGCAGGCTCGCGGGAGGGGCCGCTGGTGGTGGCTGGGGATCAGGTCTGGTCGGGGTTTCGGGCGGATATGATCGCTGAGGTCAGCGGGACAAGCACCTAGACTTGAGCACCAATCTGTACAACAATCCGCTCCATGTCGATTTGAGATTGGCAATAAAATAAGAGATATATTCCCTGCTCGGGATTGGCTGGAGCGCGTCTCCCGCTCCCGCTCCATCCTTCGGAAAATATCGCATGGTAATCAGTGGGTTAACCGCACTGGTTTCCCATGTGGCAATCGTCGGTGGGACGCTTGCCGGCCCTGGCCTCCGCAGCGCCTATGGCATCACGGGCGAGTCCCGGTCATTCGGCGCCTTTGGCGCAGAGATCTGAGGTCTTCGCCCGGATATGTCCGTTCAGGGTCATGATCCGGTATCGGGAGCAATCTTCCCGCGCCGTGTTGCGGGCTCTAGCGAACCAGCGGCGTTCACCTGCTTTGCATGAACCGCCTCAGTGCCGCCGGGCAGCGCGGAAAGTTGCCGGAGCCCCCCGGCCTCACGCCCGGCGGCGGAGCCCGGCCATGTCAGATGTTTTCGGCCTGGGGGAAGCCCAGAATGTGATAGCCGCCGTCGACATGGACGATCTCGCCGGTGGTCGCGGCGCCGTAATCCGAGCACAGCCAGACCGCGGTGCCGCCGATGGTTTCCAGCGTGGCGTTCTTGCGCAAAGGCGCGTTTTCCTCGGTATGGCGGAAGGTTGCCCGCGCGCCGCCGATCGCCGATCCGGCCAGCGTTTTCATCGGGCCGGGCGAGATCGCATTGACCCGCACGCCCTGCGGCCCGAGGTCGTTCGCCAGATAGCGCGTCGCCGATTCCAGCGCGGACTTGGCCACACCCATCACATTGTAATTCGGCGCGATCCGGTTCGAGCCCTGGAAGGTCAGCGTGATCAGGCTGCCGCCCTCGGGCATCAGTTCCGCCGCGCGCCGCGCCACGTCGATGAAGCTGAAACACGAGATGTTCAGCGAATTCAGGAAGTTCGCCCGCGTCGTATTGGTGAAGCGGCCGGTGAGTTCGGTCTTGTCGGAATAGGCCACCGCATGGATCACGAAATCGAGCCTGCCCCAGCGGGATTTCAGCGCGTCGAAGCAGCGGCCGAGCGAGTCCTCATCCGTCACATCGACATCGACGAGGAAATCCGAGCCGACCGAGGCCGCCAGCGGCTCGACCCGCTTGCCGAAAGCCTCGCCCTGGTAAGAGAAGGCAAGCTCCGCCCCTTCGGCGGAAAGCGCCGAGGCGATGCCCCAGGCGATGGAACGGTCATTCGCGACACCCATCACGAGGCCGCGTTTTCCCTGCATCAGTCCGGCCATGCCGCGCTCCCTCAAGACTTGTATTTGCTCATCACCAGCGTGGCATTGGTGCCGCCGAAGCCGAAGCTGTTCGACAGAACGCTGTCGATCTCGGCCTCGCGCAGTTCCGTCACCACCTCGCCGGGGCGAAGCGCCGGATCCGGGGTCTCGACATTGGCCGAGGCGGCGATGAAGCCCTTGTTCATCATGATCAGCGAATAGATCGCCTCATGCACCCCGGTCGCACCGAGCGAATGGCCGGTCAGCGATTTGGTCGAGGCGACGGGCGGCATGTTCTCCTCGCCGAAGACGCGGCGGATCGCCTCGATCTCGGTGATGTCGCCGGCCTGGGTCGAGGTGCCGTGGCTGTTGACATAGCCGATGCGGCGGCCCTGGGGCAGGGTGGAGAGCGCGAGCTTCATCGAGCGCTCGCCGCCTTCTCCGCTCGGCGCCACCATGTCGTGGCCGTCCGAGGTGGCGCCGTAGCCGGTGACTTCGCCGTAGATCTTCGCGCCGCGCGCCAGCGCGTGGTCCAGCTCTTCCAGCACCACCACGCCGCCGCCGCCCGCGATCACGAAACCGTCGCGATTGGCGTCATAGGGGCGCGAGGCGCGGTCGGGCGTGTCGTTGTATTTCGACGACATCGCGCCCATGGCGTCGAACAGGCACGACAGCGTCCAGTCCAGTTCCTCGCCGCCGCCGGCGAACACGATATCCTGCTTGCCGAACTGGATCAGCTCGGCGCCGTTGCCGATGCAATGCGCCGAGGTCGAGCAGGCCGAGGTGATCGAATAGTTCACGCCCTTGATTTTAAAGGGCGTCGCGAGGCAGGCCGAAGTGGTCGAGGACATGCCCTTGGTCACGCCGAACGGGCCGATCCGCTTCGGGCTGCCGGTCTCCGAGACGATGTTATGCGCCTTGAAGAAGGATTTCGTCGAAGGCCCGCCCGAGCCGACGATGATCCCGGTGCGCTCGTTCGAGACGTCTTTCGCCTCCAGCCCGCTGTCGGCGACCGCCTGGCTCATGGCGATGAAATTATAGGCCGCGCCGTCGCCCATGAAGCGCAGGTCGCGCTTGTCGATATGGTCCTCGAAAACGATCTGCGGCTGGCCGTGCACCCGCGAGCGGAAGCCGCGTTCGGCGTAATCGGGGGCGAAAACGATGCCCGACCGGCCGGCGCGCAGGCTGGCTTCCACTTCGGCCACATTGTTGCCGATGGGTGAGACGATGCCGAGGCCGGTGATGACGACGCGACGCATACGGTTATAGTCCTTACCTAGGGATCACGAGGCCGAGAGGGCCACCTTCATGTCTTTGACCAGATAGATGGTCTCGCCGTCGGCTTCCACCCGGCCATCTGCCACACCCATGGTCAGCCGGCGGGTTTGCACCGCCTTGGTGAAATCGACGAAATAGCGCAGCAGTTTGCGCTCGGGGCGGACCATGCCGGTCAGCTTGACCTCGCCGACGCCCAGGGCATAGCCGCGCCCCTCCCATCCGCGCCAGCCGAGGTTGAAGCCGGTCAGCTGCCACAGACCGTCAAGCCCGAGGCAGCCCGGCATGATCGGATTGCCGGGGAAATGGCAGGCGAAGAACCACAGATCGGGGTGGATGTCGAATTCCGCCACCACATGGCCCTTGCCATGTTCGCCGCCATCCTCCGAGATTTCGGTGATGCGGTCCATCATCAGCATGGGCGGTTCGGGAAGCTGGGCGTTGCCGGGGCCGAAAAGCTCGCCCCTTGCGCAGGCCAGCAGGTCTTCCCGGTCGAACTTGTTCGGATAACGCCCCATCTTCTCCCCGATCCGTCTGATCTTCTCCTGCTTTTCCTCTAACAGAGGCACCGAACCCAGGGCAAGGGTGCTGCACCCGCGAACGCAATGGCGGAAATTTGCGTTTTCCATTGAAACCGGGGGCAAGCGCACTTTATAATCATTCCAGCGACAGGCCCCGCCGGGATCATCCCGGGCGGGCAGGAGCGGCAGGAGATCGGCCCATGGCACAGACGGCAGGGCAGACGGCACATGAGCGGGCGGCCGAATGGCTTGAGCACGGCGGGCTGCGCCCGACGCGGCAGCGGCTGGCCCTGGCCACGTTGCTGGTCGGCGACGGCGAGGACCGCCACGTCACCGCCGAAAGCCTGTTTGAGATGGCCGCGGGCGCGCATGAGAAGGTGAGCCTCGCCACCGTCTACAACACCTTGCGCGCCTTCTGCGACGCGGGTCTGATGAACGAGGTCGTGGTCGATGGCGCGAAAAGCTATTTCGACACAAGGATGGACGATCACCCGCATTTCTTCTGGGAAGACAATGCGGTGCTGACCGACGCGCCGAAAGAGGAGCTTGAGGTCGCGCGCCTGCCCTCGGCGCCGGAAGGGACCGAGGTCTCGCGCGTCGATGTGGTGATCCGCCTGCGCCGCAATCCCTGAGCGGATTCTGGCTGCCGGAGGATCCCGGCCCGGGTTCCGCCGGCCCCCTCACGCTGTGGTTTGGTTTGTGCCGCCGGCCTCTCGCTGGCCGTCGGGGCATGATGGCGATCCGGCGTTCCCCGGTCCCGGAATAGGACCGCACCAGACTTGCGCGCCTCAGTCTGCTTCCCGATGCGACAGCAGGGCCGCGCCGCTGTGGCTTTGGCGGAACAGCCCATGTCGGCGCGGGATCAGATCGTCCGGCGTCAGATCCGGCAAGCGCAGCGAACCGCCTGACACGGCGATGAATCACTGATCGCCCCGGCGGCGGATCGCCGCGCCGATCACCTTTAGATGGACCGGGGCCGGCACCTCGGGCTGCGCCAGCAACTCTTCTACCCACCGCCTTGACGCGATGATCATGCGCCTTGTCTCCGGGCTGGCCCTGCGGAGCGGCGGCGGGCAGATCGGCCGGGGTCATCCGGCGCGCGTCCGGCCGGCAAGGGGCAAGGCCGGGTCGCCACGGGCTTCTGCGCGCCACCGTCTCCGGTTCCGGCGTCATGGCAAAGACCATACCGGCGCTGGCTGCGGCGAAGTCGATCCCGTGGCCGCCCGCCTGCATCGGCCGCTGCCCGGGTTCTGGCGGGTTCAATTCCCTTCTCCCCCGAAATGCGCGCCGCGGTGGCTGATCGGCAGCACCGAACCGGTGTCGGGACAGCGCCCACCGGAAAGCTGGCCCAAAGCCGGAGCTGACCTTCAGTGACCTCGGCGGCGCGGCTACAGTGGACCCCGGACGAAAGCATCTCCGGCAGGGCGAAATTCTCGTGCCCCGAAGCGCGGGGACCACGCTCCACCCCGCCCGGTCCTCGCCGAGCCCCTGCGGCGACATCAGTTGCCGTGCTTCCCTACAGGGATGGCTGAAAGTGGTGATCAACCCGATCCTTTCGCTCCCGCGCGCGACGAGGCCATCATCCTCGCCGGATCGCGGGAACAGAGATCCTTGATCCTGCTGCCGCAAGCTCTCGCCGCTCAGCCAGGCCGGCGCCACCGATATGCTCTGGGTCGGATCTGCATTGCCATGCCGGTCTGCCGCCCTCAAGGCGGCGGGCCCTGCGCGGGCGACCAGGGTCTTGACGCGGATCCGCTCAGAAGGGGCCGCGGATGCCGATCCTCACCATGCGCGGCGCGGTCAGACTGCCCGGCTGCCCGGCATCGTGCCGCGAGGGGGGCTCCGGCGGGGTCGGGCGCGCCCGTCCGGCAGGTTCCCATCCAGTCTGTGACCGGCGATGATGTCCACCAGCCTGTAATCCTGCACCTCACAGGCCGGCGTATTGGCGGTGTCGGAGTAACAGCGTCGGTGAAACGCGCCTGGCCGCCGAGGGTGGGCTGCCCGCTCGCGTCCCACCCGGCGCCGGGGCTGAGCCCCGTGCCGGGCGCCCAGGCGGTCCTCTCGCCGGTTCCGGTGCCGCCGAAATCGGGCGAGGTCCCGCCCGGGTTGTCGCCTTGCGAGACCGGGCCGCCACCACCCGGTCGGGCGTGGCGGCACTTCCGCGCAGGTCGGGCGGAAATCCATGTCGCTGCTGGCAAGCTGTGGCGAGGCAGCGCCCCGGCGGCGGATGTGGTCGCGCAGGCCGCGGGTCAGCGTCCATTGCCCGGCGAAACGCCGGTTCAGCTTACCATCGAGGCCCGGATTGTGCTTGCGGTTCGGGACGATGGGAATCCGTCGCGGTTCAGGGCCTCCGACTGGCGGGTGCAGGCGTTGCAGGCCCCAGCCACGTGGCTGAGCGTCTCGTCGGGGGGGCGAAGGTCAGGCGGCAATTCGTCGTCGACATGGAGCATGTTCGCGAACACCAGGCCGTTGCCCCGGTCCCAGGCGTTGACGATGATCGCGCCTTCGGTGGCGTTCGCGCACTGCGATGGGGACTGCTGGCTGCGGAGCACCTCGACCCTGTTGAGTTCCCGGCCCGGGGCCGTGCCGAAGCAAAGCTCGCTGGAGCCGGGGTAAGGGCCATCGGGGCTGATCATGTCCCGCAGGACCTTTTCTCTGGTGACGAAGATCCTGTCGTGGAAGGCCTCTTCCCGCTCTCCCGGGCGCGGAGGGGCAGAGCGGCACCGGCGCGCGTAAGGGTGATCAGGCTGGCGCTGCCCGCAAGGTGCGCGGGGGCGGGCTGTGGCACGGTGTTTCCACGAAAGCCGGTGAGGCGGGCGGCGCGCTGGCGGGGCTGATGATCCTGCTTCCGCCGCCGGGTCGTGGTCACCAAGGTCAGGCGGGAATCTGCAACTGGCCGCTGCGGCTTATCTCGTCGGCGATCTGCGCGATCAGGCTTTCCAGCGCCGGATTGCGCGGCTTTTTCGCACGGCGCACCACATAGGCCAGATCCGGAGGCGCGGGCAGGTTCGCGGTCAGGATCTCCATCTCCGGCTTCAGATAGCGCGAAGACAGCAGCGCTACCCCGAGCCCGGCCTGCACCGCCGCCGTGATCCCCGCCGCGCTGGAACATTCGAAGACGGTCTCGAACAACCTGCCCTCGTCTTGCGCCATGTCGATCCCCCACCGGCGGTAGAAACAGTTCTCGTCGAACGACAGAAACGGGACAGGCCGGTCGGCGGGCAGGTCGAGATCGGGCGATTTCACCCAGTGCAGCTCTTCGCGGAACAGCAGCAGATCCTGCGGCCGCACGTCATGGCGGAACATCTGGACGATGGCGGCGTCCAGCGCGCCCGCGGCCAGCATGGTCTGAAGCGTCAGGCTCATCCCCACCCGGGTGCGCACCGAGACCTCGGGATGCAGGCGGCGGAACCGGCCGAGGATGCGCGACAGGTCGGTGCAGGTGGTGTCCTCGGTCATGCCAAGCGCGATCCGGCCCTGGAGCGGGCTTTTCGACAGGCTGAGCACCGCCTCGTCATGCAGCCCGAGGATGCGCCGCGCCCGCGCCAGCAGATCGCGGCCCGCGCCGGTGAAAAGCGGCGCATTGGCCCGCCGGTCGAGCAGATCGCAGCCGAGGCTGGCCTCCAGCCGCCGGATCCGGTGGCTGACCGCCGATTGCGACAGGCCCAGCACTTCGGCGGCGCGGGTCACGCCGCCCTGGTCCTCGATGGCGGTCAGCGCGCGCAGCGCGTCGATGTCGAGACGGCGGGACAGGATTCCGGCCATGGCGCCCCCTGTTGTGCCCTGTTGTGAATGTCTGCCCTTCAGACATGACGCAGAAACCGCGGCCCGGCAATCAGCCATGCCGGATTTGCGCCGATGGTCATGGTTGCATCGAAATTTGTCATGTGCGGCCTGGCGGGCGGCGGGCTACACCCCGGGGCGAGACCTTCCTGCACCCGAGGCATCATGACCTGCCAGATCACAGCCGCCGCCCGGCCGCATCCCCTGTTGTGGCCGCTGATCGCGGTCACGCTGATCCTGTGCTGGAGTTCGGGCTATGTCGGCATCCGCTTTGCCAGCGAGAACGCCAGCGTGGTGCAGGTGCTGTTCTGGCGGCTTCTGGTCGCGGGGCTGATCCTGTTGCCCTTCGCGCTGGCCTTCGGCCCCCGCATCGGCCGCGCCGCGCTGGTGCAGCAGATGGGCTTCGGCGTGGCGATGATGTTCCTTTACCTCGGCGGTTTCGCGCTGGCGATCGGGCAGCGGGTGCCGACCGGCATCGTCGCGCTGATCTCGGATCTGATCCCGATCGCTATCGCGGCGCTGTCGCAGCCCATGCTCGGCCAGCGGCTGAGCGCGCGGCAATGGCTGGGCACCGGGATCGGCGCGCTCGGGGTGTTCATGGTCTCGCTCGACGGCCTTGGCCTCGGCGATGCGCCGTTCTGGGCCTATGGGCTGACCGTGGGCTCGATGCTGGTCTTCGCGCTGGCGACGGTGCTGCAAAAGCGGCTGGGGGCGGTGCATATGGCGATCCACCAGAGCCTGTGCATCCAGTGCCTGACGGCGGCGGCGCTGTTCGGCCTGTGCCTGTTGCCGGGCGCGGGGCTGGCGCCGCCCACCGATGCGCGCTTCGCCTTCGGCATCGCCTGGCTGGTGCTGGCCTCGACCTTCCTGTGCTACGGGGTCTATTACCTCGGGCTGCGGCTTTACCCGGCGGCGCGGGTGGGGGCGGTGATCTATCTCAGCCCGCCGGTGACCATGCTCTGGGGCTGGGCGATGTTCGGCGAGCCGCTGACCTCCGGCATGTTCCTCGGCCTTGCGGTGACGCTGGGGGGCGTCTGGCTGGCCACCACCCGCGGCTGAGCGCGATCACATCCCCGCTTCGGCCTGGCGCGCCTCCTGGCTGATCGCGCTGCCCGCCTGCTGCATGTCGCGCCCGGCGCCCTCGATCGTGTTGCAGGCGCCAAGCGCCAGCAAGAGAGCCAGCGGCAGCAGGCGGGCGGGCAGGGGGGCGATGCTCATGACGGATCTCCGGCTTGTCTCAGATACGCCGGAAAAACCCGCCCGCCCGGGAGGGGGTTCCGTCAGACCCCGGAGATGAGCGGAACTCAGCCCTCGATCATCGCCGACAGGCTGCGCGGCACCGCATCCTCGCCATTGATTGGCAGAAGATCCATCGGACAGCAGGAGATCACCGCGATCAGATCGCGCTCGGCCCGCAGCCGGACGTGATCCCCGGGGCGCGAGACCGGCGCGCGCCACGAGAGGCTGCCGTCTTCGGCCACCGGAATGTTCATCCACAGGTTCAGCGGGCAGGGCACGTCCGGCGCCCGCACGCCCACTTCGGCCAGCGCCATGCGCAGATTGTCGGCGCAGTTGTCGTGATGGCCCTGATGGCCGAGCTGCTCATAGCGGTGGATGTCGCAGGCGGCGATCAGCGTGTCATGCACGCCGGGCGAGCTGTCCGACAGCAGCGTCATGAGCGGCTGGCGGCGGTTGTCGGGCAGCACGTCGCCCGGGCGCGGCGAGATCCGGCGCAGCCCGGCCCGCAGATGCTCCATCGACAGGAAGACGGCGGGATCGGCGGCGTCGAAGGCGAAGAAATCGCCGACCTGGGCGCCATGGGTGTTCACGATCCGCAGCACCTGGCCCTTGTTCACCGGGATGGCGCGGCCCCGGCGAGCAGGGATTTCAAACATCTCTCCGGGCCGGATGGTCGTGGTATCCTGATGCTCAGCCATTCGCCGCTCCTGTCCTTTGCGCGCGGGCAGCAAAGCCGCTCGCGCGCCGCAGGGCAAGCTATTCTTCCAGCGCCTGCGCCGGATCGACGCCGATCTCTTCGCACATCCGCGCGGCGTAGGAGTTGGGCAGGGGCGGGTTCTTGCGCCACCAGGGTTTGGTGCCGTTGGTGTAGAGATGGACGGAGAGCGTGTTGTCGGTGAAATGCCCCTCGACCCTTCCGTAGGGGTCGTAGAACACGTCGTTCAGCTGGAACGGCACCGGATAGAGGTAATCCGACGATAAGGCCTTTTCGTAATCGCCGGTCTGCTGGGCGAACCAGGTGAAGGCCTGCGGCCCGAAGGCGGTGCGCTCGGCGTTGTAGATCCTGACCGCCTGGGGCAGCGAACGGTCCTGCTTGTCGATGCGTTTGCGCTGCTGCTTGTTGAACCAGGCCGGGGCCTCGGGCAGGTTGTCGTAATAATCCAGCAACTGGTGGATCAGTTCACCATCCTTCGGGATATAGACCACGCCGCAGTTCAGCGCGCCGCGAAAGCCGTGGCCCGCGTAGATGTTCTGCATCTCGTCGGGGAAGGGCTTGTGGCAGAAGGCGTCGCAGTCGATCCAGACCGCATCGGTCGCCTGGATCATCTTGTAGCGGAACACGTTCGACAGGAAGCTCTCCGAGGTCTGGCGCACGATGTCCATGTCGATGTCCATGATCTCGGTCGCCGGGCGCACCGTCACCCCTTCGGGGACGTTCGACACCTCGTCGGTGCAGTAGAGCGTGGTCGGATGGCCCTGGCGGACATGGCTGAGCAGGCAGAGCTGGTTGAGGTAATGCAGGCGCGGGCCGATCCAGAGCGATGCGACCGGGCGGCGGACGGGGTTTGACAAGGCGGCACCTCAACCTGGGGTTTGTTTACCGGACGGATACAGCAAGCGCGGCACCGGCTCAAGAATCGCGGGCTTTGTGCCGGTGCGCCGGGGTTTTCCTGTGGCGCAAAAGGGGCGGAACGGTGAAACCCGCTCAGCCCGGCCCGGCGATGTCTTTCCGGATCGCGAACAATGTCAGGTTCGGGTCAAAGCCGGGAACGGCCAGATAATCCGCCAGCAAGACCGCCTCGTAATCCGCCACCCGGGCGCGATTGTGTTCCAGCAACCGGCCGTAGAGGAAGATCTGCGCGGGCCGCAGCTGCGCCAGCAGGCGCTCCAGCACACCGGGGGTGATCTGCGCCGCGGCAAGCAGCAGGCTGTCGGCACCCGCGGCAAGCGTTGCCAGCGTGGCGGCGGGATCCGCGCCGAGGAGTGTGTCGTCGAGCCGCAGCCTTTCGGTGAACCTGCGCCCGTTCTTCGCGTAAATCGCGTGCATGGCCTGGCGCAGGCCGGGATCGTCCTCTTGCAGGGTGATGGTCAGATCGGGGCGGGTGGCGGCCAGATGGGCGGCGACGAAGCCCACCCCCGCGCCCGCCTCGAACACTTTCGCGCCTTTCGCCAGCACCTGGGGCATCCGCCGCGCAAGACCGCGGTCGAACTTGCCTTTGGCGATGATCGGCAGGATCGCCGCGCTGAAGATCCGTGGGTCGAGCGGCAGTTTCACCGTATGATTGTCCACCCAGTCGCCCTGGGGCTCGCCCGTGAACACGACCGGACCGGCGGAGTAGTTGCCGAGCGGCACGCTCTCGACCGGCTCGCGCGGCTCGGAGAGGCGCTTTTCCTTCGCTTTGGCGTTGCGGGTCTTTTCCACCTCGCTCATCAGCGCGGCGATCTTTGCCGGATCGCGCGCCTGGGGCGGTTTGGCGGTGATCTGGTGGATCGGCACCTGGCTCGCCTGCGCGAGACCGGCGACCAGATCGGCGTAAGCATCGGTGCCGCGGATCTCGGCCAGCCGCGCCTCCACCCGGTCGAGCGCCGCCCTGTGCAGCCCGGCCAGCACCGGGTCTTTCAGCAGTTCTGCGATGATCGCATTCCGGCGCGCGGTATAGCGCAGCATGGTCTCGTCGCGCACCTCGTTGCGGTCCTGCAGCGACCAGTAATCCGAATTATACTTGTCTTTCTTGTTGTTGACATTGCCGCGCAGCTTGCGGATCGCGTAGCTGTCCACCGATTTCACCGCGTAATGGTTGAGCTGCACCCAGTCGTAGCCCACCGTGCGGGTGATCGAGCGCCAGCCGCGGAACTTGAAGTAATCCTCCATCTCGCGGCCCGAACCGTTCAGCCATTTCACCCGGTCGGGGAAATCGGTCCTGATCCATTTCGATTTGATCTTGGGCCGGTGGATGCCCAGTTTCCAGTGATCGGGGTCGAAGGTGAAGAGCGTCTTGACCCCCCAGCCCTTGTTCCATTCGGGGGGGGCCGCCAGCAGATACTGCTCGCTCACCGGGGCGGTGGACCAGTCGACCATCCCGCCCGAGCCGAAGATCCGCCAGGTCACCACGATGCCATTGGCGTCCTGCGCCTTCGCCGCCGCGATCAGATCGTCGAGCGTGCCGTCGCCGTAGCGGATCGACAGGAATTCGTCGGCGTCGAACACCATCACCCAGTCGGAGAGGCAGACGACGGGCTCTTCCTGGGCGTGGTTCAGCGCCGAGGGCTGCGGCCGGATCCCCTCGGGGATCACATTGCGGCGGTGATGGGCAAGGCCAAGCTCCTCCAGCCGGATCAGCATATCGTCGGTGCCGTCCGAGCAGTCGTTGGTATAGACCACCAGATCGGTGAAGCCGACCGCCAGGTGATGCGCCACCCATTCGATGACGTAGGGGCCTTCGTCCTTCATCATCGAGACGGCGGTGACCTGGCCATGCGGCGAGAGATGGCGCTTCAGCCCGAAGGGGACAGAGCCGAAGATGTCCGAGGCCCCCCTCGTCCGGCTGCCCGGCGCTTTGTGATCCGCATGGTTCATCCTGCCGCCTCCGTCTTCGCCACGCCCGCAAGCGCGGTTTTCATGTCAATAGCGGAGGCAGTCGCCGCTGAGCAACATCGGGCGAGGCAACAATCCCATGTTTTATAAGGTTTGTGCTGCGGTCGGCGATGGCCTTTCACAGAGGTTTGCGCCACAATGGCACCGGCGCGACGGGACCGGCCAGCCGTAAGGCCTGAATATAAAAACCGGCAGGGGCGTCGCGGCAGGCAGGTGGAACAACAGGTAACAGGACGTGATGGCTGAACGCGCCGGAGAGCAGACCGGAACAGAAGAGCCCGCCGCAGAGGCTGCCGCAGAGACCGCAGCAGAGGCCGCGCCCACGGAAAGCCGGCCGCCGAAGCGCAGGGCGGCCAGAGCCCGCGCCGCGAAAGCCGCAGCGGCGGCAGAGGCGCCGGGGCCGGGGATGAAAATCTCGAAAAGCGGGCGGGTGAAGAGCAGGCGCGTGCCGCGCAGCGCCTATCTGCCGCGCCCCGAGGCCAGCGCCTCGGCGGCCGAGGCTGCGATGCGGGACGAATTCTTCCTGCCCGGTCGCCGGGTCGAAGGCTGGTTCGTCCACCGCTCGGACGTGCTGATAGTCACTTTCGACAACACCACCTCGATCGGCGCCTATGAGCCGGCGCAGCCCTGGCTGATGGGGCGCGCGCTGAAGATGGAGGTCTCGGTCCTCGGCCTTATCGCGAAGAGGCGCGACTGGTATCGCAATGCCGAAAGCCAGGAGATGATCGCCAGACTGCGCGATGCGGGTTTTTTCGCCCGCTTTCGTCGGGTGGTGTTCATCGGAACCTCGATGGGGGGGTTCGCGGCGCTGACGCTTTCCGCGCTGGTGCCGGGGGCGGCGGTGGTGGCGCTTTCACCGCAATCGACGCTGGCGCCGGATCTGGCGCCCTTCGATCAGCGCTATCCGAAATACGCCAGAAAGCTGGACTGGCAGGATCTGCCGCTGCGCGATGCGGCGGAAACCGTGGCGCCGGCATCCGAGGTCTGGCTGGTCTACGACCCCTTCACCCCCGAGGACCGGGCCCATGCGGACCGGATCGGCGGCGATCATGTCCGCAGGCTGCATGTCAATTTCCTCGGCCATCGGCTGATGCGCGCGCTGCGCCGCACCGATCTGCTGAACGGGCTGATCGAGGGTCTGGTCAGGGGGACGCTCGATCCCGCCGGGGCGCGGCGTCTGCTGCGGCAGCGCCGCGGTATCGAGGCCTGGCAGACCGCGCTTCTGGCTGCCGGAGAGCAGGCCGGGCATATGATGCTGACCGCGCGCGCCGCGCGCCGCATCCTTGCGCTGCATCCCGAGCGCCGCTTTGCCCGCAGGACCGCGCGCTCGCTTGAACGCCGGCTGGCGGCGCCGGTCGGCAAGCCCCGCGATCCGGTCGGGGACAGCCGCAGGGTGATCGCAAGCCACGATCTGGCGCCGCCCTTTACCGGCGAGATCCTGACCCTTTCCGAGGCGCTGGTGGTGCCCGAGCGTGATCACGACCAGCCGCGCGCCTCGGGGGTTCTGCATCACGACGGGCGGTGGTGCGAATTGTCCCGGGTCTGGATCAGGGCCCGCAAGACCTGCCCGGCGCCGCTGCTTTCCCCGGACGAGCCGATCGGCGATCTGCCGGGAACCCATCTTTACGCCGGCCATTTTCGCGGCCATTTCGGCCATTTCCTGGTGGAATCCACCGCGCGACTCTGGGCGCTGGCGCATCTGGACGAAAAGCCCGACAGCATCCTTTACCTGCCCTACCGCGGCGATGTCGCCGGCGGCGCGCGCGCCATCCGCAGCCAGCGGAAATTCTTTGAACTGCTCGGGATCGACATTCCGATCCGCAGCCTGGAGTTCACCCATCGGGTCGAGCGGCTGATCGTGCCCGAGCTCGGCTTCGGCTGGCTGGAACGCTATGCCGGCTCGCCGGCCTATCGCGCTTTCATGCAGGAACGGCTGCGCGGCGCCGCGCCCGCCGAGGGGGCAGAAGATCTTTACATCTCTCGCGCGCGGCTCAACGCGGCGCGGGGCGGCATCCTGGGCGAGACGGTGATCGAGGAGAATCTCGCGCGGCTCGGCTATGAGATCTTCCATCCCGAGAAACATCCGCTGGACGTGCAGATCGCGCGTTACAAGGCCGCGCGCCGGATCGTGGCGCTGGATGGATCGGCGCTGCATCTGGCGGCCTATGTGCTGCGGCCGGAAAGCCGGGTGGCGATGATCCTGCGCCGCTCGCTTGCCAATGTGGCGGATTACGATCTTCAGTTCCGCTCGTTCTGCGGCGTCGTTCCCGATGTGATCAACGTGATCCGCCGCGACTGGGTGGCGGGCGAGGCGACCCGGCCCGATTTCCGTTCGGTCGGCGAGATCGGTTTCGGGGCGCTGTTCGACCGGCTGAAGGCCCTGGGCTATGTGCCGCCGGACTTCCGCCCCGATCTGCCCGACGAGGCCGCGATCCGCGCCATGCTCGATACGTTCGAGGACCGGCGCGATCAGCCTTTCCGCGCGCTCACCCCGGGCGAGCGCCATGGCGACGAGGAAGAATGAGCGGCGCGGCGGCCTGAACCGGGCGGGGGAAGGAAGGCGGGGGGCCGTCTGCCCCCCGGGCGCCGCAGGCGGCGCCTCCCCCCGAGGGTATTTCGGTCAGGATGAAGATCAGGACCGGAGAAAAGCTTCCGGTGCCGCCGCGCAGGCCCCGGGGCTGTTGACGCCTGGTCAGGACTGGAAGACGTAGATCTTGCGGGTATGCTCCAGGATCTCCCAGGTGCCTTTCCAGCCCCTTGGCAGCATGACCGCATCGCCCGGGCCGAGGGTCTTTTTCGTGCCGTCGACATGGGTCATCACGATTTTCCCTTGCAGGAAATAGCAGAACTCGGCCGCGTTCGAGCGGTCGGCGGTGAAGCGGCCCGGGCTGCATTCCCAGAGCCCGATGTCGAGCGCGCCGTCGGGCGAGGTCCAGAGCGAGGTCGCGGCTTCCTGCTGGCCCGGGGTCAGGGTGGTCGGCTTGTCGGCAAGCGTGCCGAGGTCGATGCCGGCGAGGCCGGTGAAGACGGAAAGGTCGATCACGGTCGGGAAACTCCTGAGGAATGGGAAGGGCGGCGCCCTTGCGGGGGGCGTCAGCGTCCGGTCAGCGTGTTGGCGAGTATCGCCAGCGGCGAGGTGGTTCTGCCGCCCTTCGCGCGCTCCTGCCGGTCGGCCATGTGATAGAGTTGGTACATGCCATGGATGCCGAGCCAGCGGAAGGGCTCCACCTCCCATTTGCGGGGCTTGCGGTTGACCCAGGGGAGCGTGGTGCGCCCGGTCTGTTTGTCCAGCACCAGATCGGCGAGGGTCTGGCCCGAGAGGTTCGAGGTTGAGACGCCGAGGCCCACATAGCCTCCGGCCCAGCCGATGCCGGTTTCGCGGTCGAGGCCGGCGGTGGCGCACCAGTCGCGCGGCACGCCCAGCACCCCGCACCAGGCATGGTCGAGGGCGAGGCCTCGGGTCTGCGGCAGCATGCGGAAGAGGATCTCTTTCAGCTTTTCCACCGTTGCGGGCTGGGTCTGGCCCCGCACGTCGGTTTTCGAGCCGAAACGGTAGGGCACGCCGCGCCCGCCCATGGCGATCCGCCCCTCGCGGGTGCGCTGGGCGTAGCAATAGGCGTGGGAAGCGTCGGCGAGAAGCTGGCAGCCGTCCCAGCCGATCTGATCCCAGAGCGCGTCGGGGACCGGCTCGGTCACCAGGATGGCGCTGTTCATCGGCACCCATTCGCGCCTTTGTCCGGCGATGCCATGGGTGAAGCCCTCGGTCGCGCGGACGATGCGTTTCGCGCGGACGGTGCCGCGGTCGGTGATGACGCGGCCCTTCTCAAGGCCGGTGACGGTGGTCTGCTCGTAAATCCTCACGCCGCGGCGCTCGACCGCGTCGGCGAGGCCGCGCACCAGTTTCGCGGGCTGCACGCGCGCGACGTTGTGGCGCACCAGCGCGCCATGGGCGTTCGGCACCCGGATGCGCGACGTGGCCTCGGGCCCGTCGATCAGCTCCAGCCGCCCGGGGGGCACTTGCCAGGACATGGCGGCGGCGTGGTCGGCTTGCAGACGGTCCCATTGCGCCGGGGATTGCGCGAAGGTCAGGCAGTCGGTCATCAGGAAGTCGCAGTCGATGCCTTCCTTTTCCGTCACCCGTTTCACCTCGGCCACGGTGGCGCGCAGCTGGCGCTCGAAGTCGATCACGCCCTCGCGGCTGCCGGTCGAGAGGTATCTCTCGCGGTTCCAGCCGAATTCGCCCGTGCACCAGCCGCCGTTGCGGCCCGAAGCGCCGAAACCGGCGAATTCCTTCTCGACCACCACGATGCGCAGCGAGGGTTCGGCCTCGGTCAGATAATATGCGGTCCAGAGTCCGGTGAACCCGGCGCCGATGATGCAGACATCGGCCTCGATACTGCCGGGCAGCGGTTTGCGACAGCCCGGCACGCCGCCGATATCGGCATACCAGAAGGAAACTTCGCCGTTGGTCTTCGCATCCATCATCATCGTCCTGTCAATGCCGTCCTTCGCCGCCCAGGGCCAGCTAGATCGGAGCCTTTCCTCTGTCGCTCTGCCTGCGACGAGGGGGGCGTCGGGCAGCACCCTTTCGTATTTCATCGCCGGGCCGGGATAAATCGTCTCGCGCAGCGTGCCGGTCGGCACATTCCCGCGGCCCTCGCCGGTGCCGGGGGCTGGACGGCTACATCCCCGGGGCAGAGCCGCCCCCGGATGGGGTTTGCCGCAGGACAGGATCGCGACGCTGCCGCTGTCTGCCGCGGTCTCAGTGCCCGTCACGCGATATGCGCCGCGCAGGATCAGGTTTTCGCGGATGAACTGGCGGGCGAACAGGCACCCGAGGTGGTGCTGAAATTCAGTCATGATTCTTTACAGCCGTTTCCGGGCCGGGGTGCCTGAAAGGGTGTATTGAAAAACAATGGCCCGCGGCGGGGCGGTGCGGCACAGAAAGGCCCGCCCGGATCTGCCGGGCGGGCCTTGCGATGGCATTGATTGCGGTCAGCGCCCCATGCGCGAAAAGCTGTTGCGGGGGTCTTCGCCATAGCCGCCCAGCCAGTTGCGGAACACCTTGACCAGATGTTCGCCGATCTCTTCCTTCTGGGTATAGCCGCGGGCATCGGCATCGGCTGCGGCCTGGCCCACCAGCGCGGCAAAATCGGCCTCGACCGCCTGCGTCGCGGTCAGGGCCGCGCCGGTGCGGGCGTCGAAGACCGTGATGTCGAAGCGGATGTCATGCACGCCGACATTGCCGTCCATCCCCCGCGCGCGCGGTGTCAGCGCATGGAACCGGGTCACCACCGCTTGGATCGTCACCGGCCGGCTGCCGCGCAAATCCCTGGTGCCCTTTTGCAGCGCATCGCGGAAGATCGCCTCGATCTGGGCGTAGCGGTCACCCATCGGATCGCCGTGCCAGACGATATCGGCTCTCGGCATATAGCTGTTCTTTTCCGAGACCGAGAGGCTGCGCGGCACCTCGACCGAGATCTTCGCCACGCGCCAGTCCCGCGCGATGCTGCGGTCGATCTGCTGATAATTGGTCTGGAAGGTGCCGCTGCCGAAGCAGCCCGCGAGAAACAGGGTCAGCCCCAGGGTGATAAAGGTTTTTCTGAGCATTCCGGCTCTCCGCATACGTCTGATAATCGGATCCGGTTCTGCCGCTGCAACACGGCGGTTTCATGGCCTGATTTCGTTCATATGACGCCCCCGGCGGCAAAAATCCAGAAAAATCCGGGGGAAATGACCCACCGGCGCGGCCGGAATCCGGGTCTGCCCGGCTCTGGCACTCTGGATTTATACTTATTCTAATTTTACTCTATCCAAGGCCGGCGGCTTTGGTAATATGCAGCGCGTCACGCCGGCAGTTGAACAGTCTGCCTCCGATCCGGGGGGCGAAACGGCTGTCGGGCGCAGCCCAGGGAGGATGAGAATGGACGGAAACGACGTAAGCGGCGGCAAGTGCCCGGTGATTCATGGTGCCGGTGGCGGCGCGGCGCGCAGGGGGCGCTCGAATCGTGACTGGTGGCCGAATCAGCTCAATCTGAAGGTTCTGTATCAGAACAGCACCGCGGCAAATCCGCTGGGCGCGGCCTTCGACTATGCCGAGGCGTTCAGACAGCTCGATCTGGCGGCGGTGAAGGCGGATCTGACCGCGCTGATGACCGACAGCCAGAGCTGGTGGCCGGCAGACTGGGGCCATTACGGCCCGTTCTTCATCCGCATGGCCTGGCATTCGGCCGGCACCTACCGCACCGCCGATGGCCGAGGCGGCGCCCGTTCGGGCACGCAGCGCTTTGCGCCCCTGAACTCCTGGCCGGACAACGTGAACCTCGACAAGGCGCGGCGTCTGCTGTGGCCGGTCAAGCGCAAATACGGCAGCAGCCTGTCCTGGGCCGATCTGATGATCCTCGCCGGCAACGTCGCGCTTGAGAGCATGGGATTCAAGACCTTCGGCTTCGCCGGCGGCCGCGCCGATGTCTGGGAACCCGAGGAGGACATCTACTGGGGCTCCGAGGGCGAATGGCTGGCCGATCAGCGCTATTCGGGCGACCGCTCGCTGGAGAACCCGCTCGCTGCGGTGCAGATGGGCCTGATCTACGTGAACCCCGAAGGCCCGAACGGCACCCCGGACCCGCTGGCCTCGGCGCGCGACATCCGCGACACGTTCGCGCGGATGGCGATGAACGACGAGGAAACCGTCGCGCTGATCGCGGGCGGCCATACCTTCGGCAAGACCCATGGCGCGGGCCCGGCCGATAACGTCGGCGCCGACCCGGAAGCGGCGCCGATCGAGGCCCAGGGCCTTGGCTGGACGAACAGCTTCGGCAAGGGCAATGCCGAACACACCATCGGCTCGGGGCTGGAGGTGGTCTGGACCACCACGCCGACCAAATGGTCGAACAACTTCCTGTGGAACCTGTTCGGCTATGAATGGGAACTGACCCGCTCGCCCGCCGGCGCGCATCAGTGGATCCCGAAACACGGCATGGGCAAGGACACCGTTCCCGACGCCCATGTGAAGGGCAAGCGCACCGTGCCGTCGATGCTGACCTCGGACCTCGCGTTGCGCGAAGACCCGGTCTACCGCGAGATCGCGCGCGACTTCCTCGACAATCCCGACAAGTTCGCCGATGCCTTCGCCCGCGCCTGGTTCAAGCTGACCCACCGCGATATGGGGCCGAAGGCGCTGTATCTGGGGCCGGAAGTGCCGGCCGAGGATCTGATCTGGCAGGATCCGATTCCTGCCGTCGATCACCCGCTGGTCGATGCTTCCGACATCGCCGCGCTCAAGGCCGAGATCCTCGGCTCGGGGCTGAGCGTCGCGGAACTGGTCGGGGCGGCCTGGGCCTCGGCCTCGACCTTCCGCGGCTCCGACCTGCGCGGCGGTGCCAATGGCGCGCGCGTGCGTCTCGCACCGCAGAAGGACTGGGAGGTCAACCAGCCCGCGCAACTGGCGCGTGTGCTCGACGTGCTGGAAGGCATCAAGGCCCGGTTCGACGCGAAAGGCGCGAAGAAGGTCTCGATCGCCGATCTGATCGTGCTGGGCGGTGCCGCGGCGATCGAGGCGGCCTCGCAGGCCGCGGGTCAGCCGGTCGAAGTGCCGTTCCTGCCCGGCCGGACCGACGCCAGCCAGGAAGAGACCGAGATCGACAGCTTCGCGGTGATGGAGCCGGGCGCCGACGGGTTCCGCAACTGGCAGCGCACCGACTTCAGCCTGTCGCCCGAGGAAATGCTGGTCGACAAGGCCCAGCTTCTGACCCTGACCGCGCCGGAACTGACGGTGCTGGTGGGCGGGCTGCGGGTGCTGGGCGCCAACCACGGTGGCGCGGCGCATGGCGTCTTCACCGACCGCCCCGGCCAGTTGACGAACGATTTCTTCGTCAACCTGCTGGACATGGCGACGGTGTGGAAGCCGGTCGATGAGAGCGGCAGGCTGTTCCAGGGCACCGACCGCGACACCGGCGCGCCGCGCTGGAGCGCCACCCGCGTCGATCTGGTGTTCGGCTCGAACTCGCAACTGCGCGCGCTGGCCGAGGTCTATGCCCAGGACGACGCCCGGGGCAAATTCCAGCGCGATTTCGTCGCCGCCTGGAACAAGGTGATGAACGCCGACCGTTTCGATCTGCGCTGATCGCGGTCTGACGAAATGACGAACCCCGGCGGGCGACCGCCGGGGTTTTCCTTTCCCTGATGTTCGATAAGGGAAAGCCGTCTGGCGCATTCTGGTGATTGCGACGGACAGAATATTCGATAATGGAAAGTGCTCAGACCAGTCCGGGCACCAGCGCCGCCACCCGGCGGGCGAGACCGGGCAGGGCTTCGGGCGCAAGGCTCTCCGCCACCAGCGGCGCCATCTTCACCGCCAGCCGGTTGCGGTGGCGGCTGTAGCGCGGATCGTAATGCCAGGTGATCAGTTCGAGCGCGAGCCCCTCGTGATCGCCGGAGCCGACCATCCCCTCCCAGGCGGCGATCCGCGCCGCGGGCTGCCAGGGTTTCAGCGCCGCAATCGTGCGCAAGAGCCGCGCGGAATCTCCGGTCACGTCGGCATAGGCGCGGGCGAGGTAGCGGGCGCGCTCCTTTCCCGGCGCCTCGATCACGATCCGCGGCGCGGCGGCCATCGCCTTCCACAGTCTGGGCGGCAGGCGGCGCGCGCCGATCTGCGCGCTTTCCGCCTCGATCACCACCGGACGGGCAGGGTCCAGCGCCGCCATGGCAAGCGCCAGCCGCCCCTCGAAGGCACGCTGGCCGAGCTGCGGCCCCACCGAGCCGAACAGCGAGCCGCGGTGCCCCGCCAGCCCCTCCAGATCCAGCACCTGCACGCCAAGCCCCGGCAGAAGCTGCAAAATCCCGGTCTTGGCGGTGCCGGTATTGCCGTCGAGCAGCACCACCGGGGCCGTGAAGGCCCGCTGATACAGCGCCTCGACCACCAGCCCGCGCCAGGCCTTGTAGCCGCCTCCGATCCGCTCCACCCGCCAGCCGATCTGGCCAAGGATCGTGGCGAACGAGCCGGACCTTTGCCCGCCGCGCCAACAATAGACCAGCGGCCGCCAGCCCCCGGGCATCGCCGCGAGCGGCCCGATCAGATGGCGCGCGGCATTCTGCGCCACCAGCGCGGCGCCCAGCTTGCGCGCATCGAACGGCGAGACCTGCTTGTAGATCGTGCCGACCTGCGCGCGTTCCTCGTCGCTCAGCACCGGCAGGTTGATCGCGCCGGGCAGGTGATCCTCGGCATATTCCGAGGGCGCGCGCACGTCGATGATGGCGTCGAAGCCGAGGCTCAGCGGCTGGCTTACAGAGGTCAGGGTGATCGGCATTCCTCGCCTGTGGGCTGAATGATACGACCCTCAGCCTGAGGAGTGCTTTCGCCCGTCTATAGGCCGGTGCCGCCTGCGTCTCAATGGGGCAGGTTGCACCCCCGGCCCCCGGCGGGCATAGTGCCCCCGACCCGCGCCGCAGAAGGAGGGCATATGTCGAACCTGTCCAACCTTCCGGCGCTGTTTCCGCTTCTGATCGGGCTTCGCGCGAACAATGTCTGAGGGTTGTCGGGCCGTCTGTGCCCGGCAACCCGGCCCCTCGCGCTGAAACCGCCCGCGCTTTGCCGCGGGCCTCGCCTCATCACGGGAAACGACATGACATTGTGGGAAACCATCGCACGGGCGCAAAGCGCCTCGGGCGACGAGATCGTCTTGCGCCGGCGCGCAGAGATCTTCGAGATCCGCTACAACGGCATCGAACTGATGTCGAACCTGAACCACCATTCCGAGGATCAGCTTGCCCTGCGCACGCTGCGGCGCTGCGATTTCACGGCGCGCCATGTGCTGATCGGCGGCCTGGGGATGGGCTATACGCTGCGCGGCGTGCTCGATCTGGTGGGGCAGGGCGCAGAGGTCACGGTCTGCGAGCTGGAGCCGGAGATCGTTGCCTGGAACCGCGGCCCGCTCGGGCCTCTCGCGGGGCGCCCGCTGGACGATCCGCGGACCAGGCTGATCCCCGGCGACGTGCAGGCGCATCTCGCCGGGGCGCGGGGCGCATACGATCTGATCCTGCTCGACACCGACAATGGGCCGGATTTCCTGGTGCGGCCGGAAAACACCGGGCTTTACCAGGGGCAGGGCCTTGCCGCGGTGGCGGGGGCGCTGCGGCCGGGCGGGATCGCCGCCTTCTGGTCGGCCACCGTCTCGGCGCCGTTCGAGCGCGCGCTGGCGGCCCATCCCTGGGCCTGGATCCGTGAGGATATCGCGCTGATGCCGGGGCGGGTCGATGCCATGCACCATATCTACAGCTGCTCGGCGGATGCCGCCCGGCTGGGGTTGCGCAAGGCCGGCTGACGCGGCCGCATCCCGGAACAACACGCCGGGATGCGGGTTTCCCCTGTGATCGGACAACAGGAGGCCAGGATGAAATCCGCAGAAAATATCACCGGCAAGGACGATGCGAAGACCCCCGAACAGCGCCGGGTGGAGCCCGGGGTGGTGCGCGAGAAGGCGAGGCGGCAGAATGACCCCGAGCCCTCGATTCCCCGCGGCCGCAACCCCGACAGCGCCATGTGCGAGGACCGCGACCGTCCGGGCATGATCGACAAGGACAATGATTGCTGAAAGGGCGCATGGATCCTGGCCGCGCGACCGGGATCGCCGCGCAGGCGCCGCGGGGCCGGAAAGACCGCGCGCGGTTCGGGAAATACCGGATGGCGCGGCCCGGCGCCTGGTCCCGGGGCGGGGCGGTATGGGCGCAGGATATGCGCCATGCCTGCCGCTGGCGCGCGCTCGAAACCCCGAGTGATGGCCGGCCTTGCCCGGCTCCGTCGTGGCCGCCCGCCTCGCGGAGCCCCGCGAAGATCGCCGCCGGTTCACGCGCCACGGGGGGACAGAAGGGCGATGAGGCGGTCCCGATGCAATTCTTCCGTCTCTGAGACGCGCACCAGTGCCCGGTCCTCTTCGGGCGCCCCTGATTTCAGGGGCCATTTCAGGGGCCTCTGTGCGGCGCTTGTGCTTTACCCCGCCCGGTTGCGAAGCCTGCCGGACGAAGGATCAGAAGAGCCAGGCCCCCGCGATCAGGCCTGCCGCAAAGCCTGCGATCAGGCCGAGGACGAGGCCGCGGAAGGTCAGGCAGCAACTGCATTCCGCCCAGAGCGGGTTCGCCACGGCGAAAGACCAGTGTCCCTCGCGGGTGCACCAGTTGCTCAGGAACGTATCCGAGGCCCAGGCCATGGCATTGCTGAGCGCATTGTCCTGCCAGCCGGGCGATCCGGAATCGGCAGGGCGATAGGTCCAGGGCTTCGTCATCTGTGCTGCGTCCTTTCGTCTGGTCCGGGCGGCGCGCGGTGGGGTGGAAGGTGCCGCAGGCGATACGGTCCGGTCCGGGGGCCGCCCGGACAGGGAAACCGCAAGGCGCGAAATCTGTTCCGCCCCCACCGGCCGCCGGGGGCGGGCAGGGAAGGCGGGCGACACTTTCTCTGCCTGGTCTCCTGGCGGTCTCCTGGCGGTCTGTTTCACCAGACTGCCTTCTATGCGGCTTTCCGCCAGCCTCGCCGGAAAGCCGGATTCGCCGCGGGTCGCAGGCCGCCGATCTCCGGGACCGCCCCTGCGCGCAGCGACGGATTTCGCAGCCGGTTGTTCCGCCCGGGTTAAACCACAGCGTCCCTGGAATGTTCCTCTTCCACCTGCTCCGAAGGGCGGGTCGGAAATCTGTGGTGGTCCCTGCTGCCGGGTCGGGCCGTTTGCTGAAGGATCTGCCCCGTGACGGGCCCCGGGCGCGACGACAGGCCGGCTGGCGATATCGTCGGCCGGATGACGGATGGTGATCCGGGGCTGATCTGAGGCGCGCGCCCGCGCGGCGGCTCTACTACGAGGCCCCGCACCATCACGAAAGCGCGGGATCTCCTTGCGCCACACAGGCGAAATCGTAGCGGATGATGTGGCGGGCAAGGCTGCCGGGCTCGGTCGTCATGGCCAGGAATTGCGGCTTCCGGCCAAAGTCCGCGCAGAGCCGTTCGGCCCCGGCCTGCGCCTCGGCGGCGCGATGCGTCCCCTGCTCCAGGCGGATCGTCACCTGATCGCCGGAGGCGGCCGATATCTCGCCGGAGCGGCTACAGGCGGAAAGTGCGGCGAGGCACAGGCCGGACAAGAGGATCCGGGAGAGGCTGTTTGCGGGCATGTCCTGACCAGTCTGCATTCTCGGCGTCGAACATCCGGCGAAACCGCCGCCGCCACAACCCGCCGCCGCAGGTTTTTCACGCGGCGGGCGCGGATTGAATGGAGAAAGACCTGCA
Organism: Pseudogemmobacter humi; assembly: GCF_900609055.1. Lineage (GTDB taxonomy): Bacteria > Pseudomonadota > Alphaproteobacteria > Rhodobacterales > Rhodobacteraceae > Pseudogemmobacter > Pseudogemmobacter humi. Next base: position 22,572 of record NZ_UXAW01000085.1, on the reverse strand, counting down.
CATCGCCCGCAGAAGACCCCGCGGAAGACCCCGCAGGAGGCCCCGGCGGCGCCAGCCCGGCCCGGCACAGGGCACCGGGCCGGGTCCGCCTAAGCTGCCCGGCGCTGTCAGCGCACCCGGATGGCGAAGGTCTTGCGCACGGTTTCCTCGGTGCGCCAGATCCCGTCGAAACCGGCTTCGATCAGGAAGGTGTCGCCCGCCACGAAGCTGCGGGGCTCTTCGCCGTCGTTGATCAGCGTCGCCTTCCCTTCGAAGAAGTGGATGAACTCGTCCACCTCGTATTTGACCCGGTAGCTGCCCGGCGTCGCTTCCCAGTATCCGCTCAGATACTTGCCGTCGGGGCTTTGATATTCGATCCAGGTCTTCATGGTGGGCGAGCCTTCCACCGGATGCCACCAGTCGAGGTCCGAGGTGATCGGTTCGACCCCGGGCGCCTTCCACGTTCCGAACTTCCTGATAGCCATTATGTCCTCCCGCAGTCTGAAGAGACTGTTTCTCCTGGCAAGTTGCAGGGGCGGCAGGCGCCCCGGGGCAGGATGGCCCGGGATCTTGTGTCATTCAAGGAAACTTTGTTTCTTATGCCTGAAATCCTGATTGACAGGCGCGATCCCGGCGCCGGAGTGCGCGGAGCGGCCGGGCGGAAAGCATCGCCCGTAAGCCGTGCCCTTCGCGGATGCTTTCGGAATTCCGGCGGAGGGGAGTGGGAGTCGAACCCACCCGGGACAGGCTCGCTGCCCCAACCGGTTTTGAAGACCGGCCGCCCCACCGGGGACGATTCCCTTCCATATCGACACGTCAGGCTAGTGGCCCCCGCGCCCTGCCGCAAGGCTGCTCAGTCGAACAGATCGGCGCGGTGCGGGTTGATGCGGCGCAGATCGCCGCGCCGGAGCGTCAGGCCGTGGCGGTCGAAGAAGTCGAGGATCCCGATCGCCACCTTGCGCCCGTTCTGCACCCGGTCGCGGAAGGCCGGGGCGGTGAACCAGCCGCCCTCGGTGGCTTCCTCAAGGTCGTGCAGGATGGCGACCATCTCGCGCGTCACCTCGCGGGCGAAGAAATGATCATGGGCGATCTGATCGGTGCGGCCCATCTTCTGGCTGTGGCGCATCACCCGGCGGATCTCGCGCTCGTCCACGCCGAAGGCATCGGCGAAGTCGCGCACGCGCGGCGGGCGGAAACGGGCCTCGCCCAAAAGCGCGGGGAGGATGCGGTTGAGCAGCGCCTCGTCTTCGGGCGACAGCCGCACCTCATGGCCGGGCAGGCGGACGAAGGCGCCATCGGGCGCGGCGCGGCCCGCGTCGGTCTCCTGGCGCAGGAAGGTCAGGAACACGTCTTTCGGCAGACGGGGGGTGAGCGCGAGGCGCAGCCGCTCGCGGCCCATGCCGGGCAGATCGGGGTTGTCGTCGTGGAACTGCGCCAGCGTCGCCGCCAGCCCCTCGCGCAGGCCGCAGAGGCGGGCGGCGGAGAGCGCGAGCGGGCCGATCATCTGCGCGCCCGCGGCGACGGTCAGCGCCGGGCCCGCGGCGGGCAGCAGCGCCCGGTCGCGCAGGAAGCCGGGCAGATCGACCGGGGCGATCTCAAGCTGGCCGCGCAGGGCCTCGGCGGGGTCTTCGGGGCGCGCGGCTGTCAGCCATGCCAGCCGTTCGGGCGCGCGGCGCTTGCGGGCAGGGGCGCGCAGGTCGAGGAAGCGCCCGCCGCCGATGGTGCGGCTGGCCGAAACGTCGCGCAGCACGAAGCGGTCGCCCAGGGCGGCGGCGATGGGGCGGTCGAGCACCAGTTGCACGAGGCCCGAGGCCCCCGGGACGATCGGGTCCGCGAGCGGCACGATCCGCGCGCCGCACTCGAACGAATGGCTGTGCAGCCGGGCCGGAAACCAGGTGCCGAGCGGTTTCGGCTCGGACCCCAGCACCGTGAGATCGGCGTCGATCCGGTCGGTGGGGGCGTGCAGCCCGGGCGTCAGCACCACGTCGCCGCGGTGGATCGCCTCTTTATGGATGTTCTCGCCCGCGAGGTTCAGCGCGCAGCGCTGGCCGGCGCGGCCCTCTCCGGCCTCGCGGTTCTGGGCGTGGACCCCGCGGATGCGTGCGCTCAGCCCCTCTTTCGGGCTGATCGTCACCGTCTCGCCCGGGGTGATCCGGCCCGAGAGCACGGTGCCGGTCACCACGGTGCCGGTGCCCGCCAGCGTGAAGCTGCGGTCCACCGCAAGGCGGAAACCGCCCCCGGCGCGGCGCAGGGTGGTGGCGGCTTCGGCCTCGGCCAGCAGCGCGCGCAGCCCGGCGATGCCCTCGCCGGTCAGCGAGGAAACCGGGATCACCGGCGCATCGGCGAGCCCGCTGCCCGCCAGCGCCGCACGGATCTGCGCGGTGACTTCAGCCCGGCGGGGCCCGTCGGCAAGGTCGGCTTTCGTCAGCGCCACCGCGCCGCGGGTGAGGCCAAGCAGATCGAGGATCGCCAGATGCTCACGGGTCTGCGGCATTATCCCGTCGTCGGCGGCGACCACGAGCAGCGCAAAGTCGATGCCGCCCGCGCCCGCCAGCATGGTATGGACCAGCCGCTCATGCCCCGGCACGTCGATGAAGCCGGTGATGGCTCCGCCTCCCAGATCGGCATAGGCGAAGCCGAGTTCGATGGTGATGCCGCGCGCTTTTTCCTCGGCCAGCCGGTCGGTGTCCTGGCCGGTCAGGGCGCGCACCAGCGCGGTCTTGCCGTGGTCGATATGGCCCGCGGTGCCGATGATCATAGCGCGGTGAGCGCCGAGATGAGCGCCTGATCGTCGTCGAGGCAGCGCAGGTCGAGGATCAGCGCGCCGTCATGGATATGGCCGATGACGGGGCAGGGCAGCGCCCGCAGCTTCGCCGCCAGCCGGTCGGGCGCATCGCCGCCCTGGCCGGTCAGCCGCAGCCCGGCCGAGGGCAAGGTATCGACCGGCAGCGCGCCGGAGCCCGTCTGGCTGGCGCAGCCGCAGGGGGCGGCAGCGAAGCCGAGGGGTTCCAGCAGCACATGGATCTTCGGCGCCAGCCGCGCGGCCTGGGCGGCGATTTCCGCCGCCGGGCGGGCCAGCATCCTGAGCGTGGGCAGCCGTTCCGCCAGCCGGTCGGGGTCGCGGTAGAGCCGCAAAGTGGCCTCCAGCGCCGCGATGCGGATCTTGTCGAGCCGCACCGCGCGTTTCAGCGGGTTGCGGTTGATCGCCGCGATCAGATCCCTGCGCCCGACGATGAACCCGGCCTGCGGCCCGCCAAGCAGCTTGTCGCCCGAGAAGGTGACGAGATCGGCGCCTTCGGCGACCGCCTCGGCGACGGTCGGCTCGCGCGTCAGCCCCCAGGCCGACAGATCGACCAGCGAGCCCGCGCCGAGGTCGTTCACCAGCGGCACCCGCGCCTCGCGCGCGATCAGCGAGAGCTGCGGCGCGGGCACTTCGGCGGTGAAACCTTCGATGCGGTAATTCGAGGTATGGACCTTGAGGATCACCCCGGTCCCGGGGGTGATCGCGTCCTGGTAGTCGCGCGGATGGGTGCGGTTGGTGGTGCCGACCTCGACCAGCTTCGCGCCTGCGCGCGCCATGATGTCGGGCATGCGGAAGGCGCCGCCGATCTCGATCAGCTCGCCGCGCGAGACCACGGCCTCGCGGCCCTGGGCGAGCGTGTTCAAAGCGATCAGCACGGCGGCGGCGTTGTTGTTGACCACGGTGGCGTCCTCGGCGCCGGTGAGCTCGACCAGGAGCCCGCGCAGATGGTCGTCGCGCTGGCCGCGCCCGCCGGTCTCCAGGTCGAATTCCAGCGCCAGCGGGTTGGCCATGGCGACAACCGCCGCCCGCACCGCCTCATCGGCGAGGATCGCGCGGCCCAGATTGGTATGCAGAACCGTGCCGGTCAGGTTCAGCATCGGCCGCAGCCGGGTGCGCGCCCGCGCCGCCAGATCGGCGCCCACGAGGTCGGGCAGCCGGGCGGCCAGCACAGCGCCATCCTCGCCCGCGCGGATCGCGTCGCGCATCTCGTCGAGCCTTGCGCGCAAAGCCTCGCGCACCGAGGCCCTTCCATGGCCCGCGATCAGCGCCGCGCCCGCGGGCGAGAGCAGGACCTGATCCACCGAGGGCAGGGCGCGGAACCCGTCCATCAGTAGCCCGCGAGATAGGGGTTGAAGCCCGCCCGTTTCAGATCGGTCTCTTTCATCATCATGTCGAGACCGATACTGCCGACATCATCGGCCACCGCGTCAAGGCTCGGGTTCTTCACCTGGTAGAAGATCTTCACCCAGGAGTGGCATTCCTGGCAGCATTCCGCCTTGACGGTCGCCTCGGTGGTTTCGGCGGAACGGTAGGAGATCCCCTTGTTGGTGCCGCAGGCGAGGCAATGGATCCGCACCTCGTTCCACAAGGTCGCGCAGGACATGCAGCTTGCGTAGCGCACGTTCTCGATCCCCGGGGTGCCGGTCACGAGCGACGATGTGGGGCGGCCGCCGCAGCACGGGCAGAGGCCGGTGCGGATCGGTTGCAGATCTTTGGCGTTCAGCGTGGCGGCAAGGCGCGCGAGATGGACCTGCACCGCGGCCGAGGCGAAGAGATGCGGCGCAGCGCTGTCCTCGGGGATGGTGTCCGAGAGCACGTTCGTGAGCAGCCATCGCCGGTCGCCCTCATCGGCGGCGATGACCGCTTTCAGCGCGAGGCGGGCGGGCTCGGGCATCTCCAGCTTCGCCGCCTCGTCGCAGAACCGATCCAGCAGGCGAATGAGCGCCGGGTCGTCCGCCAATGCCGCCCGGTCGAGGGGCGGCATTTTCGCGGCTTTCGCCCGGGCGATCTGTTCCGCCGAAGGGCCCCCGGGGGCGGGGTCTTCCGCCGCCAGCCGGGCCTGGAGTTCCGTCAGAGCGGCGAGGAAGCTCAGATACGGCCCAAGCCGGCTGGTTTCTGCCAGAAAGGCGAAGCGTTTCGCGCGGGTGTCGAAGACCCGCACCGGATCGGGCAGAAAAACCAGCGGCGCCTGAGGGACGCCGCCGATCATTGAAGGATCGGGCATCGAAGGGTCGGGCTGGATGTCTTTGGTCATGCGTGCCTCGGGCCGCCCGGCCCGCGAGGGGCCGGGTCCGGCGGATCACTCCGCCGGCGGGGTATTCTGCCGCCGCGCCACTTCGCGCAGCCATTTGCGGTGGTGACGGAAGGCCCAGCCCCCGGTCACGTTGCCCCTTGTCATAGCGCGCAGGGTGCCACGGGTCCAGAAGGCGGCATAGACATGCAGGATGAAGACGAGGATGATCCCCACCGCCGAGAGCGCATGCACCAGCAGCGCGATCCGCCGTGCCGGGATGGTGGCGGCCCAGGGCGCATAGTCGCGCCACAGATGCACCTGCTGCTCCCAGATCATCAGCCCGGTCACGATCAGCACCAGGATCAGCACCGTCATCGCCCAGAACACCCCCTTCTGCCCGGCGTTGTATTTGCCGAGCTCGGGCAGCTTCTCCTCATGTCCGGCCATCACATCGCCGATACGGGCGACCCAGGTGGCATCCTCCCTGCGGGGCAGGTTCAGCTTCCACATCTGCAAGAACAAGAGGAAGAAGCTGAGAAACAGCACCACGCCGATGATCGGATGCAGCCAGCGCACCACCTGGCCGCCGCCGAACAGGCCCGACAGGAAGTAGAGCGACGGGTGGAACAGCGCGAGCCCAGACAGCGCCAGCAGGATCAGCGACAAGGCCGTCACCCAGTGGTTGGCCCGGGTGATCCCGCGGTAGCGGCTGACCGTCACCACGGGTTTCAGCGCCTCGATATGGTCGCCCTCATGCGAATATTCGCGGCGCATCACAGACCCCCCCGGTTTTCCGGCGGCACCGAAGACGGCGGCACAGGCGCGGAGGCGGTTTTGACCACCAGCTCTTCGGCCTCATGCTCTTCCTCGGCCGAGACCTTGTTGGCTTTGGCGAAGATGCCGTGCAGCACCGCGCCCGCCGCGGCAAGGCCGATGGCGGCGAGGCCGACGGTCTTGGTGGTGCCCTTCCAGCTTTCCACCACCGGCGAGATCCGCGGATCCGCCGGAAGCCCGGCATAGAGCCCCGGCTTGTCGGCGTGATGCAGCACATACATCACATGCGTCCCGCCCACGCCCTGCGGATCGTAGAGCCCGGCATTGTCGTAGCCGCGCGATTGCAGATCCTCGATCCGCTCGTTGGCCAGCGCGATCATGTCGTCCTTGGTGCCGAAGGTGATCGCCTGGGTCGGGCAGGCCTTGGCGCAGGCCGGGCCTTGCCCCACCGCCACCCGGTCCGAGCAGAGCGTGCATTTCTTCGATACATGCGCGGTCTGGTGGATGCGGGGGATGTCGAACGGACAGCCCGAGACGCAATAGCCGCAGCCGATGCAGTTGGCCGAGATGAAATCGACGATCCCGTTGGAATATTGCACGATGGCGCCGGGGGCCGGGCAGGCTTTCAGACAGCCCGGATCCTCGCAATGCATGCAGCCGTCCTTGCGGATCAGCCATTCCAGATCGCCGGTCCCGGGGTTTTCATATTCCGAGAACCGCATCAGCGTATACATCTCGGGCGTCAGATCGTGGGGGTTCTCGTAGACCCCCACGTTTTCCTCCACCGCGGGATGGGTGTCGTTCCACTCGATACAGGCGGTCTGGCAGGCCTTGCAGCCGATGCATTTCGACACGTCGATCAGCTTCGCGACCTTGGTGAGCTGCCGCTCGGGGGCCGGCACATTGGCCGTGGCCGAGATACGGACCAGATCCGTCGGCAACAGGTTCGAGGCCATCGGCTGAACCGGCGGGTTCGCCGCCGCCGTGGTCGGCTGGGGTGCGCGTTCGGTTGTCATGCCACGCCCTCCGATGCGGGTTCGATGTTGACGAGGAAGGCCTTGAACTCCGGCGTCTCGATATTGGCGTCGCCGACGAAGGGCCCGAGCGTGTTCGGGCCGAAGCCCTTGCGCGCCGCGCCCTTGAAGCCCCAGTGGATCGGGATGCCGATGACATGGACGGTCTGGCCGTCGCAGGTCAGCGGGCGGATCCGTTTCGTCACCACCGCCTTGGCCCAGACCTGGCCGCGCGCCGACCACACCCGGACCCGGCCCCCTTTGCGGATGCCGCGCTCGGCCGCGAGTTCTTCGCTGATCTCGACGAAGAATTCGGGCTGGGTGACGGCATTCACATGGTTGTGCTTGGTCCAGTAGTGGAAATGCTCGGTCAGCCGGTAAGAGGTCGCCACGAAGGGGAACTCGGTCCGGTCGCCCAGTTGCGCCACGTCGCCCTGGAACATGCGGGCGACGGGGTTGCCGCGCATTTCCGGGTTCAGCGGGTTGGCGATCGGGCTCTCGAACGGTTCCATATGGGTGGGGAAGGGCCCGTCGCGCATCAGTTTGCGGCTGAACAGCCGGCTGGTGCCCTCGGGGTTCATGATGAACGGCCCCACTTCGCGCGGATTGGCGGTGACGGCGATGTCGGGAATATCCGCCCCCGCCCATTTCTCGCCGTTCCATTCGATCAGCACCCGGCTCGGATCCCATGGCTTGCCGTCGAGGTCGCAGGAGGCGCGGTTGTAAAGCACCCTGCGGTTCGCCGGCCAGGAGAAGGACCAGTTCTGATAGACGCCCATCCCCGACGGATCGGCATTGTCGCGCCGCGCCATGTTGTTGCCGTCTTCGGTGAAGCAGCCGGTATAGATCCAGCAGGCGCCCGAGGTCGTGCCGTCGTCGCGCATCTGGCCGAAACCCGACAATTGCTTGCCCTTCTCCAGCACCACTTTGGTCGGATCGGCCGCGTCATACAGCGTTTCCAGCGCCCGCCCGTTCAGCTCGCGCGCAAGTTCCGCCGCGGTCGGCTCTTCGGGATCCTCATAATCCCAGGCGAGATTCAGGATCGGCTCGGGCGCCTTGCCGCCTTCTTCGGCGTAGAGCCTGCGCACCCGCTGATAGATCTGCGCCATGATCCACACATCGGACTTCGCCTCGCCCGGAGGGGTCGCCCCCGCCCAGTGCCATTGCAGCCAGCGGCCCGAATTCACCGTGGCGCCTTCGTCCTCGGCAAAGCAGGTGGTGGGCAGCTCCAGCACCTCGGTCCGGATCGCCGCGCTGTCCACGTCGTTGTGGATGCCGTGGTTCTCCCAGAACGAGGCGGTCTCGGTCTCCAGCGGGTCCATGACGACCATCAGCTTCAGCTTCGAGAAGGCCTCGGTCATCTTGCCCCGGTTGGGGAAGCTGAGCAGCGCGTTGAAGCCCTGGCAGAAGTAGAGGTTCACCTCGCCTTTGGTCATCATCTCGAACATCCGCATCGCGTCGTATTGCGGGATGTCCAGCTTCGGCAGCCAGTCGTAGCCCCAGCCGTTCCCGGCGGTGGCCTTGTCGCCCCACAGCGATTTCATGAAGGAAACCATGAACTTGCCGTAGTTTTGCCAATAGCTCATCTGGTTCGGGCGCAAAGGCTTGTTGCCGCGCGAGGACATATAGGTCGCGAAGTCGGGTTCCGTCTCGCGCGGCATCGACAGATAGCCGGGCAAAAGGTTCGACATCAGACCCACATCGGTCAGGCCCTGGATGTTGGAATGGCCGCGCAGCGCGTTCATCCCGCCGCCGGGCACGCCGATATTGCCCAGAAGAAGCTGCAACATCGCCATGCCGCGGATATTCTGCGAGCCCTTGGAATGCTGCGTCCACCCGAGCGCATACATCGAGGTCATCGTCTTCGTCGGCGACGAGGTTTCCCCGATCATCTCGCAGATCTTCAGGAAACGGTCCTTCGGCGTGCCGCAGACGTTTTCCACGAATTCCGGCGTGTAGATGTCGACATGCGCTTTCAGCAGGTTCCAGACGCAGCGCGGATGGGTCAGGGTCTCGTCGGTCAGGACATAGCCGTCCTCGCCGATCTGATATTCCCAGCTGGTCTGGTCGTAGCTGCGCTTTTCCTCGTCATAGCCGGTGAACATGCCGTCCTGCCAGCCGAAGTCGTCGCGCACCAGGTAAGAGACGTTGGTGTAGTTGCGGACGTAATCCCACTGGATCTTGTCATTCGCGATCATCCAGCGGATCGCCCCCATCAGGAAGGCAATGTCCGAGCCGGGCCGGATCGGCGCATAGTAATCCGCCACGCTCGCCGAGCGGTTGAAGCGCGGATCGACGACGATCAGTTTCGCACCGCGGTGGTGCTTGGCCTCGGTCACCCATTTGAAGCCGCAGGGATGCGCTTCGGCGGCATTGCCGCCCATGATGACCACGAGGTCGGTGTTCTTGATATCGGTCCAGGAGTTCGTCATCGCTCCACGGCCAAAGGTCGGGCCCAAACTGGACACCGTGGGGCCGTGTCAGACGCGCGCCTGGTTGTCGAATCCTACGATCCCCAGCGAGCGCACCACTTTCCAGGTCGCCCAGGCGGTCTCGTTCGTGGTGGCCGAAGCCGCAAGGAAGCCGGTGGTGGTCAGGCGGTTGACCGGCACGCCCTCGGCGTTCCGCTCGATCAGATTGGCGTCGCGGTCGTCCTTGACGGCGCGGGCGATCTTGTCGAGCGCCTCGTCCCAGGAGATGTCCTGGAATTTGTCGGCGCCGGGCGCGCGGTAGCGCGGGCGGGTCAGCCGGGTCTCGGCCCTGACGTAGCTCTTCAGCGCCGCGCCCTTCGGGCAGAGCGTGCCGCGGTTGGTCGGATGGTCGGCGTCGCCCTCGATATGGAGGAGTTCCGCCTTTTCACCCGCGGCCAGATCGCCCTTCGAGTAAAGGATGATCCCGCAGGCGACCGAGCAATAGGTGCAGATGTTGCGGGTTTCGGTGGTGGTGGCCAGTTTGAAGTCGCGCACATGGGCGGCTTCGGCTGCCTCGGCCTCGTGGAAGCCCATGGCGCCCAGAGACGTGGTGGCCACCCCCGCGCCCGCCAGCTTCATAAAGCCGCGGCGCGAAAGGTCGATGTTCATGTGACCTCTCCTTATTACTGCCTGTCATGCGCGGGGGGCTTGCCGGTCCCGGGCGTGATGGGTTGCTTCAATCACGGTATTGACAGGCTCAATCGTCCCCTGGTTGCGCGGGCCTGTCAAGGAAAGAGGCAATATTTCCCTTCCGACATAACGACTTGCGGAAGCCGTCAGGCCCTTGATCTTGCCGGATTTACGGCGACGATCCTCCGGGTAAATCCGGCGTGAGCGCGCCGGGCAGGGGCTCGCCCTCTTGCCGCAGGGGGCGGGCGGTGGCACAATCCCGGTACCGGCCGGAGACTGGCCGGGGACCGGCCCGACCGAGAGGAAGATCCGCGCCATGACCCAGACAGCCCCCATTCCCGCCGGGGAGCCGCGGCTGACCTCGCTGTCGCATGGCGGCGGCTGCGGCTGCAAGATCGCGCCTGGCGTGCTGTCGGGCATCCTGCGCGGCACCTCGGCGCTGCCGGTGCCCGAGGCGCTGCTGGTCGGGATCGAGACCTCGGACGATGCCGCCGTCTACCAGCTGAACGAGCATCAGGCCATCGTCGCCACCACCGATTTCTTCATGCCCATCGTTGACGACCCCGAGGATTTCGGCCGCATCGCCGCGACCAATGCGATCTCGGACGTTTATGCCATGGGCGCCACGCCGATCTTCGCGCTGGCGCTGGTGGGGATGCCGATCAACGTGCTGTCGGTCGAGACCATCGGCCGGATCCTCGAAGGCGGCTCGCAGGCCTGTCGCGCCGCCGGGATCCCGATCGCCGGGGGCCATACGATCGACTCGGTCGAGGCGATCTACGGGCTGGTGGCGCTTGGGGTGGTCGATCCGGCGCATGTGAAGAAGAACGCCGCCGCGCGGGCGGGCGACGTGCTGGTGTTCGGCAAACCCCTCGGGGTCGGCGTCTATTCGGCGGCGCTGAAGAAGGGCAAACTCAATGCTGCGGGCTATCGCGAGATGATCGGCACCACCACGCGGCTGAACACGCCGGGGCCGCGGCTGGCGCGGCTGCCCGGCGTCCATGCGATGACCGATGTGACCGGCTTCGGCCTGGGCGGCCATGCGCTGGAAATGGCGCGCGGCGCGGGCCTCGGGATCCGCATCGACTGGGCCGCGGTGCCGATGCTCGCGGGCGCGGTGGCGCTGGCCGGCGAAGGGTTCGTCACCGGCGCCTCGGGCCGCAACCTGGCCAGCTATGGCGCAGAGATCGCCTTCGCGCGCGAGATGTCGTCGGTGGACCAGGCGCTGCTGAGCGATCCGCAGACTTCGGGCGGGCTGCTGGTCGCCTGCGCGCCCGAAGCGGCGGACGAGGTGCTGCGCATCTTCCGCGAGGACGGCTTCTCCGAGGCCGCCGTGATCGGCAGGGTGGGCGAGGCCGCGCCGGGGCTGACCATCGTGTGAGGGGGCTGCCCGGAGAGAACGCTTCCCCCGTGATCGCCCGGGATCATGAGGACACGGATCCGGGCCCGCACTGGCCGGTGGGCGGTTTCGAGCCCTTTGCGGTCATTCAGTAGCCTGCCACAATACTGGCAAAGGCCTGAGCCAAGAGACCAGGTTAGATGAGAGAGGGAAGGCGCAGTGCATGTCTTGAAACCGATAAGCAGCCATACAGAAAAGCTGAGCAAGGTTCTGTCCAACCCATCGCTATCGGACCTCCAGCGGTATGAAGGGGTTCTTATCGAGTTCATGAGCCTTGTCCCTCTTGCCGTTCTTCTCATCCGTGAACATGGTCAAACCGTTGGCGCATCAGCTTTTGCATGGAGGGTTGCGGCATTGGCTGGCGAGGCTGCTACTGCTTTAGATCAGTTCGAGCAGGTCTTTGAGTTGACTGTCGGCGAGAACAAGGATCTGGATCGGAAGGAACTTCAGTCCTTGTCGGCTTCCCTGTCACGGTTGCAATTATCTGACGACCAAATGCATCGCCTCAGCGTAGTGATGGGCAAATTTGCGACTATCTACGGAGAGCCGGTTTAGCTGTCCGACCGGCAACTCTGTCCGCAAAGCAGGCACTCTGCATGCAGCCTGAACCCCGGCTGGAGACGGCTCCCCGCTCACTCGTTCAGCGCCTTCGCCTCGGCTTCCAGTTCCACCAGCAGCGGGGTCCGGCTGCGCCAGTGCTCATACCAGGTGGCGACCGCATCGCCGAAAACCTCGGGGCCCACCCGGACCAGATTGGCCCCGGCCTCTTCCAGTTTCGCGCGGTAATCGGCGTCGATCTGCGGATAGGCTTCGCGGATGCGGGCGGTTTCCTCGGCCACCAGCCGGGCGATCAGGGCCTGATCCTCGGGCGTCCAATGCTGCCATTTGCGCGCCGAGGCGACGGCCACCATCGGAAAGATCATATGTTCCGTCTCCAGCACCACGGCGGAATAATCGTGGAAACGGTTGTTGAACGTGCCCTCGTAGTCGATCTGCATCCCGTCGATCTGGCCGTTGGTATAGGCGTCGAACAGCTCGGGCAGCGGCAGCGGCGTGGGGGCGGCGCCGGCGCGGGTCCAGAAATCCAGCTCCTGCGCCAGCGGCACGGTGCGGATCTTGCGCCCCGCCACGGTGCCGTCAAGGGGCTTCGACAGCGCCACGATCCGCATCCCGGCCATGCCATAGCCAAGGCCCTTCAGCCCGAGCGGGCCGAGATGGTCCTGGAGCCTCAAAGCCGTCGGCCCTTCCAGCAGTTTCGCCGCGGCCTCGGCGTCTTTCACGAGGTAAGGCGCGGTGAGGATGCCGAAAGCCTCGTCGCGGTTGGTCAGCTCTCCCACCGTCAGGAAGGCCAGGTCCAGCGCGCCCGATTGCAGTTGTTGCAGCATCTGCGCCTCGGAGCCGAGCTGGCCCGAGGGGAAGACCGCCAGTTTCAGCCGCCCGCCGGTCTCCTGGTCCAGCGCCGCGGCCAGGGCCTCGGCCGAGCGGGTCCATTGATGCGGCGGCGGCGTGATCAGGCCGATGCGCAGCTCGTCCGCCCGGGCAGAGGGCGCGGCGAGCGTCAGCGCGAACAGCGCGGCGAACAGGCGGCGAAGCGGGGTCATCTTATCCTCCCACGGATGATTGCAGGGCGGTGATCACGGTCAGACCGGCCAGCACCGCCAGCACGGCGCCGAAGAACGGCGTCAGCAGCCACGAGAGCCGCCCGGCGCTTACCCCGGTCATCAGCGAGGCGGTGTAGAGCCCGGCGCCCACCGGCGGCGTCAGCAGCCCGAGCGCGAGGTTGAGGCAGAGGATCACCCCGAAGGCCAAGGGGTCGATGCCATAGACATCGGTGGCGATCGGCAGCAGCACCGGGGCGGTCAGGATGATGCCCGGCACCGGCTCCAGCACCGTGCCGATGAGCAGAAGCAGAATGTTCATGAGGATCAGGAACATCAGCGGCGAGTCTGCCAGATCGCGGATCATCGCGGCGGCCTCATGGGGCAGGTTGCCGAAGGTCATCACCCAGCCCAGAAGCTGCGCCGCCGCCACCAGATAGAGCACCGCGCCCGAGGTGACGGCGGTGCGCACCAGCACCCGGGGCAGGTCGCTCAGCCGCATCTCGCGGTAGACGAAGACCGCGACGAGGATCGTCACCAGCGAGGCGAGGGCGGCGGATTCGGTGGGCGTCGCCACGCTGCCGAGGATCGAGCCGACCACCACCGCCGGCACCAGAAGCGCGGGCAGGGCGGCGCGGGCGGCGTTGAGGCGCGCGCTCAGGCTCTGACGCCCGATCCGGGGCAGGTTGTGGCGCCAGCCGAGCCAGCCGATCACCAGCGCGAAGGCCAGCGCCAGCGCGAGGCCCGGCAGCAGCGCCGCGCGGAACAGATCGCCCACCGGCAGTTGCGCCACCGCGGCGAAAACGATCAGGTTCATCGAGGGCGGCAGCACCGGCGCCAGCAGCCCTCCGGCCGAGGTGACGGCGGCGGAAAGGTCGCGCGGATAGCCCGCGCGCTCCATCTCGGGCACCGCAAGCCGCGACATCACCGTCAGCTGCGCCACGGTCGAGCCGAGGACCGAGGCCATCATCAGATTGGCCAGCAGGTTGACATAGGCCAGCCCCGCCCGCACCGGCAGCATCAGCGCCGCCGCGAAGGCCAGAAGCCGCCGCCCGATGCCGCCCGCGCCCATCAGCTCACCCAGAAGGATGAAGAGGGGCAGCGTCAGCAAAGGATAGCTCTCGATCCCGGCGAAGAACTGCTGCGGCAGGCCCTCAAGCAGGATCTGGTTGCCGCCCTCATGGATCAGGATCAGCGCGGCGGCGACCAGCACGAAGGCGATCGGCGCCCCGAGCAGCAGAAGGACGGTGAAGGAAAGCCCCGCGATCATGGCTGCCTCAAGTCGCGCAGGTCGCCCGCGATCTGCGCGGTGACATGGATCAGGCCGGTCAGGCCGGTTGCGGGCATGATCAGCCAGAACCAGATCTTCCTGATCCCCAGCGTCTGCGTCGGGTCGGTGTAGATGAAGCTGAAAGTCTTCTGCGCCAGCGCCGCGCCCGATCCGGCGCGGATCAGCCCGGGCAAGTCGAGCCAGCGCCAGATCACCAGCGCCATCACGAGCAGGAACATCAGGATCAGCACATCCCCCGCCAGCGCAAGCCAGGCGCGGGGGCGGGGCGGCAGGGTCTCGGGCAACAGGCCCATGGTCATATGGCCACGCAGCGCGATGGCGAGCGAGGCGCCGAGGAAGGCGAGGCAGACCATCAGATGCACCGCCAGTTCGTCGGCCCAGATCAGCGGATGGCGCAGGCCGCGGAAGGTGGCGCTGGCAAGCATCAGCAGAAAGATCACGCCGCAGATCGCGCCGCCCAGGGCCGCCTCGGCGCGCATCACCAGATGGCTCAGCCGTGCGAGCGGGCCGTGGGGGGCCTGCGGGATATGCAGATCCGCCCCGGACATCACAGGGCGGGGGCGGCGATCTCGCCGTCGATCTGCACCATCAGATGGCCGCGCGAACAGGTCTCGATCCGGGCGCTGACGCCGTAGACCTCGGCCAGCATCGCGGGCGTCACCACCTCGGCGGGCGGGCCGAAACTGTAGAGCCCGCCCTTGTGCAGGATGGCGATACGGTCGGCCCAACGGGCGGCCAGCGCCAGATCGTGCAGCACCGCAAGCACCACGCGGCCCTCGGCGGCGATGCGGCGCACTTCGGTCAGCAGCCGCACCTGGCGGGCGAGGTCGAGCGCCGAAGTGGGCTCGTCGAGCAGCAACAGCCGCGGGTCGCGTACCACGGCCTGGGCGAGGCTGACCATCTGGCGCTGCCCGCCGGAAAGCTGGTCGAGCGGGTCCAGCGCGAGGGACGCGATGCCGAGGCGCGAGAGCACCGCCATGGCGCGGCTCTCGGGGCTGGTTTCCTCGCGCCCCGACCCGGCGCGCAGGGCCGCGATCACCGTCTCCAGCACCACGAGCGAGGCGCCCGAGGGCAGGGTCTGCGGCATGAAGCCGATCAGCGCGGCGCGGCGCTGGCCGCTGAGCCGCGCCAGATCCTCGCCCCCGAGCGCGATCTGCCCGCGCGCGGGCGCGAGCCCGGCGATGGCGCGCAGAAGCGTCGATTTCCCGGCGGCGTTCGGCCCGGCCAGCACCGTGACCTCGCCCGGCGCCAGATCGGGCAGGCTGAGGCCCGCCAGCACCGGGCGGCGGCCGTAGCTGACGGAAACGTCGCGGATGGACAGCCCGCTCATCGCCGACCCTTTCCGCGCAGGATCAGCGAGAAGAACACCGGCAGGCCGATCAGCGAGGTCACCAGCCCCACCGGCAGCAGCACCCCGGGCACGATGGTCTTCGAGAGAACAGAGGCCAGCGACATCACCAGCGCGCCGGTCAGAAGGCTTGCGGGCAGGAAGAAGCGGTGATCCTCGCCCACCAGCATCCGCGCGATATGGGGCCCGGCAAGGCCGACGAAGCCGATCACGCCGACCATCGACACCGCCGCCGCCGACAACAGGCTGACGCGCAACAGCGCCCAGCGACGAAGCGCGGTGACATCGACGCCGAAGCTGCGCGCCTGCTCCTCGCCCAGGCGTAGCGCGGTGAGCTGCCAGGAGGCGCGCAGCGCGAAGGGCGCGGTGATCAGGATCGCTGTGGCGAGCAGCGCCGCCCCGGTCCAGCTTGCGGCCGAGAGGCTGCCCATGGTCCAGAACACCAGCTGTTGCAGCGCATCGGCCGAGGCGACGAATTGCAGAAGCGACAGGAAGGCGGCGGCGGTGAAGTTCAGCGCGATCCCGAACAGGATCAACACCTCGGGCCCGCCACCCCGGATCCGCCCCATCAGCTGCAACAGGCCAAGGGCTGCCAGCGCGAACAGGAAGGCATTGGCCGAGACGCCCCAGACCGCGGGCAGGAACGGCAGCGTCAGGCCAAGCACGATGGCGGTGGCGGCGCCAAGGGCGGCGGCGGCTGAGACGCCGAGGGTGAAGGGCTCGGCAAGCGGGTTTTCCAGCACGGTCTGCATCTCGGCCCCGGCAAGCGCCAGCGCCGCGCCCACGAGCAAGGCCATGATCGCCACCGGCAGCCGCACCTGCCAGATGATGACGGATGTGCCGCGCGAAACCTCGCCCCCGGTCAGCGCCCGAAGCGTTTCCGACAACGGCAGGCCGGCGGGGCCGGTGATCAGGTCCAGCACCACCGCAAGCAGCGCGCCGAGCGCCATCGTGCCCACGAGGACGGCGCGGCGGCGGTTCTGCCGGTGATAGCGAGCGATCAGCGCGTCGGACATCACTCGGTCCCGACCCACCAGGTTCCGGGCACCGCGACCGGCGAGAAGCGGCTCTCGATCTCGCGCAGGGTGCCTTCGGGGTCGACATCGGGGAAAAGGTCGGGGTGGAAGGTTTTCGCCAGATATTCGATCAGCGCGATATGGCTGGGCGTGTCGTTGAACAGATGCCAGACGCCATGGGCGCGGCCCTCTTCCGCCGCGCGCAACGAGGAGAAGCCGGGCGCCCCGGTCAGCGCGGCGAAACTCGCCTTCGCGTCGTCTTCCGCGACGCCGGTGCCCAGCACCAGCCCGCCGCGCGCCGCCATATGGGCGCCGCCGGTCGCGATGTAGAAATCGGGGTCCGAGCCGATCAGGAATTCGAGGCTGACATTGCCCAGAACGCCGTCGACCGCCTCAGATCCGATGTTCTGGCCGCCGGCGGTGGCGATGAAATCGTTGAACACGCCCGAGCCGACGGTCGAGCAGCAGTTCACCGGCGCGGCATGAACATGGAAGAACACGCGCGGGCGGGGGATGCCCGGATCCGCCAGCCGCTCGCGGATGCGCGCGAGGCGGGTCTCGTAGAATTCGGCGAAGTCTTCGGCGCGTCCGGCGCCGTCGGTCAGCGCGCCAAGGATGCGCAGCGAGGGGATGGAATTCTCCTGCGGATGCGCGAAGAAATCGACATAAGCCACCGGGATTCCTGCGGTTTCGATCTGATCGCGCGCGCGCTCCATCCCCGGATCTCCCTGATCCATCAGGGACAGCACCACCAGATCGGGATCAAGCGCGATGATCGTCTCGACCGAGATGTCGCGGTTGCCGGACCCCACCGGGCGGATCCCGTCGATGGCGGGGAATTTCTCGCGGTAGGCGGCCAGCGTCGGATCGTCCAGCGCCTTGTCGAGCCGCCAGCCCGCGACCAGCGCCACCGGGTCGTCGTGCAGGAGGCCAAGCACCGCCATATGCCGCCCTTCGCCCAGCACGATCCGCTTCGCCGGCGCCTCCAGCACCACCTCGCGCCCGAGGATGTCTGTCACCCGGATCTCGGCCGCGGCGGGCAGGGCCAGCGACAGAAGCAGGGCGAAAGCTGCAAGGGGGCGAAACCGGATCATCCTTCGGGTCCTCTCGGATAGCCCGGCCTCGCCTGGCGGAAGCCGGGAACGGCAGACGGGGGCGGTTCATGACCGCCCCCGCAAAACTGGCCTTGCGCGCTGTCTTACTGCGCTTTGGGCGTGATCTTCCAGATCCGGTCGCCGCTTTCGTCGTCTTCGCCGCGCGATTTGTTCACCGCCCAGACGTTGCCCTCGCCATCGGCGATCAGCTGGTTCGGATAGCTGCCCGATTCCAGATTGGCGACGATCTCGCCCGAGGTGTTGACCACGGTGATGGTGCCCGCGCCGCGGTTGCCGACGAAGACGAGGCGGCTTTTCGGCTCGAACGTGGTGTAAAGCGCGCCTGCGCCGGTCTCCACGTCATGCAGAACGGTGCCGTCGGCGCCCTTCACGATCAGCAGATTGTCGGTCTGCTGCGACGAGATGAAGATCAGATCCTCGACCGGATCATAGGCGACCGAGGCCGCGCCAAGCGCGCCCGGCAGCGCGATGTTGCGGGTCTCGCCCGATTTCAGATCGGTGACGGCGACTTCGCTGGTCTCCAGGCTGACGGTGAACAACTGGCCGGTGGTTTCGTCCACATGGATGCCCTGGGCCGCGAAACTCTCGCCGCGCCTGTCGGAGCTCAGTTCGATCGGATCGAGCTGCTCCAGCGTCTTCGTGTCGAAGACCGCGATCTGCGACTGGCGCGCCTCGCTGACATAGGCGCGGTTGTTCGTCTCGTCGATTTCGATGCTGAAGGAATGGGTTACGTCGCCGGGCTCGAATTGCTTCACCAGCGACAGATCGTCCAGCCGGTAGACCGCGACGGTGTTCTGGCGGGTGTTGCTTACCCAGATATTGCCGTTCGCCTCGTCCACGGCCACGCCGTAGACGGCGTAGAGCGGCGGGCGGCCGTCATCCTCGGGGGCGGCTCCGCCAGCAGCCGGGGCGCCTTCGCCCCCCGCGCGCGACGGCGGGGGCGGCGCCTCGCCGGGGACGACACTGGCCAGCAGTTCAAGGGTTTCCGCGTCGACCTTGTTCAGGGACGAATCCTTGACCGGCGGGCGGCCGACCGCGGCGGTGACGAACAGCGCCTTTTGCGACGGGCTCCAGGCCACCTGGTAGAGGCCGCGCGTCACCGGCGCGCTGGTGATCTCGAAATTCTCCGCCCCCGAGACCGGCACATCGGGCGAGATTTTCAGATCGACCACGGTGGCGGCCGCCGGTTTCTCGGCGATGACGAGGATCGGCTGCAAGCCGCTCATGGCACCCGCGTCCAGCGTCAGATCGAAGCGGAATTTTCCCTCGGCGTCGACGGTGATCGGGCCGCCCTCGTTCAGAACGGTATTGCCGCGCATCAGCGTGATCTCCTGGCCGGGTACCAGACGCTCGCCGGTGATGGCGACCTTGCTGCCCGCGACGACCGCCGCGCCCTGCTCGGCCGCGCCCGCGCGCACCGAACCGGCGAAACCGTCCGAGGTGGAGGTGAAGATCGTGTCCGCGGCGGCCGGACCGGCGGCCAGGGCCAGCGCCAGCGCCGAGGCGCCCAGAAGGCTGCGCAGGGCGGAACGGGTTGGAAGCACCATGGTTTTTTCCTCGTTTGATCTGTCGCTGCGGGTCTGGCAGGCTGTGCCGGTCTGGCTTCTGTTGCCCGCAGGAGTATATTCTTGACGGGGATTGTCAACTAATTCCCCCGCCACTATTCCACGCCGGACCCGGCCGTTTCCGGCGGGAGGGGAGCGTAAAATGTCTGACACGGGGAAAACCGGCCCGGACCATGCGAGGAAACCCGCCGAACTGCGGATCCTGAGCGCGGATGTGCCCAGCCATACCCTCTCGCAAAAGCGGGTGGAGACCGGGCCGGGGCACCGGCTCTATCTCGCGGTGCCGCGTGGCGCGGCGCCTGCGGGCGGCTGGCCGGTGCTCTATCTGCTCGACGGCAATGCGGCGTTCGATTTCCTGACGCCCGGGCATCTGGCCATGGTGCCGGGGCTGATGCTGGTGGGGGTGGGCTACGACACCGACCGGCAGTTCGCGCGCGAGCGCCGGACGCTCGACTTCACCGCGCCCGACTATGAGGCAACTGGTGGGCCGGGCGACGGCATCCGTCCCGATCACGTCCACGAGGGGCGGCTGGCCGGCGGCGCGGCGCAGTTCCTCGACCGGCTGACCGGGCCGCTGCGCGCGGCCGCCGAAGAGGGGGTCGCGGTCGATCCGGCGCGGCGCACGCTCTGGGGTCATTCCTTTGGCGGGCTGTTCACGCTTTACGCCGCGCTGACCCGGCCGCGCTCCTTCGCGCGTTTCGCTGCGATCAGCCCCTCGATCTGGTGGGATGAGGCGCTGATCCGCCGCATCGCCGCCGGGGCCGCGCCGCTGGAGGATCCGCCCGAATTGCTGGTCGCGCTCGGCGACCGCGAGAAGCGCACCGGCGCAGGCGGGCCGCCGCCCGACGGGCCGGCGCCCGCGACGATGGATTTCGTCGCCGGGCTGGCGCGGCATCCGGGGTTCGCGCCCCGGGTGCATGTGCTGCCGGGCCTCGTCCATATCGAGACCATCGCCGGATCGCTGCCCTTGGCGCTGCCGTTCGCCGCCGCTTAATCCATCCGCCGCGCCAGTTCCGGCGCGATCAGCAGCACCGCGGCGGGCGAGATCATCTCGGCATGCAGGAACGGGATTTCCAGCGTCTCGATCCGCCCGGCGTAATCCCGCCACAGATCGGCGGTCAGGCCGCGCCCCTCATGGTCGCGCCCGGCGCGGATATGGGTCAGCGTGCCGCCGTAGCGCCGGTGATGGTGCCCGCGCACCAGCCGGTTGGTGTCCGTCACCAGCCGCACAACGCCGTCGAGCACCTGCGCGGGCAGGGCGCCGAGCGCGCTGTCGCCCGCGCGCAGGAAGGCCACCACCTTGTCGCGGGTGTCCAGATCGCGATGCGCCTCGGGGTCGTGGCCCGCGATGGCGATCAGCGCCCGCAGCGCGGCGGCCGGGTCGGGTTCGGGCTCGTCGCGCCAGACATCGGCGGGGTAGCTGTCGAGAAGGGCCACAAGGCCGACCTCGCGCCCCATCGCCGTCAGCTCCACCGCCATCTCCTGGGCGAGGATGCCGCCGACCGACCAGCCCGCCAGATGGATCACCCCCTCGGGCCGGGCCTTTGCCACCAGCGAAGCGTAGCGCGCCCCGAGCGCAGCGAGGCTTCCGGGCAAAGGTTCCTCCGGGTCCAGCCCCGGATGCTGCACGGCCTGGACCATGCGCCCGCGCAGGCTGCGCGCGAGCGCCCGGTAGCCCCAGCCGAGGCCCCCGGCGGGATGGATCAGGAACAAGGGATCGCCCGCGCCGTCCGTCAGCCGGATCAGGGGCCCGAGGCCGTCATCGGTCGGCCCGGCCTCCTCCAGCCGCCGCGCCAGCATGTCGAGCACCGGGTTTTCGAAGATCGTCCCCAGCCCCGGATCGCGTCCGGTCTCGGTCGCGATCCTGAGCGCCAGCCGCACCGCGGAAAGGGAATCGCCGCCGAGCGAGAAGAAATCCGCCTCGGCCGGGGGCGGGGTCTCCAGATGCAGCACCTCGGCGTAAAGCCGCGACAGCAGCCGCTCGGCCCCGGTCGCGGGCGCCCGCCCGCCGGTGGGCAGTTCCGGCGCGGGCAAAGCCTTGCGGTCGAGCTTGCCGTTCGAAGTGACCGGCAGCGCGTCCAGCACCACCTCGGCCCCGGGGACCATATAGGCGGGCAGCCGCGCGGCGAGGCACGGCGCCAGCAGCCCCGGCCCGTAGCCGGGCTCGGGCACCAGATAGGCCACCAGCCGCTTCTCGCCCGCGCGGTCCTCGCGCGCCAGCACCACGCATTCGCGCGCGAGCCCCGAGGCCATGATCGCCGCCTCGATCTCGCCCAGTTCGATCCGCAACCCGCGGATCTTCACCTGATGGTCCGAGCGCCCCAGATAGACCACCGCCCCGTCCGCGCGCAGCCGGGCCAGATCGCCGGTGGCATAGAGCCGCTCGCGTGGATGGTGCGGGTCGGGGATGAAGCGTTCCGCCGTCAGATCGGGCCGCCCGAGATAGCCGCGCGCAAGCTGCATGCCGCCGAGGTAAAGGTTCCCCGGCAGGCCCGGGGGCACCGGCCGCATCCGGTCGTCGAGCACCACGAGGCGGGTGTTCCAGACCGGCCAGCCGATCGGCAGCGGGTTCGAGCGGTCCTCGGGCGCGGCGTCCCACCAGCTGACATCCACCGCCGCCTCGGTCGGACCGTAGAGGTTGTGCAACTCACCTTTGACGCGGCGATGGAAGCGGTCGCGCTGGTCGGCGGTCAGTTCCTCGCCCGAGCAGAAGGTGCGGGCGATGCTCAGCCCCTCGGACGCGGGCGCGGCCAGGAAGGCCGAAAGCATCGAGGGCACGAAATGCAGCGTGGTGATCCGGTGGTGCCGGATCAGCGCAGCGAGTGCGGTCGGGTCGCGATGCGCGCCCGGCGGCGCCATCACCAGTTCCGCGCCCGAGAGCCAGGGCAGGAAAAACTCCCAGACCGAGACATCGAAGGTGGCCGGGGTCTTTTGCAGGATGCGGTCGCCCGGGCCGATGCCGTAATGCTCGCGCATCCACAGCAGGCGGTTCACGATGGCCTGCTGTTCGATCATCACCCCCTTCGGCTCGCCGGTCGAGCCCGAGGTGTAGATGACATAGGCGAGGTTATGGGGCGCGGGTGAGGGAAGCGGGAGCTCGGCTGTGCCAGTGCCCGATCGGATGGCGGCAGAGCCGGAGGCGGCCGCGATGCCGGGCAGCAGAGCAGCGGCGGCAGGGTCGGCTGTGCTGCCGGTGGCCAGCGGGATACTCCGGGCCGCGCCGGTGTCGGCCGCGGGTGCCGCGCCGGCTGCGGGCGCGACGATGGCGCGCATCGGGCCGACAGCGGGTTTTGCAGCCATCCCGGCACCTTGGGCGGTGCCGGGGGGGGGCAGGGGG
>NZ_UXAW01000089.1 GCF_900609055.1 Pseudogemmobacter humi | reverse complement strand
GGCCAGGGCGGCGCGGGGGCGGGCGGGGCGTTCAGCGTCAATCTCGACCGGCTGACGGTGACGGAAGGGATATCGCTCACCGGCCTGTCGGGCGAGTTCCGCACCCGGGCGGGCGGGCTGGACGGCAGTTTCGTCGCCGCGGTGAACGGGATCGGCCGGGTCCGGGGCGCGACGGTGCCTTATAAGGGCGGCACCGCGGTGCGCATCACCTCGGACGATGCCGGGCGGGTGATGGCGGCGGCGGGGATCTTCGACAAGGGCCGCGGCGGCACGCTCGACATGACGATCCAGCCGCGCGACATTCCCGGCCAGTACAGTGGCATCGCCAGGGTCGACGGCTTTTCGGTCCAGAATGCGCCGGTGCTGGCCGAGCTTCTGTCGATCGCCTCGGTGGTGGGGCTGCTGGAGCAGCTCAACGGCAACGGCATCCAGTTCAACGAGGGTGACGTGAGCTTCCTGATCGTGCCGGACGGGGTGCAGATCGTCCAAGGCGCGGCGGTCGGCGCCTCGATGGGGATATCCTTCTCGGGCTTCTACCATAGCGCCAGCCAGGGCCTGGATATTCAGGGCACGATTTCCCCGATTTACCTGCTCAACGGGATCGGGCAGATCTTCACCCGCAAGGGCGAGGGGCTGTTCGGCTTCAACTACCGGCTGAGCGGCCCCGCCAAAAGCCCGCAGATCAGCGTGAATCCGCTGTCGATTCTGACCCCGGGCATGTTCCGGGACATCTTCCGCCGGCCCGCGCCGGTTCTGAGAGGGGCTGGCTGAATGCGGCTTTCCGATTTCGATTTCCACCTGCCCGAGGCGCTGATCGCCACGCGGCCCGCCCGCCCGCGCACCAGCGCCCGGCTGTTGCTGGCCGAGGGCGACGGCATCCGCGACCTTCACGTGCGCGATCTGACCGACCTGCTGCGCCCCGGCGATCTCATGGTCCTGAACAACACCAAAGTGATCCCGGCCCGGCTGACCGGCACCCGCGCCCGCGGCGAGGCGCTGGCGAAGATCGAGGTGACGCTGCTGGAGCCGCAGGCCAAAGGCGGCTGGAGGGCGCTGGCAAAGCCCCTGCGCAAGTTGAAGGAAGGCGAGGAGATCGTGTTCTCCGACCGGCTCTCGGCACTTGTGGCGGAAAAGGGGGAAACCGATCTGCGGCTGGAGTTCAGCCTGAGCGGCGAGGATTTCGACGCCGCGCTGAACGAGGCCGGCCAGATGCCGCTGCCGCCCTATATCGCCGCGAAGCGCCCGGCGGATGCGCAGGACGCCACCGATTACCAGACCGTCTTCGCCCGGCACTCGGGCGCGGTCGCCGCGCCCACCGCCAGCCTGCATTTCGATCAGGATCTGCTGGAGGCCCTGCGCGCGAAAGGCGTGAGTTTCACCGAAGTCACCCTGCATGTCGGCGCGGGCACCTTCCTGCCGGTCAAGGTCGAGGATGTGGCCAGCCACAAGATGCACGCCGAATGGGGGCAGGTCGGCGCCGGGGCCGCGCAGGCGATCCGCGAGACGAAACGGGCAGGGGGGCGGGTGATCCCGGTGGGCACCACCGCGCTGCGGCTGATCGAGACGGCGGCGCGCGAGACCGGCGAGATCGCGCCCTGGCAGGGCTGGACCGACATTTTCATCCGGCCAGGCTTTCCGTTCCGGGTGTCTGACGCGCTGATGACCAATTTCCATCTGCCGAAATCGACGCTTCTGATGCTTGTTTCGGCGCTTATGGGCAAAGACCGCATCGGGAAAATTTACGATCATGCCATCCGAAACGGCTATCGTTTCTTCTCCTACGGCGACTCGTCGCTGCTGATTCCCTAACCTGCCGAGCCTGTCATGCTGAGAGTTATCCTTTCCACCTGGCCCCTGCTTCTGGGCGTGCTGCTTCTGATGGTCGGCAACGGCGTCCAGGGCTCGCTTCTGGGGATCCGCGGCACGCTGGAGAGTTTCGGCACCTTCCAGCTTTCCATCGTGATGTCGGCCTATTTCCTCGGCTTCCTGCTGGGCTCGCGTTTCGCACCCGGGATGATCCAGCATGTCGGCCATATCCGGGTCTTCGCCGCGCTCGGCTCGCTGATCTCGGCGGTGCTGGTGCTTTATCCGATGCTGATCGACTGGCAGGCCTGGGCGCTGATGCGGATCATCATCGGCTTCGGCTTCGCGGGGATCTACATCACCGCGGAAAGCTGGCTCAACGACATCGCCACCAATGAGACCCGCGGCCAGGCGCTGTCGGCCTATATGATCGTGCAGATGCTGGGGATCGTGGCCAGCCAGGCGCTGCTCGCCTTCGGCGATCCGTTCGGATACGAGCTGTTCCTGATCCCGTCGGTGCTGGTTTCGCTGGCCTTCCTGCCGCTTCTGCTGGCCAGTTACCCCTCACCGAAGTTCGAGACCGGCGAGCGGCTCGGCTTTCGCGAGCTTTACCGGATCTCGCCTCTGGGCTGCGTCGGCATCTTCCTGATCGGGGGCGTGTTCTCGGCCATGTTCGGCATGGCGGCGGTCTGGGGCACGGTCAGTCTGCTGTCGATCCGGCAGATCGCGCTGTTCACCTCGGCGCTCTATATCGGCGGGCTGATCCTGCAATATCCGATCGGGAAACTGTCGGACCGGGTGGACCGCCGCAAGATCATCCTCTGGCTCTCGGTCGCGGCGGCGGCGGTCATGGCGGTGGCAACCACCTTCGCGCTGCCGTTCCCGCTGCTTCTGGTGGTGGCGGCGCTGCTTGGCGGCATCACCTATCCGGTCTACGGGCTGATCCTCGCCTATACCAACGACTACCTGTCGAAAGAGCAGATGGCGGCGGCCTCGGCGGGGCTTTTGTTCATCAACGGCATCGGCTCGATCTTCGGGCCGCTGATCACCGGCTGGCTGATGGGGGTGGTGGGGCCGCGCGGGTTCTTCCTGTTCGTCGGCGTGCTTTACGCGGCGCTGGCGGGCTATGCCGCCTGGCGGATGACGCGGCGGGCGACGCCCACGGTGACCGGCGCCTATGTCGGGCTGACGCCGACCGCCTCGCCGGTGGCCTCGGTCGCGGTGATCGAGAGCGCGCCCGAGATCAACCCCTCGCCGGAAAACACCGCTGCCGCGACCGAAGCGGCCGAGGCGCTGGTGATCCAGCATGTGCCGAAAGACCAGGCCCCCGCACCCGAGGACGGGCAGGAAAATCGCGACTGATCCTCGCCCGAAGGTTGCACCCCGCGCGCGGGCCTGCCAGTCTGGCCCGAAAGCGGAGGGCTGAGATGTCGGATCCTGTGGAAGTGCTGGATTTCTGGCTGGGTGAGATCGGCCCCGAAGGCTGGTATCTCGGCGGGCCCGAGATCGACGACGCCTGCGCCGCGCGCTTCGGCGAGTTGTGGCAGGCTTTGCATGACGGCGGGCTGGAACACTGGGTCGACGGCACGGTCGGCACGCTGGCCTATCTGGTGGTTGCGGATCAGTTCGCCCGCAACATCCACCGCGGCACCGCGCTGGCCTTTGCCACCGATGCCCGCGCCCGGGCGGCGGCGTGCCGCGCGCTGGACGAGGGCTGGGATCTGGGCGCCCCCGAACCCGAACGGCAGTTCTTCTACATGCCGTTCGAGCATTCCGAAGACCCCGCCGACCAGGCTCTGGCGGTGGAATTGTTCCGGGAGCGGATGCCGGAAAACCCCGAGAGCCTGCTGCATGCCCGCGCGCATCAGGACATCATCCGCCGCTTCGGCCGGTTTCCGTTCCGCAATACCGCTTTGGGGCGCGAAACCACGCCCGAAGAAGCCGAATTTCTTGCCGCTGGCGCCTATGCCTCGGCGGTGGAATCCCTGCGCGGCAGCCATGCGCCAGGCGCATAGGGGCCTGGCGCCAACTTTGTTGCTCGATTAAACGAGATTGTTTAAGGGTAAACCAGTTTTTCGACGGGAGGCGGAAATGGCAGATGGCTTCGATGTGATCGTGATCGGCGCGGGTCCGGGCGGCTATGTCGCCGCGATCCGGGCGGCTCAGCTCGGGCTGAACGTCGCGGTGGTCGAGCGCGAACACCTCGGCGGCATCTGCCTGAACTGGGGCTGCATCCCCACCAAGGCGCTCTTGCGCTCGGCCGAGGTATTCCACCTGATGCACCGCGCGAAGGAGTTCGGGCTGAAGGCGGAGGGGGTCGGCTACGACCTGCCGGCGGTGGTCGCCCGCTCGCGCGCGGTGGCGAAACAGCTGTCCGGCGGCATCGGCCATCTGATGAAGAAGAACAGGATCACCGTGGTGATGGGCACGGCGACGCTGCCCAAACCCGGCACCGTCGAGGTGAAGACCGACAAGGGCACCGAGACCCTGAGCGCGAAGCACATCATCCTCGCCACCGGCGCGCGGGCGCGCGAACTGCCGGGGCTGGAGGCGGACGGCGATCTGGTCTGGAGCTACAAACACGCCTTGGTGGCAAAGCGGATGCCGAAAAAGCTGCTGGTG
Organism: Pseudogemmobacter humi; assembly: GCF_900609055.1. Taxonomy (GTDB): domain Bacteria; phylum Pseudomonadota; class Alphaproteobacteria; order Rhodobacterales; family Rhodobacteraceae; genus Pseudogemmobacter; species Pseudogemmobacter humi. Next base: position 17,376 of record NZ_UXAW01000089.1, on the reverse strand, counting down.
ATCGGCTCGGGCGCCATCGGCATCGAATTCGCGAGTTTCTTCAACACGCTTGGCTCTGATACGACCGTGGTCGAGGTGATGGAGCGCATCATGCCGGTGGAAGACGCGGAAATCTCAGCCTTCGCGAAGAAGCAATTCGTGAAACAGGGGATGAAGATCCTCGAAAAAGCGGCGGTGAAAAAACTCGACCGCAAGCCGGGGCAGGGCGTCACCGCCCATATCGAACAGGGCGGCAAGGTCACGACCCAGGACTTCGACACCGTGATCTCGGCCGTCGGCATCGTCGGTAATGTCGAGGGGCTCGGGCTGGAAGCGCTCGGCGTGAAGATCGACCGCACCCATGTGGTGACGGATGAGTTCTGCCGCACCGGCGTGCCGGGGTTTTATGCCATCGGCGACCTGGCCGGTGCGCCCTGGCTCGCCCACAAGGCCAGCCATGAGGGCGTGATGGTGTCTGAGCTGATCGCGGGCGGCCATCCGCACCCGATCAAACCGGGCTCGATCGCCGGCTGCACCTATTGCCACCCGCAGGTCGCCTCGGTCGGCCTGACCGAAGCGAAGGCGAAGGAGCAGGGCTATGAGGTGAAGGTCGGCCGCTTCCCCTTCATCGGCAACGGCAAGGCCATCGCGCTCGGCGAGTCCGAGGGTCTGGTGAAAACCGTGTTCGACGCAAAGACCGGCGAGCTTCTCGGCGCCCATATGGTCGGGGCCGAAGTGACCGAACTGATCCAGGGCTATGTGGTGGGGCGCCAGCTTGAGACCACCGAAGAGGATCTGATGAACACGGTCTTCCCGCATCCGACCCTGAGCGAAATGATGCACGAATCCGTGCTCGACGCTTACGGCCGCGCGATCCATATCTGAGGCGGTCCGCATGGCCTCGCTCAACCGGATCGTGATGCAGCAGGTCTCGAAGCAATGGATCGAGGATCTGGGACCTGCGAAGATGGACGCCGCCGAGATCTCGGGCAACTGGGGCGCGCGCTTTGGCTTCCGCACATTCCGCTCATTCCATTTCCCGGATCATGATCCCTGCGCCGGACCCTTCCGGGGCGAGGACGGCAAGGTGCTGAAATTCGATCTGATCCTCGCCAACCAGGTCTGGGAGCACATCGACCGCCCCTGGACGGCCACGAAGAACGTGTTCCGCATGCTCAAACCCGGCGGCCGCTTCTGGCTGGCGGTGCCGTTTTTCATTCCTTTTCACGCTGTTCCGGTCGATTGCTCGCGCTGGTCGGCGCGCGGCTTGCGCAATCTGCTGATCGAATCCGGCTTCGACGAAGAGGCGATCATGACCGGCCAGTGGGGCAACCGCGCCGCGGCGTTGCGCAATCTGGAGCACCCCTGGCCGCCCGGGGCGCTTCCCGGGGATGATCTGAAGAACGATCCCGAATTCCCGCTGGTGGCCTGGGCGATGGGGCAAAAGGCCTGAGCCCCGCCGCCCGTTTGCCGGCCTGCGCCTCCGGCGGGGGTATTTGGGTCAGGATGAAAGCCCATTTCATCCTGATATAAATACCCCCCGCGGAGCGGTCCGCGGTTTCCGAGGGGCGGCAGGGGTTGCAAATCCGGGAAGGCACGGCTATACGCGCGCCACTTCACAGGCGGATGCGGGCCGGACGGGGAGACATCCCGTTTCGGTCCACCGGTTGGGGCGCAGGCCCTGAGATCATCCGCCGAGGCGCAAACCGGAAAAGGATTTGGACATGGCGCTCCCCGATTTCTCGATGCGTCAGCTTCTTGAAGCTGGCGTTCACTACGGTCACCAGACCGCCCGCTGGAATCCCCGCATGGGCGAGTACATCTATGGCGACCGCAACGGCATCCATATTCTCGACCTGACGCAGACTGTTCCGCTGCTGGACCAGGCGCTGAAAGTCGTGCGCGACACCGTGGCCAAAGGCGGCCGCATCCTCTTCGTCGGCACCAAGCGCCAGGCCCAGAAGCCGATCGCAGAAGCCGCCGAGAAATGCGCGCAATATTACATGAACCACCGCTGGCTGGGCGGCACGCTCACCAACTGGAAGACGGTTTCGCAGTCGATCCAGCGCCTCAAGCAGATCGACGAGGTTCTGGCCGCGGGCGGCGAGGGGCTGACCAAGAAAGAGCGTCTGAACATGGAACGCGATCAGTCGAAGCTTCAGGCTTCGCTTGGCGGCATCCGTGAGATGGGCGGCGTGCCGGATCTTCTGTTCATCATCGATGTGGGCAAGGAAGATCTGGCGATCCAGGAAGCGCAGAAGCTGGGGATCCCGGTCGTGGCCGTGGTCGACACCAACTGCTCGCCCAAGGGCGTGAGCCATATCATCCCGGGTAACGACGACGCGGCCCGCGCCATCGCGCTGTATTGCGATCTGATCGCCCGTGCGGCGCTCGACGGCATGTCGGCGCAGCTCGGTGCTGCCGGCGTCGATCTCGGCGCGCTTGAAGCCGCGCCGGAAGAAGCCGCCGCCGAAGAGGCCTGAAATCCCGGGTGGCCGCGGAAGCGGCCCGTCCCGTCATGAAACCGTAGGCGCGGCGGGGACAGCCCCGCCGTGCCCCGTTTCCGAAGGAGCTGAATGATGAGCATCACCGCTGCAATGGTGAAGGAACTGCGCGAATCGACCGGCGCAGGCATGATGGATGCCAAGAAGGCGCTGACCGAGACCAATGGCGACATGGAAGCCGCCGTTGACTGGCTGCGCACCAAGGGCCTCGCGAAAGCCGCCAAGAAGGCCGACCGCGTGGCGGCCGAGGGGCTGATCGGCGTCGCGGTGCGCGACGGGCGCGGCGTGGCGGTCGAGATCAATTCGGAAACCGATTTCGTCGCCAAGAACGCCGATTTCCAGGCTCTGGTGCGCGAAGTGGCCAAAGTGGCGCTGCAAACCGGCGAGACGGTCGAGGTGGTCAAGGCCGCCGATCTGAACGGCCAGACCGTCGAGCAGGTGCTGACCGATGCCATCGCCCGCATCGGCGAGAACATGACCTTCCGCCGGCTGCATGTGCTGGAAGGCGACAGCGTGGTCTCTTACGTCCATAACGCTGCGGCCGAGGGCATGGGCAAGATCGGCGTGCTGGTCGCGCTGAAAGGCCCGGCCGCCAAAGCGCAGGAGATCGGCAAGCAATTCGCGATGCATATCGCCGCGACCAATCCGCTGTCGCTGTCCGAGGCGACGCTGGATCCGGCGGTGGTCGAGCGCGAATTGGCGGTGCAGACCGCCAAGGCGCTGGAAGAAAACGCTTCTTCCGCCAAGCCCAAGCCCGAGCAGGTGATCCACAATAATATCATCCCGGGCCGGATGAAGAAATTCCTCGCCGAGAACACGCTTCTGGGCCAGGCTTTCGTCATCAATCCCGATCTGACCGTCGAGGCCGCCGCGAAAGAGGCCGGCGTCGAGATCACCGGCTATGCCCGGGTGTCGGTCGGCGAAGGGATCGAGAAGAAAGAGGAAGATTTCGCCGCCGAAGTTGCGAAGACGCTCTCGGGCGCCTGATCTTTCTGTGACCACGAAAAATCGGGGCCGCGCCGTCAGGGTGCGGCCTTTTTCGTTGGGGATCTTTGCCGGGCAGAGGGGCAGGGTGCTCAGCTGGCGGCCTGGATTCGGTGTTCAGGAAACTGCTGGAAGATCATGTTGAGCAGTGCCCCCTTGGCGACGGCCTGGGCGGTGGTCTCGACCGCCAGCGCGTCCCGCGCCAGCCGCAGGTGCTTTTCCACCATCGCCGGCGAGACGCCCATCAGCAGCGCCACATCCTGGGTGGTCTTGCCATCGGCCACCCATTCCAGCGCCTCGCGCTGGCGCGGGCTGAGTGCGCGGGTTCTCGTGAGTTGCGGCAGTTGCACGATCCGCAGATGCATCATATGCGCGACGGCGATGATCTCGTCACGCCGGGCCGCGAAGATCCGCTCGACATCATCATGATCCGCGCTCAGGCCGAGCGCGCCTCTGGCCCGGCTCGACGCCTCGGGAAAGCTGATCGAGATCCCGGCGCGGAGATCCTCGTGGATTTCAGGCGCGTCGGCTGCCTTCCAGGCGCAGATCCCGGAGCCGCCCCAACGGAAGACCGGCATGCGGCCGGAAAGCCCGCTCTCGAACCAGCGTCTGGCCTGATCCGCGTCGCAGGTGCTGAGGAACAGGGCATCGTCGGGGTCGCCGATGGTCCTGAGATGGCGGAACCGGGTGAAGCCGTAATGCGCGCGGCCAAGCCCGAGCGTGGCGAAATGCGAGGTCGCGACGCTCCAGGTTTCGTCGATGCTCTGCGCGGCGGCGATCCGACCCAGAAGTTTCAGAACAGAGTGGCAGGTCATTTCAACCTCTTTACTGCTGCGGCCCGGCGCCGCCGGGATGTCTTTCTTTCCTATGCAGACGTGTTGAACCTGTCGAGCCTTGGCGCTCCGTATCAATAAATGTGACGGAAGTTGTCATCAGACGAAGCCGGAACACCAAGCTACACGCGGTGTTGTACTAAATATTACATAATACTGATTAAATTTCAACCACTTAGCAGACGTCACAACATATAGGGGAGGGGGAAACCCCGGGTCAAGAGAAAAGATTGACCACAAGAAGGGGCGTCACAGCCACCGCCCCTTAGACCCCGCCGAGAAAGAGAGAAACCACCCCAACAGGGGGGAGGAAGATCAACCCCCTTGCGCAGCGCCCCCATTCATGGGGGCTGCGCTAAGAGGCCTGCGGCCCAAGAAGCTGCCGCGCGCGCGCAGAGCGAACGGGAAGCCGTGCTAACGCGGCAGCGAGGGACCGAGGCAGGAGAGGGAGGGAAAAGAAGGAAACGTAGCCGTTCGCCTAGTTAGGCTCACGTGTCCACCGAAACCCCACGCGCAGAGCGCATGGGGCCCCTCGGTGGATCGCCTCCGGCTCTGCACCAGCAGAACAAATTAGTGCCGCTGGCACTGGTTGTGGCAGCGGCACCGAGAAGCGAAGCCGGTCTAGGCTTCATTTGCTGAGAACCAGCAAGCTGGTTAGGATTTCCTGTCACACCAAGGGACGAAGGGGCGGGAGCCGCCGCCCTTGGATTTGCTTGTCTCAGGCCGGGATTTGCAGGTCGTGCGATCCTCGGCCTTGAGGTTGGGGGTATGTTGCGGCTTAGCCGAACGGGCCATCCGGTTCATATTTGCAGACGTCCCAGACCCAGATTGGGTCACCATGGGGCCAGTCTGGCTCGTGCCAATATTCCGCCTCACGGCCCTTTCCGGCGACGACTTTATAGAGGCCTCGGGCAACAAGGCCCGCCTCATCAAGAAGTCCGAGGCAGCTTTCGCAACAGCACGGTTGATTACCGGCTCGTGCGGCCTTTGCAGCTGCAAGGGCTGCGGCTTCACGCGCGCGCTTTCGGGCGGCGCTGATGGGGCTTTCGTAGTCGTCATTTGCCGGGTTTTCTTCGGGCGGGATGATTTCGCCATTGAGTGTCTCCATGTCAGAAGGATTGTCAGCGCAGGAAGCCAGCAGGGTGGACCATTGCGGGGCATCGCGGCCCGTGGCCCAAAGACGGCGCGTGTTCAGCGCGCGGAGCCACCACAGCAGGCGGTTGCGCCATTGCCCATGGGGATGCCAATAGCCCTTGAAACCGGGGATTTTGATATTGAGGGAAGGAAGCACGGAGCCAGAGGCTTCCAAGACTTCCATTTTGCGCAAGAGAAACTCATGGCCGATTCCGGGCCGTTTGCTCATGCGGAAGAGACCAGTGGCGAAGTTTTCCGATTTGCTCTCGCGCATCGTGTCTTTCGACTTCTCGCCGGTAAACTGGTCTTTAAGAACATACGACACCACATAGGACACCCCGCCCTGATCCACGTCATGCAGGCAGACGTAGCCAATGGGATGGCCGTCAACGGACCAAAGGTCCCAATCCAAACGGATGTTAGAGCCACGAAAGGTAGAGATCATCTGGCGACGATCAGTGATCTGAACCTTTTCGCCCTGGCGTATTCCGAGGAACGCGCCGACCTCAGTAAGGTCGAAGTTGGAAAAGATGATCAGATGCCAATGGCAGCGGCCATTCTCATCGCCTTGCTCGCCAGCACAGAGAAACCGGACATAAGGCCGGTCGGGCAGGGGGGTGACGCCCGATTTCTTAAGGCGCTTCCAATCATCGGTGGCGCGCTTGCGCAGGCGTTTCATGAAGGCCATGACATCGCAATAGGCGAATAGGGCAGCCGCATCGCGGCTTGATTGCGTATCGTCAGAATAGGTCAGATCGACCCACATGGAATGCTGATGACAGGCCTTTTCGGCCATGATCCGGGCAATCCACTGGTGGCGGCGGTTGGCAATGCATTCATTGCAGCAACGACAGCCAAAGGTCTGGCCATCTCTCTCGATAGGGCGGGAACACATGCGGGGATCCTCAGGTGGTGTCGTTAAGTGCATACAGGAACAAGGGGTATGCACGGCCCCGCCCGTCAGGAGTGACGGGCGAGGCAGGGACTGTCAGAGCCAGTCCGAGGTTTTGACCTTGAAGCCGGGGCAAAGCCGGTTGGCATGGTCATTGTGGCCGGTGACGCGCTCGAGGCCGGAGACATAGCCGAGCTCGCGCCGAAGAGTCTGGCGCTGGACCGGGGTAAACCAGTCCTCGAACTCGCCAATGCGGGTGATCTCGCGGCTTTCGATCAGCAGAAAGCCAAGCGTCCCGGTATTGTGGCCCTGAACGTGCGCGCCGATCATGGAATAGGGCCTGCCGGAATAGAACGAGCCATCCGGCATCACGAGGCCGTGATAGCCGAAGCCGTTCGTGAAGCCGCGCTCATGGTGCCATCGGTTGATGGTCGAAAAGACCTGAAAGGGCCGCTGGCCCTTGAACTGTCCGGTCTTGATCGCGGCGCAATGGATCACCGCCTCGCGCACAGGGGCGCGAGCCTTGCCTTGATAGATCATGTTGATTTTCCTAGGTTTTTACTTCCTTGAAGTGCCCGCTTGCGGTCACCGTGTAGGAGCGGTTGAGGCCGACCCAGTTGTCGAACTGGGTCACATCGACCCGATAAGTCCGGGCCACGATACGCACGGCGATTTCCGCCGCGCGCTGCATGTCAGAGGGCAGGGGGCCAGTGGCCCCTTGCTCATAGATCACGAAACCATCCGTGAACTCGGCCAGTTCCCAGCGGGCAGGCCAGCCGTGTTTGACCAGCGCCTTCACCACAAGGGTGGCGAAGTAGTCCAGCGCGCCCCGATCCTTCGGGACGCGCCAGACGCGCTTGATATAGCGCCTACTCGACAACCGGCGCCTCTGCCTTCGCTTTGACAGCTTTGGGCTTCTCCGGGACAGGAGCGGGCGCAGGCTCGACAGCTTCAACCGGCTCAATGACCGGATCTGCCTCGCGCGTGGGAATGTGCTCGACAGACTGCATGGCAGCCATCCGGGCATCGAGGCGCTTGGACTGCATTTGCAGCTTGCGCAGCATGAGCCGGGTTTCGCCTTCCAGAGCCGACACCGGGGTCGGCTGGAAGTCGGGATTGGCCCCGCTTTCCACCGGATAGGGGGCCTGTCGACCATAGGCCGAGGGCGGATTGACCACGGCGACGCCGAGCACCTGGGGGGTGCACCCACAGATATTCAGATCGAGATAGGGGGCCGCATCGACGCGGCCCGGAGGGATGGCGACGGAGGCCATGAGTTCGCCCTCGTCGGAAACGAAGTCGATGCGGCCACCATCGACACTGAGAAAGACAGCCTTGCGGTTGATGCCGGTCATGATCATTCATCCTCACCAAAGATATTTTCGTCGTCGATGATCGCCAGTTCCTCGACCGGGGTCGGGCCGAGGATCATCGGGGTCCCAAAGACCAGATTGGACGTGACGACATAGGTGCAGACCTCGGCCTGTTGATCGGCAAAGGGATAGTGATCGAGGTTCTCCGGATAGAGGATGTTATCCGGCGTGACCGACATGGGGATTTCCAGCTGCCAGACCGCCGTCTTGTTCTCGACCGTCTCCGGGTCAAGCTGGCGGCTGAGGCCGTAGGAAACATAGGTGGCCTTGAGGGCGTTATAGCCCGTGTAAAGCGCCACGGTGCTTTCATCACCGGCAGCGGCGTTGGAGTTGAGTTCACGGACCCGAACGGGGACCGGATCGAGGGCGAGTTCGTCAGCAACGTAATTGTCGACACCCCAGTTGTCCGAGAGGAACGGGTGCGGTTGCGCCGCAAGCGTCTCATCGGGCTTGAGCGTGGCGAAGGTGATCACGATGCCGCCGAGTTCGGTCTTGGGGACCGGGACGGCGAATTGCATCGACAGCGCCATGTCGGAGCGGCGCACCGCATCGGAAACGCCGGTGGTGTCGAGCGCGCCCACGATGTTGCGGCCGAACTGCTGGCGTTGCTCAGAAATGACCACCGGCATCTTGCCGGGATCGACGGACATGCCATGCGCATAGCGCACGGCCATTTCTTCGCCATACTCGGGGTTTTCGTCGACGAGACGCCGCAAGGTCCGGACAAGGCCGTCTTTCTTTTCGGCGTTGTAAAGATCGGTCAAACTCATGCCACCGGCAGCGACACCGGAAAATCTGGCGAAAATATCGGGATGCGCATGCGCCCCGATATACTTTTGCTTGATAACGACATTGCCCGATGCCGAAGTGTCTTGCTTCTGACCAACGCCCATGACGGTGCCGTCAGATTGGCGGAAATTGCCGGTGGTGGTCGGATAGGTCGCGGAATCCTTAACACCGATACCAACGACCGGAAGATCGACCGTGGGCAATTCAAGCTGCACCTGCCCATTGATCCTGTCGTCGGGATCGAGGACGCCGTTCAGCTGTTCCAGAACGGTGCGCGAGATCAGGGCAGGGGTGATTGCCGTGGAACTCGCCAGCAGCTTGGTCGCCTTGACGTATTTCCGGGCGCGCAGGAAGTTCACGGCGGCATTGTGCGCAAGGCGCACCGCTTCCGAGACGCGCTTTTGCCCGGCGATGGAACGCGGATTGACGCCGCAGCGTTTGGAGATCTCCGTTTCGGCTTCCAGCCCGAACAGCGGATTGCCGGTCAGGAGTTTTTCGCGCACGACTTCCGTCAGACCGGCATAGTCGCCATCGGGATTTTTCAGGGCGTCCATGGCCTGGACCGGGACAAAGACCGCAATGAGTTCGCCATACATGGGCGTGATCATGCGGCCCGCAATCGGGTCCAGTTCGAGCGTGATGGATTGCGAGAGCATGCCGCCTTCGGAAGGACGGACGGCGGTTGCCATCACAGGGGCGAGTTTGCCGCCACGGAACCGGCCAACAAGGGTCCGGCTTTCGCGCCGCGTGTTGCGGGCATTCTGATAGGTCGTCACTTGACGTTCCTTTTCGGCTTGATTTTGATGATGAATTTTTTCGCGGCCAGCTTCATAGCCGCCCGACGTTCAGCGCATTTGCGACAGGGCTTGCGCATCAGTAAAAATCCGAAGGCCGGTCAAGTCTGGCAATCGGTTTCTTTTTGGGCTTTGGCCGAGGACGCTTGCCGAGCAAGGAACCATCAACCCATTGACCACCATTGCGTTGGTATTGGTCAATAAGGCCGTCTTTCCATGCCTGATTTGACCGATCCCGCAACCAGAGATCGAAGTTATAAGCCGCATCACGAGCAGCTTTTACAGGCGCGTAAAGATTGGAACCAATCTCCGCATACTCTTCCTCGATAACGGAAGAAGGAGACCAGCCGGGAGTCGGCTCGATGTAACGACCAGCACCAAACCAACCCGTCCCTTGATCGAGACGGGGATCAGGAACCGGGACGCCTACGCCAGAAGGGCCATCGCCAGAAAGAACATCAGGAACGCCAGAGCCGTCCCGATGAGAAGATATGCCAGCGCGTCCATTTCCGCCCCCGTTGAACGAAGGCAACTTAGGCGACATTTCGCGCCGCGCATAGACCCCACCGACCACAGGCCGGAGGGTTTGGTGGTCAAGACGCTCTTGCAGCTTCACAATGCGCTCTTGCGCCTGCTGTAGCTTCTGAGCGTCCTGCCGCTTGGCGAGACGATCCGCTAGGATCATGCCCGCATCAGCGATGGCCTGACCCATGGGATTACTCATCACCTGACCTTGCAAAGGCGACGACACGCCGAGCAGAGTCAGAGGATTGAAACCGAATTCCTCGGAGGCCTCACGAGCCCCAAGAGCCGACCCACGCAAAGCGCGGGCGGTGTCAATCATGGGATCGGTTTTCTTGGATTTACCGAAGATACCCCCAAGGAGGGAAGCACCGGCACCGATGAGTGTAGCGGGATCCATCAGGACGCCTTGACTTTGGACAGCGCGCGAAGATCGCGGCGCACGTCTTTGTAATCCTTGCCATACAGTTCGGAGACGAGGAAAACGCAGACAAAATACGCATCGCGCAGGTTGGGATGTTGATCGATCTCGACCAGACGCCGCAGCGCGTCACCATACGGGGCCAGCATCAGACCAGACCCGAACAGAAGGCGCTCATGTGAAGCGGCCAGATCATGGCCAGAGCGCCACCAGCGGCGGAAAGCACCGGGATCAACATCTTGCGAAGCAGACCCAGAAGCAGAACAGTCAAGGAACTCATGTTTTTCCTCATGTTTTCAATGTGTTGCCATGCTAAATGATTATTACATAATACTGATTATGCGAAAAACATGCGCTTAACCCTTTGATCCGAAAGGATTTGTGCATGAAAAGCCTGTATCCCCTTTCTCTTGCGGTTGTACGTAAGATGTTGATCCCGGCGCTTTCCGCGGCTGGTGGCGCTCTGGCCATGATCTGGCCGCTTCACATGAGCGCCTTCTGTTCGGGTCTGGTCTGATGCTGGCCCCGTATGGTGACGCGCTGCGGCGTCTGGTCGAGATCGACCAACATCCCAGGATGCGCGATGCGTATTTTGTCTGCGTTTTCCTCGTCTCCGAACTGTATGGCAAGGATTACAATGATGTGCGCCGCGATCTTCGCGCGCTGTCTAAAGTCAGGGTGTCCTGATGAGCCTTCTTGGGGCTCTTCCAGGTATCGGCAGTGTCCTTGGCGGTCTTGGCAGCCTGTTCGGCGGGCGACGTCGCTCCGATCCAATGATCGATACCGCCCGCGCTCTGCGCGGGCAGGCTCTTGGCGCTCGTGAGGCTGCTGCCGAACATGGCTTCAACCCGTTGACGCTTCTTGGCGTCTCTAGCCCTATGGCCGCTCAAGGCGGCGGTGGGGCTGCGCCTCTCGCTTCGATTGATCTGATAACGGGCGGTCTGCGCGATATCTCGGACGTGGTGTCCGGTGATGCTGATCGCCGTCGCGCTGCGGATCAACTTAAACTCGATATGGCCCGTTTGGAGTTTGATCAACTCCGCTCGGGCGTTGTCGCTGCCGCCCCTTCGGCGGCTGCGGCTGTTGGCGACGGCCTCCCGGCTCTCGGTCGCCATTCCAATTCTGTGCGTGGCTCGATGGCGGGTTCTGTTCCGCTGTCCTTTGGAATGGCTCCTGCCCCTCTTTCTCCTGAACGGGAAAAGTCTGTTGATCCTGTCAAAAATACACCGGGATTTTTTGAGGTTGAAAACTCGTTGACTGGTGGCCCTGTAGTTCTTCCCGGCAATGACGGTGAAGTAATGGGAATTGATGAGGGTCTTATGGCTACCGTCGTCGGTTTGCCGCAGGTCGTTTCGAATTGGTCTGTTCGGGGGCCGGCGAATGATGCTCGTGAAGAGTTCATTCTTAAATATGGTGTTTCGCCGCGCGAATATTATTTCGGCGGCGGAAAAGGCAAGCCCTTTAAACCGAGTAAATCGGAAAAGTGGCGCAATAAATTCAATGAGTCAATGCGAAAGGGCCATTAAATGGCACGTCAATCGACCACCCCCGTTCAATTCAACCGCTCGATCCGCAAGGATACGGCGGTTACCATGACGTCCAGCCGCGCTGGCGTCGTCGCTCCTGTCGCCTATTTTCCCTTGCTGCCGGGCGATAGCGCCTCGGGCCGCGTCGGTGTCGACGTGCAACTTAAGGAAATGCCCAAGCCGCTCCTGAATGGCGTTTTCGCCAATTTTCAGGCGTGGTTCGTTCCGAAATCGGCATTTCCGAAGTTCTCGGGCCGGGATGAACTGATGCATTCCATGACCGGCGCGGCGATTAAATCGCTCGGTGCCGCTGATCGCACTCCGCCGACCTATTTTACCAAAGTCGTTTCTGGCGGTGGCCTCGGAAATGTCCTCAGTTCGCCGCTTTATAAGGTGCTTGGTCTGCATGGGAATCCAACTGAGGCGGTCAATACCGATCTGATTGATGCTTTCAATCTGATCTATAATTTTCGCCTTGCCGCGCATTCCTCGCGCCTGCCTCGGCGCAAATATGCGGTTGAGGATCTGAATGCGTCGACCACCCTGCCCCCGGCCTTCTGGCCTTCGTCGCGGTTTTCCCGTGTCGTTCCTGATTATGAACGCGCGCTGATCGTCGGTTCGCTCGATCTCGATGTTGCTGCCGGGCGTCTGCCCGTCTCTGGTATCGGCAAGGCGAATGCTGTTTGGGATACCAATAACCAGTCCGTCCGGGAAACTGGCGGCAAGGTCGCGACCTATGCAAAGCATATGGCTGTCGACAGCGGCACGGCGAATGCTACCTTTCGTGTTCTCGGCTCGTCGGACAACTTCCCCGAGATCTACGCCGAAATGGCTGGTCAATCGCTGTCGGTCACTCTGGCGGATATCGACAAGGCCCGCACCACTCAGGCCTTCGCCAAGCTGCGCACCGCCTATGCGGGCAATGACGCTACCGGTTTCGACAATGACGATACTATCGTCGCCCTGCTCATGCAGGGCATTTCCGTGCCGCCCGATCAATTCAAGCGCCCATGGTTGCTGGATAGTAAGCGTGTGTCGGTCGGCTTTGCCGAGCGGTTCGCTACCGACGCTGCCAATCTCGATGCGTCTGTCACTCTCGGGCGAGCCTCGGCCAGTCTCTCGCTCAACGTTCCGATTCAGGATGTGGGCGGCGTTGTGATCGTCACGGTTGAAGTGCTGCCCGAGCGTATTGATGAACGCATGTCGGATGAGTGGCTGCATTGCACGGAATTTGATCACCTTCCGAATGCCCTGCGCGATGTGCAGCGTGTTGAACCTGTCGATATGGTGTTGAATCGTCGTGTAGACAGTAAGCATTCGTCCCCGAATGGTCTCTACGGCTTTGAGCCGATGAACGACAAGTGGAACCGTGATTTCACTCGCCTTGGCGGCGATTTCTATATGTCCACCCCCGGTGGTGGATGGACGGAAAACCGCTCCAATATCTGGCAGACTGATATCGTCAATCCGAGTTTCTCGGATACGCATTATCTGGCGCCCTCGCCCTTCCCTCATGACGTTTTCGCCGATCACAACGCTGATGCGTTTGAAGTCGTCTGTCGGCATGCTGTTTCGATCTCGGGCCTGACCCAGATCGGCGACGTTCTGGCGGAAAACAATGATGATTATGACGCTGTGCAGGAAGCTGGTGTCTGATCGCTGACGGCCGCTTTGCGGCCGTCTTTTTCGTTTCTCTTCAATGGAGTGCCACCCGTGAAATTTGATCCCTTTAGCTGGAATGAGGTCAAGACCAATGAAAAAATCTCCATCAAGAAAGGCTGGCTGCGGCTGCGGCTCTCGGCCCCCTGCCCGCTCTACGTCGAAGCCGAAGGCTGTGAAGCGCTCGTCGGCGTCGAAACCTCCTTCGATGTCGAGCTCTCGGAAGCGGTGAGTTTCTGTGTTGCCGCTCCGAAGGGCGTTCGGGCATTTCTCCATGTTCCGCCCGGAACCGTTTTTGAGCCTCAGGGTGAGGTCTACACCAATATCGATCGCATGCCCGATGAGAGCGGCAATGTCTTGGAAGTGCGCCGCGCCATGCGGCAGCTTGAATTGGAGCGCCGCGCTATGCTGCGTTCCATCCGGGCTGAGCGTGATGCCAGCCTTGCCGCTCTGCGGGATGCTGATCGCCGGGAGCCGGCGACAGAGGTCGTCCAGGCTGATCCGCCCGCTGATACTGAGGTGGTGGAATGAAGCCGGGACAGGTCCTTACTAGATGGTGGCAGGATTATGTGGCGGGGCGTCTCAGGACGCCCCAAAGCCTCGTCGCTGCCTCCAGGGCGGAAAATCCTGATACCGCCCAAGCCTATCTGCGCTGGCTCGATCTGCCCACGGATGATGAGTGGCAGGCTCCCCAGCGTCTCAAGGCCCCCGGCTTCATCGATACGGCCTCCTATGTCCGACAGTCCGAAAGGGCTGACTGGCAGCACTGTGATCCTCGTCTGATGCGGTGGGCCGCGCTCGTGGTCAAACTGGCCCGCAAGCGCGGTATCCCGCTCTATGTGCACTGTGCGTTCCGTGGTGAGGCTGAGCAGGCCAAGGTTAAGGCCTCTGGCAACAGTAAGGCCTCCTATCCCCGTTCCGCTCACAACATCGGTGAGGCGGTGGATATCGTCCACGGGGTCTATCATTGGCAACTGACGCGGCAGGAGTGGCAACTCCTGCATGTCCTTGGCCTGCTGGCGCTGGAACGGATCAATGCCACTCTCAGGAAGGATGACAAGCTGCACCTGACTTGGGGCGGTGAGTTCAAGAGCCTCTATGACCCTGCGCATTGGGAAATCACCGGCTATCGCAGCCGCCTTCGGCGGCTTCCCGAAGGTGAGCCCGTGCGCTACACTCCCTCGGCCATTCTTGAGAGGGTCCGATTGTGAAAACGCTTGCGAAGGTGTTGCTCTGGCTTCTGCTTTTTCTGATGCTCTTTGCAATCTTCGCATATTGGCAGGCGTTTTTCCTCGCCTGAGCGGGCCTTAAGGCCCGCTCTCTCTGGCATTCTGTCCAGCATTCGCATTTGCGAACGCCGCTCCTGAGCGGTGCTTTGTGCTGGGCTGTGAATGCCTCGCGCGCGCGGTTTTTAATGAAAAACCGCGCGCGCGTATGGGTTAGCTAGATCAGTATACCCTTTTAGTGACTAGCCAAGGATGGGGCCGAAAATGTGTATCTCTCCAAACAATGTTTGGGTTCTTCGCGGACCGAAATGGGAACAACAGCCCGTGGCATGTCGCCAATGCTGGCGCTGCCGTCAAAATCGGGTGAATGATTATGTCGCGAGGGCAATGGCTGAGGCTTCCGTGTCGGAAGTCTGCTGCACGGTCACTCTGACCTATGCCCCTCGCGATGATCTGGCAGATAAAATTCTGCATCCTCGTCATTTCCAGCTTTTTATGAAGATGCTCCGCAATGCTGGTCACAAAGTTAGGTATCTCGTTTGCGGTGAGTATGGCGATATTCGCGCTCGTGCGCATTTTCACGCCCTTTTATTCTTCACCGATCTGCGCCCGCTCGATGGTGCAATGCCGTGTTATATTGCGGATTATCCGCCCGGCACATTGCCCGAGAATTGGGGCGCTTTCTGTCGCGAGATACCGCAAAAGCGAATGGTTCACATTCGCGAATGGCCTCATGGCCATATTACGGTCGATTGGAGCGCCAGCGAAAAATCGGCCCGTTATGTCTGCAAGTATCTTCTTGCATCTGACAAGAACAATGCTTGGTTCTCTCTGAGCAAAAAACCCGCCCTTGGTGCGGAGTGGTTTGCTCGTAAGGCGGCTAAGGCCCGTGAATTGGGCGTCTTGCCGTCCTCCTTTGAATATCTTCCGCCCGGTGGCTCTAAAGACCGGCCTTATCTCATGACCGGCGCAACCCGGCGGGATTACCTCAATGCCATTACGACTAATTCTGCGGATATACCGCGCATGTCAGAATGGGTTCAAAAAACATTCGAGAAGTGCGACAAACGTCGCCGTTTGGAAATATTAGAGGCTTTGCCTGTTGAATTGAGTGATAAGGCTCTCATGGATGATTTCGATCTCCGCTCTGATCAACATGCTATTAAGATGGCTGGTGAAGAATTTCGCCGACGAATGTTTCTTGAAGATTTGCTTGCCGCCTCTCCTTCGGGTATCCTTCGGTTCTATCGTGGCAAATGGATGCCAGATCATGTCGTAGATTTTTGGAAGCGAAGGGATAAGGAAGATGAGGAAGCGGGCAAAACCTCAAGTTTATGGGAAGTCAGAATTGAAACTGACGACCCAAAAGACTGTGTCGAATGGATTACCGGCACGGTCTACATTCCGCGTGGCAAAGGCTCTCGAAAAAATTAAAGAGAGCCTGCCGGATACAGTCTATCAAGGCAGGGATAAGCCTCGGTTGGCTCATTTGCCCGATGCCCCTGCCCCTCTTTCTTCCCCGGCTTCGGCTGCGAAATCCCCCAGGGCGAAACTTCGCCCTGTCGATGACCGCAAGCCGCTAGATATGAAGCCTCTGACTGAGGGCTGCAAAAAGCGCCCGTCCTCAAACCGCGGTTCCGGTGGCTCCCGGTCCTTCGTTCCGTGGTGTGACCGCAAGTCATGATGCTTAAGGTGCTTGCACCTTCTAAGCAATGAAGCCTAGACCGGCTTCGCTTCTCGGTGCCGCTGCCACAGCCAGTGCCAGCGGCACTAATTTGTTCTGCTGGTGCAGAGCCGTAGGCGATTGACCGAGGGGCCCCATGCGCTTGCGCGTGGGGTTTCGGTCAACACGTGAGCCGAACTAGGCGAACGGCTACGTTTCCTTCTTTTCCCTCCCTCTCCTGCCTCGGCCCCTCGCTGCCGCGTTAGCACGGTTTCCCGTTCGCTTTGCGCGCGCGCGGCAGCTTCTTGGGCCGCAGGCCTCTTAGTGCAGCCCCCATGAATGGGGGCGCTGCGCAAGGGGGTTGATTCTTCTCCATTCTGAAATGAGGGCATTTTTGTGTGCGCCTTTGGCGGATCGTTAGCGGAAACGCTGCGCCCTTCCCTCGTTTTTCCTCTTGACAATATCTTGTGTCTTTGTGAAATTGCTAAGTGCATGTTTTTGCTTGCAAAATACTGATTATGCGATTATGCGAAAACTGTTAGGCGGTGGTTGAACGGCCACATGAAAATCCACCCAGATAACGTCCATTATGGCCCCCTTTTTGACCATTCTACACGCATAAAATGTCCATCGAATTTCAGAAGTTCGTAAATATCATTTAATAACAGCACTTTATACTTTGTTGCGCGACGCACTCACCGAAGCGTCCATGTCCTCCCGCAAGCCACGCCGCTGGTGTTGACGGACGACAAACCCTCCGCACATGATCACCTTATGTTCCGGTTTGGCTCGCTATCTGGCGCACTCGATCAGCAACGAAACCGCCCCTGGTCGGCGCGCGAAATACCGCCCCCGGCCAGGCCCGCAGAGGTGACAAGGATGTCTACACACAAAATGTCCATCAACGGGCTCAGGCTTTCGATCCGCCCGCGGGCTTAGCGATCCCGCCGGGCCGCCGGCTCACAGATCAATTCCATTCGGCGCGGCTTTTTTGAGCTATTCGGATTGATGCCGGACTTGTCCCTTTCCCAGATATTTTCAGCGCATGCGGACGGTCTCTGGCGTCCCGAGTGATGT
>NZ_UXAW01000132.1 GCF_900609055.1 Pseudogemmobacter humi | reverse complement strand
CAGCGGCGTGGACGGCAACGCCCAGACCGTCGAGGGCGAGGCCGCGGGCATCGGCACCGGGCTTGCGAACGAGGAGATGATCGCGATGGGCGTGGCCGGCCTGGCCGGCATCGGCGTGCTCGCCTCGTCCAAGGGCAGCAACGCCGCCCCGGGGGATGGCGACGGCGACGGCGACGGAGATGGTGACGGCGACGGGGATGGCGACGGAGATGGTGACGGCGACGGGGATGGTGACGGCGACGGAGACGGAGACGGAGACGGAGACGGGGATTCGCTCTCTGTCCTCGGCGAGGTGCTTGAGGGTGTCAGCACCATCATTCCCGGC
>NZ_UXAW01000079.1 GCF_900609055.1 Pseudogemmobacter humi | reverse complement strand
CGTGGCGGGGTTGATCACCGGGAGCGTCCGGCCCCCGGTCGCCGCGCGCCACTGGCCGTCGATGAAAAGAAGCGTGTCGCGGTAAGCGGTCATGGCGGTCACTCCAATAGGGTTCACCCGGCCTCTTGAGCCGTCAGCCCGGCCATATCGTGCCAGTAGCCGATGGCTTCGGTCGCATCCATCGGACGCGGATTGCCGGCGCGCGGGTAGCGTTGCAGCATTTCCGAGGCGAGCCTCGACAGCGCGCCATGCGGCAGGCCGAAACCGGACAGATCCCCCGGAAGCCCAATGTCATGCATAAGGCGCGTCACGGCCCCGGCGGCCTCGCCCGCCTCCGTCGCGCCGGGTTGCAGAGCCGCCGCGATTGAGCGCAATGCCGGGCCGCAGACCGGCTCATTATAGCGCATCAGCGCCGCCAGCCCGAGCGCACAGCCAAGGCCATGCGGCGCTTTGCAATGCTCACCGAGCAGGTAGGACACACTATGGGCCCAAAGCCCGCCGGTCTGGTTGAAGGCGATCATCGACAGGGCTGCGGCCACCGCCATGTCGTGCCGGGCCTCCATATCCGAGCCATCCTGGCAGGCGCGGCGCAAGGCCCGCCCGATCAGGGTCACCGCCCCGAGCGCCAGCCCGTCGATCAGCGGCGTCGCCTTTACATGCATCATCGCCTCGATGGCATGGGTCAGCGCATCCATTCCCGTCATCGCGGTCACACTCGCTGGCATGGTCGCGCTCAGCATCGGGTCGATCAGCGCCAGTTCGGGCAGGATCCCCCTCCCAATCAGCGACCGCTTCTCGCTGCCCGCGGTAGCCACGGCGAAAAGGCTGACTTCGCTGCCGGTCCCAGCCGTGGTCGGAACCAGGATCAGCGGCAGCGCGCCCGGCCCGGCGGTGGATGGCGATTGCGCAAGCACATCGCGCGCATCGCAGCCAAGCCCAAGCGCAAGTGCTGCGATCTTGGCCACATCCATCGCACTGCCGCCACCGATGCCAAGGATCAGGGCCGGAGCATGCGGCGCGGCCATCGCCACCACCGCCGAGGCGGTTTCCAGCGAGGGCTCCGCCTCGACCTGCGCGAAGCGCAACGTCCGCAGATCCGCCCGTGCGAGAATCTCTTCGGCCAGATCGCACCAGCCAAGCCCGGCAACCACCGGATCGGCAACGATCAGGATCGGCCCCTCACGGGAAAGGAGCGCGCGCACCCGCCCCGCCAGATCCGTAAGCGCTCCGCAGCCGCAGATCAGGCCACCCGGGCCTTTCAGGCCAGAGAGGCTCAGATCATCCACCCGGCGCAAACGCTCGGGCAGGGTCGCGATCTTCATCCGGAAATCCGCAAGTTTCATTTGCCTTCTCTTTTCCTTCAGGCGCAGAGCGCCGCCATTTCCCCTGCGAGCGCGAAGAGGTCACCCTCGGATTGCGGCGCACCGATGATCTGCGCGCCCACCGGCAGCCCCTGACGGTCGCAGCCAATGGGCAGGCTCAGCGCGGGCAGGCCGGTCAGGCTGGGAATACAGGTGAAGCGCATATTCGCGGTCAGCGCGTTTTCACGCCGGCCGTTGCCCAGATCGACCTCTTCCGTCTCTCCGATCAGCGGCGCGGTATACGGCACCGTCGGCATCAGGAGCAGATCCACCCCGGCCAGATGCCGCAGCATTTGCGCCCTGAGCCAGGTCCTGTAGCGCTGCGCATGCAGGTATTCGACTCCCGAAAAGCCGTGGCCGCAATCCAGAAGCCGCGCCACTGTGTCGCCATAGGCGGCGCTTTCGGAGTTGCGCCAGTGGTCGTGCACCGCCGAAGGCTCTACCGCGTCGACGATCACCAGCGCATCCACCGCAGGCGTGATCCCTTCAAGCGGCAGCGGTATGACGGCAGCCCCCGCGCCGGTGCAGGCCGCAAGCAGAGCCTCGAACCGGGCACCGACATCGGGATGCAGGGCGGAGAGCGTATACTCCTCGAACAAACCTATCCGAAGCCCTTGCAGCCCACGCAACCGGCGCGGCGCCGCGGTGCCGGTCATCGCGTTGAAAAGCAGCCCTGCATCTTCGGCGCTGCGGGCCAGCGGGCCGACAGTGTCGAGCGACCAGGCCAGCGGAAAGACACCCTCGACACTGACCGAGCCCAGACCGGGCCGCAGCCCGAAAAGGCCGTTCATCGCGGCCGGCAGGCGGACCGAGCCGCCGGTATCGGTGCCAAGCGCGGCAAAGGCGGAGCCGGTGGCCACCGCCACCCCGGATCCGCCCGAAGACCCGGCCGGAATGCGCAAGGGGTCATGCGGGTTCAGCGTCTGGCCGTAATGCGGGTTCGAGGTGGTGCCACCCCAGGCGAACTCATCCATATTGGTGGTGCCAAGGATCACCGCCCCGGCCTGCCGCAGCCTGGCGATCACCGCCGCATCGCGGCCCGCTTCGGGGGGAGAGGCCAGGCGCCCTCCGGCGCTGGTGCGCAGCCCGGCAAGGTCAATATTCGACTTGATGCCCAAGGGAATGCCCTGCAGCGGCCCCAGATCATAGCCCGCATCAAGCAGCATCTGCTGCGCCCGGGCGGCGGCAAGAGCCTGATCGGGAAGCAGCCTCTCCCAGGCGTTCAGCGCCTGATGATGCGCGGCGCGCTCCAGACAGGCCCGGGCCAGATCCTCGAAGCCGATCACGCCCTGCCGCACCAGCCTCGCCGCCCCGGCAAGGCCAAGCTCAAAGATTTCCGGTTGCATCCCCTGCCCTCTCAGCCCCGCTCCGGCGCCTGAGCGGCCTCTTGCTCTGTTCCGGATCCGGCATATCGTCCCGTCAGGCGGCCCTGATGCAGGCTCATCAACCCGAGAGGCGACAGGAGGGCCGGCAGCGGCAGCAGAAACGGGTCAAGATGATCCCGCGCGAAATTGCGCATCCGCGCGCCGCGTTCGGTCCATTCCGCGCGGAGCTGTTCAGTGGCCGCGTCTCGTGCCGGTTCATCCGAAAGCGCCGCATCCGGCTTTGCAGGCAGAGGGTTGCCTTGCTGCGTCACATCGCCGTTCATCTGCCGCTCCATGAATTGAACAGGAAACCGGGGGGCTGCGCCCCGAATGCCCGACCTATTGCTGCGGCCGGAATTCTGTCCTGAAAGCAGGCGGGTCATAGTCTGACCCGCCCTCGTCGCATCACAGACGCCTGCCGCTTACTGGCGGGCGTCAACGGCCTCTTTGGCGCGGGTCGCGAGATCGGTATTCACATTCGTCTCATAAGAGGTTGCTTCGGTCGGATAACCCTGAAGCGTGCCGGCAAAGACCGAGACATTCATGCTGTTCGCCCAGGCCTCTTCCGAGATCAGCACATTCTCGGGATAGCCGCGCGCGTCGATCTCACGCTGAACCGCCTGGCGGACGACCTCTTCGGGAAGGTTCGGGAAGTAGATCTTCGCCACCTCCACCGCATCGTCGAAATCGGCATAGATGTGGCGCGAGGCCTGCTCGAAAGCCGTGACGATGCCAAGCGCGGCCTCGGGGTTGCCATCGATATAGGCCTGGGTCGTGGTCAGGCTGGAGAAAGCATAGGGATACCAGTCGGCATTGGCCGAATAGGAATAGACCGAGGTCAGGCCGTGCTCCAGGATGCCCTGGGTGACCTGCGGGTCGACGGCCAGCGCATAATCGGCCTGTCCGGTGGTGATGGCCGGGATCTCGTTCCCGATCGAGACATTGACCATCTTCAGATCTTCGACGCCATTTTGCTGGGCGAGAACGCTCATGAAGGCCCAGGTGGTATCGGGCTGCGGCCCCACGATCACCCGCTTACCTGACATATGCGCCAGGTTGTCCTGCAGCGAGGTCGCATCCTTGCCGATGATGAAGACGGTCGGCGCATTCTGCACCCCGGCTACCGCCACGCCGTCGCCGCCCATCTCACGGGTCTTGGCGACGAAAACCGGATCCTGGATCGAGAAATCCGCCGATCCGCCGATCACCGCAGCCCAGGCCTGCGCGCCGCCGCCTGCGGTCGAGATCGAGACCTTCACGCCATTCTCTTCAAAATAGCCGCGCTCCTGCGCCACATAAAGCGGCAGATACAGCAGCGACTGGAAGGCCTGGTTAATACGGACCTCTTTCAGCTCCTGGGCTGAGAGCGGGCCAGCCGTCACCGTCAGCAGCCCCAGCAGAGCCGCCGTAATCCCCTTGAATGCAGTCATTGTTACTTCCTTTCCCAGCGGAGAATGGCCCGTTCCAGAAGGCCGATGCAGAAGTTGAAGACCAGCATCATCACCATGACGAGAAGGATTCCGGCGAGGACGATGTTCATCGAGAAGTTGGAACTGCCGAGCAGGATCATGTGCCCGACCCCGGCATCGGATGAGATATATTCCGCGACAATGGCGCCGATCAGCGCAAAGCCGACATTCAGCTTCAGCCCCTGCAGGACCCATGGCATTGCAGCCGGAACAATCAGTTTGAAGAAGATCGCACTTCGTCCCGCATTGAACGAGCGCATCAGATTGATGAAATCCGGATCAGTGCGCATGGCACCGCGATAAGAGGTGGTCAGCGAGACCACCACGCAGGAGAAAGCGACGATCACCACCTTGGCGGTAAGCCCGGTGCCGAACCAGATGATGGTCATCGGTGCAACGGCAAGCACCGGGATCGAACCGACAGCCGCGATGAAGGGCGCCGCGAAATCCGACACAAAGCGCGAGTACCAGAGGCCAAGTCCAAGCACCGAGCCGCCGATTGCCCCCAGAGCATAGCCGAGCAGGGTCTCGACCGAAGTGGCACGCACATCGCGCAACAGCTCTCCGGTGCCGGAACGCTGCACCAGCACATCCCAGATCATCAAGGGGCTGGCGAAAAGAAAGCGGCTGATCGCACCGCTGCGCGCGCCGAATTCCCAGGCAAGCAGCGCGGCGATCACCAGCCCCAGCTGAAGACTGATCAAGAGCGCCTTGCGGCGGCTTTCGGCAGAGATCCGGCGCGAAGCGGCAACCGGGCTAGCCGGGGTTTCGGTCTGACGTGTCATCTTCATCGTCCTCAGGCCGCCATCGGAGCGATGCCGATCTTTTTCCAGATCATCTCGTAATAGGTGTTGAAATGCGGCGACATGCGCCGCTCGGGGATCGAGGGGCTGTCCGTGCCGAGATCAATGTCGATCTCATGGATGATCTCGCCGGGGCGGGCCTTCATCACATAGACCCGATCCGACAGCGTCACCGCCTCTTCGATGTCATGGGTGATAAAGATGACGGTCTTGCCCGCCTTCTTCACCACGTCGAGCAACTCGCTTTCGAGAGCGATTTTCAGCGGATAGTCCAGCGCTTTGTAGGACTCGTCCATCAGGATGATTTCCGGATCGGTGATCATGGTGCGCATCAACGCCACACGCTGCCGCATTCCCCCCGAAAGCTGCCCGGGGAATTTCGCCTCATAGCCGTCCATATGATAGCTTTTCAGGACTTCATGCGCTCGCTCGCGGGCCTCGCGCCGGGGTATGCCGCGGATCTCAAGGCCAAGGATCACATTGTCGAGCACGGTGCGCCAGGG
The DNA here is from genome assembly GCF_900609055.1 of Pseudogemmobacter humi. Classification (GTDB taxonomy): domain Bacteria; phylum Pseudomonadota; class Alphaproteobacteria; order Rhodobacterales; family Rhodobacteraceae; genus Pseudogemmobacter; species Pseudogemmobacter humi. The sequence continues at coordinate 6,637 of NZ_UXAW01000079.1, read as the reverse complement.
AAACAGCAGATCCTTTTGCAGCACGTAGCCAAGCCGGGGCGACACCCGTCCGGTGGTATCCTCGCCATCGATCAGGATCCGGCCCATATCGGGCGGCATGAGGCCGGTGATGATGTTGAAAAGGGTTGATTTCCCGCAGCCCGACGGCCCAACGAAAGAGACGAATTCGTTGCGGTTGATATGGAAAGACAGGTCACGCAGCACTGCGACCCCACCCGGTGAAGCCCCGTAAGATTTCGTGATACCAACAGCTTCGAGCGCATGGGCCATGACTTTACCTTCTCCCGGTCCGGGTTATTTCTCCCGGTAGCTTCGCAGACTAAGCAAACAATATTTGAATTGGCAACTACTTTTTGCACGCCATTCCCCGCCATGATCCAATCCGCAGCACAGCGGTGCTGGAAACACATATTATTAAATAAATTCAATTATATAATCACAAAAACCACGAGGTATCCGCAACCAAAGGCAACGCAGTCCCGCCTTTCCCCTTGCCCGGATCGACGCAAAACTATATGAAAGTTCAAAATTTTCGGGCACGATCATGAGCAAGATAAAGTCCTGCGACTCCTCGCAACTGCGCTATCTGATCGCGGATGTCAGCCGGAGGCTGGACCAGGCGGTCGCGGCAGAGCTGAAACCACATGGGGTTCCGCTCGAACAGTTCAGGGTGCTTGACGCCCTGTCCGGGCAGGACGGCCTTGCGATGGGCGATCTTGCCGCGCGCATCCTCGTCGACAATCCAACGCTGACCAAGATAATTGACCGCATGGTCTCGGGCGGGCTGGTCTATCGCGCCCCGGATCCGCAGGACAGGCGCAAGGTGATGATCTTTCTGGCCGAGAAGGGCCGCCTTGCGCATCGCGAGACCAGCAGCCCGGCCCATGCCACGGAGACCGGGATCCTGACGGCCCTGGCGCAGGACGATGCGACGGAGCTGGCCAGGTTGCTGCGGCAGATCCTGAATTGACCGCCTGCCGCTTCACAACCGGGGCGGCGCTGACTAGTCTGACCGGCGAGAGCTCTGGCAAGAGGGGGCTGGTTGCTTGCCATATCGCGATTCGTTGAAGATCGGCCTCATCCTGGCCGAACAGGGGCCGGCAGGGCTTTGGGCGCCTTCGGCCATCGCCTGTGCGCAACTTGCCATCCGGGAAATCAATGCAAGCGGCGGTCTTCTGGGGCGGCGGCTCGACCTTGTGACAGTCGATTGCGGACCTGATGCGGAAACCGCGACGGAGAACACCCTTCATGCTCTGGAGGTCGAGGGGGTCGAGGCGATTCTGGGCATGTTTCCCAGCTATGCACGTCAGGGCGTGATCCGTGCCAACCGTGCCCGCGTGCCCTTCCTCTATACGCCGCAGTTCGAAGGGTCGGAGGATTCGCGGCTTGTGATCACCACAGGCGAGACTGCCCGCGAATTGCTGGAAACGGCGGTGAACTGGCTGATCGAGCACCGCCATGCACGCCGCTTCTTCCTGTGCGGCAACAATTACCGCTGGCCGCGAAATTCCTGCGACATCGCACGAGAGGTGATCCGGCGCGCCGGGGCGGAAGTGGTTGGCGAAGGATATGTGGCAATCGACTGCCAGGAATATGAACCGCTGCTGCGGCAGATCCGGCTGAGCCGGGCGGATGTGGTCTTGCCGCATTTCCTTGGCTCGGATGCGATCGGCTTCAACCGTTCCTTTGCCGAAGCGGGCCTTGCCCGCCGCACGCTTCGCTGCGCCTTCGGGCTTGATGAGACCATCGTCTACGGGCTCGAAGAGGGTATGACCGAGAATCTCTATACAACCTCGGGCTACTTTTCGGCGTTGCGCAGCAGCAGGAATGCCGCCTTCCTGGAACGCTACCACGCGCTGCACGGCGCCTCGCCACCACCGGCCAACGCCTATGGGCAAAGCTGCTACGAGGGGCTTTATACCTTTGCGGCCCTGGCCGAGCGTTCAGGCGATACCCGGGCAGAGGCGATCCGCGCCGGGGCCGGGCCGCTGCATCTGCGGCGCTCGGCGCGCGGGCCTGACGGCCATGCCGCATCCGGGCAGCGTGAGATGCATCTGGCCGCGGTCAACGGTTACGATTTCGACATCCTGCATACCAAAGCCGCCCGGAATCCGGCAGGCACGATAAGTTTGTAATTTCAACTATTGAAAATTATATCATTAGCCTTTCCAGTGATCCGGCCCTTATTGTCGGAGAACGCCATGTCTATCCCCCGCCCCCTTCCACAGGATTTACGACGCATCGCGTCAGAGTTCGGCTTTACCCTGAGCGAGGCGGATCTGTCCGAGGCGATGCCCCTTCTTGAGGAATCCTTCGCCGCCTATGACCTCGTCTCGGAACTGGAGCTTCCGGTGCCGCCGTGCCGCTGGCCCCGCGGGCCGGTGGTCTGGCCGCAAGAGAACCCGCTGGGCGCCTGGTATGTGCAGTGCGAGACGAAGGGCGCCCCGGAGGGCAGGCTTCAGGGCAAAAGGATCGTTCTGAAGGACAATATCCTGATGGCGGGGGTCCCGATGGCCAATGGCTCGGCCACGCTTGCGGGCTTCGTCCCGGCCGAGGACGCGACCGTGGTCACCCGTGTGCTGGAGGCCGGGGGCACCATCACCGGCAAGGCGGTTTGCGAGAATTTCTGTATGACGGGCGGCAGCCACAGTGCGGCGACCGGCCCCGTCCACAATCCGCATCGTCACGGCTATTCCTCGGGCGGGTCTTCTTCGGGCTGTGCGGCACTCCTGGCGGCGGGACAGGCCGATATGGCAGTGGGCGGGGATCAGGGCGGGTCGATCCGAATCCCGTCGTCATTCTGCGGGCTTATCGGCATGAAGCCGACCCATGGCCTGGTGCCCTACAGCGGCATCATGCCAATCGAGGCCACGATCGACCATGCCGGGCCGATGACGCGCGATCTGCATGACAATGCGCTGCTGTTGCAGGTTCTGGCAGGGGCTGACGGCCTTGATCCGCGCCAGCAGGAGGTCAGGACCGATGACTATCCTGCCGGTCTGGCGCGCGGCCCGGCCGGGTTGCGCATCGGCCTGCTGGCCGAGGGGTTTGGCCTGCCCGGGACCGACCCGGCCGTCGCCGCTTTGGTGCAGGAGGCGGCCGAAGGTCTGGCCGGCCAGGGCGCCGAAACCTTCACCGTCTCTGTTCCCGAGCATCTTCAGGCCAGCAGCATCTGGACGACGGTGGTGCTGGAGGGATTGATCCGTCAGATGATGGAGGGCAACGCCATGGGCTTCAACTGGCGGGGCCGCTACGATGTTGACCTGATGCGGGCGCATATGGGCTGGCGGCAGCGCGCCGGGGAATTGCCGGTGGTGCTGAAGCTTTCGATGCTGGCGGGGCAATGGGGGCTGCATCTCGGCGGCGGCACCTACTACGCCAAGGCACAGAACCTGGCGCGCGCGATGCGCGGGGCCTATCTGCGCTGTCTTGAAAAGGTGGATGTGCTGGTCATGCCGACGACACCTTGCACCGCCCTGCCGCTGCCTGCTGCCGATGCGCCCCTGGCCGAGATCTGGGACCGGGGAATGCGCATGAATGCCTCGACCGCGCCTTTCGACATTACCGGACTTCCTGCGCTTTCAGTGCCCTGCGGACGTATCGACGGCCTGCCGGTGGGCATGATGCTGGTCGGCCGCCCCTGGGCAGAGGCAACGCTTTATGCCGCCGCCGCCGGGATCGGGGCCATGGGGCTGTATCGTCCCTGAAGCACTGATCCGACCACGGTTTGCACAGACGCCTCCGGCAGCCGGGCCGGAGGCGTTCGATCCGCAAGGCGGCTCTCGGGACGGCGCGTCAGCGCAGGCCGTCCTCGCCTTTCACATCCTGCTTCAGAAGGCCGCCGAGGCGGGAATTGACCCGGCCGCCGCTGCCCATGACCAGGGTGAACAGGATCTCGTCGGGGCGCGGCGCATCCTGGATTCCGACCTCTATGCTGTTGAAATGGCTGCGCACATAGGAGGCATGGATATAGTGGACCGGCACCATAATCCGGTAGCCGGCCACGGCCACCGCCTTGTTCGCGGGAACCATCGCCTTCGGCTGGCCGAGGACCGCGCGCATCGCCCAGCCGCCGGCTTCGTGCCAGACAGCGCCATGTTCCATTTCGCCGTTCAGCCCGACGATGGCGGCCTTGGAATAGACCTCGACCGACTCGCGGCCACCAAGCGTATCGACCAGTTCCGACGCCAGTTCATGGCCAAGGCCGCGCAGTTCGGCCATGAAGGGCATAAGATCCGGCTCATAGCGACCGGCAAAGGGGTTCGCCACAACCGCGCTGGCCGCTGCCATCCGAAGCGGATGCTCCGGCACAGGGCCGAATTCGTGATAGGTTGTTTCGATCGTCAACGCACGTTTGCGGATCTTCACCAGGGACATGGGGCCTCTCATCAATCGGATTTGCCCGGGCGGGCAGTCAGGAAACGGTGGATTTCTGTGTTGTCCGCGTCAGCGGGCAGTTGCTGCACCGCTTCCGCCCAAAGGCCCGCACAAAGCGTCAGCTGCGGCGCGTCAAACCCGCTCAGGGCCTGCAGACCATCGGCTGTGGCCAGATCCTTGGCCTGCAACCGCAGCGCGAAACCGCCATTGTAGCTGCCCGGCAGGATGAATTGCCTCAGCTTGGTTTCGGTGGCGACATTGCGCCCGGAAGAGGCGTTGAGCACATCGCTGAGCACGGCCAGATCCAGCCCCATGCGCGCCGCGATTCCAAGCGCCTCCGAAGCGGCCAGCAGGCCCGCCGCATAGACGTAGTTGTTCAGCGCCTTCATGGCATGGGCCGACCCAACCGCCCCGGTGGGGATCAGCACGCGCCCCATCGCTGAGAGGACCGGGCGAAGAGTTTCAAGCCCTTCAGCATCGGTGCCGACCATGATCGACAATTCACCCGTGCGCGCCTTTGTCACGGCGCCGGACACCGGCGCGTCGGTCAGGCTGATGCCCTTTGCGGCAAGCTCTTGCGCCAGCTTCATGGTGGAACCGGGATCGGATGACCCCATATCGAGAATGCGCGCCCCCGGCCGCAGGATTTGCGCAAGTCCGGGCCTGCCCTCTTCGCCGCGCATTACCGCATTGGTGATGCGGCTGTTCGGCAGCATGGTGATGATCAGATCGCAACCGGACAGATCGCCCAGAGCGTCCGCACGGCAGAGCCGGGTTGCCCAGGCCTTGTGGCCCGCCAGGGCCGAGAAAGGCGTATCAGACGGATCGAAGGCCAGCAGTTCAAAATCAGGCTGGTTCGCGAGATTTTCGATCATGGGCAGACCCATTGTCCCGAGCCCGATGAAACCAATCCTCATTTCTTTCCTTCCCCGGATGATGCGGGGGACAGTATAGGGCTTGATCCCGCCGGGACCTTATGCCGATGTGATGGAAACCATAATCGAGTGTTATACTCATGCGTTTCAAACTGCGGCAAATGGAGGTGTTTCGCGCGATCATGCTGACGGGTTCGATGTCGGCGGCGGCGCGGATGCTGAACATCTCTCAACCCGCGGTCAGCCGCCTGATCGGCTATACCGAGCAGAGCCTTGGCCTGAAACTGTTCGAGCGGACCGGCCACCGCCTGACCCCGACGCGCGAAGCGCTGATCCTCATTCCCGAAGTCGAGGCACTTTATCAGGGCGCGCAGCGCATCGACAGCATTGCCGGCGATCTGGCAAACAAGCCGACCGGCACGCTGACGATTGCCACCAGCCCGAGCCTTGCGCTTCATGCCATTCCTGCGGTGATTGCGCGTTTCATGGCCGGAAACCCGGGGATGCATATCCGCTATCACACCGCCCTGCTTTCCGAGATCCCGGATATGCTGATCTCGCGGCGCACGGATCTGGCGATCACGGTCTTGCCGGTCGAGCATTCCGGCATTCAGTGCGAACCCTTGGGCCAGGGCAGGATGCTTTGCCTGTTGCCAGCCCATCATCCGCTGGCAATGCGGGCGTCCCTGGGGCTTGCCGATCTGGCCGGAGAGCCGCTGATCCTCTATGACCGGACCATCCCCTTCGGAAAGCGCATTCTTGCGGCCTTCCACGGCAAGGATCTTTTACCGCGTATCGCCATGGAGGTGCCGCGCGCCGAGCTTGCCATATCGATGGTGCAGGCCGGTGTCGGGCCTGCCATCATTGATGAATACGCGGTTGCGGACGGCCCGCCGCCCAAAACGGTAGTGGTGTCCCTGAAGGAGGCGATCCCTCTCTCGCTTTCGCTGCTGCAGTCTGCCTGGTCAAACCCCGACGCACCGGGGCTTCAGCAATTCATTCGGCTGTTGAGGCGCCATCTGGTGTCGCCGTCCCGCGTGGCTCCACGGCAAAAAACACCCGGATAAACACTTCATCATCTGCCCGCCGGCGCACTTGATGAAAGAGTCATGTTTCATGGCACGGCAGTGTTGAGCTACTCCCCGGAAATTGCAGAGGTGGCTGTTGGTTCAGGAAGGTGTCAAGCTGGGGCGGTTGCATCTTGCCACGCTGATGAAGCGCATGGGCATTGAGGCCCTCTGTCGCCGACCGCATACGTCGAAACCGGCACCGGGGCACAAGATCTTTGAGCTGCTGCTGGTTTCGTGGACACGAAGATAAGATCGTGACCAAGGAACTGGAGAGTGGATATGACGAGACGGAAGTTCAGCCGTGAGTTCAAGATC
>NZ_UXAW01000120.1 GCF_900609055.1 Pseudogemmobacter humi | reverse complement strand
AATCTCCGGCATGACCGCTCTCCTGTGTGGAGCCTCGCAGGCCCTCCCTGGCAAACAGATGCCGTCGGGCGGCGGTAACATCATAAATGCCCTGGTGCGGCCACCAATCCCGGCTTCTCGAAGATGACACTCGCCTGCCCCGGCGTCACACATCGCCAGCTAAGATGGCACGTCAGAGAGGAAACCTTCACGCAGGCGCCTGCCCGTTTGGTCGAAGCCCGGCACTCTGCCCCATTCGCCAGCGTCTTCGGCGCGCACATGATATCATCTTCTGACGGGCAACATATCCATCGCGGCGATGGCCACAGCGAGCGAGGCCGTCCGGCACCACAAGGCAGAGTGGTCTCGCCCAGGCATTACGCCAGATGGGCCGGATCGAGCGGACCCTGCTCACGCTGGACTGGATCAACGATGAGGAGCTGAGGAAAACGACAACGGCAGAGCTGAACAAAGGGGAAAGCCGCGACAATCTTGTGCGGGCGGTCAATCTGCACCGCCATCCTCCGCTGGAACACGATCTATACCGGCCGCGTCGTTGAGGCCTTGCACGGCGCCGGGCAGCATGTGCCCGATCACCAGCTGTCGAGCCTGTCGCCGCTCTCCTCGGAGCAGGTGAATCTCACCGGGGATTGCATCCGGGAGGACAAGTCGGCGCTCGACGATTCCGGCTTCCGACCCCTGCCGTTCTTAATCTGATCCGCCCGCGGTATATCTGTGCCCCTTTAATGTTCAGGGGCCTGAGAGTGCCAGCCGGATGCGCCCTCAGGCCCGGAACGGATTTTCCAGCCGTGCTCCGGTGGGGCGAAAGTCATCCTCGTTGCCGGTGACCACCACCGCGTCATGGGCCAGCGCCGTCGCCGCGATCATCAGATCGGCGCCGCTGTTGCCGATATCCTGCGACAGCCGCCCCCAGATCCGCGCATCGTCGGCACCGAAGGGCAGGATGCGGTCGGAAAACAGCCGCACCGTGCGGTCGACCCAGGCCCGCAGATCGGCGGCGAAGACCGGATTGATCCGCTCCTGCGCGCGGATGCCGCGTTCGATCTCGCCCAGCGTGATCACCGACAGGAACAGCTCCGCCTCGTTCCGTGCCCGCAGCCAGGCCGCCACCTGCGGCGCGCGGTCCGGACGGCGCACGGCCGAGATCACGTTGGTGTCGAGGATATACATCAGAAGCTGACGTTGCGCGGCTTCGCGCCCAGGCGGGGGAAATCGCCGCCGGGAAAGGCCAGCATGTGATCGGTGAAACTCTCGCGTTCCGAGGCGGCGCGGGCCAGCAACCGGCGGTATTCCTCAACTGACATCACCACGACCGCGGGCTTGCCGCGCCGGCTTACCTCCTGCGGGCGCCCGGCCAAAGCCGCCGCGACCACGGCCGAGAACCGATTCTTCGCATCTTGCAGGGTCCACATTCTCGCGCCCTCAACTGGCCAGATAACTGGACAGAATATGGGTCCCCTGCCCTTTCCGGTCAAGCCTGCCGCTTTTTGGCTTGTGCCAGACCCCCGGCAGGCCACCAGATGTTGAAGAAAACGCTTGCCCGAATCCGGGGGCCAGGGCAGTTATATACGCTAAAGAGAGAATAAGACGGTCCAAAGCGTAACAAGCAAGGGGCCCGGGGCAGACAGATGACCAAGGACAGAATCGACCGCCTGGTGGGGGATCATGCCGCACGCTTGTCCGAGCGGTTGCAGGCGCATCGCGAACAGCTCTTTCCCCCCAATGCGCGCCGCGTGCTGCGCAAGTTCACCAGCGGCGAGGTGGCCGATCTTCTGGGCGTGAAAGATGCCTATCTGCGCAAGCTCAGTCTCGAAGGCCGCGGCCCGCAACCCGAAACCCGCACCGGCGGGCGGCGCTTCTACACGCCCGAGGATATCCTCGCCCTGCGCCGGATGCTGGAGAAAGGCGCCAAGACCCCTGGCACCTATCTGCCGGGGCGGCGCGCGGGCGATCATCTCCAGGTCATCACCGTGATCAATTTCAAGGGCGGCTCCGGCAAGACCACCACCGCCGCGCATCTGGCGCAGAAACTGGCGCTCGACGGCTACCGGGTGCTGGGCATCGACCTTGATCCGCAGGCCTCGTTCAGCGCGCTGCACGGTTTCCAGCCCGAGTTCGACCTGCCCGATGGCGGCACGCTTTACGACGCGATCCGCTACGACAATCCGGTGCCGCTGCGCGAGGTGATCCAGCAGACCTATTTCACCAACCTGGATATCATCCCCGGCAATCTCGATCTGATGGAGTTCGAGCACGACACGCCGCGCGTTCTGGCCGCGCGGACGGGTGAGATGTTCTTCACGCGGGTCAGCGAAAGGCTGGCCGAGGTGGAAGCCGGTTACGACGTGGTGGTGATCGACTGCCCGCCGCAGCTCGGCTTCCTGACCATGAGCGCGCTTTCCGCCGCTACGGCCGTCCTGGTGACGGTTCACCCGCAGATGCTGGACGTGATGTCGATGTGCCAGTTCCTCTTGATGACCTCGAATCTGCTCGGCGTGGTGGCCGATGCCGGCGGCGATATGTCCTACGACTGGATGCGCTACCTGGTGACGCGCTACGAGCCCGGCGACGGGCCGCAGAACCAGATGGTCAGCTTCATGCGCTCGATGTTCGGCGAGCATGTGCTGAACCATACCGCGCTGAAATCCACCGCGATCTCGGATGCCGGGATCACCAAACAGACGCTCTATGAGGTCGACCGCGGGGCCTTCACCCGCCAGACCTATGAGCGCGCGCTGGAAAGCCTGAACGCGGTGAACGGCGAGATCGAGGGCCTGATCCAGCAGGCCTGGGGACGGGAGGCGAGACGCTGATGGCACGCAAGGACCTGTTGAAAGGGCTGCTTTCCGCCGGTGCAGAGCCTGATCCGGCCCGCCCCCCTGCCCCGCCGCCCAGAATGACCAAGGGCGCGATCGGCGCCGTGGGCCAGTCGATCGCCGATCTGAAAAGCCGCTCGGTGATCGAGATCGCCACCGATCTGATCGACAACGGCGGGCTTGAGGACCGGCTGGACGAAGATGCCGAGGGCCTGGCGGAACTGGCCGAGTCGATGCGCGTCTATGGCCAGCAGGTGCCGGTGCTTCTGCGCCACGCCCCCGGGGCCGAGGGGCGCTATGAGGTGGTCTATGGCCGCCGCCGGGTGGCGGCGCTGAAGCTTGCCGGCCTGCCGGTCAAGGCGATGCTGCGCGATCTGACCGACCGCGATCTGATGATCGCCCAGGGCCAGGAAAACGCGCTGCGCAAGGATCTGTCCTTCATCGAAAAGGCGAATTTCGCCCGCCAGATGCGCGACAACGGCTTTGAGCGCGCGGTGATCTGCGATGCGCTGGCCGTCGACAAGACGGTGATCAGCCGGATGCTGACCGTGGCCGATGCGATCCCCCTGCCCTTGCTGCATGCCATCGGCGCCGCGCCCTCGGTCGGCCGCGACCGGTGGCTGGAACTGGTCGAACGTCTGCCCGACCGCGACCCCGAGGCGGTGCTGGCGGCGGTCGAGGGCGACAGTTCGGATGCAAGGTTCGAGACGCTTTTCCGCAAACTCGCGCCGCGCCGGCCCCGCCCGGCGGCGCCCGAGCCGCTGGTGGGGGCGCAGGCCACACGGCTTGGCGAGGTCAGCCGCAAGGGCGACCGGCTGGTGCTGACGCTGGCGGGGAAACCGGCAGAGGGCTTCGGCGACTGGCTGGTGGCGCAGATGGCAGAGCTGCACGCGCGCTGGCTGGAGCGGAAGGATTAAGAAACGGCAACCAGGACAGGAGGCACAGGCAAGGCAAAACAAAAGCCCCCCGGAACGATGAACATTCCGAAGGGCCGTTGGTCGATCTGGTAACTCGAATCTAGCGGCTTTCGTTGACTACTGTCAACTCGTCGATTCGGCGGGATGTCGTTTTGTATCCCCGTGAAACAGGATGCAGCATATTTCCACGACGCCCTTCGGGCGGCGGCCGGTAACGGCCGGGCTTCTGGCAGCGCAAGCGCTGGCCGGAGAGGCCTGCGATTGTCCGCCCGCCGATAAATGGCAGATCCTGCGCGATCTCGGCGCCGCGCGCGCGGCTTTCGCGGTCAGCGACCGGGATCTTGCCGTGCTCTCTGCGCTGATCTCGTTCCACCGTGAGGACCAGATCGGCGGCGACAGCACCATCGTCTTCCCCTCGAACGCGGCGCTGTCGGCGCGCGCGCATGGCATGGCGGAAAGCACTCTGCGCCGGCATATCGCGGCCCTGGTCGCCGCCGGGCTGATCCTGCGCCACGACAGCCCCAACGGCAAACGCTACGCGGTGCGCGGTTTCGGCGGGGTGGACCGGGCCTTCGGCTTCGATCTTTCCCCCCTCGCCCGCCGCGCCGAAGAGATCGCGGCGGCGGCGCAGGCTGCGCTGATGGCGGCGGAACGGCTGCGGCGCCAGCGCGAGAGCATCGTCCTGCGGCTGCGCGATTGCGAGAAGCTGGTGGCCTACGGCATCGAGACCCAGCCCGGCCCCTGGGATGCGCTCTCGGATGCCGTTGTGCTGACCAAACGGGCGCTGCGGCGGCGGCTGGATCCGGCGGCTCTGGAGCATCTCGACGGGTTGGTCTCTGAGATGCTGGAACGTGTGCAGAAGGCTCTGACACCGCAGAAAACAGAGAATATGAACGGCAATGTCGCCGAAACTGAGCGGCACAAACAATATTCAACCATAAACACTCCTGATCCTGAACTTCGCCGAAAACCGGCAAAGGCGGAAGTCGTGGAGACAATCCCGGATGTCACCGCTGCCGATCCGAAGCTGCCGCTGCATCTGGTGCTGCGCGCCTGCCCCGAGATCCGTTCTTATGCGCCGCACGGCATTCAGGACTGGCGCGATCTGATTGCCGCGGCGGCGTTCGTGCGCGGCATGATGGGGATCAGCCCCGACGCCTGGGAGGAGGCCCAGCACCACATGACCCCTGCCGTCGCAGCCATCACAGTTACCTGCATCCTGCAAAGTTTCGAGCGGATCGCGAAACCCGGCGGCTATCTGCGGGCTTTGTCGCGCAAGGCGTCCGAGGGGGCCTTCTCGCCCGGGCCGATGGTCATGGCCCTCTTGCGGGCCGAGAACACCCATGCGGCCTGAGTTGACAGCCGTCAACCGGCTTGCCAGCGCCGGACAGGAAAGGTAGCCAATCCCTATGGCAGAGCGGAAAAATCCCGAGGAACCCACCGGCTGGCGCGGCTCGCCCGAAAGCTGGCTGGAGGCCGGTTACGAGGCGCTGATCGAGGGCGGGATCGACGCGGTGCGCATCCTGCCGCTGGCCAACCGGCTGAAACTGGCGCGCACCAGCTTTTACTGGCATTTCCGCAGCCGCGAGGATCTGCTCGCCGCCCTGCTCTCCCGCTGGGACCAGCGCACCACCGCGCCGCTGATCCTGGCCACCGGCGCTTATGCCGAGACCGAGGCCGAGGCGCTGCTGAACGTGATCGGTTGCTTCCTCTCGCGCGATCAGTTCGACGACCGGCTGGAATTCGCTGTGCGAAGCTGGGCCTTGCAGGATGCGGGCGTCATGGCCCGGGTGCAGGAGGCCGACCGGACCCGGCTGGCGGCCCTGGCGGCCCTGCTGGAGAAATGGGGCCACGCCACGCAGGATGCCGAGGTGCGGGCGCGGACGATCTACCTCGTGCAGATCGGCTATATCTCGATGCAGGCGCAGGAGAGTCTGGCGGAACGGATGGCGCGGATTCCGCATTACGTCGAGATCTACAGCGGGCGAGCCCGGCCCGGCCCGCGTGAGATGGCGCGGTTCCATGCCCGCCACGGATACGAGCCGGAGGGACAGTCATGAAGATCGGAATCATCGGCGCCACCGGCTGGCTTGGATCGGCGCTTGGCCGGGGGCTTCTGGACAAAGGCACCGCGCCCGGGGATCTGGTGCTGCTCAACCGCAGCGGCCCGCGTGCGGACTACCACGGGCGGCGCGTGACCTGGGCCGCGGATGCCGCCGCGCTGGCGGCGCAGGCCGATGTGATCGTGGTCTCGGTGCGGCCCGGGGACTGGCCGGCGCTGGCTCTGCACAGCCCGGGGCGGCTGGTGATTTCCTTCATGGCCGGGGTGGATTGCTCCGGGCTGGCCGCCTGCGGCGGGCGGATCGTGCGGGCGATGCCCAATGCGGCGGCGGAGATTGCTGCGTCCTATTCGCCCTGGTTCGCCGCGCCCGGGGTGACGGATCACGACCGCCAGACCGTGACGCGGATCCTGTCCGCGATCGGCACCTCGGATGAGCTGACGCAGGAGGGGCAGCTTGACCTGATGACCGCGCTTCCGGGCTCTGGCGCGGCCTATCCGGCGCTGATGGCCGAGGCGATGCTGGCGGTCGCCCGCGCCCATGGCCTGCCCGAGCCGGTCGCTCTGCGCGCGGTCGAGGCCGCGGTCTGCGGCGGCGCGAGGATGCTGGAGGGGCAGGTGGGCCGGGCGGGGGAACTGCTTGCGGCCTATCACGATTATCGTGGCACAACGGATGCCGGGCTGAACGCGGCCGAGGCGGCGGGGTTCCGTGACGCGATCCGGCTGGCGCTGGAGGCCGCGACCGATAAGGCGCGGGCGATGGCCCGGCCGCCCCTGGCGTAACGGCGCGGGGCGGCGCCTCCGCAGGCAGGGGATCAGCGCCTGCCTGCGGGGATGTGTCCTGTCAGAGGTCTTTCACCAGCCTGAGCGCGTCGTAGATCGCGGCATGGGTGTTGCGCGCGGCCACTGCATCGCCGATGCGGAACAGCCGGAACGCCCCTTCGGGATTGCGGCTCACCTTCTGCAAGCCGCCGGTCGCCAGCGCCTCGTAATCCACCTCGCCGAGGTTCGAGGACTGCGGTTTCAGCTCGAAATACAGATCGTCCAGCGGGCGGGTGCCGTGGTTGACCACCACCTGATCGACCAGCCGCTCGCGCCGCACGTCGCCGTAATCGCTGCCGAGAACCGCGCGCAGGCGGTTGCCCTCACGCGTGACCGACAACAGCCGCCAGGTCACGGTGAAGGTGGTGTCGCGCTTTTGCAGGTTGCGCATATAGGGCACCAGGTTCATCGCCATCACCTCGGGCGAGAAGCTGCGGTCCGGCGTGACGATCTCGACCGCGGCGCCGGTGGCCGAGATCAGATCGGCGGCCTGGAGCGCGGCATGATCGCCCGCATCGTCGAAGATCAGCACGCTTGCGCCGGGCTTCACATCGCCCGAGAGGATATCCCAGGCCGAGCAGACCAGATCGTTGCCGGCTGTCAACACCTCGGTATGCGGCAACCCGCCGGTGGCGACGATCACCTCGTCGGGGCGGGTCTCCCGCACGGTTTCCGCATCGGCGAAAGTGTTGAAGCGGAAGGTGACGCCGAGGCGTTCGCATTGCGCCATCCGCCAGGCGATGACCGAGATCATCTCGCGGCGGCGCTCGTCCTGGGCGGTCAGGCGGATCTGGCCGCCGGGCTGGTCGGCGGCCTCAAGCACGGTGACCTCATGGCCGCGTTCGGCGCCGACGCGGGCGGCCTCCATCCCTGCGGGACCGGCGCCGATGATGGTGATCCGGCGGCGGGCGGGGGCCTTGGGGATGTCATGCGGCATGGTCTCTTCGCGGCCCGAGGCGGCGTTGTGCAGGCAGAAGGCCATGCCGCCCTGGTAGATCCGGTCGAGACAGTAATTGGCGCCGACGCAGGGGCGGATGTCGTCCTCGCGCCCCTCGATGATTTTGCGCACCAGATGCGGGTCGGCCAGATGGGCGCGGGTCATGCCCACCATGTCGAGCTTACCGCTTGCGATGGCGTGGCGGGCGGTCGGCACGTCGGGGATGCGCGCGGCGTGGAAGGTGGGAAAGCCGGTGGCGGCGCGGATCTCACCGGCGAAATCCAGATGCGGCGCGCTCGGCATGCCCTGGATCGGGATCAGATCGGTCAGGCCGGGATCGGTGTCGATATGGCCCTTCACCACGTTGAGGAAATCGACCAGCCCCGAATCGCGCAGCTTCTTCGAGACTTCGATTCCCTCGTCGCGGCCCATGCCGCCGGGCATGTCCTGGTCGCCGGTGTAGCGCAGGCCGGTGATGAAATCGGGCCCGCAGCGTTCCCGGATCGCGCGCAGCACGTCGAAGGTGAAGCGCAGGCGGTTGTCGAGACTGCCGCCGTAAGGCGCGTCGAGGTCGTTGGTCAGCGGCGACCAGAATTGTTCCAGCAGGTGGCCATAGGCTTCCAGCTCGATCCCGTCGACGCCCGCGGTCTTCATCCGCTCGGCCGCATCGGCGAAGTCCTGGATGATGCGGGTCAGATCCCAGTCTTCCATCCGCTTGGGAAAGGCGCGGTGCGCGGCCTCGCGCTCGTGGCTGGGGGCGACGACGGGCAGCCAGTCGCCCTTGTCCCAGCGGGTGCGGCGGCCCAGATGGGTGAGCTGGATCATCACCGCCGCGCCGTGGTCGTGGCACTCATCCACCATCTGCTTCATCCAGCCGACCACCTCGTCCTTCCAGGCGAGGATGTTGTTGAACACCGGCGGGCTGTCGCGCGCGACCGAGGCCGAGCCCGCCGTCATCGTCAGCGCGACGCCCGCTTTCGCCCGCTCCACGTGATAGGCGCGGTAACGGCCCTTGGGCATCCCGTCCTCGGGATAGGCCGGTTCGTGGCTGGTGATGAGGATGCGGTTGCGCAGGGTCAGGTGCTTCAGCTGATAGGGCTGGAGAAGCGGATCGTTGGACATGAGGCTGCCTCTGGGAACAGGGTGACGCGCGCAGTTTTCGCAAAATGTGCACTCATGTCAAGTTATGGATCATCAGTGTTTCGCACCCGGCCGGGGAAACGAAAACGGGGCCTCGTGATGAGGCCCCGTGATCGGTGACAAGGGTGGAAAGGGCGTCAGAACACGCTGACGGCGTAAGACATGGCCAGCGCGGCGATGACGAGCGAGGCGGCCGAACAAAAGGCGTAGAACCTGACAATATTCATCGTGATCCTCCGTCTGCATTGAGGACCCAACCGGCGGGGCGGGGGATGGTTCCCGCCCGGCGCGAAAGCGTGCAGATTTTCCCGCCGGACGGGCGCGGTGGCTCAGGTTCCGGCCACCTGCCGCGCGCGGATCCGGCAGATCACGTCGAGCAGCGCGCCGGGATCGACCGGCTTCGTCAGCACCGGCGTATCGGCGAAGGCGCGCGGCAGATGTTCCTTGCCGTAGCCCGAGACGAAGCAGAACGGGATCTTGCGCCGCGCCAGGGTCTCGGCCACGCGGTCGACCGGCTGGCCCGCCAGATTGCCGTCGAGCAGCGCCACGTCGATCTGGCCGGCATCGGCGGCGGCGATGGCCTCGTCCACGGTCTGCGCCAGCCGGACCAGCGCGGCGCCGGCGTCCTCCAGTTCGCAGGTGACATCCATGGCGACCAGCGGCTCGTCCTCGACCAGCAGCACCCGGCAGCCGGTGATCACCCCGGCGGGGCCTGCGCCTTTGCCGGGCAGGGCGGCCGGGCCGCTGCCGGCGGGGGCGGCGCAGCTAAAGCCGTTGCGGATGCGTATGGTCCAGACCGCGCCTTCGGGGCGCCAGTCGACGCTGGCGTCGTGATCGCCGGTGCCCGCCTCGATCAGGGTCGAGCCGAAGCCGGGCGCGGCGGGGAGCGTGACCGGCGGGCCGCCGATCTCATGCCAGACAAGGGTGAGTTCGCCGTTCTCCACCGCGCTGTGAAGGCGGATCCGGCCCTCGGGGACCGAGAGCGCGCCGTATTTGGCCGCATTGGTGACGAGTTCGTGCAGCACCAGCGCCATGCGCAGGGTGTTCTCGGGCGAAAGGCCGATCTGCGGCCCCGAGCGGTGCAGGCTGTCGGGGTCGAGCGTCCCGGCGCGGATCAGATCGTCCAGCAGCTCGTCCAGCGAGGCCGAGGACCAGGTGACATCCGACAGGATCGAATGCGCCCGCGCCAGCGCCTGGAGCCGCCCCGAGAACCGCGCGCCGAAATCGTCCAGATCGCCGGAATGGCGCAGGGTCTGGCGCGCGATGGCCTGGACATTGGCGAGGGTGTTCTTGATGCGGTGGTTCAGCTCTCCCACCAGCAGCGAGCGCACCTCTTCGGCGCGGTGCCGCTCGGTCACGTCGAGGAGTTGCAGCGACAGCGAGGCCCGCCCGCTGCCGGGATCGGTCAGGACCGAGCCGTAAAGCTCGGCATGGATCTGGCCCGCGGGGGTTTCGGCGACCACTTCGGCGGTATGGCGGGCCAGGCTGTCGGCCCCGGCGATCCAGTTCGTCAGCATCGCCAGCGTCTTGTCGGTGAACAGCCCGGCATGCGCAAGCGGCTGGCCGATCATCGCGGCGGGCGGGATGCCGAGGATGCGCTCGGCCCCCATCGACCAGCCGTGCACGGTCAGATCGTCGTCGCATTCCACCAGCGCCAGCGGTGAATTGTCGGCATGCGCGCGCAGCGAGGCCAGCGCCAGATCGCGGGTGCGGGCGGCCTCGCGCAACTCATCGCGCTGGCGTTCCAAATCCTTGGCCTGGCGGCCCAGACGGAAGAACACATCGGCCTTGGATTGCAGGATCACGGGGTCGATCGGCTTGAAGATGTAATCGACGCCGCCCGCCTCATAGCCGCGGAAGCGCCGCGCCTCGCTGAGTTCGGCGGCGGTGACGAAGATGATCGGGATGCCGCGGGTGCGCTCGGTGCCGCGCATCAGTTCGGCCAGTTCGTAGCCGTTCATCCCGGGCATCTGCACGTCGACGAAGGCAAGCTGGAAATCCTGCGACAGCATCAGTTCCAGCGCCTCGGCCCCCGAGCGGGCCTTGTGGATCTCAAGCCCGTCGCGGACGAGCAGGGCTTCGAGCGCGATCAGGTTCTCGGCGACATCATCGACCAGAAGGAAACGGATCGGCCTGTCAGGCATCAATAGACCTCCGGGGTGCGGCGCCAGATGCGCTGGCTTTCGTTGAACGGAGAGAAGGCCGCGGTGCGGCTGGAAAAGCGCAACGTCTCATGCGCGCCGAGGCCGAGGAAGCCGCCGCGCGCCAGAGCATCGGCGAACAGGCCGAAAACGCGGTCCTGGAGTGCCGCGTCGAAATAGATCAGCACGTTGCGGCATGAGATCAGATGCACCTCGGAGAACACCTGATCGGTGGCGAGATCGTGTTCGGTGAACACCACCCGGCGGCGCAATTCGCGGTGGAAGGCCGCGCCGCCATAGGCCGCGGTGTAATAATCGGACAGCGAGGATCTGCCGCCCGCGCGCTGGTAGTTTTCCGAAAATCCGGGCAGGCGGGCGATGTCGTAGACGCCTGCGCCCGCGCGGGAAAGGGCGCGGCGGTTGATCTCGGTGGCGTAGAACAGGGTGCGCTCCAGCAGCCCCTCTTCGGAAAACAGGATCGCCAGCGAGTAAAGCTCTTCGCCATTGGCGCAGCCCGCCACCCAGACCTTGAGCGAGGGAAAGGTGCGCAGATGCGGGATCACCTGCTCGCGCAGCGCCCGGTAATAGTCGGGATCGCGGAACAGGTCGCTGACCTGGACGGTCATGCAGTCGATCACCTCATGCAGCACGGCGGTGTCGCGCAACAGGCGGCCCTGGAGTTCCGACAGCGTGGCGCAGCCGAGGCGCTCGCGCGCGACCCCGGCCCGGCGGTGCAGCGAGGCGCGCGAATACGAGCGGAAATCGTAATGCCAGCGCCGTTTCAGCGCCTCGAGGAACAGGTCGAGCTCGATCCCCGCCGCGAGGGCGTCAGCGGAAAGGGCAGGGGCGGGCAGCGCGTTCATTTCGGCATCCAGACCCGCGCCAGCGACAGGAGTTTGTCGACATCGAGCGGCTTCGACAGATAGTCGTTGGCCCCGGCCGCCAGGCATTGCGCGTGATCGTCGGCCATCGCCTTGGCGGTCAGCATGATGATGGGCAGCGTTTTCCAGCGCGGATCGCGGCGGATCTCGCGGGTGGCGGTGAGGCCGTCCATCTCGGGCATCATCACATCCATCAGCACGAGGTCCACCTTCGGCGCGGTTCCTTCGGCGACGCGCGCCAGCGCATCCAGCGCCTCGCGGCCGTTGCGGGCGATCTGGACCTCGGCGCCATGCGGCTCGAAAATGCCGGAAAGCGCGTAGATGTTGCGGATATCGTCCTCGACCACCAGGATCCGCCGCCCCTCAAGCTGGGCGTCGCGGTTGAGCGAGGCGGCCAGCATCTCGCGCTGGCGCGGCGGCAGGTCGGAGACCACCTGGTGCAGGAACAGGGTCACTTCGTCGATCAGCCGTTCGGGCGATTTGGCGCCCTTGATGATGATCGAGCGCGAATGGCGGCGCAGGCGCTGTTCCTCGGCCTCGGACAAAGCGCGGGCGGTGTAGACGATCACCGGCGGGAAAGAGGCGGTCTCGTCCTCGCTCAGCTTTTCCAGGAGGTCGAAACCCGAGGCGTCGGGCAGGGTCATGTCCAGCACGATGCAGTCGAAGGTGGTGGCGCGGCAGGCCTCCAGCGCCTCGGCGGCGGTGGCGGCGCCTTGCGTCTCGACCTCGTCGCTGCGCAGCAATTCGCGCAGCCCTTCCAGTTGCGCGGGATCGTCCTCGACGATCAGCACGCGGCGCAGGTGGTGCTCAAGCTGCCGGCCGAGGGCTTCCAGCGCCTGGACCAGCGCCTCGCGTTCCACGGGTTTCAGCAGGTAGCTGACCGCGCCCTGTTCCAGCGCGGCGCGGATATGATCGTTGGCCGAGACGACATGGACCGGGATGTGCCGGGTCTCGGCATCGCGTTTCAGCCGGTCGAGCACGGTCATGCCGGAATGGTCGGGCAGGCCGATGTCAAGGATGATGCCGCGGATCCGGTGATCATGCGCGGCGCGGATCGCATCGTCGGCGGTGCCCACGACGATGGCGCCGAAATCCATCTCATGCGCCAGATCGAACAGAAGGCGGGCGAAGGCGGGGTCGTCCTCGACGATCAGCAGAAGACGTTCGGTGCGGTCGGGCAGGTCGCGGTCGTCGGTAAAGCCGGGAAGCCGGCCAAGCGGCATGTCCTGCGGCATCTGTGGCGGCAGGGCCGCGCTTGCGCCCGGGGCCTGGTCGGGCAGGTGCAGGGTGAAGGTGCTGCCCTGGCCCGGGCGGCTGTCGAGCGTGATCTTCCCGCCCAGAAGCTCTGCCAGATCGCGCGAGATCGACAGCCCCAGCCCGGTGCCGCCGTAGCGACGCGAGATGGTGCCGTCGGCCTGGCGGAACGGCTCGAACACGGCTTTCTGATCGGATTCCGAGATGCCGATGCCGGTGTCCTTCACCGAAATCGCCACGCCGGTGCCGTCGGGTTTCACGCCGAGGGTGACGCCGCCCTTGTCGGTGAATTTCAGCGCATTCGACAGGAAATTGCGCAGGATCTGCCCGACGCGGGCCGGATCGGTGACGATCCGGGCGATGTCGGGCGCCAGGTCCAGGGTGAAATCCAGCCCCTTCTGCCGGGCCTGGGCCTCGAAGCTGGTTTTGAGCTGCCCGGCCAGCGCGGCGGGCGAGACGGATTCGGGATTCACCTCGACCTTGCCGGCCTCGATCTTCGAGAGATCCAGAATGTCGTTGATCAGCGCCAGCAGATCCTTGCCCGAGGCTTCGATGGTTTCCGCCCAGCGAAGCTGTTCCTCGCTCAGGGTCCGGCCGCGGTTCTCGGCCAGGAGCCGCGCCATGATCAGAAGCGCGTTCAGCGGCGTGCGCAGCTCATGCGACATATTGGCGACGAATTCCGATTTGTAGCGGCTTTCGCGGGCCAGAACCTGGGCCTGATCGGACAACTGACGGCGCGAGCGGGCGATGGCGTCGCGCTGCTCTTCCAGCCGGGCGTTCTGCTCCTCCAGCACGGCCTGCTGTTCGCGCAGCCGGGCCTCGCTGATCTGGAGGGCGCTGGTTTGCTCTTCGAGTTCCTCGTTGCTGGCGGCGAGTTCCTCGGTATGGCTGCGCAATTCCTCGGCCTGGCGGCGGGTTTCCTCGATCAGGTCATGCAGTTCGGTGCGATAGGCGGCCGAGCGCAGTTCGGCGCCCAGCATGACGGAGACCTGTTCCAGCAGATCGCGGGCGCGGTCCGAGAGCGGATGGTCGAGGCCGAATTCCAGCACGCCGTTGACCACCGGCCCGACTTTGGCCGGCACGATCACCGAATGCACCGTGCGCCCGCGGAGCAGGCCCGATCGCCAGCCGAGCGCGTGTTCGGGATCCGCGGTCAGGCCGATCACCCGGCCCTCGTTCAGCGCGCGGCGCAGGTGGCCCTGATCGCCGTCGCCGCGGGTGTCGGCATCGAGACCCCAGGCGGCGATGCGCTTCAGATGCGGCCCCTGGGCCACCCAGGCGGCGGCGGCGCGGGCGTCGAGCACATCGGCCAGCGTGGCGAGCGCGCGCTCGCCGATGGTGGCGGCGTCGGGATCGCCCTGCAAGGCCTGGGCAAGGCGCACCTCGGCGCGCTGCTCCCAGTCGAGGGCGGTCAGCCGCAGCCGGTAGCGGATCATCGCCACGCCCAGACCGGCCAGGATCAGCATGACCACGGCGGCGATCGAGCGGTTCAGGATGGCGATCTGCGGGCGCACGCCGTCGGGGCTGAGGAACACGCCGATGGCCATGGCGATGATGGCGGTCGCGGCGACCAGAACCGGCAGCCAGGGCAGCCGCGACATAAAGGCCAGCACCAGCGGCAACAGATAGGCCAGCCAGACATTGGTGCCGAGCGGCACCAGCCCGTCCACGACGAAAGTGGCGGCGATGATCGCGGCGACGGCAAGGAAAAGCGTCACTTCATAAGGGGCAGAGCGTGGTTTTGCCATGATCAGACTTCCCCGCAGCCGGCAAAGGAGCGGGTACGCACAATGTCTTCAGCGCGCGGGTTGCGGGAACCGGACGCGGCCCTGATCGTTATCTGCACGTATCCCCCGGGATGTGATCAAATTCTCACCGAACGCGCGGCGGCGCATTTGGTTCCGCAGGGGGCGGAGCTTTCGTAATTTTTTCTGCGGCGGCGGCGGGGTCAGTCCGGATCCAGCACCGCCCTGGCGTGGCGCCGCGTGGTCTCGCCGAAACAATCATGCAGCGAATCCGGTGCGATCACGCTGCCGAGCGCCATCCGCCCCAGAAGGGTGAGGCCGGGGACGGCGCCGTCCCTGCCGAGGACGCGGCCTGCCGCATCGGTGCGCAGGGCGCCGGTGGCGGGGCAGGGGGTCAGGTGGCCTGCGTCGCGCAGGCCGGCCAGCAGCGGGTCGCGCAGGGTGTCAAGCTTCGGTGCCGGCAGAACGGCGTCGATCATCACGCTTGCGGTGTGTTGCGTCCCGCCTTCGGTGATGCGCCAGCCGCCCGGAACGGTTTCCACTTCGGGATCGTCGGCGGCGCAGAGGGTGACGATCCCGGCCCGGAGCAGCGCGTCCAGCTCGCGGGCAATGCAGACCGGCGGTCCGTAGGAGATGCGCTTCATCCCCTCGTCGAAATCGTTCAGCGCGCGGATGGTTTCGGGGCGGGCCGAGGGGTCGAAGCCCTCGCGCAACCCGCTTTGCCATTTGCGCCAGATCTGGCCGAGCGTGTAGCCGGGATCGGGGGCGCCGCCCTCTGCCATGGCGATGCCGTGGCGCAGCACCTCGGCCGCGGGGCGGGTTTCCTGGCTGCCGGGGCTGTCGCGCTCGGCTTCCAGCCAGGCGCGCAGGCCCTCGCCGGTGCCGAGGATGCGGCGGGCGGGGACAATCAGCGCCGCGCAGATCCGCTCCATCGCCGGGCCGGGGGAGTCGGTCATCGCCTGGGCCAGCGCCTGGCGGAAGGCTGCGGTTTCTGCGCGAAGCGGGTCGAAACGGCGGTCGATGGCGGCGGTTTCGGGCTTGGGCCAGGGCGGCAGACCGTCGCGCGAGAAGGGCAGGATCCGCGCGGGCTCGCGCCCCGAGGGCAGGTAGCGCCCGGCTTTGAGCCGCCCGCCCGCGCCCAGTGTCAGCAGCCGCAGCACATCGAGCGTGGACAGGCCGAGGCCGCGGATCGCCACGGTCCTGCCCGTCCATGCCCTGGCGGATTGCAGCAGCGCATTGGCGGGATAGGCGGGCGCCAGCGTGGCGCCACTGGCCCCGGCATGGCGCTGCCAGGCGGCAAGCTGGTCGTCGGGCGCGGTCTGGGGCTGGCCTGGGATCAGCGCGACATGGGCGTAATCCGTGGCGCCCGCCGTGCTGCTCAGCCGCCAGCCCCGGCCCGCGCGTTCCAGCCCGGTCACCCGCGCCGGGATCAGTTGCACCGAGACGCCCGGCGGCGGATGCGCGATCAGCGCGGCCAGCCGGGCGGCGAGCCAGGCGCCGATCTCGCTGCGCGGCGGAAAGCTGTCGGGATCGCGCCGGTCGGCGGGCAGCCAGTCGCGGAACGCCGCCCCCGGCAGGTCGAGATTGCGCAAGGGCGTGTTCAGCAGGCAGAGCGGGCTTTGCGCCGGATCGAAGTTCGGCCCCGCCCCGCCCGGCTGTTGCGGGTCGTAAAGGTCGAGCGAGAGCGGACGGCCGCGCGCCCCGGCCGCCAGGGCCTCGGCCGCGCCGAGCGCGCGCGGACCGGCGCCGGTCAAAGCGATGTGCAGCGGATCACCGGCCATGCGGGCCGCCGGGGCTGTGGGGATAGATGCCGCCCATCACCGCCTCGTAATGCCGGGCGATGAAGCCGGAGCAGCCGCAGGCGGCGGCGCGCAGGCCATCGGGATCGCTCAGGATGAACAACCCGCGCCGGGTGGCGATCAGGCCGCTTGCGCGCAGCTCTCCGACCACGCGGGTGATGAAGGTGCGCCCGACGCCCAGGATGCGGGCAAGCTGTTCCTGCGTCATCGGCACATGGTCGCCGCCGTAGCTTTCGGCGCTGGCCAGCAGCCAGCGGGCGACGCGCTGGCGGATGGTGTGGCTGGCGTTGCAGGCCGAGTTCTGGAACAACTGCGCCACCAGGCAATCGGAATAGCGCGCGAACCAGTGCCGCAGCGCCAGCGATTCGGTCTTGGCGCGTTCAAGCTGCGAAATGCGGATCGACAGGAACAGGCCGGGGCTGCGCACCTCGGCGCTGGCATAGGCGGGAACCCGTCCGTTCGAGACGATGCCGCCGATCGCGCCCTCGGAACCGATGGTGCCGACATCGACGGCGGTGCAGTCGGAATCGGTCCAGACCTGGAAGCCGGCGCTGGCCGTGCCGCAGGGAAACCAGGTCTGGCTCACCTCGTCTCCGGCCTTTTGCAGCATGTCGCCCGGGCCCGGCTCATGCGCGATCAGATGGCGCGCGAGGCGCTGCCAGTCCTCGTCGCTCAGCCGGGAGAGCAGGCGGTTGGCCTGCCGGTTCAGCGCGGATGCGGCCATGGCGGCTTCCTTTCGGCGATTCCCGTTATAGTTGCGTGGTGATTATGTCTGGTTGTAGACAGAAGACTGCCGGAGCTTATGTTACCCGTGAACACAACCGTCCGGGCAGGCGCGGCTGTGACCCGCCGCCCGACGCAGAGGAGCATGGTGATGAGGCGGAAGATTTCGGTGCGTTTCCCCCGCAGGACGGGCCTGCCCGGAGGCCGGGAGGCGGCCCATGGCTGAGGATGCGGGCGGTCCTGCCGGGGCGATCCTGCCGCATGGGGCGATGCTGGTCTGCGACCCGGTTTCACTGGAGCTCCGCTGCGTCTCGCAAAACTTTCGCGGAATAACGCGGTTCGGCGGGGATTTGTTCCCCGGCCTCGCGCTGGCGGATATCCTGGGCGCGGCGGCGGTCCACGATCTGCGCAACGCGGCGGCGCGCGCGGGCGGCGGGCCCGAGCGCCAGGGCATGATCGCCGGGCTGCGGCTGCCCTGCGCCATGGGGGCGTTCGATGCGGCGATCCACACGCATGCCGGGGCGATGATCGTCGAGCTGGAACCGGCAGAGCCGGGCGGCCAGAGCGCGGAACAGACGCTGGATCTGTTGCGGCATATGGTGCTGCGGCTGGCGCAGGTGAGCGATCCGGCGCGGCTGTTCACCATGGCCGCGCGGCTGATGCAGGCGATGCTGGGTTTCGACCGGGTAACGGTCAGCCGGTTCGCAGCGGAGGGGCCCGAGGTGCTGGCCAGCGCGCAGCTTTCCGGCGCGGCGGGGCCTTCGGCGGCGGGGCTGCCGGGCGCGGTCTGCCCCGGCCCGCCGCTGCGGCTGATCCCCGATACCGGCGCGGCGCCGGTGCGGCTGGAGCCCGCGCAGGGGCCGCCCCCGGATCTGGCCCATGCCTGGCTGCGGGTCGCTGCGCCCGGCCCGCTGGCCGACCTGCGCGCGCAGGGAATCGGCGCGGTGCTGACGCTTGCGGTGATGTGCGGGAACGAGCCCTGGGGGACGATTGCCTGCCATAATGCCGCGCCGAAAACGGTGCCGCTGGCGTTGCGGATCGCGGCGGAACTGTTCGGCCAGTATTTCGCGTTGCAGATCGCGGCGGCCGGGCGCGGGTTGCGGTGACGCGGTCTACCGAAACCGCAGGGCGCAGATCTTCTGCGCTCCGGTATCGGGTTGCGCCGGCGCGGCGGGGCAGGGCGGTCCGGCCTGCGCCAGCAAGGTAAAGCCCGCCACCGCGGTTTGTTCCCCGGATGCGGGCGGCAGAGCGGCGGCGGCGGCAAGAATGACAATGAACAAAGGGATCTTCATCGGCCTTCCTCCGGCTGGTTCGAAGGCATAACCGGGGTAACGGGGATTTGTTCCGCCGGCCCGGGCAGGGCGCGTCAGCCCGGCAGCGCCGGTTGCGGCGTGCCCGTGCCAGTGCCGGTCGCGAAGCTGAGGCGCAGGCGGCGGGCCGGGCCGCGCGGATCCTGCGCGGATGCGGTTTCCAGACTGCCGCCGAGCTGACCGGCGAAGGCGCGGATCAGATCGTCGCGGATCCGGTCGCGCATCGGCAGGCCGCCGCCGCCGTTTTCGGGATCGGCGGTGGCGACTTCCAGCAGGCCGGTGCCGGGGGCGGGCTCGCTCAGCCGCACGTCGATCCAGGGCAGGGGGTCGTTGCGGCTCTCCATCCGGCGGATCGGGTCGCTGACCGCCTCGGTCAGCAGAAAGGCCAGCGGCACCATCCGGTCGGCCGGGATCGCCAGCGGCGCGATGCGCAGCGTCAGGCCGGGCTCGCGCCCCGGGCTGCGGCGCGCGGCGACCAGCTGGCGGAGGATCTGCTCCAGCACCTGATCGGCGCGCAGATCCGACAGCCGCTCGGCCCCGTGCAGCTGATAGTGGATGATCGCAAGGCACAGCACCCGGTCCTGCACGTCGCGCAGCACCCGGCGCGCGGCCGGATCGTCGATCTGCCGCAGTTGCAGGTTGATGATCGACGAGATCAACTGAAGGTTGTTCCTGACCCGGTGATGCACCTCGCGCAGCAGGGCGGATTTCTCCGACAGGGCGGATTCCAGCTCCTGCTCGTCGCGGGCGATGATGCGGGCCATGTTCTGGAAGGTGGTGTTGAGCTGGCGCAGCTCGGTCGGGGCGTCGTGGTTCAGTTCCTGCCAGGGCTCGGGGTGGCCAAGGGCGAAGCGGCGCATCTGGCGGTTGAGATTGCGCAGATGGCGCAGGAGCAGATAGTCGAGCGACATGAAGATCACGCCGAGGCTGGCCAGCCACATCAGCGCCGGGAAGGCCAGCGGCATATAGCTGGACGGGGCCAGCGGCGCGGGCGGCGCGCTGCCGGGCCAGCCCGCGATGGCGAAGACCTGGCCGGGTACCACGATGCTGGCGACAAAGACCAACGGGCTGTCGCCGCCGCCATGGTCCGGGGCGCCGAGAATGGCCCCGTCGGGCGCGGCGCGGGCGATCAGGTCGAGGACGGTCGCGGGCGGCAAGGCAGCGCCGGGATCGGCCCCGCCGATCCGTTCGCCCTGGCGGTTGAACAGCGCGGCGCCGTCCTCCAGCAGGGACGCCCCCGGCTCCGCGGCGAGCATGGCGCAGATTTCGTCGCCGCTCGCCTCCCCGGCCCGGGCGGCGAGCGACGAGATCTGCTGCCAGGCGGCGCTCAGCGGTTCGGCCTCGGCGCGCAAAGCGTTGGTGGTCATGCCGGTCAGCAGGCGGTTGGCGATGCGGTCGCGGCCGATCATTCCGGATGACAGGGACACCGCGATGGTGCCCAGGGGCAGAAGCGCCAGCGTCATCAGAAGCACAAGGCGGGTCGTCAGACGGCTGAACGGGCCGTTGCGAGACAGGATCCTGCGGCCCGGCATCGGATCAGCCGGACCGGCCCGGCTGGCCGGCCATCACCGCCAGCGTGGCGCGGTCGGTCAACTCAATGGACTCGCCCGCCTTCATCCCAAGCAGCGCCGCCAGCGCGCGCCGCCCGCGGTTGGCGCGGCTTTTGATCGTGCCGGTGGCGCAGCCGCAGGTCTCGGCCGCCTCTTCGATGGAAAACCCCATGGCGCCGACCAGCCAGAGCACCTCGCGCTGCTCGACCGGCAGTTTCGCCAGCGCGGCCTCGACCTCGCGCAGCACCAGATTGCCCTCCTGCGCGGGTTTGGTGGCCAGCCGGCCCGCCAGCACGTCATCGACATCGGCCACTTCGCGCGCCCGTTTGCGCTGAATGGTGCGCAGGCTGTTGCGCAGGATGGTGAACAGCCAGGACCGCAGTTTGGTGCCCTGTTCAAACAGATGGAACTTGGACCAGGCCTTGAGCAGGGTCTCCTGCACCAGATCGTCGGCCAGCACCGGATCGCGGGTGATCCCGAGCGCGAAGGCCCGGAGCGCGGGCAGATGCACGATGATCTCCTCGCGCGGGTCGCGATCAGGCGGCGGAGCGGCGGGTTGCGCGGCCGTCACGACGGTTTCCCCCCGTTGCGCAGCCTGTCGACCAGAAGCTGAAGCGATTCAGACAGGTCGTCCTTCAGGCATTCCTTGTAGAGCAGCCGCAGATTCTCGTCGATCTGCTGTTGCAGGACCGGATCGACCACGGGCTCGCGGGGGGTCGGGGCGTCGTTCTTCCCGGAGGTCTTGCCGGTGCTTTTTGCAGGGTTCTTGTCTGGCATCGCTGTTATCTGTTCGTCCACTCGTTCCGTCCGGCGTGAAGGCTGCTTGGCGTGACCTTGCGTCAGGTCCGTTCCTCTGCGGAAGGCGGGCCCGTGCTGCATTTTGTTGTGGAACCTAATCCCGGCGAATGGGTTTGGTTCCCTGCCAAAGTGCAGGAACCGAGGAAGAAGGCGGCAATGAGCCAGACAGATCCGAACGACCCCCCGGCGGGTGCGCCTCAGGCCCCCCGCGAGACGCCGGTGGTGGAAAACAGCATGGCCGTCCGCGTTGCGGCGGAACTTCCCTATCTGAGACGATATGCCCGCGCGCTGACCGGCAGCCAGGACAGCGGCGACCGTTATGCGGCGGCGACGATCGAGGCGCTGCTCGCCGACCGCTCGTTGCTTGATCCCGGGGTGTCGCCGCGGATCGTGCTGTTTCGCACCTTTCACAGCGTCTGGCAAAGCTCGGGCCGGGCGGTGGCGGATCCGCCCGCGGCGGGCCCCGAGCGGCGGGCGCAGGCCCGGCTGGCGGGGCTGACCTCGAATACCCGCGAGGCGCTTTTGCTGTTCACCATCGAGGAATTCACCCGCGAGGAGATCGGCCAGATCATGCGGATCCCCGCGAGCGAGGCGGACGAGCTGGTCGCCATCGCCTATCGCGAGACCCAGGCCGGGATTCCGGGCCGGATCATGATCATCGAGGACGAGCCGCTGATCGCGCTGGACATCCGCAGCATCGTTGAGGAAATGGGCCATGAGGTGACCGGGATCGCCGCGACCCGCGACGACGCGGTCCGGCTGGGGCGCGAGACCGGGCCGGATCTGATCCTTGCCGACATCCAGCTTGCCGACAATTCCTCGGGGATCGACGCGGTGCGCATGCTGCTGCCGGATCTGGGCGAGGTGCCGGTGATCTTCATCACCGCCTTCCCCGAGCGGCTGCTGACCGGGGAAAAGCCCGAGCCCGCCTTCCTGATCACCAAACCCTTCACCGAGGAGCGCGTCAGATCGGCGGTCAGCCAGGCGATGTTCTTCGCCTCGACCGAGACGCTGATGGGCTGAGGCGTTCCGGCTCTGGCCGGCCGGGGAACGGGGGGCTGTCTGCCCCCCGCGCCCGCGGCCATGCCGCGGGCTCCCCCCGAGGATATTTTCAGACAGAAAATGAAGGGGCGGAAGGAGCGCCGTGGCGAGGGCGCGTCTTCCCGGCATGGCGGGGACTGGCCGGTGCGTGGGATACGGAGGGCGCGCCGGAGGGGGGATGCCGTTTGCCGGAACCTTTGCACCGGCGGCGGGTTTGGTTTTCAGACTGAAGTAACTGACGCAGAAAGGAAAACCCCATGCCTGGCTGGGCCCTTACATTCCTGATCGTTGCGCTGATCGCGGCGTCGCTTGGCTTTACCGGCGTCGCGGGAACGGCATCTTCCATCGCGCAGGTGCTGTTCTTCGTCTTCATCGCCCTCTTCGTGGTGGCGATCCTGTCGCGTGCGATCCGCAGCCGTCCGCCGGTCTGACCACCGGCGGTATGCACCCGCCGTCCCCGGGTGCAGGAAGCCATCGCCCCTGAGGGCGGTGGCTTTTCCTTTCGCGGGGCGGGGCAGGCCGCGCCGGATGCCATTGTGGTTGTGGACAGGCGGCTTCGCCCGCTTCATGATCGGGCCATTCCCACCAGGATCATCGGAGGTTTGCGGAACACAGCCATGGATCGACAGGTTCCCGTGTCCGGTCTGCCCGACTGCTTTTGCGACACTCCGATGGGGCGCGAGATCGCGGCCTTCGACTGGGATTCGGCCGGCCCCGGGCCGGTCGGCGGCTGGCCCCGTTCGCTGCGCAGCCTTGTCGCCATGATGCTGGCCTGCCCCACGCCGATGTTCCTGGCCTGGGGGCCGCGGCTTCTGTGTCTGTTCAACGATGCCTATCGCCCGATCCTTGGCTGGCGCGCGGATCACGCGCTCGGCCGGCCGTTCCGCGAGGTCTGGGAGAGCATCTGGCCCGACATCTCGCCGCTGGTCGAGGGCGCGCTGGCGGGGCGGCCGCAGAAGGTGGAGGACATGCGGCTGGACATCAGCCGCGAGGGCGTGCCGGAAGAAAGCTACTGGACCTTCACCTATTCCCCCGCTTACGGCGACGATGGCCGGATCGCGGGGATGTTCTGCGTCACCGGCGAGACCACATCGAGCGTGATGGCCGAACGCGCCCGCAGACGGGCCGACGAGCGGCTGGACCTGGCCTTGTCGTCAGGCAACAGCATCGGCATCTGGGACTGGGACGTGCCGGAGGGGCGCATCACCGTCGATAGCCGTTTCGCCTCGCTTTACGGGGTGGATCCGGCGCTGGCGGCGACAGGGGCGCCGGAAAGCGCCTTCTTCGCCCGTATCCATCCCGAGGATCTGGCCCGGGTCGAGGCGGAGGCCCGCCGCGCGATCGAGGATCTTACCCCGTTCTCGTCGGAATACCGGCTGCTCGGGCCGGACGGCTCGGTCCGCTGGGTCTCGGCGCAGGGGCGCTGCATCGCCGGGCCGGACGGGCGCTGCCACCGCTTTCCCGGCGTCAGCTACGACATCACCGATCTGAAAGAGGCCGAACTGCGGCTGCGCGGTGCCATGGAAGAGCGCGAATTCGTGCTGGAGCAGATCGCGCGCCAGCGCCTGCTGACCGACCCGGAAGAGATCCTGCGCATCTCCTCGGAGGCGATCGGCAAGAGGCTGGGGGTCAACCGCGTCGGTTTCTACCGGGTGCTGGGCGCGCGCACCGTCCGCCATGACGGGTGCTGGACCGATGGCGTGCTGGCGCCGCTGACCGGCGGGCAGGCGACCGGCCATTACGGCCCCTTCGCCGAGGCCGAGCGGCGGCGCGGCCAGACCATGGTGTTCGGCGACAGTCTGCGCGACGCCGGGGGGCAGTTGCGGCCCTATGCCGACGAGGGCGTGCTGGCCGGGATCTGCGTGCCGCTGATGACCGACGGGGCCTGGGCGGCGGGGATCTATCTGCATCAGGCCTCGGTCCGCTCGTGGAAGCCCGCCGAGATCGCGCTGGCGAAAGAGGTGGTCTTGCAGACCTGGCTTGCCATCGAACGGGCCGAGGCGCTGATCAGCCTGAACCGCCGGATCGCGGATCAGGAGACTGAGATCGCGCAGCGCGAGGCGGTGCTGCGCGAGGAATTCGCAAGGCGCGAGGCGGCCGAGAGCCAGTTGCGCCAGTTGCAGAAGATGGAGGCCGTCGGCCAGTTGACCGGCGGAATCGCGCATGATTTCAATAATATGCTGGCGGTGGTGATCAGCGGGCTGAACATGGCGCAGCGCCGGCTGGCCAAGGGCGAGGCCGGGGCCGCCGAATTCATCGACGGCGCGCTGGAAGGGGCGAAACGCGCCGCCGCGCTGACGCATCGCCTGCTGGCCTTCGCGCGCCAGCAGCCGCTGCAACCCGGGGTGGTCGATGCCAATGCGCTGGTCGGCGGGCTGGCCGATATGCTCTCGCGTTCGCTGGGTGAGCGGGTGCGGCTGGAACGGGTGCTGGCGCCCGATCTGCGCCGCGCGCGGGTCGATCCGAACCAGCTGGAGAATGCCATCGTCAATCTGGCGGTGAATGCGCGCGACGCCATGCCCGAGGGCGGCAGCGTCACGATTCAAACCGCCAATGCGATGATCGGCGCGGCCGAGGCGCGCGCGACCGGGATCGACGCCGGGCAATATGTGCGGATCTCGGTCAGCGACACCGGGGCGGGGATGACGCCCGAGGTGCTGGCCAAGGCGTTCGATCCGTTCTTCACCACCAAGGCCGTGGGCAAGGGGACGGGCCTCGGGCTGAGCCAGGTTTACGGCTTCATCCGCCAGTCGGGCGGCCATATCCGCATTGCCTCGCAACCCGGCGAGGGCACGCGGGCCGAGCTTTACCTGCCGGTCCATGAGGGGGACGAGACGCCCGGGGCCGAGCCGCGCCGCTCTGACGGGGCCGCGCCGGAGGGGCGCGCCGATGAGGTGATCCTCGTGGTCGAGGATGAGGAACGGGTGCGCAATTTCACCGCCGAGGCGCTGCGCGAGCTTGGCTACAGTGTGCTGTCCGCCGCCTCGGGGGCAGAGGCGCTGGATATTCTGGGCAGCGGCGCGCCGGTCAGCCTGCTCTTCACCGATATCGTGATGCCGCAGATGAGCGGACCGCAACTCGCTGAGCGCGCCTGCGCGCTGCGCCCGGATCTGCGGGTGGTGTTCACCAGCGGCTTCAGCCGCAACGCCAGGGTGACGGGCGGCGGCACCTGTGCCGGGCACGGGTTCCTGGCGAAACCCTTCAGCTTCGATCAGCTGGCGGCGGCGATCCGGGCGGCGCTGGACGGGGGCTGAGGCGGCCCGCCCGCCGGCATGAGCCTGAAACAGGGTTTGCGCCGGTGCCCGGCGTGGCCGCGCTGTCACATCGCCCGCGCGGGCAGGGGGAAAACCGCGGGGGCGTTAACCCTGCGTTTGAAGACGTGTCATATAACTGTTACATCTGATCTTCCTTTCGCGCTGTCCGGCGGTGCGAAAGGGCGGCAGGAAAGGATGCGCCTTGGGCTCTGTGATGGTCATGCTGAATCTGGGCGGTGCGGTGGCGCTGCTCTTGTTCGGGCTGGCCCTCGTGAAGGACGGGATGACGCTGGCCTTCGGGCCGCGGCTGCGCAAGGGGCTGCATGCCGGAACCCGCGGCCCGGTGCGCGCCTTCGTCGCCGGGCTGGTGGCGACGGTGCTGTTGCAAAGCTCGACCGCGACCGCGCTGATGATCGCCTCTTTCGTCGAGCGTCAGCTTGTGGCGGGCACGGCGGGGCAGATCGTGCTTCTGGGCGCGAATATCGGCACTGCGATCACCGCCTGGCTGGTGGCAAGCGGCACGGCCTGGGTCTCGCCTCTGCTGATCCTCGCCGGTTACGTGCTGCGGCGCAGCCGCGACACCAACACCCGCAAAGGCGGCGGCAATGCGCTGATCGGCATCGGGCTGATGCTGTTGTCGCTGCATCACCTGACGGCCGCGACCGAGCCCCTGCGCGAATCCCCGGCGCTGCTCAGTTTCATCGCGCTTCTGGGCAATGCGCTGCCGGTGGCGCTGATTTTGGCCGCCGTGCTGGCGATGATCTCGTCCTCGTCGCTCGCGGTGGTGGTGCTGATCCTTACGCTGTCGCAATCGGCGCTGCTGTCGGTGCCGCTGACCTTCGCTCTGGTGCTGGGCGCCAATATCGGCGGCGCGGTCACGCCGGTGCTGGCGACCCTGCGCGCGCCCGCGGCCACCCGGCGGGTGATGTTCGGCAACCTCGGCGTGCGGGTGATCGGGGCGCTGGCGGTGATGCCCTTCGCCGAGCCGCTCGCGGCCTGGCTCGTTTCGCTGAAACTGTCGCCCGCGATGCTGCCGGTGGACATTCACCTCGGCTATAATCTGGTGCTGGGGCTGATCGTCTGGCCGCTCTCGGGGCTCTTGTCGCGCGCGATGGAGCGGCTGATCCCCGACGATCCGGCCCGCGACTTCGGCCCCGAATTCATCGCCGAGCATGAGCTGAAGACCCCGCTTATGGCGCTGTCCTCGGCCACGCGCGAGGTGCTGCGGATCGGCGATCTGATCGAGGCGATGCTGATGCGCACCATCACCGCTTTCGAGACCGGCACCCGCACGCCGCTGGCCGAAATCCCCGATCTGGAGGCGCGGGTCGACAAGCTGCAACAGGCGGTGAAACTGTATCTGTCGCGGCTGAACCGCTCGCAACTGAGCGAGGCCGAGGCGTCCGGCTCGATGAATCTGATGGATTACGCGATCAACCTGGAACATGTCGGCGATATCATCGAGAAGGGCCTTGCCGAAGAGGTGTTCAAGAAGATCGACAGCGGGCTGGTGTTCTCGCCCGACGGCGAGGCCGAGCTGCGCGAACTGTTCGACATCACGCTGCACAATCTGCGCATCGCGCAGACGGTGGTGGTCAGCCACGACATCAACCTCGCCCGCCAGCTGATGGAAATCAAAGAGCGGGTCCGCACGGTCGAGAAGCGATCGGCCGAGAACCATCTGTTGCGGCTGCAACAGGGGCGGCGAGAGAGCATGCAGACCTCATCGCTGCATCTCGACATTCTGCGCGATCTGAAACGGATCAACGCGCATCTGGTGACGGTGGCGCATCCGATCTTGGACGATCTGGGCCTCTTGCGCGAAAGCCGTCTGCGCGAGCCGGATGCAGCGCCCTCGCGGGTGCCCTCCGCGCCGCCGGTTCAGGGCTGACCGTCCAGCAAAGCGGCGGCGCAACCCTCGTCGGTGATCAGCACCGAGACCGGCACCGCCCGGATCGCGGCGCGGATCGCGGGCAGGCGCTGCGCCCCGGCGGCGGCCAGGATGATGTGGGGGATGCGGGCCACGGCGTTCAGATCCAGCGACATCACGCAGCGGTTGATCGGATGATCGACCTCGCGCCCCCCGGCGTCGATAAAGCGGCACAGCATATTCGCCACCGCCCCGGCCTCGCGCAGCGAGTCGAAATGTTCGGGCGGAATCAGCCCGTGGCGGAACACCGTGGCCTGCGGCGAATGGCTGCCCACCGTCAGCACCGCCAGATCGGCGGCCAGCGCGCGCGCGCGGGTTTCGCGCAGGGGCTGCTGCTGCCAGAGCCGCGCGGCCAGCGATTCGTCATCGACCAGCACCGGGGCGGGGATCTGGTGGCTCGACACGCCGAACACCTCACCAAGCCGCATCGCGACCGAGGAGGGGTTGATCCAGCCCGAATGCGCCAGCGCGCCGACAAGGCCGACCACCGCCCCCGGCCCGGGCGGCCGCGGCTCCAGATGGCGCAGGCTGTGAAACAGCGTATGGCCGCTGCCGACCGCCAGCGTCATCCCGGGTGCCACGCTCTGGTCCAGCACATCGGCCAGGGCATGGGCGAGGCCCTTTTCCAGCCCCTCGGCCGAATCCGAGGCCGGAAACACCACCGCGGAATCGAAGCCGAAGGCGCGCTCCAGCCGCCGTTCCAGCGCGACATGGCCGGCGGCGGTCTGGTTGATGCGGATGGTGATCAGCCCTTCGGTCAGGCATTCGGCCAGAAGCCGCATCACCTTGACGCGGCTCAGGCTCATCTGCGCGGCGATCTGTTCCTGGGTCAGACCCTCGACATGGTAAAGCCAGGCCGCCTTGACCTTCTGGTCCGAGGAAATCAGCGGGGCGCGAAGGGTCATGCGGGGCCTCCGGGTCATGATCATCTATCATGATGATGTTACAAAAGAACGCAATAAGATCATTTGTTGTTGACGGAGATCATATGAACACCGCAGACTGCCAGCCGTGTTCCAGGCCGTGGACGACGGGGATACTCTGCGGACGACACAAACCGGCGACCATGGGAGGAGCCATCATGAACAAGCAGATCACCCGCCTTGCGGGCGGAACGGCGCTGGCGCTTTCGCTGATGGCGGGGGCCGCGCTTGCGGGCGAGATCACGCTCTACACCTCGCAGCCCGAGGCCGATGCGACAAAGACGGTCGAGCGGTTCCAGGCCGCTTACCCGGACGTGACCGTGCAGGTCTACCGCTCGGGCACTTCGGACATCCTGTCGAAAATGGCGGCGGAATTCGCCGCCGGGGCGCCGCAGGCCGATGTGTTGCTGATCGCCGATGCGGTGTCGATGGAGCTTTTGAAAGGCCAGGACCGGCTGCTGCCCTATGCCGAGGCGGATGTCAGCGGGCTGGCGGCAGACGCCTGGGATCCCGACCACAGCTATTTCGGCTCGAAGCTGATCACCACCGGGATCGCTTATCACAGCGATGCGTCGTTCCGGCCGCAGACCTGGGCCGATCTGACCAACCCGGAAATCAAGGGTCAGGTGGTGATGCCGAGCCCGCTTTATTCCGGCGCGGCGGCGTTCCTGCTGTCGACTTTCGTCGCCGATCCGACCAAGGGCTGGGATTATTTCGAGGCGCTGAAGGCCAATGAGCTGATCGCGGTGCGCGGCAACGGCGCGGTGCTGAAGTCTATCGCCTCGGGCGAGAAGCCCTATGGCATCCTTGTCGATTTCATGGCGCTGAACGCGAAGGCCGGGGGCTCGCCCATCGAATTCGTGTTCCCCGACGAGGGCGTGGTGGCGGTGACCGAGCCGGTGGCGATCATGAAATCCTCGGACAATGTCGAGGATGCGAAGAAGTTCATCGACTTCATCCTGTCCGAGGACGGCCAGAAGCTGGCGCTGGAACAGGGCTATCTGCCGGCCAATCCGGCGGTGGGCAAACCCGCCTGGCTGCCCGAGGGCGCCGAGGTGAAGATCATGCCCGCCGATATCTCCGCCGTCGTGACCGCGACCGAAGCCGACAAGGCCCGTTTCGCCGAGATGTTCGGGGGCTGACGGGTGCGCGCGCAGGACCACAGCCGGCAGGACCGCATGCTCATCCTGATGGTGGCGGCGGTGGTTCTTCTGTTGTCGGTCCTGCCCATGGCGCGGCTCATGTGGGAACTGGTTGCGCCGCAAAGCGGGACCGCCGCCCAGAGCCTGACGAAGGCGCTGTCGGCCGGGTCGACCTGGACCGCGACGTGGAATTCGCTGCAAACCGGCGTGGCGGGGACGGTGCTCGCCATGGTGCTGGGCACCACGACGGCGCTGATCGTCAGCCTGACCGATGTGCGCGGGCGGGGGGTGTTCGTCTTCCTCTATGTGATCCCGCTTCTGATCGCGCCGCAGGTGACGGCTTTGGCCTGGCTGCAACTGTTCGGCCCGGCCAGCCCGTTTCTCAAGCTGATCGGCATGGCACCGCCTTTGGGCAGCCGCAATCCGCTGTATTCGCCGGGCGGGATCATCCTGCTTCTGGGCGTGCAATACGGGCCGATGGCCTTCCTGATGGTGCGGGCCGCCCTGCGCCGGTTGCCGCGCGAACTGGTCGAGGCCGCGCTGTCGGGCGGCGCCTCGCGGTTCACCGTTTTGCGCACCATCATCCTGCCGCTGATCACGCCTGCGCTGATCGGGGCGGCGGCGCTGGTCTTCGTCTCTTGCGTGGGGAATTTCGGGATACCCGCCTTCCTCGGCATTCCGGCGAATTACCTGGTGCTGCCGACGCTGATCTATCAGAAGCTGGCGGGCGCGGGCCCGGCGGTGCTGACCGAGGTGACGATCCTTTCCATCGTGATCAGCCTGATCGCCATGGCCGGGATCGTGGCGCAGGACTTCCTGTCGCGCCGCCGCGATTACCGCATCACCACCACCTCGCTGCCGCCCGAGCCGTTCGGGCTTGGCCGCTGGCGGATCCTGGTCGAGGCCGGGCTGGCGGCGCTGATCCTTGCGGTTCTGGTGCTGCCGCTGACCGGGCTGACGCTGACCTCGATGATTACCGCGATCGGGCGCAAGGTGGTGCTGTCCGAGCTGACGCTGGCGAATTACGGCTTCATCCTGACGGAACATGCCGCCACGCCGCGGGCCTTCGTGAACAGTTTCGGCCTGTCGCTGGCCGCCGCGCTGGTGGCGGTGATGATCGCGGTGCCCCTTGGCTATATGATCGCCTGGCAGCGGAACCGCTGGACCCGGGCGCTGAACCTGTCGATTGAATTGCCCTATGCGCTGCCGGGCGTGGTGCTGGCCATCGCCTCGCTTCTGCTGTTCCTGAAACCGATCCCGGTGCTGGGCATCCAGATCTACAACACGATCTGGATCATCCTCTTCGCCTATTGCGCCCGGTTCCTGGTGCTGGCCCTGCGCCCGACCATCGTCGGTTATCAGCAGATCGACCGCGCGCTGGAAGAGGCCGCCCAGGTCGCCGGTGCCGGGCTGATGACCCGGCTGCGCACCATCATCTTCCCGCTGGTCGCGCCCGCGACGCTGGCGGGGGGCTGTCTGATCTTCCTGACCGCGCTCAGCGAACTGACGGTCTCGGCGCTTCTGTGGTCCTCGGGCTCCGAGACCATCGGCGTGGTGATCTTTTCCTTTGAACAGGGCGGCGATTCCGCCTTTGCCTCGGCGGTGTCGGTGATGACCGTGATCGCGACCGTGGCGCTGATGCTGGCGACGAATCTCTTCGCGCGCCGCCTTCCGAACGGAGTCCTCCCATGGCGGGATTGAAAATCGACGGTGTGACCCGGCGCTTCGGCGAGTTCGAGGCGCTGAAACAGGTGACGCTGGAGATCGGCAACGGCGAATTCGTCGCGGTGCTGGGGCCTTCGGGCTGCGGCAAGACCACGCTTTTGCGCGCCATCGCCGGGTTCGAGAAGATCAGCGAAGGCTCGATCACCGTGGGCGGGGCCGAGGTTTCCGGCCCGGGCCGCCATGTGCCGCCCGAGGCGAGGAATGTCGGCATCGTGTTCCAGAACTACGCGCTCTGGCCGCATATGAGCGTGGCGGAAAACGTCGGCTATGCGCTGAAAGTGGCGAAAGTGCCCCGGGCCGAGCGCGGGCGCCGGGTGCAGGAGGCGCTGGATCTGGTCGATCTGGGCGCCATGGGCGAGCGGCGCCCGGCCAATCTCTCGGGCGGGCAGCGTCAGCGGGTGGCGCTGGCGCGCTGCCTGGTGGCGACGCCCTCGCTTGTGCTGTTCGATGAGCCTTTGGCCAATCTCGACGTGCATCTGCGCGCCGCGATGGAGGCGGAATTCGCCGATTTCCACAAGCGCACCGGCACCACCATCGTCTATATCACCCACGACCAGGCCGAGGCGGTGGCGCTGGCCGACCGGATCGCGGTGATGGACCACGGGCGGCTGATCCAGTTCGCCACGCCGCAAGAGCTTTATGCCCGCCCCGCGAATGCCATGGTCGCG
This sequence comes from Pseudogemmobacter humi, assembly GCF_900609055.1. GTDB lineage: Bacteria > Pseudomonadota > Alphaproteobacteria > Rhodobacterales > Rhodobacteraceae > Pseudogemmobacter > Pseudogemmobacter humi. The sequence goes on along the minus strand of NZ_UXAW01000120.1, from coordinate 23,597 downwards.
CATTTCATCGCCAATGGAATCGTGCTGCCCGCGACCGTTCTGGGCGAGGAGCAGGCGGGGAAGGTCCTGGTCGATGTGCTGGGCGAGCAGGTGGTGATGGATTGCCCGCCCGGCACCGGGCCGCGCCCTGCCGGGGTCTGCCTGCGCCCGGCCGATCTGCGGCTGGCCGACAGCGGCGGGATCGGGGTCGCGGTGAAGCGCGCGGTCTATCGCGGCGGCGGCTTTCGGATCGAGGGGCACCCGGTGTTGCGCCCCGATCTGGAGATCGGCTTCGATCTGCCCGACCCGGCGCGGCTGGCGGCCGGAGAGGTCGCCCGCCTCGCGATCACTGGCGGTTGGGTTCTGCCCGCGGGGCAGGAATGATCCGGCTCTCGCTTTACGGCGGCTTCGGCGAGAAGGGCCGCACCTGTCTGGGGCTGGAGACCCCGGGCGCGCGGGTGCTGTTCGACGCCGGAATCAAGGTCGGCGGCGCCGACGATTACCACCCGGCGATCCCGGTTGAGGACATTCCGCGGCTGGATGCGGTGTTCATCTCTCACGCGCATGAGGATCATGTCGGGGCGTTGAGCTGGCTGATCGCGCGCGGCTTCGGGGGGCTCGTGTTCATGACGCATGAGACCTGGGCCGATACGCCCGGGATGCAGCGGCTTTACGCCCGGCCCGAGGATCTGGAGCGGTTCCACCTGCCCGAGGACCGGCGGCGGCTGTTTCGCCCCGGCGAGCGGCTGATCTGCGGCGATCTGGCGGTGGAGACCGGGCGCTCGGGCCATGTGCCGGGCGGCGCCTGGTTTCTGGCTGAGACGCAGGGCCGGCGGATCGGCTACTCAGGCGATGTGGTGCCGCATTCGCCGGTGCTGGTGATGGACCCGATCCCGGCCTGCGATCTGGTTCTGCTCGATGCCTCTTATGGTGACGACGACCAGGGCGCCGCGCTGCGCACCGCCGCGATCCGGGCCTGGCTGGCCGGGGCTTCGGAGGGCTGCCTGCTGCCCTTGCCGATGGCGGGGAAACCGCTGGAGATCCTCGCGCTGCTCGACGGCGATCTGGCGATCCATGAGACGATGATCGCGCCGATCCGGGCGCAACTGGAAAGCGCGGCGGCCCTGCGCCCGGCGGCGGTTACGCGGATCCGCGCCGCGCTCGACCGCGCGCGGGCCTGGTGGGACGGCGATCCGCTGCCGCGCTGTCCGCTGTTGATCTGGGACGGGATGGGCGCGACCGGGCCGTCAGTCGAGGCGCTGGCGCGGGCCGATGCGGCGGGCCTGCCGATCCTGCTGACCGGCCATATCCCGCCCGGCACCCCGGCGCGGCGGTTGCATGACGCGGGCCGCGCCGCCTGGATCCGCCTGCCGACCCATCCGGTTGCCTCGGAAAACCATGAGATCCACGCCGGGACCGGCGCGGGCCTTGTCCTTGGTCATTCCTGCGAACCGGCAGGGCTGGAGGGGCTGCGCGCACGGATCCCGGCGCTGGATGTCACCGCCCGCACCGGGCAGCAGCTTATCCTCTGAAAGGAACCCCATGCGCATTCTGGTCTGTAATGACGACGGCATCGGCGCGCCGGGGCTGGTGTTCCTCGAATCCGTCGCCCGGCTGATCAGCGGGGATGTCTGGGTGGTCGCGCCCGAGGCCAAACGCACCGCGGGATCGGGGGCGATCACCGTCGCCCGGCCCCTGACCATCACCCGCCACGACGAGCGGCATTTCGCCACCTCGGGCACGCCGGCGGATTCGGTTGTGGTGGCGATGACCTGGCTGTTCGCGGGCGGCCAGCGCCCCGATCTGGTGCTGTCGGGCGTGAACGACGGGCGCAACGTGGCCGAGGATCTGACCTATTCCGGCACGCTCGGCATCGCGCGCGAGGCGTCGTTCTGGGGCATCCCCGCCATCGGCTTCAGCCGGGTGAAAGAGCCGGTGATCGGCGGTGAGGACGCGCCCTGGCTTGCCGCTTTCATCCGCGAAATCTGGCAGGACCGCGCGGACTGGCTGCCGGAAGGGCATTACCTCTCGGTCAACCTGCCCGAACGCCTGCCCGCCCCGATCACCGAGCCGCGGGTGGGCCGCGACAAGATCGGCAGCCTCGCCGAAGAGGTTTCGCGCGACGGCGCGCGGGTCGAGATCATCGTGCCGCGCGGGCGGCCGAAAACCACCAGCCCGGGCGACGAGAATGAGGCCATCGACTCGGGCAAGGTGACGGTCAACCGGCTGTGCTGGTGCGCCGATGTGCCGCTTGGGCCGGGCCTGCTCTCGCGCCTGCCGCAGGGCTGAGCGATTCCCCGGATCTGTAAGGGCAGAGGCTATGAACAGATGTTCATGGCGCGGGCGGCGCATATTCTCCCGATTTTCCGAAGATCCGCGCCATCTCTCTGGAACTTATGATTGACACAAAGATCAAAAGTTCATAGACCGGAAGCAGGTTCTGCCGAGGGAGAAACGCCATGCCGACCAATGTCGCCCTGACCGGGCTTGCGAAGGATCTCGCCCGCCGCGCCGAGGGCGGTCAGCCGATCCGCATCGGCCTTGTCGGCGCGGGTGAGATGGGGACGGATATCGTCAGCCGCGTCGCCCATATGCCGGGGATCGAGATCGGTGCGATCAGCGAGCTGAAAGCCGGGGCGGCGGCGAAATCGGTGGAAATCGCTTACGGCAACGCCGACCGCGTGCAGGAGATCGGCAGCGCCGACCAGGCCAATGCGGCGATGGAGGGCGGCAAGATCGCCGTCACCGACAATGTGGACGCGCTGCTCGAAGCCGGGCTGATCGACGTGGTGGTCGATGCGACCGGGGTTCCCGCCGTGGGCGCGGAAATCGGCCTGCGCGCGATGGAGCGCGGCAAGCATCTGGTGATGATGAACGTCGAGGCCGACGTGACCATCGGCGCTTACCTGCGCGCCGAGGCCGACCGGCTGGGCGTGGTCTACAGCCTCGGCGCCGGGGACGAGCCCTCGTCCTGCATGGAACTGATCGAATTCGTCTCGGCCATGGGGCATCGGATCGTCTCGGCCGGCAAGGGCAAGAACAACCCGCTCAACATCGACGCGACGCCCGACGGTTATACCGAAGAGGCGATCCGCCGGCATATGAACCCGCGGATGCTGGTGGAATTCGTCGACGGCTCGAAAACCATGGTCGAGATGGCGGCCATCGCCAATGCGACCGGCCTGATCCCCGACAAGCCCGGGATGCACGGCCCCGCCTGTTCGCGCGAAGAGCTGAACAAGGTGCTGGTGCCGCAATCGGCGGGGGGTCTGCTGTCCTCGAACGAGGGGCGGGTGGATTACACCATCGGCAAGGGCGTGGCGCCGGGCGTCTTCGTCGTGGCCGAGATGGACCATCCCCGCATCCGCGAGCGGATGGAGGATCTGAAGATGGGGCAGGGGCCTTATTTCACCTTCTTCCGCCCCTATCACCTGACCTCGCTTGAAGTGCCGCTGACCTGCGCCCGCGTCGTGCTTTACGGCAAGGCCGATATGGTGCCGATGGCGCGCCCGGTGGCCGAGGTCTGCGCGCTGGCGAAGCGCGATCTGGCGGTGGGCGAGACGCTCGACCAGATCGGCGAATATTGCTACCGCGCCTGGATCATGGAGGCGGGCGAGGCCCGCGCCGCCAAAGGGATTCCCTGCGGGTTGCTGGCCGGGGCGAAAGTCACCGCGCCGATCCGCAAGGGCGAACTGATCACCACCCTGAACACCGAAGTGCCCGCGAACAGCCGCATCGCCGCGCTGCGCGCGCGCCAGGACAAGATGCTGGGGCTCTGACATGGCCGACCCTGACAACCGCCCCTTCGCGATCCGCCAATACGCGCCTGACCAACTGCGCGAGGCCCTGCGGCGCATGTATCTGATCCGCCGCTTCGAGGAAGGCGCGGAACAAAGCTACATGCGCGGGCTGATCCACGGCACGATGCACCTTTCCATCGGGCAGGAGGCCAGCGCCATGGCGTCCTGCATCGAGCTCTCCGACCAGGACAAGATCACCTCGACCCACCGCGGCCACGGCCATTGCATCGCCAAGGGCGCCGATGTCGGCCGGATGTTCGCCGAGTTCTTCGGGAAGGAGACCGGCTATTGCCACGGCCGCGGCGGCTCGATGCATATCGCGGACGTGAAGACCGGCAACCTCGGCGCGAACGGCATCGTCGGCGGCGGTATCCCGATTGCCGTGGGCGCGGCTTTGTCGGCGAAAAAGCTGGGGCGGCCGGATGTGACCATCTGCTTCTTCGGCGACGGCGCGAACAACGAGGGCGCCTTCCACGAGGCGCTGAACATGGCGGCGATCTGGAAGCTGCCGGTGATCTTCATCTGCGAGAACAACAAATACGGCATGTCCACCCCCGCCGCCTATGCCACGGCGGTGCCGAACATCGCGGACCGGGCCGCCGCCTATGCCATGCCCGGCGTCACGGTGGACGGCAACGATTTCTCGGCGGTGGCCGAGGCGGTGCACAATGCCATCGCCCGCGCCCGGGCCGGCGAGGGGCCGAGCCTGATCGAGAACCTGACCTACCGCTGGCGCGGCCATTCCAAATCCGACCGCAACCGCTATCGCACCAAAGAGGAAATCGAGGACTGGATCGCGAAGGATCCGATCCTGCGCTTCCGCGCCGAGCTGATCACCCACGGGATCCTGGACGAGGCGGAAGCCGGGGCCATCGAGGCCGCCGCCGCCGAAGCGGTGGAACAGGGTATCGAGTTTGCGAAGCAAAGCCCCGCCCCTTCGGTGACCGATGTCACCCGCTACGTTTACGCCGAGGCCTGAAATGACCACCCGCGAGATCAGCTATTCCGAAGCCATCCGCGAGGCGATGGCCATCGCGCTCGACAGCGATCCGGCGGTGATCCTGATGGGCGAGGACATCGGCACCTATGGCGGCGCGTTCCAGGTCACGCTGGACCTGATCGACCGCTACGGGCCGGAACGGGTGATGGACACGCCGATTTCCGAACTCGGCGGCGCCGGGGTCGCCGTGGGTGCCGCGCTGACCGGGCTGAAGCCGATCTTCGAGTTCCAGTTCTCGGACTTCGCCGCGCTCGCCATGGAGCAGATCGTCAACCAGGCCGCCAAGCTGCGCTACATGCTGGGCGGCGAGGCCAGTGTGCCGGTGGTGTTCCGCATGCCCGCGGGCTCGGGCACCGGGGCGGCGGCGCAGCACAGCCAGAGCCTGGAGGCCTGGTTCGGCCATGTGCCGGGGCTGAAGGTCGTGCAGCCCTCGACCCCCGAGGATGCCAAGGGTCTTTTGCTGGCCGCGCTGGCCGACCCCGATCCGGTGCTGATCTTCGAGCACAAGCTGCTTTACAAGATGAAGGGCCCGGTGCCCGAGGGGGCCTATACCACCCCGATCGGCAAGGCCCGCATCGCCCGGGCCGGGCGCGACGTGACCATCGTCGCCGGTGCGATCATGCTGCACCGCGCGCTTGAGGCGGCGGAGAAACTGGCGGCGGAAGGGATCGACGCCGAGGTGATCGACCTGCGCTCGATCCGGCCCATCGACCATGAGACGATCCTCGCCTCGGTGCGCAGGACCGGGCGGCTGATGGTGGTCTATGAGGGCGTGAAAAGCTACGGCGTCGGTGCCGAGATCAGCGCCATGGTCGCCGAAAGCGATGCGTTCGACTATCTTGAGGCGCCGATCCTGCGGCTTGGCGGCGCCGAGGCGCCGATCCCCTACAACCCCGATCTGGAACGCGTGGCGGTGCCGCAGACCGACGGGATCGAGGCGGCGGCGCGCTCGCTGGTGCGGGGCGAGGTCTGACCATGCCGGTCGAAGTGATCCTGCCCAAGGTCGATATGGACATGAGCCATGGCACGCTCTCGGCCTGGCATGTGGCCGAGGGAGAGCTCGTGCGCCAGGGTGCGGCCCTGTTCGACATCGAGACCGACAAGGCCGCGATGGAGGTGGAATCCCCCGCCACGGGCTATCTGCACCATGTCACCGCGAAGGAAGGCGACCGCATCGCCGTGGGCGCGGTGATCGGCTGGCTTTATGCCGAGGGCGAAGAGGTCGGCCCGGCTCCGGCGGCGGCCGCCCCGGCCCCGGCAGAGGAACCCGCCGCGAAACCAGCGGAAACCGTCTCTGCCCCGGCGGAAATCGCGGCTCCGGTTGCGCAAACCGACAAGATCCGCGCCACTCCGGCGGCGCGCAAGGCGGCGCGCGAAGGGGGCATTGCGCTCGCCTCGCTCACCGGCTCGGGCCCGCGCGGGCGGATCCAGGGCAGCGACGTTGCGCAGGCGCTGGCGGTGTATCGCCAGCCCGCCGCGTCTGTGGCCGAATGGAGCCCGCAGCCTGGCCCGCTGGCGGTCTCGACCCGTGGGGGCGAGGGCGTGCCCCTCGTCATGATCCACGGTTTCACCGCCGACAGTCAAAGCTGGATGCCTTTGGAAAAGGCCATGGGCCGCGCGCGCCCGCTGATCCGCATCGACCTGCCCGGCCACGGCAAAAGCCCGCGCCGCCGGATCGCCAGCTTCGCCGATCTCGCCCGGATGCTGGTCGAGGCTTTCGACGACGCCACCCGCGCCCATGACCAGGTGCATCTGCTGGGCCATTCGCTCGGCGGCGCGCTGGCGCTGGCCATCGCCGACATCCGCGCGCGGAAACTGACCAGCCTGTCGCTGATCGCGCCCGCGGGCCTCGGCCCCGAGGTGGATGCCGAAGCGCTGACCGGCATCATCCGCGCCAGCCGGGCGGAAAGCCTTGCGCCCTGGCTGCGCCGCCTGACCGCCTCGCCCGACACGATCACCGATGATTACGCCCGCGCCGCCATGGCCACCCGGCGCGACCCGGAGTTGCGCGCGGCCCAGGCCGATATGGCGCAAAGCCTGTTCGCCGACAGCACCCAGTGCTTCGATCTGCGCCCGGCGCTGGCGCGGCTGGAGACCCCCGCGGCGATCCTCTGGGGGCGCGAGGACCGGATTCTGCCCGCCCGCCACGCCCTTGCGGCAGGCTCAGAATGCGCTATTCATCGCGTCGAAGGGGCGGGCCATATCCCGCAATACGAGTGCCCCGAGCCCGTGGCCCGTATCCTTGCGCGCCATCTGGCGGGGGCCGAAGCCACCGCAGGGTGAAACCGGAGAGACGCCATATGCAGTCAGCGCAACAGGCGAGCGTGCCGCAATCCGACGCCGACCGCCTGCGCGCCCGTGCCGTCTGGCTGTATTACGCCGAGGGCTGCACCCAGAGCGAGATCGCCGGGCAGTTGGGCATCAACCGGGTGATGGTGGTGCGGCTGCTGGCCGATGCGCGCCGCAGGAACGAGGTGCGGATCACCATCGCCGCGCCGCTTGGCGATCTGGCGGGGATGGAGCGCGCGCTGGAAACCCGCTACGGCATCGGCCGGGTGATCCTTGCGCCCTTTGCCGATCCGGCGGGCGATCCGACAAAGGTGATCGCGGCGGCGGCGGGGAATTTCATCTCCTCGGGGATGAAATCGGGGATGACGGTGGGCGTGGGCTGGGGCCGCACGCTCTATAATGCGCTGCCCTTCATCACCGGCGCCACCTTGCAGGATTTCCGCGTGGTCTCGCTTCTGGGCGGGATCGCAGCGGCGCGGCGGTTCAACCCTGCCGAATTCGCCTGGCAATTCGCCGAACTGTTCCAGGGCGAGGGCTTCCTGATCCCCGCCCCGGCGGTGGTGGACAGCCCCGAGACCAAACACGCGCTCCTGGAACGCTGCGGCCTTGCCGCGATCTTCGAGATGGCGGGGCAGCTTGACATGGCGCTGGTGTCCTGTGGCGGGATCTCGCAGATCACCACCAGCTACCGCACCGGCCATATCACCGAATCCGACCGCCGCTCGCTGGTGGAGACCGGCGCCGTGGGCGACGTGCTTTACAATTTCATCGACGCCCAGGGCCGCCCGGTCGAGCATGAGGTGAACGCGCGGGCGATCTCGGTCCAGCTTGATCAGCTTCGCCGCACGCCCGAGCGGGTGCTGATCTCGGGCGGGCGCGAGAAGCATGTCGCGCTTCGCGCCGCGATCCTGACGCTTTCGCCCACCGTGCTGATCAGCGACGAGCAGTCGGCGAAGGCGCTGCTCGCCGAGGGCTGACTTCCAGGCTATACTCGCCGCAGACCGCAGCAAGGAGCATCTCCCCTGGCCCTTCCCCCGCCGCCGCTTCCACATCCCGTCCCCCTGCGCGAGGCTTTGCGCGGGCTGCGTCATGCGCTTCGCAGCGGGCGCGAGACGCTGGCGGGCACCGCGCCGCTGGACGTTCTGCCGCGCGAGGCGGCTTTGGCGCTGAAGACCGGCGATCAGATCGCGCGGCGGCTCGATCACGTCGCCTCGCAGGTCTTGCGGCGGTTTCTGGGCGCGGGGGCGCCGGATCAGGCCAGCCTTCAGGATTTCGCCGACCGCGGCGCGGCGGCGGCCAGCGATTTCGCGGGGTTCTGCTATGTCGGCCTGTCGCTGATCCTTGACCGGCTTGGCGTGACCCATGCCTTCATCAGCGAGGCGGCGGCGCAGCAGGCCTGGCTCAGGGTGATCCCTCGCCACGAGGTCTGGGAGATGCCGAGGCTGAGCGCGGCTTTGTATCTGGACCTGCGTGAGCAGCGGGTCTTGCGCGATCTGGAGCCCGCCTCCGCCGCCGGGCTGGAGCCGGGCGAGGTTCTGCCGGTCGCCGTTTTCACCCTGCTTCTGTGGCTGCAATCCGAGCCCGACCAGGTGGCCGGAACCGGCGAGAGCCTCGGCGAAAGCCGCGCTCTGGATCGCGCCCGCAGCATCGCAACTGATGTCGCCCGGGCGGATTCGGTGACGAACGAGGCGCGGCTGGCGGATCTGTTCGCGACCTTCCGCCGCCGCCGCTAGGCGGTTTCCCTAAGGATCGCCTCCACCGCCGCCCGCACTTCCGCCGTGTCCTGGCCGGTCAGCGCGATCAGGGTGCGGCGGCGCAGCACGTCGTCCAGGGTCTGCACCCGCTCATGCCGGCAGATGTGGCGGATTTCTTCCACGCTGTAGTCCGGGCAGCCGGGCAGCGGGGTCTCAGGGCCGCTCAGCCCGGCCAGATACGCCCTGACCGCGGTGCCGTAGCGGCCAAGCAGCACCCGGACCCGTTCGACCGGCAGGCCCGGCCGGGAAAGGCTCTGCGCCAGCGCCTCGCGGCCCTTGTCGTCGGGCGGCAGATCCTTGCCGCCGCCGATCTGCATCCCGGCGGTCGAGACCCGGCGGGGGCGGCCGAGGATCGCCAGCACCTCGTCGGTGGCCTGTTCGGCGAAGCCGCGGAAGGTGGTCCATTTGCCGCCGATCAGGCACAGCACCGGCGTGTCGCTCCCGGGCAGCGCCAGCCGGGCGATGGAATGGTCGCGGGTGACGAGGCCGATGTCCTGGCCATCGGCGCGGGGCAGTGGGCGGGTGCCGCAGAAACGCTGCACCACCTGCTCGGGGCGGATCGGCAGATCGGGGAACACCTCGGCCACGGCGGCGCGCAGGTAGTCTTCTTCCTCCTGCGTGCAGCGGGCCTGATCGGGGTCGGGCGTCGGCAGATCGGTCGAGCCGACCAGAACCTTGCCCTCGAACGGGTAGAGCAGGTTGACCCGCCCGTCCGCCGTGCCGAAATAGACCATCCGGCCCGCCAGCGCCGCGTAAAGCGCCGGGTGATCCACCACCAGATGCGAGCCTCGGCTGCCGCCCATCAGCCGGGTCTCAAGGCCGATCTGGCGGTTCACCGCGTCGATCCAGGCGCCGCCCGCGTTGATGACGACCTGCGCCCGCGCCGCATGTTCGCCCGTCCGGTCGCGCCAGCGGATCACGCCGTCCCCGGCGCCGAGGATTTCCGCATGGGTGACGGAGCGGCTTTCCGGGCTCATGGCCTCGCCGTCCAGCGCCAGCTCCAGCCCCAGCCGTTCGGCATGGCTGATCCGGCCCTCGTAATAGACCCCGGCGCCGGTGATCGCGGGCGCAAGCTGCGGCATCTCGCGCGCCAGCCCCCGGCGGTTCAGCATCCGGTGCGTCGGCATCTTGCGCAGCTTGCGGCCGTAGATGTCGTAAAGCGTCAGCCCGAGCGCGGTGATCAGCGAGCCACGGTCGTTCAGCTTTGCCCTGATGCGGAAGAACCGCGCGACCGAGCCGAGGATGCCGCCAAAGGCAGAGCGCACCGGCACCAGGCATTCCAGCGGATGCACCAGATGGCCCGCGGTCGCCAGCAGCATGTTGCGCTCGTAAAGCGATTCCCGGACCAGGCGGAACTCGCCGGTTTCCAGGTATTTCAGCCCGCCGTGCATCAGCCGCGACGAGGCGGCCGAGGCCCCGGCGCAGTAATCCTCGCGGTCGATCATCAGGCAGCGGACGCCTTGCGCGCAGAGGTCGCGGAAGGTGCCGCAGCCGTTGATCCCGGCGCCGAGGATGACGACCTCGTAGTCCTCAGTCATTGATCAGCGCCACTTTCATCGCACCGCCGCCTTCGGCCATCTCGAACGCGCCGAGGCAATCCTCCAGCCCGTAACGGTGGCTGACCATGCTGGCGACCTCGATCCGGCCATCGGCGATCAGGTTGAGCGAATCGCCGTAATTGGCGCGGGTCAGGCCGAAGGCGCCGGTCAGGGTGATCTCATCGTAATGCACCGCGTTGATGTCGAGCTGGCCGATCTCGCCCTTCGAGAAACCGGCGAACAGGCTGACCCGGCCGCGTTTGCGCACGAGGCCCACGGCCTCTCGCGCCAGCGCCGGGATGCCGATGGCGCAGATCGCCACATCGGCGCCGAGGCCGCGGGTCTCGGCCAGCACGGCAGCGCGCAGGTCGGTGGCGGTCGGGTCGATGGCGACATCGGCCCCGGCGTCCAGCGCCATCTTGCGGCGGCCGGCGTTGGGCTCGCTGACGATGATGCGGCCAGCGCCGCGCAGCTTCGCCAGTTTGATGTGCAGCGTGCCGATCGGGCCCGAGCCGAGGATCACCACCGTGTCGCCAAGCGTGAGCCCCACCTTGTCCTGGCCGTTCAGCACGCAGGCCATCGGCTCGACCAGGGCGGCCTCTTCATGGCTGACGTGATCGGGCAGGAGATGCGCGTTGCCCATGGCCAGCGCGCGGGCGGGAATGCGGATATATTCGGCGAAACCGCCGTCGATCTCATAGCCGATGGCGATCAGGTCGGGGCAGAGATTCTCCATCCCGCGCTGGCAGTAGTGGCAGCCGCCGCAGGGGATGGGGGGGCAGACGCTGACGCGCTGGCCGGGCTGGAACAGCCCGCCGCCCTCGATCACGTCGCCCGAGAATTCATGGCCGATGACCGAAGGATAGCGCACGCCTGCGGTCTTGCGCCCGCGCCAGATACGGATGTCGGTGCCGCAGATCGTTGCCGCGCGGACCCGCAGAATCAGATCGCCGGGTTCCGCCGCGGGATCGGCGACTTCCCCTGTCACAAGCGCGTTCGGTGCTGTCAGAATCGCCGCCTTCACGGTGCCCTCCATGAACAATGTTTGCGGCAAGATGTAACTTGATCGCACAAGTTCACGCAAGACTATTGTTTTGTTCGTGAGAAATTCGCCGGTTTCGCCTTATTATGCGGCGAACCGCTGCGATAAAGATGTAGTCCGCGGAACTATTGCGCAAACAAATATATTGACGAATACAGCTTTGTCCGAAATGATCGACCACGAAGCGAAGGGGGAGGACGCAGGTGCGCTACGATTACGCATCCGCCGGGTTCTATACGTTCGACTGTCTGGGCTGGCCGTTCAGCGCGGTTCCGGACGGCGGCGGCACGAATTTCATCCGGGACATCACGCTGGCGGTTTCGGGCGCGGCGGGAACGGCGGTGATCGCGGCGGCGAAGCTGGGGCTGAGCACGCTGGCCATCGGCGGTTACGGCCGCGACATGACCGGCGACTGGTCGGTGGCCTGGCTGGAGAAGTTCGGGGTGAACACCTCGGCCTTGCAGCGGTTCGATGACGTTCCGACCTCAAGCTCGATCGTGCTGACCCGGGAAGACGGCTCGCGTCCGGCGCTGCATCTGAAAGGCGCGACCGGCGCCTTCGTGGTGCCGCCCGAAGAGTTCGACCGCGTGACCGATGCGCGGGTGTTCCACCTGGGCGGCGTGGGGCTGATGGATGCGATGGACGGCGCGCGCAACGCGGCGCTGATGAAACACGCCAAATCGCGCGGCGCGGTGACCACGGTGGATGTCTTCGCCGGATCGGCCGACGACATGCCCGATGTGGCGGCGGTGCTGCCCTTTACCGATTACTTCATCCCCTCGGTCGAGGAAGCGCGCGCGCTGACGGGCCTCGAAGATCTGGACGCGATGGCCGAGGTGTTCTTCGGCCTCGGCGCCGGGGCCTGCGTGTTCACGCTTGGCGGCGAGGGCGCCTGGTATCGCGACCGCTCGGGGCTGAGCTTCCGCATCCCGGCCTTTGCCATCGACGTGATCTGCACCTGCGGCTGCGGCGACGTGTTCAACGCCGGTTTCGCCGCGGGTGTCCTGAAAGGCATGAGCCCGCAGGATTCGGTGCGCCTTGCCCAGGCCTGTTCGGCGCTGAACGCCACCGGCCTTGGCAGCCAGGCGGGGATCGTCTCGCTGGAGGCGACGCTGGATTTCATGCGCAAGACCCCGGTTCGGGAGGGCTGACCCCCGGCGGGCAGGGAAGGAAAGACGGCAAGGCCCCACGAAACGGGCGGCCGGAAACGACAAGCGTTGACAACAGGAGGAGAGATTCCATGACCAGGATGAAAGCAGGGCTGAGCGGGCTGGCGCTTGCGGCCGGGATGGCCGCGCTGGCGGCGCCGGTGCTGGCGCAGTCGCAGGCCGATATGATCACGCCGATCGACAAGGAGCTGACCTTCGTCTTCATCCCCAAGGTCATCCATCCCTGGTATGACGTGGTGGCCGAGGGCAGCCATTTCGCCGCAGCCGAGCTGGAAAAGCGCGGCGTCAAGGTCAACGTGATCTGGGACCAGCCGCCCCAGGCCGATGTGGTCGATCAGAACCAGCGGATCGAGGCCAATATCGGCCGCCGTCCCGACGGGCTCTCGGTCGCCTGTCTTGACCAGGCCACCAATGTGCAGATGCTGAAAGAGGCCAAAGCGGCCGGGATCAACACCTTCACCTTCAACTCGTTCTGTTCCGGGGAATTCCCCTTCGTCGGCCAGAAGGACAGCTATCAGGACGGCTATGACCTCGGCGCGAAACTGGTCGAGGTGCTGAACGGCGAGGGCGAGGTCGGCATCCTTTCCGGCAGCCTGACCGCGACCGATCACGTCGAGCGGATCCTCGGCTTCAAGGATGCGATCAAGGATCATCCGGGCATCAAGGTGGTGTTCGAGCAGCCCGACAACGACGTGCTGGAAGAGGCCGTCGCCCTGACCGAGAACGCCATGCTGGCGCATCCGAACATCAAGGGCTTCTTCGGCTCGAACGCCTCGAACCCGATCGGCGCGGCGCGCGCGGTCAAGAACGCCGGCAAATCGGGCGAGATCGCCATCGTCGGCATGGACGACCTGCCCGAGGCGGTGGACTTCGTCTGCGACGGCACCATCACCGCGCTGAAAGCGCAGCGTCAGTGGGACATCGGCTACTGGTCGGTGATCTACATGGTCGCCGCGAACGAGGGCCATACCTTCCCGATGGACCACAACACCGGCTCGCGCTTCATCACCAAAGACGACTGCAAGTGATCCTGCGGGGGCCGGGCGATTGTGCCCGGCCCTTTCCCCCTATCCGAGAGTGACAGAGCCCCCGATGCCCGATCCGATCTTTGAGGCCAGGAACATCTCGAAACGGTTCGGCCCGGTGCGGGCGCTGAACGAGGTTTCGATCGCCATCGGCGCGGGCGAGCTGCATTCGATCATCGGCGAGAACGGCGCGGGCAAGTCGACGCTGATGAACATCTTCTGCGGCAGGCTGCGCCCCGATACCGGCGCCTTGCTGATCGACCGCCAGCCGGTTCATTTCAGCTCGCCCAAACAGGCCGCAGCCGCGGGGATCGCCATCGCGCCGCAGGAGATCAACCTGGTCCCGGCGCTTTCCGTGGCAGAGAACATCATGCTGGGCGCCCAGATCGGCGCCCGTATCTGCGGCGGGGCCGTGATCGACTGGAAGGCCACCCGCGCCGAGGCGATCCGCCATCTGCACGAGGTGGACGACCAGATCGACCCCGCGTCGCGGGTCGGGGATCTGTCCAAGGCGCAGCAGCAGCTTGTGCAGATCGCGCGGGCGGCGGCGACCGATGCGCGGATTCTGATCCTGGATGAACCCACCGCCACGCTGACGCATCGTGAGACCGCGCGGCTGTTCGACTATATCCGCTCGTTCAAGGCGCGCGGACATTCGATCTTCTACATCTCGCACCGGCTGGACGAGGTGAAGGCGCTCTCGGATCGCATCACCGTGCTGCGCGACGGCGCGCTTGCCGGCACGCTGGACCCGGCCACCGCGACACGCGAGGAAATGGTCACGCTGATGGCCGGACGCCCGCCCTCGGCCATGCGCCAGGAGCCGCGCCGTATCCCCGGGGACGCGCCGGTGGTGCTGAAAGTGACCGGCCTGACCCGCCCGGGCGAGTTCCAGGACCTGTCCTTCAGCCTGCGCAAGGGCGAGATCCTGGGCGTCTCGGGCCTGATCGGCTCGGGCCGCACCGAAATGGCGAAATGCCTGTTCGGGCTGACCCGGGCAACGGCGGGCGAGATCGAATATTTCGGGCAAAAGACCCGTTTCACCTCGCCCTTGCAGGCGATCCAGGCCGGGCTGATCTATCTGCCCGAAGAGCGCAAGCAGGAAGGCATCTTCCCGCTTCTGTCGATCGTCGAGAACGCCGCCATGCCCAGCATGGCCCGTTTCCGGGGGCTTCTGGCCATGCGCAACCGCGAGATGCTGGCCGAGGTGATGGACTATATCGCGCTGTTGAAGACTAGGATCGGCAGCCCGCGCGATGCGATCACCACATTGTCGGGCGGCAACCAGCAGAAGGTGATCATCGCCCGCTGGCTGATGCGCGACGCCAAAGTGCTGATCATGGACGAGCCGACCCGCGGCATCGACGTGAATGCGAAATTCGAGATCCAGGCGGTGCTGCGCCGCCTGACGGAAGAGCGCGGCCTCTCCATCATCCTGATCTCTTCCGAGATGGAAGAGGTGCTCGACGTGGCCGACCGCATCCTGGTGATGCACGAGGGCCGCGCGCGCGGGATCGTGGACGCGGCCGGGGAAAGCCAGGAATCCCTGCTGAAACTGGCGATGACCTGAAATATGGCGACCTGACGAATGGGCGATAAAATGAACACTTCCCGAGCCTCCCTCTTCTCGCTGCAACGCTTCTGGCGGTGGGAGGCCAGCGGCATCCTCGTCGCCCTGGTTGCGCTGGCGCTGCTGCTTTCCATCGCCACCGACAATTTCATGTCGAGCTACAACATCTCGGCGGTGGCGCGGCAGGCGGCTTTTGTAGGCCTGGTGGCGCTTGGCCAGACTTTGGTGCTGATGGTCGGCGGGATCGACCTGTCGGTGGGGGCGGCGGCGGGGCTTTCGGCCATTGTCGGCTCTATCGCGCTGACGCAATGGGGCATCCATCCCTGGCTGATCGTGCCCTTCACCATGGGGTTCGGCCTGCTGATCGGCGCGATCAACGGCGCTTTCGTCGCCGGGCTGCGGCTGAACCCGTTCATCGTGACGCTGGCCACATGGGAGATCTTCGCCGGTCTGACGCTGGTGATCACCGGCGGCTATCCGATCCGGCCCCTGGGCGAGGCGTTCGGCGTGTTCGGCAAGGGCGAGAT
The DNA here is from genome assembly GCF_900609055.1 of Pseudogemmobacter humi. Classification (GTDB taxonomy): domain Bacteria; phylum Pseudomonadota; class Alphaproteobacteria; order Rhodobacterales; family Rhodobacteraceae; genus Pseudogemmobacter; species Pseudogemmobacter humi. The sequence goes on along the minus strand of NZ_UXAW01000120.1, from coordinate 7,904 downwards.
CTTCGGCGTGCCGGTGCCGGTGGTGATCTTCCTTGTGGCCGGCGCGATCCTGATCTGGGTGCTGGGCCAGACCCGCTTCGGCCGCAACATCTTTGCGCTCGGCGGCAACCGCGATGCGGCGGTGCTGGCGGGGATCCGGGTTCGCTGGGTGGAATTCGCGGCCTTCGCGCTGGCGGGGATGTTCGCGGCGCTGGCCGGGATCCTTTACGCCAGCCGGATGGATGCGGGCCAGCCCTCGGTCGGCGAAGGCTGGCTGATGGGGGCGATCACCGCGGCGATCCTCGGCGGCACCAGCCTGCGGGGCGGCCAGGGCTCGATCGTCGGCACCATCCTCGGCGCGCTTTTGCTGGCGGTGCTGGCGAACGGCACGGTGCTGCTCAATGTCTCGGGCTTCTGGCAGCGGGTGATCGTGGGCGCGGTGGTTCTGGTCGCGGTGCTGGTCGATCTCTTGCGCCGCAGAAGCAACTGAGAGGCTGGACAGGGGAAAGGCTGCAATGGCATTGCTGTCCCCTGTCAGAGCAAGAAGGTCGTCAGCCAAAGTGCAGCCCGCAGCCGATGTGAACGAAGACCTGAGAACCCGGATCGCCTGGCTCTATTACATGGAGGGGCTGACCCAGGACGAGGTGGCCGCCAAGGTGGGGATCAGCCGCTCGCGGGTGCTGCGCATCCTGTCGGCCGCGCGCCAGGACGGCACGGTGCAGATCCGCGTCACGACGAAACTGTCGCATTGCGTGGAACTGGAGCGCGCGCTTGAGGAACGCTGGGGCCTGACCCAGGCCATCGTGGTGCCGAACCCGCAGGACGAGGCGCAGCTGCGCAACCTGATCGGGGCCGAGGTCGGGCATTACCTGTCGCAGAACCTGGCCGCGAACATGACCGTGGGTCTGGGCTGGGGCAAGACGCTTTCGGCCGCGGTCCCGGCCATCGTGCCGAGGAACCCCGACGGGGTGCGGGTGGTCTCGCTCTTGGGCGGGCTGACGCGGGTGAATGCGCATAACCCTTCGGAATTCGCCTGGCGGGTGGCGGCGCGGCTTGGCGCCGAGTGCCATATGATGGCCGGTCCGGTCTTTGCGCCCGATGCGCGGACCCGTGACGCTCTGGCCGCGCATATCGGCATCCGCGACATCTTCAGCGCGGCGCGCTCGCTCGATATGGCGGTGATCTCGGTCGGGGATCTGACGCCGCATTCGGTGTTCCGCGAATACGGGCTGCTGAGCGCGGACGAGCTGGCCTCGCTGGAGGCCGCGGGGGCGATCGGCGATGTTTTGTGCCATTTCATCGACGCCGCGGGCGAGGTGGTCGAACACCAGGTGAACCGCCGGGTGCTGGCGGTGCATCCCGCCGATCTGAGGGGCGCGCGAAACCTGGTGCTGGCCTCGGGCGGCTGGCAGAAACACGCGGTGATCCGCGCCTCGCTGACCAGTCTGCGCCCGCATGTGCTGATCGTGGACGAACTGGTGGCCGACCGGCTGATCCGCGAGCGCTGATCCGCCGCTCATCGGTCCTGACGGACCTCTTCGCTCAGCGATGACGCCCGTGAGGGCGGAAGAGCGGCGGCCAGCCGGTCGGTGCAGCCGCAATGCGGGCAGGGGGCTCGCGCATCGGTCAGGAAACCGCAATCGGCGCAGCAGGCGCGCGCGTCCGGCGGCAGCGGCTTTGCCTCGCGCAGAACGGGCGGCGGCACCAGCGGCAGCCCCGACACGGGGGCGTCGGCGCAAAACACCGAGACCGCGCCCGAGGTCTCCATCCAGGCCGTTTCGACCTGGCCGAGGTTGCGGATACCCTTCAGCCGCAGCATCTCATGCGCCTCGGATGGCGCGATCCGGGCCGCTTTCAGCGCGGTGGTCAGGATGCGGCCCCGCTCCACCAGCTGAACGGGTGTTCCGTCCACCACCGTTTTGAACCCGTGCCATTTGTGGATGCCGCAGTCGATCAGCTTGTCCATCGCGATCACAAGGAACACCACGAGGAAGGCATGCAGCAAGGGCACGTCGGGGTAGAGCATCCCGTCGCCCACCGCCGAGCCGAGCGCGATCACCAGCAGGAACTCGACCAGCGAGAGCTGCGAGATGCTGCGCCCGCCGATCCAGCGCAGCATCGTGGTGGTCCAGAGAAAGATCGCCAGCACCCGGAGGGTGATTTCCAGCAGGAACAGCGGCGGGGCGTCGCCGATCAGCAGACGCAGCCAGTCGAAGGGGATCACGGGTTCCATATCCGGCCCTGACGGAGAGCGAAAAGCGGAACGCGCCGGCGAAACCGGCGCGTCCCTGAAGCCTCACACAGGCGGCGTCAGTGGCGGTGCTCGGGCAGTTCCTTGAGCTGTTCCTTTGTCCAGGACGTGACGCCATGGACATTGCCGTCCTCGTCGCGCATCAGGTTCAGCTGATCCACGCTGAGGAGCACCGGCTTCGAGCCGATGCCGAGAAAGCCGCCCACGTCGATCACCACATCGGTGACGGCGCCGACGCCATGCACATGCGAGATGGTGCCGATCTTGCGGTCGTCGGCGCCGTAGACCGGCGCGTCGGTCAGGATCGCCTCGTTCAGTTCCTGACGGTCGAGCGGGATATGTCTGCTGTGATCCATGCTATCCTCCGGGGTTGCGACGCGGAGCCTGTGAACGGGTTCCGCGGTTCCAGTCCTCAAACCCGGCGGCCCGGCGGCGGTTCCTGCACCGCCCGGTATCGGCGGCGGCCCGCCGAAGCGGCGGCGGGCGGAACCGCGCGGCGGGGATCGGGATTTCTTCGCATGTGGGTGGCGCGAGGGGGCTATGACGCAGGGGCTGGTCTATGTGTCCGACAGCGACCCCGGCATCACCCGGCGCCGCGCGGGCAAGGGGTTTTGCTACTTTTCCCCCGGCGGGCAGCGGCTGAGCGGCGCGCTCTGCGCGCGCGCCGTGGCGCTGGCGGTGCCCCCGGCCTGGGAACAGGTCTGGATCTGCCCGCGCGAGGATGGCCATATCCAGGCCACCGGCCGCGACGCGCGGGGAAGGAAGCAATACCTCTACCACCCGCTGTGGCAGGCGAGCCGGGCCGAAACCAAATATGCCGGGCTGACCGATTTCGCCCGCGCCTTGCCCGCCCTGCGCCGCCGTCTGGACCGCGATCTGCGCCAGGAGGCGGGGAACCGCGATTTCACCCTCGCCGCGCTGGTGATGCTGCTGGACCGGGCCTGGCTGCGGATCGGCAACCCGGAATATACGGCGCAGAACGGCTCTTTCGGCGCGGTGACGCTGCGGCGGCGGCATCTGCGGCTTGACGAAGACTCGGTCCGGCTGGATTTCCGCGCCAAGGGCGGGCGGCGGGTGCGCCAGGTGCTGCGCGACCGCAAGCTGCACCGTATCCTGCATCAGATCGGCGATCTGCCGGGGCGCAACCTCTTCACCTGGCTGGACGAGGACGGGCGGCCCTGTCCGCTCGGGACCGGGGATGTGAACGGATATCTCGCCGAGGCCATGGGCGAGGGCGTCACCGCCAGGACATTCCGCACCTGGGGCGGCACGCTGGCGGCTTTCGGGCGCGCCGCCGAAGAGCCGCTGACCATTCGCGCCATGGCCGGGGCGGCGGCTCTTCGGCTGCACAATACCCCGGCGATCTGCCGGTCCTCTTACATACATCCGGCGGTGCTGGATCTGGCCGCGCTGGATGCGCCCGCGCGCCAGGACCGGCTGTCGGGCCTGAACCCGCCCGACACCCCCGGCCTGCGCGCGCCCGAGCGCAGGCTGCTCAGCTTTCTGGACACAACGGAGACCCGCCGATGATCGACCCCCTTTACGAGGCGCTGATTGCCGATTTCCGCGATCCGTTCCAGGCCGTGCGCGGCGAGACGGCGCTGATCCGGCTGCTGTTCGCGGCGCTGCTCGGCGCGGTGATCGGCATCGAGCGCGAGATCCACGCCCATGCCGCCGGGCTGCGCACCCATATCATGGTGGCGATGGCGGCCTGTCTGTTCACGCTGATCTCGGTCGAGATCATCGCCACCGAAGTGCCCGGCGCGATGCAGCTGCAAAGCGACCCGCTGCGCCTGATCGAGGCGGTGACGGCGGGGGTGGCCTTCCTGGCCGCCGGGTCGATCATCACCTCGGGCGGCAGGATCACCGGGCTGACCACCGGGGCGGGGATGTGGATGGCGGGGGCGATCGGGCTGGCCTGCGGCACCGGGCGGCTGCCGCTTGCCATCATGGCGACGGTGCTGGCGGTGCTGGTGCTGTGGCTGTTGCGCCACGTTTCGCAATGGCTGGCGCGCGGGAGGCGCGAGCCGAAGGAGTAAGCATCCGCCGGATCGCCCGGTTGCCGATCAGGTAATGCTCGACCAGCGCGCCCGCGATATGGGCGAGGATCAGCCCGATCAGCGCAAAGCGCGTGGCATCATGCAAGAGGCCCGCCGCCTCGCTGCGCCAGAACCAGGCGGCGGCGCCCGAAAGGGTCATCATCAGCAGCAGCGCGTAAAGCCCGCGATGCGCCCATTCCGCCACGACCTGCATCACCCGCGGCGCGGGCGGCGGCGGTGGCGCGCCATGGATCAGCCGCAACGCGATGCGGATCAGCATCAGCCCGAGCACCGCGAGCCCCGCGATCAGGTGGAAGGCCGCGCCGGGCGGCAGCGGCGTGGCGCCGGTCAGCCGCGCCCCGAAAGCCGCGCGGATATCCTCGTTCACCACCAGCTGCGCCAGCACCAGAGCCGCGATCAGCCAGTGCAGGATGATCTGTCCCCGCGCATAGCCCGCCGGGGCGGCTTTATGTTCATTCGTGATCATAAGCGGAACCCTTTCCCTTCCAATCGGTTCGGCCAGCAAAGGTTCCGTCACGGGGGAGAGGCATTGGCGCGCAGGAGAGGGGCAGGCTGGCGGATGCCCGCGCTCGGGCTGATGACGCTGGCCGCCTGCAAGGCAGAGCAGAGCGCGCTGCATCCCGCCAGCCAGGACGCGCGCGATGTCGCCACCCTGTTCTGGGTGATGACGGCGGGCGGCGCGGTGATCTGGCTGATCATGATGGGGATCGTGGTCTATGCGGTTCTGGGCCGCCGCCGCCCCGTCAGCGAGCGCTTCGCCGACCGCTTCATCCTGACCGGCGGGGTGATTTTTCCCACCGTGGTTCTGGCGGCGCTGCTGGTGTTCGGGCTGCGGCTGCTGCCCGGGGCCTGGCACCCGGGCGCGCCTGATCTGCGCATCCATGTCACCGGCGAGCAGTTCTGGTGGCGGGTGGTCTACGAGGGCCCCGACGGTGCGCGGGTCGAGACCGCCAACCAGGTCCGCCTGCCGAAAGGCCAGGAGGTGGAGTTCCATCTGAGCGCGCAGGACGTGATCCATTCCTTCTGGATCCCGCCTTTGGGGGGCAAGCTCGACATGATCCCGGGCCGCACCAATATCCTGCGGCTGACGGCGGACCGCACCGGCACCTTCCGCGGGATCTGCGCCGAATTCTGCGGCATGTCGCATGCGCTGATGGCGTTCGAGGCGGTGGTCGAGGAACCCGATGCCTTCGCCGCCTGGCTCGCGGCCGAGGCCGCGCCGGCGAGGGGCGACGCCACGGCGTTCACCCGCGCCGGCTGCGGCGCCTGTCATGGGGTGCGCGGGCTGGTGGAAGAGGGCGCGGTGGGGCCGGATCTGACCCATCTGGCGCGGCGCACCACGCTGGCGGCAGGCACGCTGCCGATGACGCGCGCGGCGCTGGCGGCCTGGCTCGCGAACCCCGCGGCGATCAAACCCGATGCCAGAATGCCCGCCTACGGCGATCTGCCCGAGGCGGAGCGCGAGGCGATCCTCGATTTTCTGATGGGGCTGAAATGAAACGGGCCGGGGCGGAGAAACTGGAACAGGTCTGGGCGCGCCCGAAGGGCTGGCGGATGCTTTCCGACGTGAACAATTCCACGGTGGGGCTGTGGTATACCGGCGCCGCCTTCGCCTTCATGCTGTTCGCGGGGGCGCTGGCGCTGATCATGCGGCTGCAACTGGCAGTGCCGGAAAACGACCTGGTTTCCGCCGACACCTACAACCAGATGTTCACCCTGCATGGCACGGTGATGATGTTCCTGTTCGCCGTGCCGATCTTCGAGGCGGTGGCGATCCTGATCCTGCCCGGCATGCTGGGCGCGCGGGATCTGCCGTTCCCGCGGCTCTCGGCCTTCGGGTTCTGGTGCTATCTGATCGGCGGCATCTTCGTCTGCGGCTCGATCTTCTTCAATGTGGCGCCGGATGCGGGCTGGTTCATGTATCCGCCGCTTGCCACCAAACAGGGCGGGATCGGCGCCGACATCTGGCTCCTGGGCCTCTCATTCATCGAGATCGCCAGCATCGCCGCGGCGGTCGAGCTGATCGTGGGCGTGCTGAAATGCCGGGCGCCGGGCATGCACATCAACCTGACGCCGCTTTACGCCTGGTATGTGCTGATCGTCGGCGCGATGATCCTGTTCGCCTTTCCGCCGCTGATCGCCGGGGACATCCTGTTCGAGCTGGAGCGGATGCTGGACTGGCCGTTCTTCGATGCCACCCGCGGCGGCGATCCCCTCTTGTGGCAGCACCTGTTCTGGATCTTCGGCCACCCCGAGGTCTATATCATCTTCCTGCCCTCGATTGCGCTGCTGGCGATGATCGTGCCCACGTTTTCGCAAAGACCGATCGCGGGCTATTCCTGGGTGGTGCTGTCGGCTATCGGGACCGGGTTCCTGTCCTTCGGCCTCTGGGTGCATCACATGTTCGCCACCGGCCTGCCCTCGGTCTCGCTGGGCATTTTCTCGGCGGCGTCCGAGGCGGTGGCGATCCCGACCGGGATCCAGCTTTTCGCGCTGATCGCCACGGTGATGCTGGGCCGGGTGGTGAAATCGGTGCCGATGCTGTTCTGCCTCGGCGCGCTGGCGAGCTTCATCATCGGCGGGCTCACCGGCGTGATGATCGCGGTGGTGCCCTTCGATCTGCAAGCCCATGACAGCTATTTCATCGTGGCGCATCTGCATTACACGCTGATCGGCGGGATGCTGTTTCCGGTGATGGCGGGGGTGCATTACTATTACCCGCTGGCGCGTGGCCGGATGCTGTCGCGCCGGCTTGGGATCTGGTCGTTCTGGCTGACCTTCGCGGGGTTCAACACCGCCTTCCTGCCGATGCATCTGACCGGGCTTCTGGGGATGCCGCGCCGGGTGTTCACCTATGGCGCCGACCGGGGCTGGGACATGCTGAACATGGTTTCGACCATTGGCGCCTTCGTCTTCGCCGCCGGGTTCCTCGTCTTCGTGTGGAACTGTCTGCGGCCGCAGGAAAAGCCGCCGCTCAATCCCTGGAAGGCGGGCACGCTGGAATGGGCGACGAAGCTGCCGGGCCAGCCCTGGGGGTGGCGCGCGATTCCGCAGATCGAAAGCCGCTATCCGCTCTGGGACGACCCCGGGCTGCACGAGAAGATCGAGGCGGGCGAGGGCTATCTTGCCGATGCCGAAGAGGGGCGGCGCGAGACGCTGGTGACATCGGTTCTGGATGCGCAGCCGGTGCAGGTCCTGCGGGTGGGAACGCCGGGCTGGCTGCCGATGATCGCGGCCTTCGGCCTTGGCACGGTGTTCATCTGCGCCACGTTCAAACTGTGGCTGCCGGCGGGCCTCGGCGGGGCGGTGTTTCTGGTGGCCCTGTTCCGCTGGCTCTGGACCGGCACGGCGGAGATCCCCGAGAAACCCGCGAAGGACATCGGCGACGGGCGGCTGGTGCCGATCTATGTCTCGGGGCCGGGATCGACCGGCTGGTGGGCGATGTTCATCACCATGACCGGCGATCTGACCGCCTGGCTGGGGCTGATGTTCGGCTATTTCTTCTTCTGGACCATTCATGAGGATTTCCCGCCGGTGGGGATGGAGGGGCCCGGCTGGCTCTGGCCGCTGGCGGCGGCGCTGCTGGTGCTGGCGGCCTGGGGTGCGACTTTGGC
>NZ_UXAW01000077.1 GCF_900609055.1 Pseudogemmobacter humi | reverse complement strand
GGTTCCTGCGTTTCCGCATTCCTGATCTCCTCGTCATTGGAGACCAGCAAACGTCAGATCGTAGCTTCCGTCACTGTCCGATTTCCGGGGAGTAGCTCACACGGATGCCTTGGGGCGCTATTTTTGCGTTGCGAAGACCGTCATAGCAGTATGCTAGCCGGCAACTCCAGCACTCGCAGGCGGAGTCAGCCGGTGCCAGGCATCCCGAAACTCGTCCTTGTCGTAGTGCTTCGGTTCCAGCCAGTAAGCGCCACCGTTTTTATCCTGTCCAGCCAGCGCCCGCACCTCGTCCAGCCGCAGCACATAGCAGGTGGGCGAATCCGTGATGGCGCGAATGGTGATCACCCACAAGTCCGAGCGCAGGTTGTCGAGGTTCAGTCCGAGCGGCACGGCGGACCGCTTGCTGAGCGCCTTCGATTGGATGCCCAGCGTCACCGTCTCGTCGTCGTTGATGGCGATGAGGTCCGAACCCCGCGCGTTGCGGACGGTGGGCATGACATGCCATCCGCGCCGGGAAAGCTGCCATGCGGCATAGTTCAGCCCGGCGTTGCCGGTCAGTTGCGGGCGGGGTTTGGTGGCAATCTGTTCGGTCAAGGGACAACTCCCATCTTGAGGTTCAGGATCTGCCCGGGTCAAAGCCGGGTGTTAGCAACCCCGTGCGTAGCGCGAGGCACCGCTGCCTTTAGCGTGGCCTGGACATACGTAGCGGTCACCCGGCCGATAAGAACCGACCGAGCTACGCATTGAGGGGTTGCTAAGCCCCACGGACAGAATTGGCTGCCCGCCTGCCATCGGCTTTGTTGAGCTATTCGGATTGAGGCCGGACTTGTCCCTTTCCCAGATATTTTCAGCGCATGCGGACGGTCTCTGGCGTCCCGAGTGATGTGAAGCG
>NZ_UXAW01000075.1 GCF_900609055.1 Pseudogemmobacter humi | reverse complement strand
GGGCATCGCGGGATCGAACCAGATCGTCAGCGAACCACGCCGCCTGAGCGCGTCGTTATAAGCGGACCAGTTCCTGGTCTTGCAGACGGGCGGCGGGGGGTTACTCATGCAGCACAGCTACCACGCTGGATTCATAAGATGAATCCAGCACGATTCGTGCAATAAAGCCCACAGGCGCGGCCGTGCGGGAACTGGCGTCCGAAGCCCGCACCCGGCTCCGGCTTGGAAAGGGCGGCTATCGGCGGGATCATGTCCGGGCTTTCGCACAGTGCGTCGAGGTCGCGGACGATGCGATCTACATCAACGGCAGCAAAAACACGCTGTTGAGGGCGCTGATAGCCACTAAAGGAGGGAAATCGGCGGGAATCGGCGTTCCCGGTTTTATACCGAAGTGGCGGAGAGGGTGGGATTCGAACCCACGGTGGGCTTGCACCCACTCCGGTTTTCGAGACCGGCGCGATCGACCACTCCGCCACCTCTCCGCGCTTTGGGGGTCGTCTGTGAGGCGGGGGTTTAGCGGGGACTTCGGGCAAGCGCAAGCCCTCTGCGCACGCAGGTTTGAGATTTCCCGGTCTTGGCCCCGGCGGGCGCTGCGCCTAAGCTGACGGCGGGAATTTTCGCGAAAGGGAGAGGGCGGATGCGGGGATCTGTCGGCGTTGCGCGCGCTCTGCGTCTTGCCCTGGCGGCGGGGGCGCTCGGGCTCGCGCCGCTCGTTTTCATGCAGCAGGCGCCGGCGCGGGCCGAGGTGGTTCAGAAAGCCGCCGACACCGGCGCGCTGCTGGACGAGTTGCGGCTCAGCGAACTGTTCCCGGTGCTGGCGGAAGAGGGCGGGGCCTATGGCGCCTCGCTCGGGCAGAGCATGTTTCCGGGCCGCGATGGCGCGCGCTGGCAGCAGACCGTCGCCCGGATCTACGATCCGCAGAGGATGGAGGTGCGGTTCGATGAGGCATTCGCCGCCGCTCTGGCGGAGAAGCCCGGGGCCATCGACGCGGCCCGGGACTTCTTCGGCTCTGCCGCCGGACAGCGCATCGTCACGCTGGAGATCGAAGCGCGGCGCGTGCTGCTGGATGAGGCCGCGCGCGAGGCGGCCGAAGTGGCGGCGGACAAGCTGCGCGATGCCCGCGCGCCGCGGCTGCGGCTGATCCGCGCTCTGATCGAGGCGGGGGATCTGATCGAGAGCAATGTCGCCGCGGGCCTCACCGGCGCGGCGGCCTTCGACGAAGGGCTGACGGAGACGCTGCCCGCCGCGCAGCGCCTGCCGCAAGACGAGCGCATGGCCCAGGTCTGGCGCCAGGAGGGCGAGATCCGTGCCACCACCACCGCCTGGCTTCTGACCTATATGGCACTGGCCTATGCGCCGCTGAGCGACGCCGAGTTGCAGGCCTATATCGACTTCACGGCCACGCCCGGGGGCCGCGAGATCAACGCCGCGCTGTTCGCCGGGTTCGATGCGGCTTTCACGCCGGTGATGCGCGAGCTTGGCCATGAGGTGGGGCGGGCGATGCAGGGCAGCGAGATCTGAGCCGCGGCCCTGCGGGGCCTTGACGCGGACGGCCCTAGGCTTCATAAGCGCGCATCTCCCCGGGGTGCGAATCCCGGGGCGGTTTTATTTGAACATCATCCGGCAACGGATGCGCTGTCCGAAGGCGGGGAAACCCACCAACGCCTGAACCGGGAATGCCCGGCAAACAGGGGCCGCAGGACGCGGGCAACGAAGGAAGGAAGACCCATGTTTGCGGTCCTGAAGACCGGCGGCAAGCAATACAAGGTGCAGGCGGGTGACGTTCTGCGCGTTGAAAAGCTTGACGCGGTGGCTGGCGACAAGATCCAGTTCAACGAAATCCTGATGGTGGACAGCACCGTCGGCGCGCCTCTGGTGGCCGGCGCCGCGGTGCAGGCCGAAGTGATCGAACAGATCAAAGGCCCGAAAACCATTTCCTACGTCAAACGCCGCCGCAAGCACTCCTCGCAGCGCACCCGCGGCCACCGCCAGCAGCTGACGCTGCTGCGCGTGACCGATGTCCTCGCCTCGGGCGCGGAAAAGTCGGGCGTGAAAGCCGCCACCGGCACCGCCGATGCGCGCCGCGCCGCCCATGAGGCCCCCGGAGCCGCGAAGGCCGCCCCGGAAGCCGCCGAGAAACCGAAGCGCGCCCGCAAGGCCGCCGAAGCGAAGGAGTAATCCCCCATGGCACAGAAAAAGGCAGGCGGTTCGTCCCGCAACGGTCGCGACTCGGCCGGCCGTCGTCTGGGTGTGAAGCTCTATGGCGGCCAGGCCGTCATCCCGGGCAATATCATCGTGCGCCAGCGCGGAACCACCTTCTTCCCGGGGCAGGGCGTGGGCATGGGCAAGGACCATACCATCTTCGCCACCGTCGAGGGCGCGGTCAAATTCCGCAAGGGCCTCAAGGGCCGCACCTTCATTTCGGTCCTCCCGGCGGTGGAGGCTGCCGAGTAAGCCGGACCGTTACATTCGGAATGTATCGGGGGATCGGCTGAAAAGCCGGTCCCTTTCCTCATTTCCGCCGCGGAAAAGACCCGGCGGGGGTGGGAAAACCGGGATGACATGCCCAAATGTGCTTCAGGCAGGAGGGAAGCCATGGTTCTCGATACGATCCCGACCCCGGACGATGCGTTCGCCGGGGCAAGGATAGAAGCAGGCCGTTTCGTGCTGCGCGCCGTGCGGACCTCGGACGCCGGGCTCATCGCGCATTACGCGGGCGATCGCAGGGTGGCCGAGGCCACGCAGAACATCCCGCATCCGTTTCCGCCCGGCGCGGCCGAGGCCTATGTGGCCCGGGCGATGACGCATGACCGGCCCGGCTCGGTCTGGGTGATGGACGGATCCGACAGCGGGCTGGCGGAACTTCTCGGCGTCATCAGCCTCAAGCCGATGGAGGTGAAGGCCGGGCGCTCGGGCCAGTCCGAAGTGGCCTATTGGGTCGCGCCGGTGTTCTGGAACACCGGGATCGCCTCCGAGGCGGTGCGGGCGCTGATCGCGGCCAATCCGCTGGCGGACAGCACCTATTTCGCCGAAGTGTTCCAGGACAATCCGGGCTCGGCCCGGGTGCTGACCAATGCGGGGTTCGAATATCTGGGCGATGCCGAGGCGTTCTCGGTCGCGCGCAATGCGATCGTGCCGACCTGGACCTATATCCGAAAGCTGGTGAAGTGAGCGCGATCCTGCGCGATGCCGGGCCCGCCGATGCGGCGGCCATCGCCGCGATCTGCAATCATGCCGTGCGCCATACGACCGCGATCTGGAACGATACCCTGGTCGACGAGGCCAACCGGCGCGACTGGCTCATGGCACGCCAGGCGGCGGGCTTTCCGGTGCTGGTGGCCGATCTCGGGGGCGAGGTCGCGGGCTATGCCTCTTACGGTCCCTGGCGGGCTTTCGACGGCTACCGGCTGACGGTCGAGCATTCCGTCTATGTCGGAGAAGCCTTCCGGGGCAGGGGCCATGCGCGCGCGCTGATGCAGGCGCTGATCGCCCGCGCGCGGGCGGCGGGCCTGCATGTCATGGTGGCAGGGATCGAGGCCGGCAACGCGGCTTCGGTCGCGCTGCACCAGAGCCTCGGTTTCACCGGCGATCAGGTCATGCGCGAGGTCGGGCAGAAATTCGGCCGCTGGCTGGATCTGCGCTTCATGGAACTGCGGCTGGACGAGCGACCGTCTCCGTAAAGAAGGGGCGCCGTAAGAAGGGGGCGCTGCCCCCGCCGCTCCTGCGGAGCGACTCCCCCGGGGTATTTGCATCAGGGTGAAAGCCCGAAAGCGCCGGGAAATCCCATTCAGCCTGATATAAATACCCCCGCCGGAGGCAGCCGACCTTTCCGCCCGCGCAGAGGGCTCGCTTGAGGTGGCGGCCCTTCTCCTGTATCGCGAAAAAATCCTGACGAAAGCGCCTGAGCCATGAAGTTTCTCGATCTTGCCAAAGTCTATATCCGCTCGGGCGGCGGCGGCGCGGGCTGCGTCTCGTTCCGGCGCGAGAAATTCATCGAATTCGGCGGGCCGGACGGCGGCGACGGCGGGCGCGGCGGCTCGGTCTGGGCCGAGGCGGTCGAGGGGCTGAACACGCTGATCGACTACCGCTATCAGCAGCATTTCTTTGCGAAGAACGGCCAGCACGGCATGGGCAGCCAGAAGACCGGCAAGTCGGGCGACGACATCGTGCTGAAAGTGCCTTTGGGCACCGAGATCCTCGACGAGGACGAGGAAACCGTGCTCGCCGATCTGACCGAGCCGGGCCAGCGGGTGCTGCTCGCGCAGGGCGGCAACGGGGGCTGGGGCAACCTGCGGTTCAAATCTTCGACCAACCGCGCGCCGGGCAAGGCCAATCCGGGCATCCCGGGGGTCGAGCGCACGATCTGGCTGCGGCTGAAGCTGATCGCCGATGCGGGGCTGGTGGGGCTGCCGAATGCCGGGAAATCGACCTTCCTTTCGGCGGTGTCGAATGCGCGGCCCAAGATCGCGGATTATCCGTTCACCACGCTGGTGCCCAATCTAGGCGTCGTCGGCATCGACGGGCGCGAATTCGTCATGGCCGATATCCCCGGCCTGATCGAGGGCGCGAGCGAGGGGCGCGGCCTTGGCATCCAGTTCCTTGCCCATGTCGAGCGCTGCAAGGTGCTGCTGCATCTGGTGGACGGCACGTCGTCCACCGTCACGAAGGATTACCGCACCATCGTGCAGGAGCTGGAGGCTTACTCGGATCTTTTGGGCGACAAGCCGCGGATCCTTGCGCTGAACAAGACCGATGCGATGGATGCGAAGCAGATCTCGGACCGCAGGCGCGCGCTGGAAAAGGCGTCCGGCGGGCCGGTGCATGTGATCTCGGGCGCGGCCGGCAAGGGCATCCCCGAGGTTTTGCGCGCGCTGATGGTGGAAATCCGCGGGACCGGCGGCGAGCAAGAGGAGGGCGGGCCCTGGCAACCCTGACCGAAAACCGCGCGCCCGACGTGCGCGAGGCGCGGCGCCTCGTGATCAAGATCGGCTCGGCGCTGCTCGTGGACCGGGCGAAGGGGCTGAAACAGGCCTGGCTTTCGGCGCTTGCGCTTGATGTGGCCGAGGCGCGCGTTCGGGGCACGCAGGTGGTGCTGGTCTCATCGGGCTCGATCGCGCTCGGGCGGATCGTGCTGGGCCTGCCCGCAGGCGCGCTTACGCTGGAGCAGAGCCAGGCGGCGGCGGCGGTCGGGCAGATCCGGCTCGCCCGCGCCTATGAGGAAGTGCTGGCGCCGCACGGGATCACCACCGCCCAGGTGCTGGTCACGCTGGAGGACACCACCGACCGGCGCCGCTACCTCAACAGCCGCGCGACGATGGAGACGCTGCTCGGCCTCGGCGTGGTGCCGATCGTGAACGAGAACGACACCGTGGCGACCGACGAGATCCGCTTCGGCGACAACGACCGGCTGGCGGCGCAGATCGCGGTGACGGCGGGGGCGGATCAGCTGGTGCTGCTGTCGGATGTGGACGGCTTCTATTCCGCCAATCCGAAGGAGGACCCGACCGCCGTGCGTTTCGATCTGGTCGAGCGGATCACGCCCGGGATCGAGGCGATGGCAGGCGATCCGATCTCCGGCCTGTCGAAAGGCGGCATGAAGACCAAGCTGATGGCGGCCCGGACCGCGGTGGCCGGGGGCTGCGCCATGGCGATCATGGAGGGGTCAGGGCCGCGGCCGCTGAAAGCACTGGCCGAGGGCGCGAGCCGGACCTGGTTCCTGCCCGAGGGCGATCCGCAGGCCGCGCGCAAGCGCTGGATCGCGGCGATGAAGCCGAGGGGCGAATTGCGGCTGGACGCGGGCGCGGCGACGGCGTTGCGGGCGGGGAAGAGCCTGCTTCCGGCGGGGGTGACGAAGGTCACCGGCACATTCGGGCGCGGCGAGCCGGTGGCGATCCTGTCGCCCGAGGGCGCGGTGCTTGGCAAGGGGCTGGTGCGTTATACCTCGGCCGAGGCGAAGGCCATCGCGGGCCATCGCTCGGGCGAGATCGAGGCGATCCTCGGCTATCAGGGCCGCGCGGCGCTGGTGCACCGCGACGATATGGTGATGTGAGCGGGCGCGGCAGGCCCGATTTCTTGGAAGAAATCGGACCGGAGCCTTGGAAGGCTCCGGCGCGGAGTTTTTGAAAACTCCGCTTCCCGGGCGAAGGAGAGGGCGATGGACGGGCAATATACGGATCTGATGGCAGAGATCGGCGCGAAGGCGCGGGCGGCGGCGGCGGAGCTGGCTTTCGCCTCCTCCGAGCGCAAGGCCGCCGCGCTGATCTCTGCCGCGCATGAGGTATGGGAGCGGCGGCAGGAGATTTTCGATGCCAATGTTCTCGATCTGGATTTTGCAGCGCAGAAAGGGCTCAGCCCGGCGATGATCGACCGGCTGCGGCTGGATGAGACCCGGCTGCGCGGCATCGTCGACGGGCTGCGCGCGGTGGCGGAGCAGCGCGATCCGGTCGGCCGGGTGCTGGCGGAATGGGACCGGCCCAATGGCCTGCACATCCAGCGGGTGGCTACGCCTCTGGGCGTGGTGGGGGTGATCTATGAGAGCCGCCCCAATGTCACCGCCGATGCCGGGGCGCTTTGTCTGAAAGCCGGCAATGCGGTGATCCTGCGCGGCGGATCCGAGAGCTTCCATTCCTCGGAGGCGATCCACGGCTGCATGATCCGCGGTTTGCAGCAGGCCGGCCTGCCCGAGGCGGCGATCCAGCTTGTCCCCACCCGCGAGCGCGCCATGGTCGAGGCCATGCTGAAGGCGGTCGATTATATCGACGTGATCGTGCCCAGGGGCGGCAAGGGCCTTGTCGGGCTGGTCCAGCGCGAGGCGCGGGTGCCGGTCTTCGCCCATCTCGACGGCATCTGCCATGTCTATGCCGACCGCGACGCCGACCTGGAAAAGGCCCGCCGGGTGGTGCTGAACGCCAAGACCCGCCGCACCGGCATCTGCGGCGCGGCGGAATGCCTGCTGATCGACTGGCAGTTCTACACGAAACATGGGCCGGTGCTGATCGAGGATCTGCTGAAGGCCGGGGTCGAGGTCAGGACGGAAGGAGAGCTTCTGAAGGTGCCCGGCACGGTGCAGGCGGCGCCCGACGACTTCGGCCGCGAGTTTCTCGACATGATCATCGCCGCGAAACTGGTCGATGGGGTGGACGAGGCCATCGCCCATATCCGCCGCTACGGCTCGGGCCATACCGAGAGCATCCTCACTGAGAACGACACCACCGCGGCGCGTTTCTTCGAGCGGCTCGATTCGGCGATCCTGATGCGCAATGCCTCGACCCAGTTCGCTGATGGCGGCGAATTCGGCATGGGGGCCGAGATCGGCATCGCCACCGGCAAGATGCATGCCCGCGGTCCGGTCGGTGCCGAACAATTGTGCAGTTTCAAATATCTGGTGACCGGAGACGGCACGATACGCGGCTGACCGCCGATCCGGCTCTGGCATCCAGGCAACAGATCCCCCGCATGCCCTGGTATGCGGGGAAAGCGCTGGAAACCGCCCGTGCGGGCGGCATAACGGCCCCTGACCTGCAAATCCGACGGCGCCCCTATGACCCCTGACTCCGACCATCCGCAACGCTATGCCACGGTGAACGAGCTGCACGCCCGGCCTTTCCCGGCGCTGGACGTGCCCTGCACCGCGGTGGTCATGGCGTTCAAGGAGCCCGAGGACGCCGCCGGGCGCGACCGCGCGCAGGACCGGGCACATCTGCTCGATCTGATCGACCGCCACGGCGGCGCCCATCCCCAGCCCGAGGCGACCCATTACTCCGGCCCGATGGGGCGGGCCGAGCTCAAATGGGAAAGCCATACCGAATTCGTGACCTATTCGGCGTTTTCGCCGGGCCTTTCGGCGCGGCCTTTCGATCCGGCCGAGGCGGAAATTTTCCCCGCCGACTGGATCGCCGCCGCCCCGGGCCGCCGCCTTGCCGCGCTGTTGATCCGCATCGAACCGATGCCCGCCAGCATGGGCGAGATTTTCGTCCGGGCCGAGGACTGGTTCGTGCCCGAAAGCCTTGCGATTTCCAAAGTCGTCGACGGCGCGGCGGTGATCGCAGGCGATTTCCGCATCGACCCGGCCGGGCACATGCGCTTTGCGGTTTTCGTCCGCCCCGGCACCGGGCGCCGCCGGGTGGGGCGGATCCTGCAAAGACTGTGCGAGATTGAGGTCTACCGCGCCATGTCGATGCTGGGCCTGATGCGGGCGCGCGATCTGACCGGCCATCTCAACCGGCTCGACCCGCGGCTGTCGGACCTGGTGGCCGGGCTCGACACGCCGGCGGGCGGCCCCGCGCCCGAGGCGGTGCTGCATGACCTGCTCTCGATTTCGGCCGAACTCGAACGTCTTGCGGTGCGGGTCTCGTTCCGCTTCGGGGCGACGGCGGCCTATGAGGCGATCCTGAACCAGCGCATCCAGGTCCTGCGCGAAGAGCGGATCGAGGGCCGCCAGACCTTCGGCGAATTCATGATGCGCCGCTATGATCCGGCGATGCGCACGGTGAAATCCGCGGAAAAGCGGCTTCATGCGCTGTCGGAGCGGGCCGAACGGGCGGCGGAGCTGTTGCGCACGCGGGTCGATGTCGACCGCTCGGCACAGAACCAGCGGCTTCTGGAAAGCATGGACCGCCGCGCCGATCTGGCTTTGCGGCTGCAACACACGGTCGAGGGGCTTTCGGTGGTGGCGATCAGCTATTACGCGGTCAGCCTCGCCTCTTATGCGCTTTATCCGCTGGCGAAACTGGCGGGCCTTGGCAAAGAGGCGCTGACGGCGGCGCTGGTGCTGCCGGTGCTGGCGCTGGTGTGGCTTGGGTTGCGGCGGATCAAGCGCAGCTTCCACTGAGCGCGGATTTCCGTTGACCCTGCCGCGTTCCGGCGCGATTTTCGCGGCCGATCCCCCGCGCGCGAAGGTCCGCCATGAGATTCCCGATCACGATTGACACCCCGGTCGGCTTCGCCGCCGAACTGCCCGCGCGCGCCGATGTGGTGGTGATCGGCGGCGGCATCATCGGCGTCATGACCGCATATTACCTGGCGGAACGCGGTGCGAAGGTGGTGCTCTGCGAGAAGGGCCGCATCGCGGGCGAACAATCCAGCCGCAACTGGGGCTGGATCCGCCAGCAGGGCCGCGATCCGGCGGAACTGCCGATCGTGATGGAGAGTCTGCGGATCTGGCAGGATCTGGCCCGGGGCCTCGGCGATCCGCTTGGCTATCGCGAGACCGGGGTGATGTATCTCGCCAATGAAGAGGGCGACATGGCCGGGTTTCAGGCCTGGCTCGATATGGTCGCGGGCTCTGGCGTGGACAGCCGGCTGATTTCAGGGGCGGAGGTCGCGCAGATGATCCCCTCGGCCCGCGCGGACTGGAAAGGCGGGCTCTGGACCGCCTCGGACGCCCGCGCCGAGCCTTTCGTCGCGGTGCCGCTGCTGGCGCGTCTGGCGGCGGAAAAGGGCGTGACGATCCGCGAGAACTGCGCGGTGCGTTGCCTGGACATCGCGGCAGGGCAGGTTGCGGGCGTGGTGACCGAGGCCGGACGGATCGCCTGCGACCAGGTGGTGGTCGCGGCGGGGGCCTGGTCGCGGCTCTTCCTGCGCGCGCATGGCGTTCGGATCCCGCAGCTTTCCGTTCTGGCCAGCGTCGCCGCGACCGAACCCTTGCCCGAGGTCTTTGCGGGTGCTGCCGCCGACAGCTATTTCGCCTTCCGCCGCCGCGTGGATGGCGGCTATACGCTCGCGCCCGGCGATCATCATGATTTCTGGATCGGCCCCGATGCGTTCCGCGAATTCTTCACCTATCTGCCGCTGATCGGCCGGACCTTCTCGAACACCGGCTTTCGCCCGATGGCGCCGCGCGGCTTCCCCGACGCCTGGTCCACCCCGCGCTGGCTGGACGGCGATCTGGAAAGCCCGTTCGAGCGGCTGCGCATCCTGGACCCGAAGCCGAACCGCCGCGCCATCGGGCGGCTGCGCGACCGTTTCGCCGGGGCCTTCCCCGGGATCGGCCGGCCGAAGATCGCCGCCGCCTGGGCGGGCATGATCGAGACCATGCCCGATATCGTGCCGGTGATCGACCGCGCGCCGCTCGGCGGGCTGATCATCGCGACCGGGCTTTCCGGCCACGGCTTCGGCATCGGCCCCGGCATGGGCCGGGTGATCGCCGATCTGACCCTCGGGCGCGATCCGGGCCATGATCTGACCCGCTTCCGCCTGTCGCGCTTCAGCGACGGGACGAAGCTGGTGCCCGGCCCCAGTCTCTGAGAGGGGGTTGCGCGCGGCGGGCGGCGGGTTCACTCTCGGGCCCGAAGGAGTCCCTCTATGCCGATCCGCAACCGTTTCGCCGAACTCGCGCCTGAAATTGCCGCCTGGCGGCGCGATTTCCACCGCCACCCCGAACTGAACTACGACCTGCCGCGCACGTCCGGGCGGGTGGCCGAACTTTGCCGCGCTTTTGGGTGCGACGAGGTGACGGAAGGCGTCGGGCGCTCGGGCGTGGTGGCGGTGATCCGGGGCCGCAGCGACAGCCGGGGCCGCGTGGTGGGCCTGCGCGCCGATATGGATGCGCTGCCGATCCATGAGAAGACCGGGCGCGATTACGCCTCGGGCACGCCCGGGGTGATGCATGCCTGCGGTCATGACGGCCATACTTCGATGCTGCTCGGCGCCGCGAAATATCTGGCCGAGACCCGCAATTTCGACGGCAAGGTGGTCTGCATCTTCCAGCCCGCCGAAGAGGGCGGCGGCGGCGGCCTCGCCATGGTCAAAGACGGGCTGATGGAGCGCTGGAACATCGCCGAGGTCTACGGCATGCACAATATGCCCGGAATCCCGGTCGGCCATTTCGCGATCCGGCCCGGCCCGCTGATGGCAGCCTCGGACCAGTTCACGATCACGGTCACGGGGAAGGGCGGCCATGCCGCGAAGCCGCAGGATGCGGTGGATGCGACGCTGGTCGCCGCCCATATCGTGGTGGCGGTGCAGAGCATCGTCTCGCGCAACACCGACCCGCTGAAATCGGCGGTGGTCTCGGTCTCGACCATCGCGAGCGACAGTGCCGCCTATAACGTGCTGGCGCAGGAGGTGCGGATGAAGGGCACGATCCGCGCTCTGGACGAAGAGGTGCGCGCCATGGCCGAGGCACGGCTGCGCCGGATCGTCGGGGGCACCGCGGCGATGTTCGGGGCCGAGGCCGTGCTGGACTACGACCGCGGCTATCCGGTGACCGAGAACGCGCCCGCGAACACCGTGCTGGCGGCGGATGTGGCCCGGCAGATCTCGGCCCATGTCGATGAGGATACCGCGCCGCTTATGGCGGCCGAGGATTTCAGCTATATGCTGAATGCGCGGCCGGGGGCCTATATCTTCCTCGGCAATGGTGACAGCGCGCCTTTGCACCATGCCGGGTATGACTTCGACGACGAGGCCATCCCCTATGGCGCGGGCTGGCTTGCCGCCATGGCCGAGGCGCGGCTGCCTTTGAACGCGGAGGAGTTCCGATGAGCGAAAGAGCGATCCTGGCGGGCGGTTGTTTCTGGGGGATGCAGCAGCTGATCCGGCGGCTGCCCGGGGTGATCGACACCCGCGTCGGCTATACCGGCGGCGAGGTGCCGAATGCCACCTACCGCAACCATGGCCGCCATGCCGAGGCGATCGAGGTGATCTTCGAACCCTCGCTTCTGAGCTACCGGCATCTGCTGGAGTTCTTCTTTCAGATCCATGATCCGACCACGCGCGACCGGCAGGGGAACGACCTTGGCCCCAGCTACCGCTCGGCGATTTACTGGACGAGCGAGGCGCAGCGGGCGGTGGCGGTGGAGACCATCGCCGATGTGGACGCCTCGGGGCTGTGGCCCGGGCCGGTGGTGACCGAGGTCGAGCGGGCAAGCGAGTTCTGGGAGGCCGAGCCCGAGCATCAGGACTACCTGGAGCGCCAGCCGAACGGGTATACCTGCCATTTCCCGCGACCCGGCTGGGTGCTGCCGAAACGTGCGGCGGAGTGACGGCAGGGGCGCTGGCGGAGGCCGGGCAGGGGGGCGCTCGCGCCCCCCTCGGCCTGCGGCCTTCACCCCCCGAGGATATTTTCAGACAGAAAATAGAGGGGTCAGCGCGCGCGGGGGCGGTGCCAGGTCATCGCGGCGAGGCGGGGGTCGTTCGCGAAAGCCTCGCGCGGGAAGTCGAGGCCCTGGTGCGGGTGTTCGCGCAAAGCCATGGCGCCGGTCGCGCTGATGCGGATGCGCCAGGACTGGCGCTCGATCGGCTGCGGGGCGGCGAAGGCCGCGCAATCGAGCACCGCGAGATTGGCGCCGCGCTTCGGGTCGCGCACCGAGGTATAGCGGATGATCTGCGCGCCGGCCTCGCGCGCGGCATCCGCCAGCGCCTGGCAGGCGGCATAATCGGTGGGATGGGTCCAGGCCGCCGCATCGCGGGCCAGCGCGCCCGCAGTGAGGTCGATGAGCGCGGGCGTGTCGAGCCGCGCCGCGAAGGCGGTGTAATCCGCGGCATCGTCGGGGAAGGGGGTCTCCGGGCTCTCGGCGTAGAACAGGAAGCGGTAGAACACCATTTCCGCGACCGCCGTCTGCACCCGTTCGGCGCCATACCAGACGCCCGGCGTCATGCCCGCGCGGCGGAAGCGCGAGCCATTCGGGTAGGGGCGATAGCGGAACGGCGTGGCGAGCAGGTAGTCGAGCCCGCGGCAGGCATCCGGCAGCGCGGGCTTGGTGTCTTCGAGGATGTCTTCGAGCAGCGCCTGCTCTGACAGGCTGTCGACCAGTTTCAGCGTCGAGACCCGGTGCTGCGCCTCGACCAGCCGCCAGCCGCGGCCCCGGAAGGCGCGCGCCTCAGAGCGGAGCGCGGCGGCTGTCGAGATAGGCGCAGACATCGACCAGCCCCTGCACTTTCGCGATCATCCCGGCGGGGGTGCCGCCGAGCGCCAGGTTCGGAGCCGTCAGCCAGGCGCGCGCCACCGCCTCGTCGCCGCCGGTGATCGCGTCGAGCGAGCGGAACAGCCGCACGAGGAGCGCGGCGAGCTCGAACGCCTTGCTGTCCTCCTCGATTCCCGCGGCGCCGCGTTTGAGGCGCGAGACGGTGGGTTCCGACAGGCCGGTGATGCGGGCGAACTGCCGCGCCGAAAGGCCGAGCCGTTCCGCCGCGCGCAAGGCCGCTTTGGCGAGAACCTGGCCGCGGGCCGGATCGGGGGAGAAAGTGGCATTCAGCGACATGGCATTTCTCCTTTCTGATGAAAACATAAGAAGGATTGCGTTCATGTGAAAGGGGCTAGCCGGGGAAAAGATCGAATCTTTCGCCGGGGAAGAACTTTTCCAGCCGGGCCACCGCGGTGCGGGCATGGCCCTCCATTCCTTCGGCGCGCGAGATCCGGGCGGTGGGGACGGCCAACTGGCGCGAGGCCTCGCGCGTGGCGCGCTGCCAGGTGACGGTCTTCATGAATTTGTGGACCGACAGCCCGCCGGTATAGCGCCCGGCGCCCGAGGTCGGCAGCACATGGTTGGGCCCGGCGCATTTGTCGCCGTAAGCCACCGTGGTTTCCTCGCCCAGAAACAGCGAGCCATAGGCACGGAGCCGGCCGAGCCACCAGTCCGGCGCGCGGGC
Organism: Pseudogemmobacter humi; assembly: GCF_900609055.1. Taxonomy (GTDB): domain Bacteria; phylum Pseudomonadota; class Alphaproteobacteria; order Rhodobacterales; family Rhodobacteraceae; genus Pseudogemmobacter; species Pseudogemmobacter humi. The sequence continues at coordinate 70,850 of NZ_UXAW01000075.1, read as the reverse complement.
CTGGACATGCAGATGCTCGGGCGCGTAATCATCGGCCACCTGCGCCATTTCCTCGCGGCTCTCGCAGAGGATCACCTCGGCGCAGCCGGCCCAGGCGGCGGCCGCGCTGGCGCGGTTCGGCTCGGGCAGCGCCGCGATCAGGCCGGGGACCAGATCCATCACCCGCCGCGCCAGCGGCGCGTGACCGGTGACCAGCCAGACCGGGGAATTGCCGCCATGTTCGGCCTGGCCGACCAGATCGCAGGCCACCAGCGCCGGATCGGCGCTGTCGTCGGCGAGGATCATCAGATCGGTCGGCCCGGCGAACATGTCGATCCCGACCTCGCCGTAAAGCACCCGCTTGGCCTCGGCCACGAAGGGATTGCCGGGGCCGGCAAGGATATCGGCGCGCGGCAGGCCGAAGAGGCCGAGCGCCATCGCCGCCACCGCCTGGACGCCGCCGAGGTTCAGGATCCGGTCCGCGCCGCAAAGGTCCATCGCGTAAAGGATGGCGTCGGGGATACCCTCTCCGGGGCGCGGCGGCGAGCAGGCGGCGATCTGCGGCACACCGGCGACCTTCGCGGTGGTCACGGTCATGATCGCGCTTGCGATATGGCTGTAGCGCCCGCCCGGCACGTAGCAGCCCGCGGCCTGGACCGGGATCTGGCGCTGACCCGCAGTCAGGCCCGGCAGGATCTCCAGCTCGCAATCCTGGATCGTGGCGCGCTGCGCCTCGGCAAAGCGGCGGATGTTGTCATGGGCAAAGCGGATGTCGTCGCGCAGCCGCGGCGGGACGCGCGCGGTGGCGGCGGCGATCTCGTCGCGGCTGACGAAGATCTCGCCCTCCCAGCCGTCGAGATCCCGCGCGAAGCGGCGCACCGCGTCTTCGCGGCCCGCGCGGATCTGCGCCAGCATCGCCTCGACCCGGGGGCGCACATCTTCCGTGGTTTCGCGCTGCTGCGCCTGTTTCAGGTAGGTCACCGCCATGGCTCAGATCTTCCCTTTCCAGGGGACGAGGCGGCGCTCGAGCCAGCGCATCAGCAGATCGAACGCATAGGCGATGGCGGCGATCACGATGATCCCGGCGATCACCGTCGAGGTTTGCAGGAACTGGCTGGCCGAGAGCACCATATAGCCGATGCCGCGGGTGGCGGCGACCATCTCGGCGGCGACGAGGGTGGTCCAGCCGAAGCCGATGCCGATCCGCATCGCGGTCATGATTTCGGGCAGCGCCGAGGGGAAGATCACCTGGCGCATCACCTGCCAGCGGGTCGCGCCGAAGGAATAGGCGGCGTGGATCTGCTCGATGGCGGCCGATTTCACCCCGGCCCGCGCCCCGAGCGCAATCGGCGCGAAACAGGCGAGGAAGATCAGCGCGACCTTCGAGGTCTCATGAATGCCGAACCAGATGATCATCAGCGGCAGATAGGCCAGCGGCGGGATCGGGCGATAGAACTCGATCGGCGGGTCGAAAATGCCGCGGATCACCGGCGACATGCCCATGGCGAGGCCGAGCGGCACACCGATCAGGCAGGCCAGCAGGAAGGCGCCGAACACCCGGGCGGTGGAGATGCCGAGATGTTCCAGAAACGGCGTGTTGGTGAAGCCGTTGGCCCAGATGTCGAGGAACTTGAACCAGACCGCCTGGGGCGAGGGCAGGAACAACGGCTTGACCCAGCCCATCCAGGTCACCAGCCACCACAGGAACAGGATCGCCGCCATCGAGGCCAGCGACAGAAGCGTGGTGCTGCCCTGGCCGGGCACGCCGTAGACCTCGCCCGGGCGGGTGGCGCGGTCTTTCAGGAAACGCGAGAGAAAGCCGGCGGGGCGCTGGTCGGGGCGGCGGGTCATGCCTCCTCCTCGTCCTGGAAGATGATTTCGAGAACTTCCTCGCGCAAGGCGATGAAATCGGGCGAGGCTTTGACATGTCGTGCCTTCTCGCCAGAAAGGAAACGGCGCGAGAACGGCAGATCGAAGCGATGCGCGATCCGGCCCGGGCGCGGCGACATGACGATGAGCTGCGTGCCCATGAACAGGGCTTCCTCGACCGAATGGGTGATGAAGAACACCGATTTGCCGGTGCGCTGCCAGATGGTCAGGATCAGCTCCTGCGCCTTTTCCCGCGTCAGCGCGTCGAGCGCGCCCAGGGGCTCGTCCATCAGCAAGAGCCGCGGGTCCGAGGTCAGCGCCCGGGCGATGCCGACGCGCTGCTGCATCCCGCCCGAAAGCTGCCAGACCGGCGAGGACAGAAAATCTCGCAGACCCAGAAGATCGGCGAATTTCCGTGCGATCTCATTGCGTTCCGATGCGTTCCTGCCTTGCAGCTTTAACCCGAAGGCGATGTTGTCCAGCACATTCAGCCAAGGCATCAGCGCATGTTTCTGGAACACCACCGAACGGTCGGCCCCCGGCGCGGTGATCGGCCGGCCATCCAGCAGCACCTCGCCCGAGGTTGGTGAAAGAAATCCCGCTATCAGATTGAGAAGCGTGGATTTTCCGCAACCCGAGGCGCCGAGCGCCACCACGAAATCGCCTTCGCCGATTTCCAGGTCGATGCTGCGCAGGGCCTCGACCCCCATACGCCCGCCGCTGGCCGGATAGACGACCGACGCCTGCCTGATCTGTAGGCCCATGCAAACTCCCCGGCTGAAAGGCGGGGCCCTGCGGCCCCGCGGCAGATCACTGCGTTGCGGCTTCGATCACCGAGAGGTTGACGAAGGGGGCGTAATCGTCGGCCACCGTGTCGATCCGGCCCGCGCCTTTCAGGAATTCAGCGGTGGATTTCAGGATCGCGGGCGCCGAGCCCAGAAGCGCCTCGGAGGTCTGGTCCTTCAGCGGCACGAAGACGAAGCCTTCCATGATGCCGGGCACCTGTTCCGGCGCGGCCCCGGTCATATCGACCAGCGCCTTGACCTCGGCGCTTTCCGCATTCCAGGCGGCCGGATCGGCCAGATAGGCGGCGTTGGCCTCGTCGAACACCTTGGCGAAGGCGACCAGCGCCTTGGCATTGGCGCTGGCGAAATCGGTGCCGACCACCCAGGCGTCGAAAGTCGGATAGCCCCATTCGGCGATCTGATCGGCGCCGATGATCCGGGTGCCGGTCTGGAGGATCTGGTTCTGCACCGGTTCCCAGACGAAGCCCGCGTCGATCGCGCCCTGTTCCCAGGCGGCGGCGATCTGGTCGGGGGTCATGCCCATGATGGTGACCTCGGTTTCCGCGATCCCCTCGTGTTTCAGCGCGCCCATCAGCGAATAATGCGCGGTCGAGCCGAGCGGCACGCCGATCTTTTTGCCCTTCAGATCGGCGAGGCTTTCGATCCCCGAGCCTTCGCGCGCGATCAGGCTTTCGGCGGTGCCGAGCACGGCGGCCAGCATGAAGAGTTGCAGCTCCACCCCCTGGGAACTGGCGATGGCCAGCGGCGAGGAGCCGAGTTCGGCCAGCGCCACATCGCCCGCGGCCATGGCGGCGATCACATCGGTGCCGGCGTCGAATTTGCGCCATTCGATGTCCCAGCCGGTGGCGGCCTCGAATTTGCCCTCGGCGCGGGCGAATTGCATCGGCGTGGGGTTGCCGAAATGGCCGATGATGATGGTTTCGGCCAGCGCCGGTCCGCTGACGAGGGCGGCGGCCAGGCCGAGCGCCATGGCTTTGATGCGGTAGGTCATGTCGTTTTCTCCACTGTTGCAGTTACGGCACAGGTCTGTCGCCCGGCTTTGCGAAGGAGACGATCGCCCGGACCAGAAGGTCGAGACTGTCGATCGGCTCAGCTTGCGGCCCGCCGGGGGCTTCGACAAGCGAAAGTTCGGTGCAGGCAATGATTTGCAGCGTTGCGCCCTGACGGGCGAGCGAATCCGACGCCTCTTGCAGCATCTGCGCGGCGGCCTGGTCGGCGCCGCCTGACTTCACCCGGCGGATCGCCGCCAGAACCGGGCTCTCGTCTTCGGGCCAGAGCGCGGTCAGCCCCGCCTGCGCCAGCGCGCGGTCGTAAAGCCCGACCCGGCGCAGGGCGGGCGAGGCGAGAAGGCCGATCCGGCCGCCCGGCGGTGCGGCATCGCGTGCGGCCGCGACGGCCAGTTCCACCATGTCGAGAAACGGCAGCCTGGTCGCCGCCCGGATCTGCGGCGCGAAATGATGCGCGGTGTTGCAGGGCATCGCCAGCGCCCCGGCTCCCGCCGTCTCCAGCCGCCGCGCCATGGCGGCCAGCACCGGGCCGGGATCCTCGCCCTCGCCATCCAGCAGGAATCGCAGCCGCGAGGGGACCTGGGGGTTCTGATCGACGATCAGCGGCACATGGTCGGCGTCGTCCGTGGCGGGCACCGCGCGGATCAGCCGCTGCATCAGGAGAACCGTCGCCTCCGGCCCCATGCCGCCGATGATGCCGACCCGCCGCATCAGCCCGGATCGAGCGCCGCGCGATAGCCGAACAGCCCCGCCGCACCCCCGGTGTGCAGAAAGACCACCCGCTGGTCGCGGGTGAACCGGCCCTTGCGGCAGTAATCCACCAGCCCGGCCGCCGCCTTGCCGGAATAGACCGGATCGAGCAGGATGCCCTCCAGTTCGGCGAACAGGCGGATCGCCTCCAGCGTATCCTCGCGCGGGATGCCGTAGCCCGGGCCGACGTAAGCGCAATCGGCGACCACATCGCCGCGCGCGACCGCGCCCGGGGCGCCGATCATTTCGGCGGTCTGGCGGGCCAGCGCGAAGACATTCTCCTCCTGCCGCTCTTTCGGCGCGCGCACCCCGAAGCCCAGAAGCGGGATGCCGGCGCTGATCGCCTTCAGCCCGGCGATCAGCCCTCCTTGCGTTCCCGCGCTGCCGGTGGCGGTGACGATATGATCGACGCGCAGCCCGCGGTCGTTCAGCTGGCCCAGCAGTTCAAAGGCGCAGTTGACATAGCCGAGCGCGCCGGTCGGGTTCGAGCCGCCGCCAGGAATGGTATAGACCCGGCAGCCCTGCTGGCGCAGTTCGGCCGCCATCGCCTCGATTTCGGCGTTCATGTCGGGGCCGGGGGCGCGCTTTTCGGTGGTCGCGCCATGCAGATGATCAAGCAGCACATTGCCGCTGCGATTGTATTCCGGGTCGTTCGAGCCGGTGCGGTCCTCAAGCAGGATATGGCATTTCATCCCCAGCTTCGCGGCGAAGGCGGCGGTCTGGCGGGCGTGGTTCGACTGCGTCGCGCCCTGGGTGATCACCATCTCAGCGCCCATGGCCTCGGCCTCGGCCATCAGGAATTCCAGCTTGCGGGTCTTGTTGCCGCCGGTGGAAAGCCCGGTGCAGTCGTCGCGCTTGATCCAGATTTCGGGGCCGCCCAGCTCGCGGCTCAGCCGGTCGAGCCGTTCCAGCGGCGTGGGCAGATGGGCAAGGAAGATTCTCGGAAAACGGGCGAGGTGCATGGTCTGTCCGATCGGCAGGGGTGCTGCCCGATGTTAAGCCAGGCCGCGCATGACGCAAGCGCGATGAGGGGAGAGATCCCGCCAAATACGCGGGCCGGAAGGGAATCCTGTTCCGTTCGGGGGGCGGTCTTTGGAATTCATAATCACGATCAGAATGGTAGCCTTTTGCAGCAGACCGAAAGGACCAGGACAATGATCACAACGCTTATCGTTCCCGGCCTCGACGGATCGCCCGCGCCGCACTGGCAGCATCATTGGGCGGCCGGCGATCCGCATGCGCTGATGGCAGGACTGTCGGACCCGCACCGGCCGGTGGCGGCGGTCTGGGAGATCGAACTGGCCGCGATGATCCTTCAGCATCCCGGTTGCGTGCTGGTGGGCCATTCGCTGGGGGCAGTGCTGATCGCGCGGCTTTTGACGCAATGGCCGCATCTGCGGGTGGCGGGGGCGCTGCTGGTGGCGCCGGCGGAAACGGCGGGCTCCGACCGGATCGGCGATTTCGGCCCGATCCCGGAACTGCCGCTGGATCTGCCCACGACCGTGGTCGCCAGCCGCAACGATCCCTGGATGAGCTTTCCGCGTGCCGCGCAACTGGCGCGGGCCTGGGAGGCGGAACTCGTGGATCTGGGGTTCGCGGGCCATGTCAACGTGGCCTCGGGCTATGGGCCCTGGGCCGGGGGCAGACCGCTGCGCGACGCGCTGCTCTGCGCGCGCCGTGGCCCGGCATTCGCTGTCCGCAGCGGGGCGGGGACCGGCCCTGGCAGGGTTGCGGCATCATGAGGGTGCCCGCTCGCGATCCGCAGCCCGGACGGCTGCCGGTGGTGCTGTTCGCGCTGGCCTTCGGCGGCGTTCTGGCGGTGACGGTGGCGCCGCGGGGGGCGTTCCTCGGTCCCCTCGTCACTCCTTCTGTCACCGCGGAAGCCCGGGGGGTGCCATGATCTTCAACGGCTACGATCCGGCGCTCGCGGCGCTGCTCGCGGGTGAGGAACGCGCGCTGGCTTCGGAAAAGAGCGGGCCGCCGAGAAGGACCTCGTTTGTCATCCTGGCGATCTATGCGCTGGTGGCGGCGCTGCTGAGCCTCATCGTCCTCCTCGCCGTGCCGGGCCCCTGACGGGCCAGCGCCGCCCGTCTTCAGACAGCGCCCGCCGGATCGCCTTTCCGGCGGGCGCTTCCTTTCCCTCGCGATTCCGTGTCCGGGTCCGGGCTTGACCCCGGAGGGCGGATTATGGCGCATGACGGAACCGGCTTCGCCCCGGCGGGTTGCCATTGCAGCCCGGGGGCGCGGGCGATGCGTCATGCCCGGCGGGAAAGGAAAGTCGTATGGATATGGTTCTGGGCCGCCGTCAGGCCCTTCTGTTGTCGCTCTCGGGCCTGCTTGCCGCCTGCGGACCGAAAGTGCCGGATTCCGCCGCGCCGCCCGTGGGGCCGCAGGTCGCGCCCGAGGTGCTCGCCATGTATGCCGCGGTCGAGGACAACGGTTTCCAGATCCCCGCCGTCCCGCCGCGCTATCTGATCGACGAGAACATCCGCCGCGAGGTCACGGTGCGCATCACCGAGGCGCCCGGCAGCATGGTGATCGACCCCTGGCAGCGCTATCTCTATTTCCTGCTGCCGGGCGACCGGGCGATCCGCTACCGGGTGGCGGTGGGCGACCAGGGCCGTTCGTTCTCGGGCGCGGCGGTGGCGCAATTCGCGCGCGACTGGCCGGGCTGGCGCCCGACCGACAATATGATCCGCGAATTTCCCGACATGTACGGCCCCTACCGCAACGGTCTGCCGGGAGGGCTGCAAAACCCGCTAGGCGCGCGGGCGATCTATCTCTATCGCGGCGGACGCGACACGATGTATCGCATCCACGGCACCAACGAGGTCGCCTCGATCGGCCATGCCACCTCGGCGGGCTGCATCCGGCTGTATAATCAGGATGCGATCCATCTCGCCTCGATCTTCACGCCGGGGGCGAAGGTGATCGTGCTGACCCAGGCGCAGAGCGCCCAGGGCTTCGGGGAATACACCCCCACCACCACGCCCTATAGCGGGGCCTCGTTCACCGCGCCCGCGCAGGTCGCCGAGGTGCCGGATTATTCCGATCCGGGCTATGTCCCGGCCTATCCGGGCGGTTTCCCCGAAAGTCCCTATAACTGAGACCGGAGAGATCGCGCCGCGCAGATCGGTTGCGCGCCGCGGTCTCTTCAGGGCCAGGGCCATCGGCTTCGCCACGCTGATCCGGGGGAGGCTGCGGTGCGGGCGCGCGGCCTGGACATCCGGCGCCGCATCGGCAGGATGGCCGGGTCGATTCCCGCGCAACAGCTCTGAGCCCGGGACCGGCAGTCTGGTGTCCCCGAAAACGACGGAACCGATGTCTTGAGAAGATTTCTGCATTACGCTCTGGGCCTGCTTCTTGGAATGGGGGGCGGCTTCCTGTTCTGGGCGCTTGGCCTGCCGCTGCCCTGGATGCTGGGGGCGTTGTTCGCCACCATGGCGGCTTCGATCGGAGGGCTGCCGGTGCTGGGGCCGGGGCGCGCGCGCCCGATGGTGGTGGCGGTGATCGGGGTGCTTCTTGGCTCGCGTTTCGCGCCGGAGGTGCTGGAGCACGCCTGGGCCTGGATCGGAACGCTCGGCATCCTGATCGTCTATCTGCTGGTCGTCGGGCTGATCAGCGTGCCCTGGTATCGTTTCGCCGGCGGCTACGACTGGCGCACCGCCTTTTTCGCCGGGATGCCCGGCGGGCTGGCCGAGATGATCGAACTGGCCGAGGCGAAGGGCGGGCGGCCCGAGCCGGTGATCCTGGCCCACAGCCTGCGCATCGTCGTCACCATCGCGCTGATCGCGGTCTGGTTCCGGCTGGTGCTGGGCCATGAGGTGGGGAGCGCAGCGGCCTTGTCCGGCGGGCCGCTGGCCTGGCAGGAGGCGGTGCTTTTGCTGGCGGCAGCGGTGTTCGGCAGCCTTCTGGGCAAGGCTTTGCGCTGGCCGGCGCCGACCTTCCTCGGGCCGCTGGCGCTGTCGGCGGGGCTGCATCTGACCGGGGTGTCGGAAAGCGCGCCGCCTGCGGTGCTGGTCAATGCGGCACAGGTGATCCTCGGCACCGTGCTGGGCTGCCGGTTCCGCGGCGTGCCGCTGGCGGCCTTGCGGCGGGCGGGGGCGCTCAGCCTCGGCTCGACGGTGCTGGTGCTGGGAACGGCGGTCGTCTTCGGGCAGATCATGTATCTGACCACCGGTACCGATCCGCAGCAGGCGCTACTGGCGATGGCGCCGGGCGGGCTGACCGAGATGGGGCTGATCGCGCTGGCGATCCATGCCGATGTGGCCTTTGTCGCCCTGCACCATGTGGTGCGCATTCTGGTGGTGATCGTGGCCGCGCCGCTCGTCTTCACGCTGATCGAGCGGCGCGGGTCCGGTCAGAGGGGCGGTTGAGCGCCGCCCCCGGGTCTTGCGGTCTTACTGCACGACCATCGTGGTCGGATGCGGCGTGGTGCTGGTTTCGGCCGGCAGCACCGGCAGGGTGACGGAAGGCACGGTGCCGGTCAGGCTGCCGAGGAAAGCCACGATCTGCGCGGTTTCTTCGGGCTTGAGCTCCTCGCCCAGCTGGCTTTCGGCCATGATGTCCACCGCCACCGACAGATCCCAGACCTTGCCCGAGTGGAAATAGGGCGCGGTCAGCGCGATGTTGCGCAAAGGCGCGGCGCGGAAGACATATTCGTCGTCCACCGTCTCAGTCACCGCGAAGCGGCCCTTGTCGTCGGGCGGCAGCACTTCGGCGCCGGGTTTCTCGATCAGGCCGAAGGGATAATAGCCGTGGCCGCCGACGTTCACGCCCGAGTGGCAGGACGAACAGCCCTTGTCCATGAAGAGCTGAAGCCCGGCGAGCTGCTCTTCGTTCAGCGCGCTGTCGTCGCCGTTCAGCCAGGCGTCGAAGGGCGCGGGGGTGATCAGCGTGGCCTCGAACACCTCGATCGCCTTCGCCATGTTGTCGAAGGACAAGGCCTCTTCCTCGCCCGGGAAGGCGGCGGCGAACCATTCCACATATTGCGGCATGGATTTCAGCGTCGCGACGGCGTTTTCCGGCGTGTTGGCCATTTCGACGCTGGCCTGCACCGGCCCTTTGGCCTGGGCCGCGAGGTCATCGGCGCGGCCGTCCCAGAACTGCGCCTCGTTGAGCACCGCGTTCAGCACGGTGGGCGAGTTCCGCGGACCCTTCTGCCAGCCGTGGCCGACCGAGGTTTCCATATTGTCGTCGCCGCCGGTGGTCAGGTTGTGGCAGCTGTAGCAACTGAAGACGCCCGAGGCCGAAAGCCGCGGGTCGAAGAACAGCGCCTTGCCGAGATCGACCTTCTCCGGCGTCGCAGGGTTCCCCGGAACGGCGGGCACCGTCGAGGGCAGCGGTTTGAAGGTCTCCAGCGCGATGTCGCGCAATTCGTTCGCCGATGCGGCCAGCCCCGAAAGGGCCGTCGTGACGAGCGTCAGGAGGAGGATACGTCTCATGCTTGCTCCGTTTAGCTGGCGTTCGCGCTGATCCATTCTCGCGGCTTGCGCAGGTCCGGGCCATGATCTGGATCAATTCTAATTCTGAACAGATCAGGAAACCTCTTAACGATGGGTTAAGAGGTTGCCGCGCGCGTCAGCCTCTTGCAGGGAATGTGTCCGGCGCCGCCGGGCAGCGCCGGGAAAATGCCCGGATAATCCGCGCCATCCCGGGCAGATGGCGGATTCTGCCGCCCGGCGCCGGATTTTTCTTGCCTGATCGGCTTTGGCCCCCGCAATATGATCAAAATCACCGGGACAGCGGGGCCGATCTTGAGCGTGAACGCAGCCATCATGGCAAGGGACGTGACCAAGGCCTTTGGTCAGGGCGAAACCGCGCTGAAGGCGCTGGACAACGTCTCCTGCGAGATCCGCACCGGCGAGTTCTTCACCCTGCTCGGCCCTTCGGGCTGCGGCAAGACCACGCTTCTGCGGTTGATCGCCGGGTTCGAGATGCCCACGGCGGGGCAGATCCTGATCGACGGCCAGGATGTCACCGGCCAGCCGCCGAACCGGCGCGCGGTCAATACCGTGTTCCAGTCCTATGCGCTGTTTCCGCATCTGAGCGTGGCCGAGAATGTCGGCTTCGGGCTGAAGATGCAGGGCCGCCCGCGGGCAGAGATCGCGGCCACCGTGCGCGAGATGCTGGCGCTGGTGAAGCTGGAGGCTCTGGCCGGGCGCAGGACCGGCCAGCTTTCGGGCGGCCAGCAGCAGCGGGTGGCGCTGGCCCGGGCGCTGGCGCCCCGGCCCAAGGTGCTGCTGCTCGACGAACCCCTCTCGGCGCTGGATCTGAAACTACGCAAAGAGATGCAGGTCGAGCTGAAACGCCTGCAAACCGAGACCGGGATCACCTTCGTCTTCGTCACCCACGACCAGGAAGAAGCACTTACCATGTCGGACCGCATCGCGGTGATGAGCGCGGGGAAGATTCAGCAGATCGGCGTCCCGCGCGAGATCTACACCGCCCCGGTCAACCGTTTCGTCGCGGATTTCATCGGCGAGACCAATTTCATCCCGGCGACTGCGGTGCCGGGCGGGGCTAAGCTGGCCGATGGCACGGTATTGCCCGCAGAGGGCGAAGGCAGCCTGCTGATCATCCGCCCCGAGCAACTGCGGCTGCTGCCCGCCGCCGCAGATGGCGCCTTGCCCGCCACGGTGGAAAGCGTGGTCTATTTCGGCACCGACACCCATGTGCATCTGGCGCTGGAGGACGGCACGAAACTGACCGCCCGGGTGCCGAGCCCCGCCGACGGCCATTCCGGCCACGCGCCCGGCCAGCGGATCGGCCTCGGCTTCGCGCCGGGGGCGGCGCGGCTGATCCGGGAGTGAGCGCCATGAGCCCGCCCCCCCGCCTGAGCGAAGCCGAGGATCGCCAGCGCCGGGCCGCCACCCGCAACGGCTGGCTGCTCTCGGCCCCGGCGCTGGTGCTTCTGTTCATCGCCGCCTCGGGGCCCTTGCTGATCGTTCTGGTCTATTCCTTCCTCACGCCCGGCAAATACGGCGACGTGAGCTGGGAGTTCTCGACCTCGGGCTGGGTCGGCATCCTGTTCAGCCGTGACATTTTCGATGACACGCTGAAGCTGGCCGATGCGCATCTGACGATCTTCTGGCGCTCGGTCAAACTGTCGCTGCTGACCACGGCGATCACCTTCGCGCTGGGCTTTCCGACCGCCTGGTTCATCGCCACCCGCCCGCCGAAGGCGCGCGCCTTGTGGCTGTTCCTGATCACCATCCCGTTCTGGACCAATCTGCTGATCCGCACCTTCGCGATCACCGAGATCATCCGTAACGAGGGCATCCTGAACAAGGTTCTGCTGGCAATCGGGGTGATCGCGGCGCCGCTGCGTATCATGAACACCGATACCGCGGTGCTGATCGGCATGGCCTATGTCTATCTGCCGCTTATGGTGCTGCCGCTGTTTGCCGCCATCGACCGTTTCGACATGCGGCTTCTGGAAGCGGGCTATGATCTTTACGCCAGCCGGATGCAGGTGCTGCGCCATGTGATCCTGCCCATCGTCAGGCCCGGGATCGTGGCGGGCTCGATCCTCGTCTTCGTCCCCTCGCTCGGCGCCTATGTCACGCCGCGGGTGCTGGGCGGCGGCAAGAACATGATGATCGGCAATTTCATCGAGCTTCAGTTCGGCCAGGGCCGCAACTGGCCCCTGGGCGCCGCCTTGTCGATCGCGCTGCTGATCGTCGTCATGCTGGCGATGCTGATCTATGTGCGCGCGGCCACGAAAGAGGACACCCCGCATGGCTGACCGCAGTTTCGAAGTCTCGCGCCTGCCCGGCTTCGCCTTCACGGCGGTCACGGTATTCCTTGCGCTTTATCTGCCGATCTTCACGCTGGTCTTCTTCTCGTTCAACGCCGGCTCGGTGCTCTCGGTCTGGCAGGGCTGGTCGCTGCGCTGGTATGTCGAGGCCTGGCAGAACGACGTGGTGAAAGGCGCCGCCATGCGATCCCTGCTGATCGCGGCCTCGGCCAGCGCCATCGCCACCACGCTTGCCACCATGGCGGCGATCGGCACCACGCGGCGCAGGCGCTTTCGCGGCCAGACCGCGATCTACGCCTTCATCAACCAGCCGCTGATGGTGCCCGAGATCGTGACGGCGGTGGCGCTGCTGATCTTCTTCGGGGTGATCAAATCCTGGACCGGCTATCAGGGGCTCGGCTATCTGATCCTGGCCCATTCCGCCTTCTGCGTGCCCTTCGCCTATCTGCCGATCCGCGCCCGGCTGGAGGGGATGGATCTCAGCCTGGAAACCGCGGCGGCCGATCTTTACGCCAGCCCCTGGCAGGCGTTCCGCCATGTGACCCTGCCTTTGCTGGCGCCGGGGATCGCGGCCGGGGCGATGCTGGCCTTCGTCATCAGCCTTGACGATGTGGTGATCACCGAATTCGTCAAATCGGCCGGCCAGGATACTTTGCCGACCTATATGCTCGGCCAGCTTCGCCGCACGCTGACGCCCGAGGTCAATGCGATCTCGACCGCGCTTCTGGTCCTGACCGTGCTGCTGCTGACGGCCTTTTTCCTCGTCAACCGCAAGAAGGACTGATCCGATCCGATCCGGCCGGGCCGGGTCGCCGCAGCCGCAACATCCACAGGGAGAGAAACATGAAAACACTTCTGGGAACGGTCGCAATCCTTTGCGCCACCACATCTTTCGCCGCCGCCGAGGGGGTGTTGCAGCTCTATAACTGGGGCGATTACACCAGTGCCGAACTGCTGAAGAAATTCGAGGCCGAGACCGGGATCAGGGTCACCGTCACCGATTACGATTCGAACGACACCGCGCTGGCCAAGATCCGCGCCGGCGGCCATGGCTTCGATCTGGTGGTGCCCTCGGCCAATTATCTGCCGATCTTCGTCGAAGAGGGGCTGATCCAGGAACTCGATCATTCGCGCCTTGCGAATATCGGCAATATCGCCCCCGAATGGCAGGATGTCGAATGGGATCCGGGCCGGGCGCATTCGGTGCCCTGGCAATGGGGCTCGACCGGGATCATGGTCAACACCAGCGTCTACAAGGGCGACATCAACACCTCGGCGCTCTGGCTCGACGTGCCGGACGAGCTGAAGGGCAAGATCAACGTCACGCCCGAGATGAACGATATCGTCAATATGGCGGTCTGGTATTTCGGCGGCGAGACCTGTTCCGAGGATCCCGAGGTGCTGAAGAAAGCGCGCGACGCGCTGATCGCCGCCAAGCCCGACTGGATCTCGATGGATTACGGCGCCACCGAGAAGATGTCGAACAACGACTGGGCGGCCACCGTCTACTGGAACGGCGCGGCTTTGCGCTCGCGCATCAACAATCCCGACGTCGCCTTCGGCTATCCGCGCGAGGGCTATCCGCTGTTCATGGATTCGGTCGCGATCCTGAGCGACGCCCGCAATGTCGACGGCGCCTACAAGTTCCTCGATTTCATCATGCTGCCGGAGAATGCCGCCCTGATCTCGGCCCATGCCCGTTACGCGAACGGCATCACCGGGTCGGAGCCCTTCCTGCCCGAAGAGATGCGCGGCGCGCCCGAGGTAGAGATCGCCGAAGAGCACAAGGCCGCCGGTCATTTCCTGCTGACCTGCTCGCCGAAGGCCCAGGAATATATGACCGCGATCTGGACCGAACTGATGAAGTGACGCGCGCCTTGCGCGGCTGAGCGACCGGACGGCCCCTTCGCGGGGCCGTCCTTCTGAGTGATGGAGAATGCGATGCAGGCCGATCTGATCCTGACCAATGCGAAGGTTCTGACCATGGACCCGGAACGCCCCCGGGCCGCGGCCGTCGCGGTGGCGGAGGGCCGGATCCTCGCCGTGGGAGCGGCGGCGGAGATCGCGGCCCTGGCCGGGCCGGAGACGAAAGTGATCGACGCGGGCGGGCGCACTTTGCTGCCGGGTTTCGTGGAAAGCCACCTGCATCTGGGCCTCGGCGGCGCGGAACTCGCCGATCTTTACGTGGGCGGGTTGCACGGGCCCGAAAAACTGCGCGCGGCCTTCCTGAAATTCGCCACGGAGAACCCCGACCGGGCGCTTCTGATGGCGCAGGGCGCCGATTACGCGATGCTGGATCATCCGGTCTCGCGCCACGATCTGGATGCGATCATTTCCGACCGCCCGATCGCCATGACCTCGCACGACCATCACACGGTCTGGGCCAATACCGCGGCGCTGCGCGCGGCGGGGATCCTTGACGGCCATGCCACGCCGCCGGGCCATGAGGTGGTGATGGGCGAGGACGGTCTCGCGACCGGAGAATTGCGCGAGTTCGAGGCTTTCGGCCCGGTGATCGCCCTTGGCGGGCTGGAGCGGATCAACCTCGGCATCGCTACCGGGGCGGAACCCGCGACCTGGCCCGGCGAGGCCGAACGCGACGAGGACAAGCTGTATTTCGAGGCCGGGCAAAAGCATTGCGCGCGCTACGGCATCACCTCGATGGTGATGATGGACGGCAACCGCTACACGCTGGAACTCTTGCGCGAATTGCAGCGCGAGGGCCGCTTGCTCGCGCGGGTCAGGGTGCCGTTCCACTACAAGCCGCATATGCAACATTCGGAACTCGACCGCGCCGAAGCGATGGCGCGCGATTTCAACGACGACTGGCTGTCATCGGGCTTCGTCAAGATGTTCATGGACGGCGTGGTCGACAGCCGCACCGCCTATATGCTGAACGATTATCCCGACCAGCCCGGCCACCGCTCGGTGCCGCTGTTCCCGCCCGAGGTGTTCAACCCGCTGGCGGCCGAGATCGACCGGCGCGGGCTTCAGATCGCGGTCCATGCCATCGGCGACGGCGCGGTGCGGGTGGTGATCGACGGCTACGAGGCGGCGCGGCAGCAGAACGGCCCCCGCGATTCCCGCCACCGGATCGAGCATATCGAACTGATCGACCGCGCGGATGTGCCCCGCCTCGGCGCGCTCGGGATCACCGCCAGCCTGCAACCGCCGCATCCCCCCGGCGCGATGGATTTCCCGCTGGAGCCGACTTTGGAACGGATCGGCGCCGCGCGCTGGAAGGATGCCTATCTCTGGAAGACGCTCAGGGATCACGGCGCGCCGGTGGCCTATGCCTCGGACTGGCCGGTGACGGATGTGTCCGTCATGCGGGGCCTCCAGGCGGCGCTGACGCGGCAGCCCTATTCGGCGGATTGCGCCGATGAGCGGCTCTCGCTCATGGACAGCCTTCACGCCTATACCGCGGGCGGGGCCTGGGCCGCGCATATGGATCATGTCACCGGGCGGCTGACCCCGGGGCTGGCGGCGGATCTGGTGCTGCTGGAGGCCGACCTGGAGAGCCTCGCGCCGCAAGAGATCGGCGGCACGGAAGTTGCGCTGACGATCTGCGGCGGGCGGATCACCTGGGCGGGCGAGGGCTGGGGCTGAGACGGATGACGCTACGTCACCCCGGGATGCGCGCCCGGGATGCGCGATTGCGCCTGCCGGGCAGGCGGGTAGACTGGCTTTCCGTCCGCGCGAGGCCGGGCAAAGAAAAGGTATGCGGATGTTTCCCTTCGTTCCGGCCTCTCCGGCGCAGATGATCCGGCTCGGGCTGCGCAGTTCGGTCATGCTGGCCGAGGCCCAGGCGGTGATGGCGATGCGGCTTTTCGGCATGTTCGGCCTCTGGCCGGTCACGCCGCAGGAAAACAGCCGGATGGTGACGGAAAAGATCCAGGCCATGCACGAATCCCAGGCCGCCGCCTTCCGTGCGGTGATGAAGGGCGCCTCTGCCGCCGGGGTGGCCGAGGCGGCTTTGCGCCCGGTGAGCCGCCGCACCCACGCCAATGCCGGGCGGCTGGCGAAGCGCAGCGGCTGATGCGCAGGGCGCTGATCACCGGGGCAGGGGCCGGGATCGGCCGTGCGACGGCCCGCGCGCTGATCGCCGCAGGATGGCAGGTGGCGCTGTTGGGCCGGAACGAGGCCCGCCTGCGCGAGACCGCCGAAGGCTCCGACGCGCTGATCTTGCCCGGCGATGTGGGCGTGCCCGCCGATGTGGACGCCGCCTTCGCCAGGATCGAAGCCGAATGGGGGCGGCTCGATCTTCTGTTCAACAATGCCGGGATCTTCCTCGCCCCCGCGCCCATCGACGAGATTGCGACCGACGACTGGCTGCACCTCGCGCAGACCAATATCACCGGCATGTTCCTCTGCGCCCGCGCGGCCTTCGGCCTGATGCGGCGGCAAAACCCGCAGGGCGGGCGGATCATCAACAACGGCTCGGTCAGCGCCCATGCGCCGCGCCCGGGCTCGGTGCCCTATACGATGTCGAAACATGCCGTCACCGGGCTGACGAAGACGCTGGCGCTGGACGGGCGGCGTTTCGGCATCTCTTGCGGCCAGATCGACATCGGCAATGCCGCGACCGATATGGCGGCGGGTTTCGCGAAGGGGATGGAGCAGGCCGATGGCTCGATCCGCCCCGAGCCGGTGATGGATGTGGAGCATGTCGCCCGCACGGTGGTGCATATGGCCGGGATGCCCGCCGATGTGAACATGCCCTTCGTCGCGATCATGGCGCGCGACATGCCCTGGCTCGGGCGCGGCTGATCACTCTGCCAGACGCCGCTCCATCGTCCCGGCCATCGCGTCCTGCCCGCTGGCGCGCAGCCCCTCGATGGCGCCGAGATAATCGCGCGCTTCCCGGTTCTGGCTCAGCTTGGATTTCGCCAGCACCCGGCTCACGTCGATGCGGAAGGCGACGATCCCCGCCAGCATCGTCGCCATGTAATCCGCCGGGGCATCCGCCATCCGCCAGGCCAGGGCCCCGTTCAGCCGCCGCT
This sequence comes from Pseudogemmobacter humi, assembly GCF_900609055.1. Taxonomy (GTDB): domain Bacteria; phylum Pseudomonadota; class Alphaproteobacteria; order Rhodobacterales; family Rhodobacteraceae; genus Pseudogemmobacter; species Pseudogemmobacter humi. Next base: position 53,677 of record NZ_UXAW01000075.1, on the reverse strand, counting down.
CGTGAGCGCGCGTGAGCAGCCCCACCGCCGCGCGTTTCGCGTGATCGTCATGCTGAAACCGGATCCGGCCATGGACATGCACCGCCTGATAATTCCAGGTCGGCACATGGCGGTGATGCTCCGGCTTCGACGGGTAGAAATTCGGCGAGACATAGGCGTCCTCGCCGCGAAACACCGCGAGCACCTCCTGTTCCTCGCCGATCAGCCGGTGCATGTCGTTCGCCAGCGCCAGATGGCCGATCAGCCCGCCATCGGGCGCCGAAAGCAAAGGGATATGATTGGCGATCAGCCCCTCGGCGGTCTGCGCGACGATACAGGCGAGGGGGGCGTGATCGACCACCCGCGCGATCTCATCGCGGCTGATTTCCTGAAAATGCGCGGGAATATACATGGCGGGCCTCCGGGCGCCATTCTGCCCCCGGGCCGCAGGGATGCAAGCTCAGATCGAGAAAGAGGTGCCGCAGCCGCAGGAACTCGCGGCATTGGGGTTCTCGATCACGAAGCGCGCGCCGATCAGCTCATCGGTGAAGTCGATCACCGCGTTTTGCAAAAACGGCAGCGAGACCGGATCGACCAGCACCTTGTGCCCGTCCTTCTCCAGCACCAGATCTTCGGCCGTGGGCTCATCCAGCGCGATCTCATACTGGAACCCCGAACAGCCGCCGCCCGAGACGCCGACGCGAAGCGCCTTCGCTTCGCCGGTCGTCTCGCAGATCTCGGCCAGCCGCGCGAAAGCGCGGTCGGTCACGCGGGGAGGGGCCTCGGCAAACGGGGCGGCGTCAGGGGGAAGCGTCAGTTCCATGGCTGTTCCGGTATCTTTCGGCGCATCACCCGAATATAGGAGGGGCGAGAGAGACGAACAAGCCGGGAACCCCGAACTTCATGCTTGCCCCCTATGCCTGCCAGCCCGATGCCTCGCGCGGACGGCTTTTCGACGAAGGCATGAGCACCTTCCGCTCGCCCTTCCAGCGCGACCGCGACCGGATCATCCATTCCTCGGCCTTCCGGCGGCTGAAACACAAGACCCAGGTCTTCGTCGAACACGAGGGCGATTATTACCGCACCCGCCTGACCCATTCGATCGAGGTGGCCCAGGTCGCCCGCACCATCGCGGGGGTTCTTGGGCTGAACACCGATCTGGCCGAGGCGATCGCGCTGGCGCATGACCTTGGCCATACGCCCTTCGGCCATACCGGCGAGGATGCGCTGGCCCGGCTGATGGAGCCTTACGGCGGTTTCGATCACAACGCCCAGGCCCTGCGCATCGTCACAAGGCTGGAACGCCATTACGCGGGTTTCGACGGGCTGAACCTGACCTGGGAGACGCTGGAAGGCATCGCCAAGCACAACGGCCCGGTGATCGGCCCGAACGCCGATCCGAAACACGCGCATGACCCGGAGGATCTGCCCTATGCGCTGGCCGAGGTGAACGCGGCCTGGGATCTGGAGCTTTCCACCCACGCCAGCGCCGAGGCTCAGGTCGCGGCCATCGCCGACGACGTGGCCTATTCGCATCACGATCTGCACGACGGGCTGCGCTCGGGTCTGTTCGACGAGACGGATCTGATGGATCTGCCGGTTGCAGGCCCCGCCTTCGAGGAGGTGGACCGGCTGTATCCGGGGCTGGAGAAGATGCGCCGCCGGCATGAGGCCCTGCGCCGGGTTTTCGGCCGCATGGTCGAGGATGTGATCCATGTCGCGCAGAACCGGCTGGCCGCCGCGCAGCCGCAGTCGGTGGACGAGATCCGCCATATGGGTACGACGATCATCCGCTTCTCGAAACCGCTCTACCAGGAGCTGAAGGCGGTGCGCAGCTTCCTGTTCCACCGGATGTATCGCGCACCCTCGGTGATGGAAGTGCGGGCGAAAGTGACCGGGGTGATGGATGCGCTCTTCCCGCTGTTCATGGAGCAGCCCGCCCTGCTGCCGCCGGAATGGCACGAGGATGTCGCCCGCGCCGAAGACGAGACCGCGCTCGCCCGTGTGGTGGCGGATTACGTCGCCGGGATGACCGACCGTTTCGCGATCCAGGAACACGCGCGCCTGTTCGATTGCGCCCCGGTTACCGAAGGCGCCTGACCGCCGGCTTGCCTCTGAGGCGCGGCCGGCCGCCTCAGCGGCGCGCCTTCTGCACCGCGCCGGACAGCCACAGCGCCGCCAGCCCCAGCGAGGCGATCGCGTTCCAGGCCGCCATCGACAGGCCCATGAACGACCATGGGATCGCGTCGCAGCGCACCGGCGGCGCGACCGCTTTCGACGGATCCATCAGATCGGCGGCCGAGATCCCGGCGACCGAGCCGCTGGTGCAGGTCGAGACGAATTCCCACCAGCCCTGTTCCACCCCGGCATGGAACAGCCCCAGCCCGGCGGTGGCCAGCGCCGCCAGCGCGCCGATCCAGGGCCAGATCCGCCAGCGCGTGACCAGCCACAACACCAGCACCAGCACCGCCGCCGCATGCGGCCAGCGCTGCCACAGGCACAGCTGGCAGGGCGCAAGCCCGCCGAGATACTGAAAGGCAAAGGCCGCCGCCAGCATCGCCGCCGATCCCAGACCGGCCAGGGTGAGTGCGAGGGTTTTCATGCGGATCTCCGGGCAGGGCGCGTCGCGGACCGTCTTAAGCTCTCCGGCGGGCAAGGAAAAGTCACGGCTTCGCGCGGCCCGCCGCCGCCGGATGCGACGGGGCTTTCGCGCCGCCCGGCCGGGCGCTAGATTCGCCCCCGGTGCAAGTCAGGGGGCAGTCATGCAGTGGAAAGGCCGTCGCGGCAGCCGCAACATCGAGGACCGCCGCCGCGCCGGGGGCGGCATGCGCGCGGGCGGCGCGGCGGGCGTGGGCGGGATCGGCCTCGTGGCGGTCTTCGTCATCGCTTTGCTTCTGGGCGTCGATCCGGCGCAGCTTCTGAACCAGATCGAGCCCGGCGCGGGGTCCTCGGGTGCCCCGGTCGGGATCACCGCCGAGGACGAGGCGGCGGGCGAGTTCGTCTCGGTGGTGCTGGCCGATACCGAAGAGATCTGGACCCGGCTCTTCGCCGATCAGCTGAACCGGCGCTACACGCCCGCGACGCTGGTCCTGTTCAAAGACGGCACGCAGTCGCCCTGCGGCGGCGCCTCGGGGGCGACGGGGCCGTTCTATTGCCCGGCCGACAGGAAGGTCTATCTCGACACCGGCTTTTTCGTCACCATGGAGCATCAGCTCGGTGCGAAAGGCGATTTCGCCGCCGCCTATGTCGTCGCTCATGAGATCGGCCACCATGTGCAGAACGAACTCGGGATCCTGTCGAAGGCCAATTCGGTCCGCCAGCAGGTGAGCGAGGTGGAATCGAACCGGATCTCGGTGATGATCGAATTGCAGGCCGACTGTCTCTCGGGGATCTGGGCGCGCGAGGCGGCCCAAAGCCTCGGCGTGGTCGAGCGCGGCGATTTCGAAGAGGCGCTGAACGCCGCGCGCCGGATCGGCGACGATACGCTGCAAAGGAACGCCGGCCGCCGGCCGATGCCGCATACATTCACCCACGGCACCTCGGAACAGCGCGAGCGCTGGTTCGAGACCGGCTTGCGCAGCGGAAAGATCGCCGCTTGCGACACCTTCTCGGCCGATGCGCTCTGATGTTGACGCGGGCCGGGCCGCCCGCTAGAGGCTGAGCAGGGCCCGAGTGGCGGAATGGTAGACGCAGCGGATTCAAAATCCGCCACCGCAAGGTATGTCGGTTCGAGTCCGACCTCGGGTACCACGCTGATATGATTGGGGGAATTGACGAATTTCGTTGGTTCCCCCGATGTCATCAGGGCAATCATCCCCATGCTCTGTTCCCACGGATACGTTCTGTCTTTTGTTACAGCATGATTTGATCAGCTTTTGACAGGGCTTTCGATTCGCCTTGCGACGAAGGCCGCCATCTCAGGGCTCCGGTTTGTGATGGCCTGAAACTGAGCATGGGTGCAGCCGGCCTGCCGACCCCCCGGGCCCGCGTTCGGGCGCTAAGTCGAACGGGAACGAGCTGACAGCCCGCTTCTTTCAGTCTGCCGGAGTATTTCAGCTCGATCGCCCGGATGTGGGCGGGGAACCTCGGATGTCCGGCCCGTCGCAGGGGTTCCGCGGCGTCGCCCAGGGCTCCCCGGCATCTGTTCCGGCGCCCCGCCGTGCAGGCAGGCGTCGGCGCGGATGCAGAGGGGGCTTCACCTGGGCATTCGGCCGTTTGTCCAGATGCCGGAACGCGGGGTGGCTCAAGGGTCCGGGGGATCCTCGAAAGCGCATATCCGCTCCGGTCCGCGCACAGCCCTGTCTCCTGCCAGGCGCGGAGTAGCGAGGCGCGGGCAGGTTCCGCGGCATCAGGTTTGCAGCCATGGCCCTGGCGTTGTCGCGGTTCCGACCGGCCGTCCGGCCTCGGGAACCAGATGAGAAAGGCGGGGCAGGGGGGCTGCTTTTGGTTTTCGGGCGCCGGGGGGCAGGATCCTCCAGGATCTGGCGGGCGCGGGCAGAGGTTGCCCGCTCGGGCGGCGGCGAAATCTCCGCCGAAAAAGAGGGCTTTCATTCTTACGATTTCTTTGATATCTAAAGTATGTATCGCATAGCCTGCCGCATATCCCGCCCGGTCTTCCTGCCGGGATCCCCCCGGGAAGCGCAGGTGGCGAAAAGACGGTGATCGCGGCCTCTCTCCGGCGAGACCCTATGCCATGCGAATGTGGAATGATTCGCTTTTTGCCGGGTCAGGCGTTGGCCAGGCGGAATAATTATGTGTAAAATCGTCTCACTGGTGACGGAACGGCAACCCGTCTGCCCCGGCTTCGACACATTCATGCCATTTTTCTGAAGCCCCGCTTCTTCCCAGGGTTGATCGCTCCTGTTTCCATTCCGGCGACAGTATCGGAGCGAAACCTGCGCGTAACCGGCGTAAACATGTCTGTTTTACCGGAAAGCCCGGGCGGAACTGGCAATGTTCTGGAAACGAATGCCATCTGTTCTGCGGTCACAGCCGTTTGCGGCGGCGGCCGGATGGCCCGGCTTGCAACCCAGGATTACCTTAATCCTGCCCTTTTCTGCTTCACTCCGGGGTAAACGAGGGCTAAATGAATCATGTCAACTGCAAGCGTATGGGCCGTGGGGGCGGTCGTATGTTGGTGGTGTGCCGCAAGGCACCTTTGGGTGACGAGAGTGCTGCCGTTTCCGGTTTTCCGGTTTGTCCGTAGTTTTTACGGGTTGGTCTTTTATTGGGACCGGCATCCCCCTCATCCCATCACCTCCATCCGGCGGGTTCGCTAGGGTCTTACCCCTGCGATTCGGACCCGTTGCCAAGGTTGTTGCCGGAGCAGAGCTCCGGTCACTGATTGGGAGACAGGCCCGCGTTTTATCGCGGCCCGGATGACGAGGAAAAGAAATGCCGGTTTTCGCCCTTTTCAACTTTGACGAATCGTCGTCCAGCTGGCTGCGTGATGAGGCTTTGGGCAACGGCCCTCAGGACGGCTATCTCTATGACGGCGCCCATACCGGCGGGGGGGTGCTCAGCCTCGACGGTGACTCGGCCTATGCCAAGATCTTCCCCTCGCAGGAATTCCAGCTCGACAGCGGCACCCTGGGGATCAGCTTCACCCCCACGGACACCAACCCGCGCTGTCCGCAGACCGTGGCCTCGCGCGACAGCGTCGGCGAGAACCAGGGCAGCTTCCGCATCGAGGTGACACCCGACGGCGCGGTCGTGGTGACCCATGAGACCGCGGGCGATTCCACCGTATTCACCACCGGACCGGGCTTTTTCAGCCCCGGCGATCAGATCGACCTGACCTATTCCTGGGATCAGGGCGGCACCGGCGGCCAGCTCAATATCTCGAACGTGACCACCGGCGGCAGCCACAGCGCCGATGTGCCGTCCGATCTGACCATGGAAATGGCCGGCAACGGCCAGCCCTGGGTTCTGGGCGGCAGCCAGGAGACCGCGACCGGCTCGCAGCATCCGGAGATCACCGAACATTTCGAGGGCACGGTCGGTCATTTCTGGATCTCGGACACGGTGGACAACACCGTCACCCCCGAGCCGCCGGTCGCCAATCCCGACACCGCCGAAGTGGTCGAGGATGGCAGCGTCGTCATCGACGTGCTGGCCAATGATACCGACCCCGAGGGCCAGCCGCTGACCGTCACCGGCGCCACGGCCGGGAACGGCACCGTCACCATCGGCACGGACGGCCGTCTGACCTATGTGCCCAACCCCGATTACAACGGCACCGATACGATCACTTACGAGATCACCGATGCCGACGGGCTGACCGCGACCTCGACGGTCACGGTCACCGTGACCCCGGTCAATGACGACCCGGTGGCGAACGACGACCACGGCTCGACCACGGCGGGCACGCCGGTGGTGCTGTTCCCGCTGGCGAACGACACCGATGTCGACGGCGACACGCTGAGCATCACCGGCACCCCGGTCAGCGGCCAGGGCACGGTCGATGTGCTGACCGACGGCTCGATCCGCTTCACGCCGGCTCCGGGCTTCACCGGCACCGCCGAGATTCAATATGAGATCAGCGACGGCAACGGCGGCTCCGACACCGCGACGATCTTCGTCGAGGTCACTCCGGGCGCCCGCGACGGCATCGTCACCGGCACCGATGGCGACGATCTGATCGACACCGGCTATGTCGATCCCGACGGCGACCGGGTGGACGGCGGCGATGCGCTCATTCCGGGCGACGGGCCGGACGACGACCGGATCTATGCCGGCGCCGGCAATGACACCGTGCGCGCGGGCGAGGGCGACGATACCGTCTATGGCGGAGATGGCGACGATCTGATCTATGGCGGACCGGGCGACGATGTGCTGCACGGCGATGCCGGCAATGACACGATCATCGGCGGCGACGGCAGCGACACCGTCTACGGCGGCGACGGCGATGATTACATCGATACCTCGGGCAGCAACAATCCGCTGCCGGATATCGACTATCCCGGCTATTACGGGGCCGATCCCGACCCGGAGAACGACCGCGATCTGGTCTATGGCGGCGCGGGCAACGATACGATCCTTACCGGCGACGATGCCGATACGATCTATGCCGGTGACGGCAATGATTTCGTCGATGCGGGCTGGGATGCCGATCTGGTCTATGGCGGCGATGGCGACGACACGCTGATCGGCAACGAGGGTGCCGATACGATCTACGGCGGTGCCGGCGACGATCTGATCTTCGGCGGGCTCGACGAGCGTTTCGGCGAAATACTCGACATCCCCGACGATCGCGACCTGCGCCCCAACAACAACACCGATCTGCTCTACGGGGGCGACGGCAACGACACGATCTACGGCCGCGACGACAACGACACGCTCTATGGCGATGCGGGCGACGATCTGCTGTTCGGCGGGATCGACAACGATCAGTTGTTCGGCGGCGACGGGAACGACACGCTGAACGGGGATGAGGGCAATGACATCCTGCACGGCGATGCGGGCGACGATCTGCTGAACGGCGGCACCGGCAATGATACGCTCTACGGCGGCACCGGCAACGACACGCTGTACGGCGGCGAGGGCGACGACGTGCTGTTCGGCGACGAGGGCGACGATGTCCTCTACGGTGGTGCGGGCAACGACACGCTGTTCGGCGGCGAGGGCGCGGATCTGCTCGACGGTGGTGAGGGCGAGAACGTCCTCTTCGGCGGCGCCGGCAACGACACGATCCATGCCAGCGGCGGCGATACCGTCTTCGGCGGCGCCGACCGCGATCTGATCATCCTCGACGGCCGGCCGACCGGCTCCAATACCTATATCGACGGCAGCGAGGAGGGCGACGATTACGACACGCTCGACCTTTCCGGCGCGGGCCCGCTGCGGATCGACTACGATCCTGACAATCCCGAGAACGGCCGCGTCACCTTCTTCGACGACGACCGCAATCCGGTCGGCACGCTCGATTTCCGCAATATCGAGCATGTCATCCCCTGCTTCACCCCCGGCACGCTGATCGCGACGCCGAAGGGCGAGGTGCCGGTCGAGGAACTGCGCGCGGGCGACCGGGTGATCACCCGCGACAACGGCATCCAGGAAATCCGCTGGATCGGCGAGAAGGCGCTCTCGGGCCAGGAGCTGCGGCTCAACCGCCATCTCCAGCCGGTGCTGGTCCGGGCGCACAGCCTGGGGAACGGCCTGCCGGAACGCGATATGCTGGTCTCGCCCAACCACCGGCTGCTGGTGGCGAACGACCGCACCCAGCTTTACTTCGACGAGCATGAGGTGCTGGTCGCGGCCAAGCATCTGGTGGGGGCGAAAGGCATCCATGCGGTGGAATCGATCGGCGTCAGCTACATCCATTTCATGTGCGACCGTCACGAGGTGGTGCTGTCGAACGGCGCCTGGACCGAGAGCTTCCAGCCCGGCGACTATACGCTGAAGGGCATGGGCAATGCGCAAAGGAACGAGATCTTCGAACTCTTCCCCGAGCTGAAGACCGATGCAGGGCTGGAGGGCTATCAGGCCGCCCGCCGCACGCTGAAGCGCCACGAGGCCAGACTTCTGGCGCGCTGATCCCCATTATTGCGGTTATGCAGCGAATCCGGTGCCATACGGCACCGGATGAGAGGGAAAGAGGCCCCGGTCGGGGCCTCTTTTCTTTTGTTTCGCAGGCGGAGCCCGTCTGTTGCAGCCGTCTCTGCCCGGCAGGATCGGATGCTCTGCCGCAGGCCACGGCGACCAAAATCCTTCCAAGGATTTTGGCAATTTTCTTCGAAGAAAATTGTCGGAGCGGACCTGCCGGACCCGGGCCCGGATCTAAGGCTCTGGCATGATCGCAGAATGTCGCGGGGAGTGATGATCCCGGCAGATCGCAATCCCTCGAAGAGGATTGCCGGCGCTGTTGCGCCAGCCTCCTGACGCCGGCATCCCGAAGCCGGTCAGGGCGTCATTTCTCGGGGATCAGCCCGCGCGGGGCGAAACGCAGCACCACCAGCATGATCGCGCCGAGCGTCAGCAGCCGCATATGTGCCGCCGATTCCGCCAGCCGGGTCTTCAGCTCGCCCGAGGGCAGGCCCGCGGTGATGTAACCCATCATCTGCGGCCCGAGGAACTCCACCGCCAGATAGAGCCAGCCGATCAGCACGCCGCCGAGGATCGCGCCCCAGTTGTTGCCCGAGCCGCCGACGATCACCATCACCCAGATCAGGAAGGTGAAGCGCAAGGGGGTATAGCTGGTCGGCGTCAGCTGGCCGTCGAGCGAGGTCATCATCGCTCCCGCCAGACCCACCACCGCCGAGCCGATGATGAAGATCTGCAAATGGCGGAACTTGACGTGTTTTCCCATCGCCCCGGCGGCGATCTCGTTGTCGCGGATGGCGCGGACCATGCGGCCCCAGGGGCTGTTCAGCGCCCGCTCGCACAGCCAGACCAGCGTCAGCAGCACCAGGGTGAACAGCGCGGCATAGATCAGCTTCACCGTGATCGCCGATGTCGCCACCGGATCCAGCCCCGCCGCCGTCACCCGGCCGACGAAATCCGGGTCGGCCTGGAGGCTGATCTCATAGGGCACCGGCCAGGGGCGCGGCAGGTCGATCAGGTTCTTGACGCCGCGCGCCAGCCAGTCCTCGTTCCTGAGAACCGCGATGATGATCTCGCCGATGCCGAGCGTGGCGATGGCGAGGTAATCCTCGCGCAGGCCAAGGGCGACCTTGCCGATCACCCAGGCCGCCGCCGCGGCCAGCGCGGCCCCGACCGGCCAGGCCCAGAGCGAGTTCAGCCCCAGCCCGCCGATATGCCCGGCCTGGGCGGAATTGTTGGCCTCGACCGCCAGCACCGCCGGATCGAGCAGGCCCCGGTAGATGAAGAAGGCGACGACCAGGAACAGGATGGTGGCAAGGCTGCGGCTGGTGCCTTTCGGCAGTTTGCGCTGCATCCAGACCGCCAGCGCGATGGCAACCGCGGCAAAGGCCAGCGCCGCGGCGATGCGCGGGGTGCCCGCAGCCCATGCCCCGGCGGCGGGCTTGCCCGAGATCAGCGCCACCCCCAGCCCGCCAAGCGCCACCGAGCCGACGATCCCAGCCGAGAACAGCCCGGCATAGCCCCACTGGATGTTCACCCCGATCGCCATGATCGCCGACAGCAGCGCGAGGTTCAGGATGTTGAGGCTGAGGTTCCAGCTCTGGAACACGCCGGTCAGCACGAAAAGCATCGCGACGCCCGCGAAAAGCGAAAGATTGCGCATGGTGCCGCTCATCTCACTTGCCCCCCATGATGCCGTTCGGCTTCACCAGAAGCACGATGATCAGAATGACGAAGCTGACCGCCACCTTGTAATCGGTGGACAGGGCCTGCCACAGCCCTTCGCCCAGCCAGCTTTCCGGCACCAGATAGGACAGGATCTTGCGCCAGGCATTGGTGACGAGGATTTCGGAAAACGCGATCACGAAACCGCCCAGGATCGCGCCGATCGGCGAGCCGAGGCCGCCGACGATGGCCGAGGCGAAGATCGGCAGCAGCATGCCGAAATAGACGAAGACGCGGTAATTCTTGTCCAGCCCGTAAAGCGTGCCCGCGATGGTCGCCAGCGCCCCGGCGATGATCCAGGTCACCATGACCACGCGGTCGGGATTGATCCCCGACAGAAGCGCCAGATCCTCGTTGTCGGAAAACGCCCGCATCGATTTCCCCGTGCGGGTGCGGTTGAGGAACCAGAACAGCGCCGCCACACAAAGCACCGCCACCACGACGGAAACCGCCTGGGTGGTGCGGATCGCCAGCGGCTCGGCCAGCCCGGTCGTGGCGCGGAAATCGGCGGGCGCCAGCAGGAAGCGCGCGCCGTCGTCGAATTTCACCTCGCGGGTGCCGAGGATCATCCGCACCACGCCGTTCATCACGAACATCACGCCGACCGAGGCGATCATCAGAATGATCGGCCGCGCCTTCTGGCGGCGGTAAAAGCGGTAGACCACCCGGTCGGTGCCCAGCACCATCAGCGCGGTCGTTGCGATGGCGAGGGGCAGGGCGAGAAGCGCCGTCGGCAGCGGCCCTGCACTGATCCCCCAGGACTGCAACAGCCATGTGAACAGGATCGCCATCACCGTGCCGAAGGCCATGGTGTCGCCATGGGCGAAGTTCGAGAACCGCAGCACCGCGAAGATCAGCGTCACCCCGAGCGCGCCGAGCGCAAGCTGGCTGCCATAGGTCAGCCCGGGAACGAGGACGAAATTGGCGAAAGCGACAAGCGCGTTGAGAAGGTCCATTGTCAGCTCACCGGATCGCTGTGGCGCAGAAGGCAGGAGCCGGACGAGGAGAATGTCGTGCCATCCGCAACCTTCTGTTCGATGGAGAAATAGGTGTAATGCGTTCTCATCCACATGACGGTCAGTTCGGCGCCGTCCGGGCTGCGCCCGTCCCTATGGCGCAGGTCGGGAACCCGCTGCTTTCGGGGCCGCAGCCGGGTTTCTTCGCCGCCGGACAGGACAGAGGGGGCGTCGGTGTCGAAGCCCCGGATCTCCACCAGCCTCGCGGGATCGCCCGCGGGAAGGCTGCGGCAGGTCCCGGGGCCCGAGCAGATCTGTTCGCGCTCGCACAGCAGATCGCCGGCCAGCGCGGGCGGTGCGGCCGAGGAAAGGGCGGCGATGCTGGCTGTAATCAGCCGGTCCATGGCTCAGCCCCCCAGGAAGGATTTGCGGACCTCGGGGTCGGCGAGAAGCGCCTTGCCGGTGTCGCTGTAGCGGTTGGCGCCTTGCACGAGGACGTAACCTTTGTCCGCGATTTCAAGGGCCTGGCGGGCGTTCTGCTCGACCATCAGGATCGAGATTCCGCTGCGCGCGATCTCGATGATGCGGTCGAACAGCTCGTCCATCACGATGGGCGAGACGCCCGCGGTCGGCTCGTCCAGCATCAGGACCTGCGGCCGGGTCATCAGCGCGCGGCCCACGGCCACCTGCTGGCGCTGGCCGCCCGAAAGCTCGCCCGCGGCCTGGTGGCGCTTTTCCTTGAGGATCGGGAACAGGTCGTAGATCTGGGCCATGGTGTCCTGGATACCTTCGTCCTCGCGGATGAAGGCGCCCATCTCCAGGTTCTCCTCGACCGTCATCGAGGTGAAGATGTTCTGGGTCTGCGGCACGAACCCCATGCCCTTGCGCACGCGGGCCTGCGGCGACAGCCGGGAGATGTCCTCGCCGTTCAGCCGCACCGAGCCCTGGCGCAGTTTCAGCATCCCGAACACCGCCTTCATCGCGGTGGATTTCCCGGCGCCGTTCGGGCCGACGATCACCGCGATCTCGCCCTTTTCCACCGCGAGGGTGCAGGAATGCAGGATATCGACCGCGCCGTAGCCGCCGGTCATGTTCTCGCCGATGAGGAAGGGATGAGCCATGGGTCAGTTGCCTTCCTGCGGGGCGGCGGGGCGGATCAGCCCGGCATAGCTGCGCGACAGCGTATCGAGTTCGGCGGGCGTGGTATCAGCGGGGGCGGTGACGCGCAGCATCAGCCGCAGGCCGGGCCGCTCTTTGGCCCCGGCGATCATCGTCGCCTCGATGAACCCGGGCTCATCGGGCCAGGCACGGCTGGCGATCAGCCGCACCAGATGCAGATCCGGCGTGTCGAAACTGTCCAGAGCATGGATGGCGACAAGGGTGTCCTGCCATTCAGAGATCAGCGTTTCTCGTTCTGTTTCAATGCTTTGTTCCGGGTTGTGGCCGAGGTAATCCTCGAACCCCTCATAAGCGAAATCTCCCAGCCGGAGCGTGTCGCTGTCGCCGGCGGATTCCCAGATCCCGTTTTCCCAGGGCGTGTCTTCGGCGCAGATCCCGAAATGGCGGGTCAGCGGCTGACAAGCCAGGGCGGGCGCGGCGATCAGCGCGAGCGCGCCCGCCAGAACGGGGCGAAAGCTCATGCGCCGACCACCTTGTTCTTCAGCCCGCGGCCCAGATAGGCCTCGATCACGCGCTCGTCGTTCTTCACCTCGTCGATGGTGCCTTCGGCCAGCACCTTGCCCTCGGCCATGCAGATCACCGGGTCGCAGAAGCGGCCGATGAAATCCATGTCGTGCTCGATCACGCAGAACGTATAGCCGCGTTCGCGGTTCAGCCGGACGATGGCGTCGCCGATGGTGTTCAGCAGCGTCCGGTTCACCCCGGCGCCCACCTCGTCGAGAAAGACGATCTTCGCATCGACCATCATGGTGCGGCCCAGTTCCACCAGCTTCTTCTGGCCGCCGGAAATGTCCGAGGCGCGGTTGTCGGCGATATGGCTGATGGTCAGAAAGTCCAGCACTTCGTCGGCCTTCTCGCGCAGGCGCTTTTCCTCGTCGCGGATCTTCCCGCGCGAGAACAGCGCGTTCCACAGATGCTCGCCCGACTGGTTCGCGGGCACCATCATCAGATTCTCGCGCACTGTCATCGAGCCGAATTCATGCGCGATCTGGAAGGTTCTGAGCAGGCCCTTGTGGAACAATTCGTGCGGGGGCAGGCCGGTGATCTCTTCCTCGCCCATGAACACCCGGCCCGAGGTCGGCGGCAGCCGCCCGGCGATCACGTTGAAAAGGGTGGATTTTCCGGCACCGTTCGGGCCGATCAGCCCGGTGATCGTGCCCTTGCGGATCGACAGGGTGGCACCGTCAACGGCATGAAAACCGCCAAAATGCCGGTGAAGGTTCTCAACCCGGATCATTAGGTTTCCCCCGAAACGCCGCCCTTGTTTTTATGCCGTCGATGCGGCGGGGCGGGCATCAATTGTTGCGACAGGCCCGATGAACGGACCTGCCGCTTTTGTCAAGCGTGACGAAAGGTCAGCGGAACTGCACGGTTTCCCACTTGCCGTCCCTGATTTCGTATTCGCGGTAGCGCCCGGTGACATCGCCGCCTTCCAGCAGCGTCACGCCGGTCGCGCCCTCGTAATCGATCGGGGTGCCCGCGGCGATCAGTTCCAGCGCCTTGCCCAGCTCGCCCGGATTGATCTTCTCGCCCGAGCCGTCGGCGGGGCCGTTGGCGACTTCCATGATCTTGTCTTTGTAGACCTTGGGATCGGTGGAATTCGCCGCCTGCATCGCAAGGATGATCAGCGCGGCCGCGTCGTAGGAGTTCGGCGCGAAATTGGTCGAGCCGTCGAACGAGGGATCGTTGGCGGTCGCCATGTCCAGATAGGTCTGGTAGCCCTCGGCGTCCGAGGACGGGTGCTGGCCGTAGGACCCTTCCAGCGGCTCGCCGATGGCTTCGGTCAGCGATTCCCCGAACATGCCGCCCGGCAGGCCGAAGGTGGTGAAGGCGCCGGTGTCGACGGAGGCCTGGATGATGCCGCGGCCGCCCTGGTCGACATAGCCCGCGACGACCAGAACCTCGCCGCCCGCTGCGGCCAGCGCCGCGACCTCGGCCGAATAGTCGGGCTTGCCGTCGTCATGGCTGGCGTTGATGGTGATGGTGCCGCCCTTGGCCTGGAAGGCCGCCGCGATCGCATCGGCCTGGCCCTTGCCATAGTCGGAGTTGGAATAGGAGATGGCGATCGACTTCACGCCGCGGTCGGCCAGCACATCGGCCATGATCACGCCTTCGCGGGCGTCCGAGGGCACGGTGCGGAAGAACAGCCCGTCGTCGGGGTCGTCGGTCAGCGCGGGCGAGGTGGCCGAGGGCGAGATCATCACCACGCCGTTCGGGATGGCGACATTGGCCAGCACCGCACGGGTCACGCCCGAGCAGTCGGCGCCGACGATGCCCTTCACCCCATCCGAGGTGACCAGCCGCTCGGCCGCGGAGCTGGCGGCGGCGGCGTCGATGCAGGTCGAATCCGCGCGCGCGGCCGAGAAGGTCCAGCCGTTGGCGGCCTTGCCCGAGTCGTTGACCTCTTTGATCGCCATTTCCACGGCGGTGGCCATATTTGGCGCGATGGTCTCAATGGGGCCGGTGAAGCCGAGCAGAACGCCGATCTTCACGTCCTCGGCCGAAGCCGCGCCGGCAGAAAGCGCGCAGGCCGCGGTGGCCATAAGGAATTTTTTCATAGACATCTCCCTGGTTGGATCGAGATCCTGAGGATCAAACTAGCGACGACGTGATCAAAAGAAAAGCACGGATAAAACCTGCCGTTACGGCGATTTCCTGCCGGATTGCCGCAGCCTTGCCTGGCGGGGGGCGCGGGCGTCTCCTATGTCGGAAGGGTAACCGTATCAGACCGGAGCCCCGCATGTCCCGCCTTGTCCCCGCCGTTTTCGCCGCCGTGATGCTCAGCCTGCCGGGGGTGGCGCGGGCCGATACGGTGGTGGCGACCTCGGCGGGGGAGATGGAGATCCGCCGCATCGCCGACGGGCTGGACACCCCCTGGGCGCTGGCCTTCCTGCCCGACGGCAGCCTGCTGATCACCGAACGCGGCGGGCGGCTTCTGCGCCTGAACGAGGGCGCGGCGCAGGAGATCGCGGGCCTGCCCGAGGTGGCGGCTCTGGGCCAGGGCGGGCTTCTGGACGTGATGGTGGCCGCGGATTTCGCGCAAAGCCGCGAGATCTGGCTGACCTGGGCGGGCCGCAGCGGAGAGGGGCTGGCCAGCATGGCCGGGCGGGGGCGGCTTTCCGAGGATTTCCTGGCCCTTGAGGGGTTCGAGACCCTGTTCACCGGCGAGAGCCTGCCCGCGAGCCGCCATTTCGGCGCGCGCCTGGTCGGGGCCGCGGATGGCAGCGTGTTTGTCACGCTCGGCGACCGCGGCACCGGCCCGGGCGGGCAGGAGGCGCAGGATCCCGCGCTGTCGGTCGGCTCGGTCGTGCATCTGAACCCCGACGGCAGCCCCGCGACGGTGCGCGAGGGCTGGCGCGCAGGCGTCTGGTCCATCGGCCACCGCAACATCCAGGGCGCGGCGCTGATGATGCCCGATGGCGGGCTTCTGATCGTCGAACATGGCGCGAAGGGCGGCGATGAGATCAATCTGGCGGCCGAGGGCCTGAACTACGGCTGGCCGGTGATCTCTTACGGGGTGAATTACAACGGCCGCCGGATCGGCACCGGCACCCATGCGGAAGGTATGGAGCAGCCGCTGCATTACTGGGATCCCTCGATCGCGCCTTCGGGGCTGATGGTCTATTCCGGCGCCCTGGTGCCCGGGTGGCGGGGCGATGTCTTCACCGGCTCGCTGAAATCGGATTTCATCTCGCGGCTGGACCCGGATGCGGCGGCAGCGACCGGCTGGGCCGAGGAGCGCATCGCCTCGGACGAGACGCTGCGGGTGCGCGACATCCGCGAGGGGCCGGACGGCGCGATCTGGTTCCTGTCGGAGGAGCGCGGCGCGCTCTACCGGATGGCCCCGGTCGAGTGACGGCTGGCGGGAAACAGATGAGCCCCGCGGGCGGGGCTTGCGCGCCGCGCGGGGATATTTAGAGACAGAAAATGAGCCTGAGGGGGTGACCCTCAGATCGACAGGCGCACCGGGGGGGCGCCGGGCGGGCCGCTTTGGGTGCCGCGCTCGCGGTAGGGGGTGGTCGAGTAATGCGCCCGGTAGCATTTCGAGAAATGCGAGGGCGAGGCGAAGCCGCAGGCCAGCGCCACGTTGATCACCGACATATCGGTCTGCATCAGCAGGTTGCGCGCCTTTTGCAGCCGCAATTCCATATAATAGCGTTTGGGCGAGCGGTTGAGGTAGCGGCGGAACAGCCGCTCCAGCTGGCGGGTGGACATGCCGACCTTGTCGGCCAGATCGGCGGGCGAGAGCGGATCCTCGATATTGCCTTCCATCATCTGGATGACCTGGCTCAGCTTGGGGTGGCGCACGCCGATCCGGGTGGGGATCGACAGGCGCTGCGTGTCCTGGTCGGTGCGGATCGCGTTGTAGATCAGCTGATCGGCCACGGTATTCGCGAGCGTCTCGCCGTGATCGGCGGCGATCACCTTCAGCATCAGATCGAGGGAAGAGGTGCCGCCCGCCGTGCTCCAGCGGCTGCCGTCCATCACGAAGACCGATTTCGTCAGCCGCACCTCCTCGAACTCTTCGAGGAAGCCGTCCTGGTTCTCCCAGTGGATGGTGGCGCGCTTGCCGTCGAGCAGCCCCGCCCGCGCCATGGCATAGGCGCCGGTGCAGAGCCCGCCCATCGTCACCCCGCGCCGCGCCTCGCGCCGCAGCCAGCTGACCACCGCCTTGGTGGTGGCGCGCTGCACGTCGATGCCGCCGCAGATCAGCAGCACGTCGTCGCGGCTGATCTCTTCAAGCCCGATGTCCAGCCGGAAGGCGGTGCCGTTCGAGCAGGTCGCGGTCTCGCCGCCTTCGCCCGCCAGCACCCAGGAATAGATCTCGCGCCCGGCGACGCGGTTGGCGATGCGCAAAGGCTCGATCGCCGAGGCGAAGGCGAGCAGCGTGAAACGGTCCAGCAGCAGGAACACGAAGCGGCGCGGCCCGGTCTCGCCAATGGTTTGAGACGCCTTGCGCATGGGGCTGGGCATAGGGTGCGGACCTTTTGTGGAAGCGACCATTTCATGTCGTTTAATCGCAATGGAAGCGGAAATTCCAGCCCTGCGCAAGGGGGCGCGCGGCCCCCGGCGCGGCTGCTGTCGTGTCTGCTGTTGCGGCGGGGTTCCATCGGGGCTTTGCATCGGCGGGCGGTCGGGCGTATAGGCTGAAGCGCGAGAAAGCGGTGAGACCAACCATTCGGAGACGCGCGCCATGACAAAGGGCTGGAAGAAATCGGACTGGCGGGCCCTGCCGCGGGTTCAGATGCCCGATTATCCCGATGCGGCCGCGCTGAATGCGGTCGAGGCGCAGCTTGGCCAATATCCGCCGCTGGTCTTCGCGGGCGAGGCGCGGCGGCTGAAGAAACAGCTGGCGCTGGCGGGCGAGGGCAAGGCGTTCCTCCTTCAGGGCGGCGACTGCGCCGAGAGCTTCGCGGAATTCTCCGCCGACAATATTCGCGACACCTTCCGGGTGATGTTGCAGATGGCGGTGGTGCTGACCTATGGCGCCAAGGTGCCGGTGATCAAGGTCGGCCGGATGGCGGGGCAGTTCGCCAAGCCGCGCTCGGCCCCGACCGAGATGATCGGGGGGGTGGAATATCCCAGCTACCGCGGCGACATCATCAACGGGTTCGAGGCCACCCATGCGGCGCGGATCCCCGATCCGAACCGGATGCTGCAAGCCTATACCCAGGCCGCGGCCTCGCTGAACCTGCTGCGCGCCTTCTCGACCGGCGGCTTCGCCGATATCCACCGGGTGCATTCCTGGACTTTGGGCTTTGCCGAACATGACAAGGCCGAGCGCTACCGCGAGATGGCGAACCGGATCTCGGACGCGCTGGATTTCATGAATGCGGCCGGGGTGACCTCGCTCACCGCGCCGGAACTGGCGGTGGTGGAGTTCTACACCAGCCACGAGGCGCTGCTGCTGGAATATGAAGAGGCGCTCTGCCGGGTCGATTCCATCACCGGCCAGCCGGTGGCGGGGTCGGGCCATATGATCTGGATCGGCGACCGCACCCGCCAGCCCGACGGCGCCCATGTCGAATTCTGCCGCGGTGTGCTGAATCCGATCGGGCTGAAATGCGGCCCCTCGACCACGGCGCAGGATCTGAAGGTGCTGATGGCGAAGCTGAACCCGGAGAACGAGCCGGGCCGCCTGACGCTGATCGCGCGTTTCGGCGCCGGCAAGGTGGGCGAGAACCTGCCGCGGCTGATCAAAGCGGTGCAGGAAGAGGGCGCCAATGTGGTCTGGTCCTGCGATCCGATGCACGGCAACACGATCAAGGCGGCCTCGGGCTACAAGACCCGGCCCTTCGATTCGGTGCTGCGCGAGGTGCGCGAGTTCTTCCAGATCCACAAGGCCGAGGGCACCATCCCCGGCGGCGTGCATTTCGAGATGACCGGCCAGGATGTGACCGAATGCACCGGCGGTCTGCGCGCGGTTTCCGACGAGAATCTGGCCGACCGCTACCATACCGCCTGCGACCCGCGGCTCAATGCCTCGCAGTCGCTGGAGCTTGCCTTCCTCGTGGCCGAGGAGCTGACCCGCCAGCGCGACGAGGCGCGGCGCGTGGCGCTGTAAGGCCCGGGCGATCCCACAAGCGAAAGGCCCGCCGATCCGGCGGGCCTTTTCGTTTGCTCAGCCGGTGGAATGCACCAGCCGCAGCCCGTGCCGCGCGGGCAGCCCCGCCCCGGTCGGGGCTTCGGGCGCGGTTTCGGGCGGCGGGGCCTGGCGTTCCTCGCTCACCCGGATCACGGTGAAGCGGCGCGGTGCCCGGCCCGGAGCGCCATGGCTGGACAGACAGCCCAGGACGGCGGCGGGGCCGTAAGCGGGGGCCGCGAGCGGCAGCAGCAGCAGACGCGCTTCCAGCGGCGGGCGGCCGATGCCGGTCTCGGCCTGAAGCTGCATCTCGACCGCCGCCGTATGGGTGAAGACGCGCTCGATTGTATCGGCCAGCGCCGGCCGCGCGGCGGGCAGAAACAGCGAGGACAGCGGCAGGCCCTGCATGTCCAGCCCCGCGAGCGCCGAAACGCTCTGTCCCGCGATGCGCAGCCGCACGAGCCCCCGGCCTATCCTTTCGCCAAGGAACACCTCGGACAAAGCCGGGGCGAGGCCGCGCGGATCCAGCCTCGATGCCTCGGGCGGGCCGCCGCATTCATCTGTCAGCGCCTCCCAATAGGCGCGGAGGCGTTGCAGGCTCTGGAACCGGGGCGGGGCGGCGGGATTGGCCTCTTCCGCTCTGAACGGCATGTTTCCTCCGGGGGCTTACTGTTCCTTTGACTATAGGGGAAATTCGGGGGCGATGGGCGGAAATCTTAAGAAATGGTAAAGATCCGTGGGATCTGCCCTTGCGCGGGGGCGGAAAGTATAGGGAACTCGGGTGCCGGAAGGGCGCGGGTTTCGGGGCAGGAGTATTCGGTGTGACGATTTCGATGACGGGATTCGCCGCGGGGCGCGGCGCGGCTCTGGGTTACGCCTGGACCTGGGATATCCGCTCGGTCAACGGCAAGGGGCTGGATCTGCGGCTGCGGGTGCCCGACTGGATCGACGGGCTGGAGATCGCCTTGCGCGCCGAGCTGCAAAAGGCGCTCGGGCGCGGGAATGTCAGCCTGACGCTCCGGGTCTCACGCGAGGAGGGCGCGGCTTCGCAGCCCCGTATCAGCCTGCCCGCGCTCGATGCCGCGCTGGCGGCGCTGGCGCGCGTGGAACAGGCGGCGATGGCGGCGGGGGTGACGCTGGCGCAGCCGACGGGGGCCGATGTGCTCTCGATGCGCGGGGTGATGGAAAGCAATGTGGGGGACGAGGACACCTCCGGCCTGCGCGGCGCGCTGCTGGCCGATCTGCCGGCGCTGATCGCCGGGTTCCACGCTATGCGCGCGGCCGAGGGGCAGGCGCTGCAAGGGGTGATCGGCGCCCAGGTCGAAAGCATCACCCGGCTGGTCGCGGCCGCGGGGGCGGCGGCAGAGGCCCGACGCCCGCGCGCGATCGAGGCGATGCGCGAGGCGCTGGCGCGGCTGTCGGTCAATGCGGAGGCCATCGACGAGGCCCGCGTCGCCCAGGAACTGGCGCTGCTGGCCGTGAAGGCCGATGTGACCGAGGAACTCGACCGGCTTGGCGCCCATATCGCGGCGGCGCGCGGGCTTTTGGCCGATCCTGCGCCGGTGGGGCGCAAATTCGACTTCCTGATGCAGGAATTCCTGCGCGAGGCCAATACCTTGCTGTCGAAATCCCAGGATCGCGAGTTGACCCGCATCGGGCTTGACCTCAAAACCGTGATCGACCAGATGCGCGAGCAGGTGCAGAACGTCGAGTGACGGCGGCGCGATTCCCGGGGGGCGATATGGCACGGCGCGGACTTCTTCTCATCCTTTCCTCGCCCTCGGGCGCGGGGAAATCCACCATGGCGAAACGCCTGATGGAGTGGGATCCGACGCTGAAATTCTCGGTGTCCGCCACCACCCGCAAGCCGCGCGAGGGCGAGGAACACGGGGTGCATTACTGGTTCCACGACCATGCGGGCTTTCGCGCGCTGGTCGATCAGGGCGGGATGCTGGAACATGCCGAGGTGTTCGGCAATCACTACGGCAGCCCGCGCGCCCCGGTGGAAGAGGCGATGGCCGGGGGCCGCGACACGCTTTTCGATGTCGACTGGCAGGGCGGCCAGCAGATCCGCAATTCCGCTCTGGGCCGCGATGCGGTCTCGGTCTTCATCCTGCCGCCCTCGATCCTGGAACTCGACCGCCGACTGCGCGCCCGCGGCCAGGACAGCGAGGATGTGATCGCGGGCCGGATGGCGAAAAGCCGGGATGAGATCAGCCATTGGGCGGAATATGATTACGTGCTGATCAACGACGACCAGGACGCATGTTTCGCAAGACTGCAAGCCATCGTCGTGGCGGAAAGACTGAAACGCGAGCGCCAGCCCGATCTGAGCGATTTCGTGCGCGCGCTGAACCGGGAGTTCGAGGAAAGATGATCTGGCAGCTTGACGGTATCGCCCCCGAGATCGACCCTGAGGCCTGGGTGGCCGAAAGCGCGCAACTGATCGGCAAGGTCCGGCTGGGCGCGGGGGCGGGGGTCTGGTTCGGCGCGGTCTTGCGCGGTGACAACGAGCTGATCGACATCGGCGCGGGCACCAACATCCAGGAAAATTCGGTGCTGCACACCGATATGGGCTTTCCGCTGACCATCGGCGCCAACTGCACCATCGGCCACAAGGCGATGCTGCACGGCTGCACCATCGGCGAGGGCAGCCTGATCGGCATGGGCGCCACGGTGCTGAACGGGGCGAAGATCGGCAAGGGCTGTCTGATCGGCGCCTGCGCGCTGATCACCGAGGGGAAAGAGATCCCCGACGGCAGTCTGGTGATGGGCAGCCCGGGCAAGGTGGTGCGCCAGCTGGACGAGGCGGCGCAGGCGCGGCTTCTGAAATCGGCCGAGGGTTATATGGCCAATGCGCGCCGCTTCCGGGCCGGGCTGAAGCCGGTCTGATGGCACCGCCCGGGGATATCGGCGGGCTTGCGGATCAGATCCTCGCGGGGATTCCGCTGCCGGCCTTTCTGCTCGACGAAAGCGAATCCATCGCCGCGGTCAATGCGCCGGCCCTGCATCTGCTGGGGCCGGGGGCGCAGGGGCGCAAGCTGGCGCTGGCGCTGCGGGCGCCCGACCTGCTCGATGCGGTGGCGGCGCTGCGCGAGGACCATGAGCCGCGCGAATTCCTTTTGCGCATGTCGGACGAGGCGCAGTATCGTGTGAGCCTCTCGCCCTTGCCCGCGCTCGGCCCCGGGGCGGCGGTCTGCGTGATGCGCGACATCAGCGCCGAAGCGCAGAACGAGGCGATCCGCCGCGAATTCGTCGCCAATGTCAGCCACGAGCTGCGCACCCCGCTGACCGCGCTGATGGGCTTCATCGAGACGCTGCAAACCGCGGCGAAGGACGACGCCGCCGCGCGGCAGCGGTTCCTTGCGATCATGGAGCGCGAGGCGGGGCGGATGAACCGGCTGGTGCTCGATCTGTTGCAACTGAGCCGGGTCGAGGCCGAGGAGCGCATGCGCCCGCGCGGCAGGGTGGATCTGGCCCAGGTCATCGCAAGTGCTGCGGCGACGGTGCGCGGCCTTGCCGAAGAGCATGGCAGCCGGATCGAGATCCGGGGGATGACGCCGGGCATGGCGGTGCCCGGGGATGCCGATCAGTTGACCCAGGTGTTCCTCAACCTGATGGAAAACGCGGTGAAATACGGCGCGCGCGGCAAGGATGTAACCGTTTCCCTGCGCCGGGAGAGCACCTCGCGCGGGCCCGCGCTGCGCATCGACGTGGCGGACCGGGGCGAGGGGATCGACCCGGTTCATCTGCCGCGGCTGACCGAACGCTTCTACCGGGTCGACAGCCACCGCTCGCGCGCCGAAGGCGGCACCGGGCTGGGGCTGGCCATCGTCAAACATATCGTCAACCGCCATCGCGGCTGGCTGAAGATCGACAGCCGCAAGGGCGAGGGCTCGGTCTTTTCGGTGATCCTGCCGGAGCGGTGAACCAAAAATTTTCGAAAATTTTTGGCAAATTTCTTCGAAGAAATTTGCGGCTGGCTAGCGCTTCGCCGCCTTTTCCCCCGTCTTTTCCTCGGCCTTGGCGCGATCCCAGAGCGCGTCCATTTCCGCGAGGTCCGACTGCGCCGGGCTGCGCCCGTCCTCGGCCAGCCAGTCCTCGATCCGGTTGAAGCGGCGGGTGAATTTGGCGTTGGCCGCGCGCAGGGCCGCCTCGGGATCCACTTTCAGATGCCGCGCCAGATTGGCCATGACGAACAACAGATCACCCATTTCCTCGGCCACTTCGGCATCAGTCAGGCTGTCGCGCGCCTCGACCAGCTCCGCCGCCTCTTCGGCGATCTTCGCCACCACTTCGCCCGCATGCGGCCAGTCGAACCCGACCCGCGCCGCGCGGTTTTGCAGCTTCACCGCGCGGGTGAGCCCCGGCAGCGCCATGGCCACGCCGTCGAGCACCCGCGCCGGTCCGCGCTCCTGCGCCTTGATCGCCTCCCAGTCGCGGGTCTGCTGCTCGGCCGTCTTGTCCCGGCTCTCGGCCCCGAACACATGCGGATGGCGGGCCACCATCTTGTCGCTGATCGCCCGTGTCACATCGGAAAGGCTGAACAGCCCGGCCTCTTCGGCGATGCGGGAATGGAACACCACCTGAAACAGCAGATCGCCCAGCTCGCCGCGCAGCTCGTCCCAGGCCTCGCGCTCGATGGCATCGGCGACCTCATGCGCCTCCTCCAGCGTATAGCGCGCGATCGAGGCGAAGCTCTGTTCCACATCCCAGGGGCAGCCGGTCTCCGGGTCGCGCAGCCGCGCCATTATCTCCTGCAACCGCCCGAGCGTGCCGGAATCGGCGCCCTGCGCATGGACCAGCGCGTCGCTTTCGGATCGGTCAGGGCGGGGAAGGGACATTGCGGTCCTCCGGGATATTTGATCATATCGTCTGACAGTAAGCGGTGCGCCGCGTCAATGCGAGGAAGACCTATGCCCGTCCTGAACCGTATCGCCTCTTATGCCGGGGAAATGAAGGGCTGGCGTCATCATCTGCATATGAACCCCGAACTGGAGTTCGACTGCCATGAGACGGCGGCTTTCATCGTGGCGCGGCTGCGCGAGATCGGGGTGGACGAGATTCACGAGGGAATCGCGACATCCGGCATCGTCGCGCTGATCGACGGCCAGCGGCCGGGGCCGGTGATCGGATTGCGCGCCGATATGGATGCGCTGCCGGTCGAGGAACAGACCGGGGCGGAGCATGCCTCGCAGCGGCCCGGGAAGATGCATGCCTGTGGCCATGACGGCCATGTGACGATGTTGCTGGGCGCCGCGAAATACCTTGCCGAGACGCGGAATTTCGCGGGGCGCGTGGCGCTGATCTTCCAGCCGGCCGAGGAAGAGGGCGGCGGCGGCGAGGTCATGGTTAAGGAAGGCGTGATGGACCGGTTCGGGATTTCCCGCGTCTTCGGTATCCATAATGCGCCGAACCTGCCGCTCGGGCATTTCCAGACCACGCTCGGGCCGCTGATGGCCTCGGTGGATACGGCTTATGTGAAGGTCACCGGCAAGGGCGGCCATGGCGCCACGCCGCATGACTGCACCGATCCGGTGGTGGCCATCGTCGCCATGGTCCAGGCGATCCAGACCATTGTGCCGAGAAACGTCTATGCGCTGGACGAGGCGGTGATTTCGGTGACGATGATCCATACCGGCTCGGCCTCGAACATCATCCCCGAGGACGGCACCTTTGCCGCGACGATCCGCGCCTTCCGCCCCGATGTGCGCGATCTGCTGAAGAAACGCTTCTTCGAGATCGTCGAGGGCACCGCGGCGGCCTTCGGGGTGCGGGCGGAAATCGACTACGACTGGGGCTATCCGGCGACGATCAATGTCGCGCAAGAGGCGCAGTTCGCCGCCGATGTGGCGCGCGAGGTCTCAGGGGCGGAGGCGGTCAACGAATATGCCAACCGCGAGATGGGATCGGAGGATTTCTCCTATATGCTGGAGGCGAGGCCCGGGGCCTATCTTTTTCTCGGCATCGGCCCCGGCGCCGGGCTGCATCATCCGGCCTATGATTTCAACGACGAAGCCGCACCATATGGCGCGAGCTTCTTCGCGAGGCTGGTGGAACGCGCGCAGCCACTCTGACCCCCGGCCCGGCCGGGCGCTCTTCCGCCCTTACGGGCGTCATCGCAGGCGAAGAGGTCTGTTAAGACCGATGAGCGCGCCTTCGGGGGTTTCCCGGCATTGACGCGGTCCGCCCCGTTGTGGGAACCTCAGCCCGCGGCGCGGCGTTTCCCGCGCCCGAGCGGAGGATTTCCGATGCGTCTTTTCCTTGCTTTCCCCGGGCTTCTGGCGCTTGCGACCCCGGCCCATGCGCAGGATTACATCGCCTTTCAGTCCCCCACCGGCAATATCCATTGCATGATCTGGGCCGACGACCATCCCGGCGCGCGCTGCGACATGAAGGAACTCACCCCCAGCTACCGCCGCCCGCCCGCGAATTGCGATCTGGACTGGGGTTCGTCCTTCAGCGTCGAGGCGCGCGGGCCGGGTATTCTGACCTGCCACGGCGATACGGTGATCGACCCGCGCGCGCCGGTGCTCGGCTACGGCCAGAGCGTGACGCTCGGGCCGGTCAGTTGCAGCTCGGAAAAGACCGGCATGACCTGCACCAATCCGCAGGGCCATGGGTTCACGGTCTCGAAGGCGCGTCAGAAACTGTTCTGAACCATTGAGCCGGGGGGTGACCTCTGGTTGCCCGCCCGAGACCGGGATAATCTCGCGCGAGGTGCATGACGGAGACATCCGGCGGCCGGGTGGTGGGCGATGCAAAACTGGCAACTGGTACTTATGCTCTGGGGCACGAAATATGGCGTTTCGGATGTGAACGGCCTCGTTGCGGCGGTCTGCGCGCGCTCGTTCGCACCGGCGCGGGTGGTGCTGATCACCGACCGCCCGCGCGAGGGGCTGGCCGCGCAGGTGCGCTGCGTGGATTTCCCGCCCGAGTTCCTGCAACCGGCCTGGATGGGCGGCGGCTGCCAGGCCAAACTTGCCATGTTCCGGGGTGGCGTGGTGCCGGACGACATGCCGGCGGTGTTTCTCGACCTCGACACGGTGGTGCTGGGCGACATCGCGCGCCTCGTCGCCCTGCGCCGCAGCGAGACGGAAATTTCGATCCTGCAAAGCGCCGTGCTGCCGTTCGGCGCATTTGCGCGCTGGCTGTGGCGGCTCAGCGGAGGGCGGCGCTATGCTCGCGGCAACAGTTCGGTCGTGGTCTGGCATCCCGCGCATTGTGGCTTCGTTGCCGCGCGCTTCCTGGAGATGGCCGCGGCGCAGCCGGAGTTCCGTGGCACGCCGATGCGGGCCGACGAGCGGTTTCTGTCCTGGGTGGCGCAGCCGGTGATGCGCGCGGTGCCGCGTTCGGCGGTGGTGAAATTCCCGACAGAATTCATGTTCCCCCGGCTCTGGTTCGGGCGGCTCTGCGGCGCGCTGCCCTGGGTGCGCGCGCGCCGGGCCAGGCTGGTGGCGATCACGCTTCCCGGCGATGAGGTGAAGCCGCAGGCGCTGCTCGACCTGCCCGAGGCCCGGATCGTCACCGACCACAAGGGGCGGCGGATGGAATGGTCCGACCGTTACCTCGGGCCCGTGCGGCAGCGGCTGTTGGCCGCGATCCGGGCCGCGAGGGATTCGGGGGACGCGCGCTCTTGACCCGGGGCGCAGGCCGCGCCAGGAAAAAGCCATGGTGCCCATGGACAAACTTGCCCGCATCACCGAGCGTTTCGAATATGTCGAGGCTCGGCTGAACGCGGGCGGCGGCGACGAGATCGCCGCGCTCAGCCGCGAATATTCCGAACTCGGCCCGGTGGTGGCCGGGATCGCAGCCTGGCGCGCGGCGCTGGATGAGATCGCCGCCGCC
The DNA here is from genome assembly GCF_900609055.1 of Pseudogemmobacter humi. GTDB lineage: Bacteria > Pseudomonadota > Alphaproteobacteria > Rhodobacterales > Rhodobacteraceae > Pseudogemmobacter > Pseudogemmobacter humi. The sequence continues at coordinate 26,866 of NZ_UXAW01000075.1, read as the reverse complement.
GAGGCGATGCTGGCCGATCCCGAGATGCGGATGCTGGCCGAAGAGGAGCTCGCCCGTCTGCGCGCGGACCTGCCCGCGATGGAGCAGCGCCTGCGGCTTGCGCTGTTGCCGAAGGACGCCGCCGATGCCCGCCCGGCGATCCTTGAAATCCGGCCCGGCACCGGGGGCGAGGAAGCCAGCCTTTTCGCCGCCGACCTCGCGCGGATGTATCAGCGGTATGCCGAGCGGATGGGCTGGCAGTTCAGCGTGCTGGAAAGCCAGCTCTCCGATCTGGGCGGGGTGAAGGAATTCACCGCCCATGTCCGGGGCGAGGGCGTCTATGCCAGGCTGAAATACGAATCCGGCGTCCACCGCGTGCAGCGCGTGCCCGAGACCGAGGCGGGCGGGCGCATCCATACCTCGGCCGCGACCGTCGCCGTGCTGCCCGAGGCCGAGGAGGTCGATATCGACATCCCCGCCGCAGACATCCGCATCGACACGATGCGCAGCAGCGGGGCGGGCGGCCAGCACGTCAACACCACCGATTCGGCGGTGCGCATCACCCATCTGCCGTCCGGCATCGTCGTGACCAGTTCGGAAAAGAGCCAGCACCAGAACCGTGCCATCGCCATGCAGGTCCTGCGCGCCCGGCTTTACGAGCTGGAGCGCGAGCGCCTCGCCAATGCCCGCGCGGCCGAGCGCAAGGCCCAGGTCGGCTCGGGCGACCGTTCCGAGCGCATCCGCACTTACAACTTTCCGCAAGGAAGGATGACCGATCACCGCATCAACCTGACGCTCTACGCTTTGCCGCAGATCATGCAGGGCGATCTGACCGAGGTGATCGACGCGCTGATCGCCCATGACCAGGCCGAACGCTTGGCGGAAATCGAATGAGCACCGCCCAGGCCGCGCTGATCGGTGCCGTGGCGCGGCTGCGGGCTGCGGGTGTCGAAGACCCGGCCCGCGACGCGCGGCTGCTGCTGGCCCATGCGCTCGGGCTGGATCCGGCGCGGCTGTCCCTCGTGATCCGCGATCCCCTCGGGCCGGATGCGGCGCAGCGGTTCGAGGCCGCCATCGCCGCGCGCGCCTTGCGCAAGCCGGTCTCGAAAATCACCGGAACCCGGTTGTTTCACGGGCTCTCCTTCCGCGTCACGCCCGAGGTGCTCGATCCGCGCCCCGAGACCGAGACCCTCGTGGAAGAGGCGCTGCGCGAGCCCTTCGCCCGGATCCTCGATCTCGGCACCGGCTCGGGCTGCATCCTGCTTTCCTGCCTGCACGGGATGCCGGGGGCGATGGGCCTCGGCGCGGATTATTCGGGCGCGGCGCTCGGCCTCGCGGATGAGAACGCCGTCGCGCTCGGCCTTTCGGAGCGGGTGGATTTCTGCCGGTGCGACTGGACCGACGGGGACTGGTGGGACGGGGGGCGCGGATACTTCGATCTGGTCGTGTCGAACCCGCCCTATATCGCGGCCGATGAAATGGCCGGTCTGGCGCCCGAAGTGCTGGACTGGGATCCGCAGATCGCGCTGACCCCGGGCGGAGACGGGCTTGATGCCTATCGCGCGATCTGCCGCGAACTGCCCCGGATGCTGGCCCCCGGCGGCCGGATCCTGTTCGAGATCGGCCCGACGCAGGGCGCGGCGGTCTCGGCCCTCCTCGCCGAGCAGGGCATCAGGGACATCCGCATCCTGCCCGATCTCGACACCCGCGACCGGGTGGTCGCGGGCCGTCGGCCGGCCTGAGCGGCGGATCCCCGCCGCAAGGGGCGGGGTAAATCCGCCACATCGCGCGATTTTGCCCGGTTTCGTACGGAAACACGGCGCTTTGACCGAGAATTGCCTTGCCACGCCCCCCGGCGCATGTTTATGCAGTCCCATGCGGCGGCTCGGACAGCCTTGGCTGGCACGCCCCGCGCAAAACCCGATCAGGCCTCTCGTATTGTTCAGCCGGAAGATTCGGCTTCGACGGGGCTAAGTGATCCTTTGCTCATTTAGGAAAAGATGCGCTCTTCCAAGAAACGCTCGCGTTCCAGCCAGAACCGCCCGCGCTCTCTGGGCAATATCGTCAATCGCGTGTTCGATTCGTCGGGGCCAGAGGGTAAGGTGCGCGGCACGCCGCAGCAGATTATCGAGAAATACCAGATGCTGGCGCGTGATGCCCAGCTCTCGAACGACCGCGTGGCGGCTGAGAATTTCCTTCAGCACGCCGAGCATTACACACGGATGCTGGCCGAGGCGCAGCGTGAACTCGCCGCCGAACAGGAAGCGCGTCAGCAGCAGTATCAGCAGCAGAACGGCAACCGCGAGTTCCGCGACCGCAATGATCGCGGCGACCGGAGCGACCGGGGAGAGCGCGACCGGGATCGCGATCAGCATCGCCCGCAGGGCGAGCGTGGCGGCCAGCCCGCGGCGGCCGCTCAGGATGTGATCGACTTCGGTACGGGCGAGGGCGGTCTGGTCGAACTGCCGGAAACCTCTCCGGCCGGTGCGGCTCCGGCGGCCCCCGTGGTTTCCGAACCCGCAGCAGCCGAGGCTCCGGTCCAGGCCCCGGTCCAGGCTCCGGCCCCCGAGACCGCGCCTGCACCGAAGGAAGAGCGCGCCGCGCGCAGCCCGCGCAGCCAGCGCCCGCCCCGGGCGCGCGAAGAGGCGGGCGGCGATACGCCCCGCGAAACCCCGAAGGCACCGCGCGCGCCCAAAGCGCAGGGCGAAGAGGCCAAACCGCGCCGCGCCAGCCGGCCCCGCAAATCGGGCGAGGGCAAGACAGATGAGGGCGGATCGGGCGGCGGCGCCCCCGACACGCCCGCAGCGGCGGAATGAACCCAAGGCGGAAAGACCCCCGGTCTTTCCGCCTTTTTCGTCTTTAGCCGGCGATGTTGCGCGCAAGCGCGCAGAAGGCTTCCAGCCCGATCTCCTCGGCCCGGGCGGTCGGCGGAATACCCACCGCCAGCAGCCGGTCTTCGACATCCGGCGCCAGCCCCTTCAGCGAGGACCGCAGCATCTTGCGCCGCTGGTTGAAGGCCATGGCGGTGATCCGCGCCAGCACCCTGCCGTCGGCGGGATAGCGCGGCTCCTCCAGCCGGGTCAGATGCACCACCGCCGAATGCACCTTCGGCGCAGGCGTGAAGGCCTCGGGCGGCAGGCTCATCACGATCCGCGCCTCCGCCCGCCATTGCGCCAGCAGCGCCAGCCGCCCGTAATGATCGGTCCGCGGCTTCGCCACGATCCGCTCGGCCACTTCCTTCTGGAACATCAGCGTCAGGCTCTGCCAGAACGGCGGCCAGGCCGGGGGCGACAGCCAGCGGATCAGAAGCTCGGTGCCCACGTTATAGGGCAGGTTCGCCACCACCTTCACCGGCGGTTTCAGATGCGCGGTCAGATCCAGTTCCAGCGCATCGCCGTGCAGAACCGTCAGCCGCCCCGGATAAGCCGCCGCAATCTCCGCGAGGGCGGGCAGCGCGCGCGCGTCCTTCTCGACCGCGACCACATGGCGCGCGCCTTCGGCCAGAAGGCCCCGCGTCAGCCCCCCCGGGCCCGGCCCCACCTCCAGAACGTCGTATCCGGTCAGATCCCCGGCGCAGCGCGCGATCTTGGCAGTCAGGTTCAGATCCAGCAGGAAGTTCTGCCCGAGCTGCTTCTTCGCCACCAGATCATGCGCCTCTATCACCTCGCGCAGGGGCGGCAGGCCGTCGATGGTTCCCAAACGGGCCTCCTGTCTTTCATCCTGACCCAAATACCCCGGGGGAAGCCGGCGCCGCAAGGCGGCGGCGCGGGGGCTGGCCCCCGCCTTATCCCCGCGCCAAAGCCATGTCCCGCGCCAGCCGCAGGGCTGCGATCAGGCTGGCGGGCGAGGCGATCCCCTTCCCGGCGATGTCGAAAGCGGTGCCATGATCAGGAGAGGTGCGCACGAACGGCAGGCCCAGCGTCACATTCACCCCGCCGTCGAAGTCGAGGGTCTTGATCGGGATCAGTGCCTGGTCGTGATAGGCGCAGACCGCGGCGTCATAGCCCACCCGCGCGCCCGCGTGAAACATCGTGTCCGCGGGCAGGGGGCCGCGGATAAGCATTCCTTCGGCCGCCAGCCGGGCGACCAGCGGGCGGATCATCCGCTCCTCCTCGTCGCCCATGGCGCCGCCCTCGCCGGCATGGGGGTTCAGCCCCGCCACCGCGATCCGCGGCGCAGCGAGGCCGAAGTCGCGGATCAGCCCGGCATGGGTGATGCGGATGGTCTCTTCCAGGAGGCTTTCGGTCAGCGCGGCGGGAACCTCGCGCAGCGCGATATGGATGGTCGCGGGCACCACCCGCAACTGGGGGCAGGCCAGCATCATCACCACCCGCCCGGCCCCGGCGAGATGGGCCAGAAACTCGGTATGGCCGGGAAAGCCGAAACCGGCGCCGTCGATCAGCACCTTCTTGGCGATCGGCGCGGTGCAAAGCGCCGAGGCCGCGCCCTCCCTCACCAGAGCGACCGCGCGCTCGATGGCGCGGATCACCCCTTCGGCATTGGCCCCCGAGGGCTGCCCCGGCACCGCCTCCTGCGCGAAAGCCAGGGGCAGGACCGGCAGCCTGTCGGCGGGCACTGCCGCAGCCCCGGCCGGCGTGGCGATCTCTGTCCAGTTTGTGCCGGGCGGCAGGTGGCGCGGATCGCCGATCCAGAAGAACGGCAGCTCCCCGGCCAGCGCGGCGCGCGCCTTCACCGCGATCTCGGGGCCGATTCCCGCCGGATCGCCGCAGGACAGGGCGACGGGGCGCATGTTACGGCTCGCGGATCAGCGCGGCGTGGCGCAGTTCCTCAAGGTAGTTCTCGGCCATCCCGTCGAGCTTCTGGTTCAGGATCTGCTCCTTGATCCGCTCGCGGTTGGGCTCGGCCTCGGTCACCGGCTGGCGTTTGCACAGCATGATCAGCCGGATCGCATCGCCGCGCGGCAGGACGGCGAATTCGTTGATGTCCAGCTTCGCCAGTTCCAGCCCGACCTCGGGCGACAGTTCGGCCACGTTCTGGCTGCGGATCGTCAGCTGTTCGGGCGGCAGCCCGCGCGCCAGCGCGTAAAGGTCGTTGCAGGTGTCAGCCCCGGCCCGGATCCGCGCCAGTTCGGCCGGATCGTTCGCGATCACCAGATCGGCCCATTCGACGCTGACGCTGACCGGCGCCGCTCTTTCATCCTTCGCGATGCCGCGCAACTGGAACAGAACCACCGCGCCCGGCACCACCACCGGCGCCGAGACATCGCCGTCGCCAAGCGCCAGCAGCTGCGAAGAGATCGCCGGCGGCAGGTTCGACAGCGGCAACCAGTCGGGGATACGCCCGCCCGAGGGCGCGGTCGGCGCCGCCGAATGCTGGCGCGCCGCGGCGGCGAAACCGCCCTCGGTGGTGATTTCCTGCGACAGCCGTTTCGCCAGCGCGAGCGCGGCCTCTTCCTTGCCCGGCTCGGCCGGGATCACCAGTTCCGAGACCAGCACCTTCAGCGCCCGCGGCCGGGTGGCGGAATCGAGGAATTTGTCGACATCGGCCTCGGAAACCGGCACCCGGCCGGTATAGCGGTCGCGGACGATCTTGCGCCAGATCGCGCCGGCATGGACGAAATCGCGATAGGTCTCGGGCGCGATGCCGACCTTCTGCAATTCGGCGACAAGCTGCTCGGCGGTCAGGCTGGCGCGCGAGGCGAATTCCTCCATCCCATTGGCCAGTTCCTCGGGCGTCAGCTTCACGCCAAGGCGCTTCGCCTCGGTCATGCGCAGCCGGTCGTCGATCAGCGACTTGACCGCCTCGGTCTCGGGATCTCCGGGCGCGTTCAGCAGTTGCAGGAACAAAGCGCGCTGGACCACCTCGTATTCGGTGATCACCTGGTCGTTCACGTAAAGCCGCGGCGCGAAAAGGTTCTGCGCCATCGCCGGGGCGGGGAAGGTCACAGCGCCGCCCGAGGCCCCGAGAAGCAGCGCGGCCAGAAGCGCGGCCCCCAGCGTCTTCGACCCTTGCCCCATGCGCTGCACGTCTTGCGGTTTCGTCATCTTCCCGACCGTCTGCCCGTTTTTCCGCGCCTCGGGCGCTGTTGTCGCCCCGGCTGTTTTCATCAGCGTTTTCAGTAGCAGCGCCGCGACGGGCCGGCCGTTCTGCCGCTGCCAAATCCGATCAGATCGACCGAAAGGCCGAAATCCGTGGTCGGCGTCACACTATCCGACGATGTGAAGCGGCGCGAGAGGGAAAGATCCACCGCCACGCATTCGTTGCGGAATTCCACCCCCAGCCCGGCGATGGTGCCGCGATGCGATTCGAAGTCGTAGCGCCCCTCGGCCTTGGCAACGAGCGCGGGGTTCACCTGCCAGGCCGCATCGAAGGTCAGCTCGCGCGAGGGGGCCGGGCGGTTCTCGGTGGTATCGGCCACCGCCCAGAGCGCCGAGGATGCCAGCGACAGCCGCCCCGAGCTGAGCGCAAGGCGCAATTCGCCTTTCGACAGCTCCAGATCGTCGTCGAACACCGCCCGGCCGGTGGCGGAAAAGCCGTTCGCCAGGCTGAAACTTGCCGCCGTCAGCCAGTCCGAGCTCAGTCCGCCCAGGCCCGAGGCGGGGCCGAAGCTGTCTTTGTCGCTCACCCGCAGCACTTTGCCGAGGGTGAAGCCCACATTCCAGCCCGCCGGATCGTAGCGCGTCCAGGTCACGCCCAGATTGGCGCGGCTGGATTGCTCGATCGCGTCGGCACCCGGAAAGCGGTCGAGCGACCAGAGCCCGCCCTCGTCGAATTCGACCAGCACCGAATCCTCGTTGGGAATGCCCGAGCCGTCGCGCCCGGCGGCGACAAGCTGGATCACCGGCTCGATCACATGGACGGCGCCGCCCTCTGCCGCTTTCAGCCAGGGCCAGCGCAGCTCCACCCCGGCCGCGGCGCTTGCGCGGGTGTAGCGGCCTTCGTAAAGCGCATCCTGGCGCAGGCGGTAGGCGTCGAGCTGTGCCTCGCCCAGCACGGTCGTTTCGATCCCGGGGTCCGAGACGAAACTGCGCCGCCAGTCGATGCGGACCGAGACCCGCCCCATATCGCGCCCGTCCGAAATGCCGTCGCCGTCCGGGTCGAGCGGGCTTGACGAGGTGCGGTAATGCGAATGGGTCTGCACCCTGAGCCCGCCCATGCCTCCGAGCGGCCCCAGCGAGAAGCGGCGGTGGAAGGTCATGTCGGTGACCAGCGAGGGCAGGGTGTCGTTGTCGTCCTGGTCCCTCAGCGACTGGAAGCTGACCAGCCGGGCCGAGAAGAAACCGTTCCTGCGCACCCGGCTCAGCTCCAGCCGGCTGTCGAGCCGGTCACGGTCGGAATAGCCGTAATCCAGCAGATAGGCGTTGTCCGAGGTGGTTTGCAGATCGAAGGTCAGCCGGAAGTCGTTGACCAGATCGAAACTGCCGCGCGCCAGCAGATAGCCGCGCTGCGGATCGGTGGTCAGATCGTCGCCGGTCACCGCGCCCTGGATCTCGATCGCGCCGCTGCGGAAGGCCTGGCGGTAGCGCAGTTCCAGCGTCTTGCTGTTCTTCGTGGTCAGATAGGGGGTGACGGTCAGGTCACGGTCCGGCCCGAGCGTGATGAAATAAGGGATCTTCAGCCCGGTCCCGAGGCTGGATGTGGTGCGCAGCCTGGGCGCAAGGAAGCCGCTCGCGCGGTCGAGCGAAGGGTCGGGCAGGCGCAGGCGCGGGATGTAGAACACCGGCACTCCGGCGACGCGGAACTGGGCGCGGTCGAACCAGATCATCCGCGCCTCTTCGTCGTGGATCACCCGGCGGGCGCGGATCTCCCACAAGGGCGTCGGATGGCTGGCGCAGACCTTGCAGGACGAGGCCACCACATTGTCGAGCGTGGAATACCGCCCGCCGATCCGCGCCATGCTGTCGGCGGCAAGCTGCAACTGGCGGTCGAGGACAAGCCGCGCGCTGGTCAGCAGCCCCTCGGTCATATCGGCCGAGAGCGCCGCCTGCGAGGCGAGGACCAGAACGCGGCCCTCGGGGTCGGTGAGCGTCAGAGGCCCGTCGATGGTCAGCGAATCCGCCGCTTTGTCATAGGTCACGCGGGCCGCGGTCAGCCGGTAGCCCTGGTGCAGCACCTCGACATTGCCGGCGGCGCTCAGCCGGTTGTCGCCCGAGATTTCCATCCGGTCGGCGATCAGCGTCGCACGCTCCTGCGCGCCTGCGGGCAGCGCCAGCGCGGCGATCAGTGTGCCCATCAGCGCGCCCGTCAGCGCGAGAGCCGCGAAAAGACGGCGGGGGTGCATGTCAGCCGTCCTCCAGATGCAAGAGAAGCCCAAGCGCCAGCAGCACCGCCGCCAAGGGCGGGCTCCATGCCGCCAGAGATACCGGAATCTGCCCGCTGTCGCCAAGGGCCTGGGCGAAGTTGCGCAGGAAGAACAGCGCGAAACCGGCGAGGATGGCGTAAAGCACCCGGATCCCGGTCTTGCCGAACCGCGCATGGCGCATGGTGAAACCGGCGGCGACCAGCACCATCGCGGTCAGAAGCAGCGGCTGCGCCAGTTCCATCTGGAACCACAGCCGGTAGCTGCGGGCCGAGAATCCGGCCTGTTCCAGCCCGGCGATGTAAGACGGCAACTGCCAGACCGGCACCGCCGAGGGAGTGCCGAAACTGTCGCGGATCCGCTCGGGCGTCAGATCCGAGGGCAGGCGGGTGCCGTCGGGCCAGCGGGTGGCCGAGAGTTCCGGGTTGGCCGCCTTCAGGTTCCAGACCTTGGCGCCGGTCATGATCCAGGCGCCGCGGGTGAGTTCCGCGCTTTCCGCCTCGATCCGGGTCACCGGCACGCCCTGCTCGCCGAAGGTCAGGAACGAGACATTGTGCAGCACGGTGCCGTCGAGGCCCGCGCGCTGCGCCTGGATCACGGTCTGGCCGTAGCTGCCGCCCTGGCGCAGCCAGAGCCCGGCGTCCGAGACCGAGAGCACCGCGCCCTGCGCGGCATATTCCGCCGAAAGATCCTCATAGGCGCGCGAGGTGGCGGCGACCAGCGGGTTCAGCACCGCCACCGCCAGCGCGCCGATCAGCGTGGCGACCAGCACCGGCACCATCAGAAACCGCAGCCCCGAGCGCCCGGCCGCGCGCACCACCACCAGTTCCGACGACCGCGCCAGCCCGAGAAACAGCGCGATCGAGCCCATGACGAAGATCAGCGGCAGGATGCGGTAGAGCGTTTCGGGCACGTTCAGCAGCGAAAGCCGGAACGCATCGCCGAGGCCCGCGCCCTTGCCCGAGAACTTGCGCAGCTGCTCGATCATGTCGATCAGCATCAGGATGCCGAAGAAGATCAGGAAGACCTGGCCCACGGTGGTGGCGAAACGCCGCGCGATATAAAGGGAAAGCGTCATGCCGCGGCCCCTTTCGGCCGCCGCCGCGGCCGCCCGGCGACCCACAGCAGCACCGTTGCAAGGATCACCCCGACCAGCGGCGCGGCATAGACCAGCGGCCAGCGGTTGTCGGCCTTCAGTGCCGCGCCCGAGCCGGCGGTGTTGATCAGTTGCAGCCCGATGATCAGCAAAACCGCGATGCCGATCTGCCGCCACAACCCGAAGCGCGAATAGCCCCCCAGCATCAGCGCGGCAAAGCCCAGAAGCGGCGCCGCCAGCCCCAGAAGCGCGGTGGCGATCCGGCCGTGGCCTTCCTCCAGCAGCGCCGCTCGGCTGGCGCCGGTTTCCTCCTGCAAGGCGGGGGGCGCCGCCAGCAGCGCGAGGGTGGAAACCTCGCGCAGGCTTTTCAGCCGCCCGTCCTTGCCGCCGATGATCCCGGCCATATCCAGGGTGAAATCGGCGAACCGGGTCAGCGACAGGCGGCGGTGGCCGTCCCGGCTCATCCTTTGCGCCATGCCGTCGAGCATGACGAGTTTCGGCGCCGTCTCGCCGCGCACGATCAGCGCCTGGCGGGCGGTGTAGATCACCCGCTCGGATTCCGCCCGGTCGTCGGCGAGGAAGATGTCGTTCAGCTCGCCCAACTGGCTGATCTCGCGGATATAAAGCGTGATGCCGTCGGCGGGATGCATGAAGCGCCCCTCGTTCAGAAAGCGCGAGGTGATGTTTCCGGCGATCTCGGCGCTGCGCTCCGAGAGCCGGGCCTGGCTCATCGGCACCAGAAGGTTCGTCAGAACCATCTGCATCGAGAACACGCAGATCCCGAAGAACAAGACCGGGCGGGCAAGGCGGAAGGCCGAGAATCCGGTGGCCTGCATCACCACCAGCTCCGATTCCTGCATCAGCCGGTTCACCGCGTAAAGGCAGGCGGCGAAGGCCGAGACCGGCAGCACCAGCCGGATCACGTTCGGCAGCGTCAAAAGCGAGAATTCCACGAACACGATTGCCGACTGCCCGTCGCCGATCAGCTGATCGAACAGGCCCACGGCCCGGTTGACCCAATAGACCGCCACCAGCACCAGGCTGAAAAAGCCGAACAGGGCCAGAAACTGGGACAGAAGATAGCGGTCGAATCTCGACAAGGGACTCTCGGGGGGATCTCGGGTTGCGGGCCTTGCGGCTCGGGCCGGACCCTAGCCGAAATCGGTTCCGGGTAAAACTCATATCTGGCCAAGCGGGCCGGGCAGGACTAGCTTTGCGGCAAGGCTTTGCCGGTCGGGCGGACCGGGCAGAGGGACCAGAGACTTTTGCAAGGGAATTCAACCGAATGTCGCAGCCAGTTCAGATCCGGTATCAGGAAGCCGATGCGGGGGCGCTGACGGCTCTTGCGGGCCGCATCGCGGTTTTCGCCGATGCGGGGGCCGCGCTGTCGCCGCTTTCGCGCCGGCTCGACCGGGCCGCGAAAGGCGCGCTTGCGCGGGCGGTCAGTTCGGAGGCTTTCGCGAAGCTGAAACCCGGCGAGGGGCTGGAACTGGCTTTCCCCGCGGGTCTGGCCTGCGACGTGTTGCATCTCGTGCGGCTGGCGCGGCGCACCGATGCGGCTTCGGCGCGGAAGGCGGGTGCCACGCTCGGCGCGGCGCATGACCACCGGGCGCTGACGGTTCTGGCGGAAAGCCATCCGCGCGCGGCGGCGATCGCCGAGGGGTTCACCCTGCGCGCCTATGGGTTCGAGACCTACCGCTCGGCCGAGAGCAGGGAGCCGGGCGAGGTCGCCTTTCTCGTGGGTCAGCCCGGGGCCTTGGCCGACGAGGCCGCCCCGCTGAGCGCCCGCGCGGATGGTGTGCTCTTCGCCCGCGATCTGGTCAACGAGCCCGCCAATGTCCTGACCACCACCGAATTCGCCACCCGCCTCGCCGAGATGCGCGGGATCGGGCTTGAGGTCGAGGTGCTGGAGGAGGCGGAGCTCTCGAAACTCGGGATGCGCGCGCTGCTGGCGGTGGGCCAGGGCTCGGAAAGCCCGTCGAAGGTCGTGGTGATGCAGTGGAAGGGTGGCGCGAAAGGCGAGGCGCCGCTGGCGCTGGTCGGCAAGGGCGTCTGTTTCGACACCGGGGGCGTCTCGCTCAAGCCCGCCGCCGGGATGGAAGACATGGTGATGGATATGGGCGGCGCGGCCACGGTCGCGGGGGTGATGCGCACGCTCGCGCTCAGGAAGGCGCGGGCGAATGTCGTGGGCCTTGTGGGGCTGGTCGAGAACATGCCCGACGGCAAGGCACAGCGCCCGGGCGATGTGGTGCGCTCGATGAAGGGCGACACGATCGAGGTGATCAACACCGATGCCGAAGGCCGCCTCGTGCTGGCCGATGTGCTCTGGTATGCTCAGGACCGCTTTTCCCCGCGCGGCGTGATCGACCTTGCCACGCTGACCGGCGCGATCATCGTCGCGCTCGGGGCCGAGAACACCGGGGTGTTCTCGAACGACGACACGTTCTGCAACGCCTTCCTGCGCGCGGCCCAAGCCGAGGGCGAGGGCGCCTGGCGGATGCCTCTGGGCGAGGCCTATGATGCGCTGCTGAAAAGCCGCCTTGCCGATATGCGAAATTCCTGCGGCCGCGAGGCGGGATCGGTGACGGCGGCGCAGTTCCTGCACCGTTTCATCCGGCCCGGCATGCCCTGGATCCATCTCGACATCGCCGGCACCGCCTGGAGCAAGGCCGGGACGCCGCTCAGCCCGAAGGGCGCCACCGGCTGGGGGGTGCGCGCGCTCGACCGGCTGATCGCGGATCGTTACGAGGGGTAAGCGCATTGGGGGCGGTGAAGTTCTACCACCTGACGCGCCATGCGCTGGACGAGGCGGCGCAGATGCTGCTTGGCCAGGCGCTGGCGCAGGGCTGGCGGGTGATGCTGCGCGGCCCCTCGCGCGAGGGGCTGGAGCGGCTGGACAGCCAGCTCTGGCTGCGCCCGGAAGAGGGGTTCCTGCCGCATGGCCTGGAAGGCGGCCCGCATGACGCCGATCAGCCGGTGCTGCTGGGAGAGGGCGCGGCGGTGAACGGGGCCAGGGCGGTGATGCTGCTTGCAGGTGTGCGGGTCGAGCCGGAGGAGGCGCGCGGCATGGAGCGGGTCTGGCTGCTGTTCGAGGATGCCGACGAGGCTCAGGTGAAGGCCGCGCGGGCGGAATGGAAGGCGGTCACCGCCGCGGGACTGGCCGCGGAATACTGGGCCGATGCTTCGGGGCGGTGGGAGAAAAAGGCCGAAAGCGGCGCGGGCGGCTGAGGGCGGATGCCTCCGGCGGGGGTATTTGGGTCAGGATGAAAGGGGCAGGCGCGCGCGTGACGGCGGGCGCCGGGGATATTTTCGGCAAGAGGAAGGGGCAGGCGGCGCGGGTGTTTCAGCGGCTGAGGATCATCCGGTCGCCCTCGATGCGGATGTCGAAGCGGCGCAGATATTCCATGCCGAGAAGCGAGCCGTCCATCGCGCCTTCGTTGACGTAAGCCGGCAGGCTGTGGTCGGTGAAGGGGCCGAAGGTCACTTCGTCGAGCGTGACGCGGGCGGTGCGCACCACGCCGTTCGCGGTCATGGCCTCGCCGAGGAAGCGCAGATCCCCGGGGGCGAAGCCCAGCCGTTCGGCGTCGCGCCGCGACAGCACCATATTGGTGGCGCCGGTATCGGCCATGAAGAAGACCTCGGTGCCGCCGATGTCGAGCGCGGCGTAGAAATGGCCGTCGGCGGCGCGGCGCAAAGCCATCTCGCCCCCTTCGGTTGCCATCTGGCGCGGGCGGGTGTCGGTGCGGATGTCGTCCCACAGCCCGTAGCCCGCCATCAGCCCGGTGAAGATCAGCCCCCAGGCGGCGGCCGTGCGCAGGGCCTGGCCCATGCGGCCGCGGTATTCCACCATCACCCATCCGCCCACCGCCATCAGCAAAAGCGCGAGATAGGCGAGGCGAGGCCAGAGTTCTGCGTCCATCCGGGGGTCTCCTTTGCGCCAGATATGGGGGAAAGCGGCGCCCTGGGGAAGGGGTTCAGCCCGCGATCAGACCGGTCTGACGCACACCGTCGATCACGAACTGCACCGAGAGCGCGGCCAGAAGCATCCCCAGAAGCCGGGTGATCACCACCGTGCCGGTGCGGCCCATCAGCCGCTCGATCGGCGGGGCCGCCAGCAGGAACAGGAATGTGACCAGCATGATCGCCGCCAGCAGCCCGATCACGGCGAGCTTCGCGGGCCAGTGCGCGCTCCAGTCGGGGCCGGCCTGGCCCATCAGCAGGATCATGGTGGCGATGGCGCCGGGCCCCGCGATCAGCGGCGTCGCCAGCGGGAAGACCGAGGGGTCGTGGTCGGGGTCGGGCTGCTGGCCCTCGCGGCGCTGCGTGCGGCGCTCGAACAGCATGTCGAGGGCGGTCAGGAACAGCAGAATCCCGCCGGCGATGCGGAAGGCGGGCATCGAGATGCCGATGAAGCCGAGGATCGCCTCGCCGAACAGGCCGAAGACCAGAAGCAACGCCGCGGCGATCAGGCAGGCGCGGCGCGCCATGGCGCGGCGGTGCCCGGCATCCATCCCGCGGGTGAGCGCGATGAACAGCGGGATCAGCCCCGGCGGGTCGATCACCACGAAAAGCGTGGCGAAGGCGGTGATGAGAAAGGCGCTGTCCATGGCCGAGGATAGGCCGGATCGCGGTCGGGGCCAAGCCCGGGCCCTTGCGTCAGGGGCTGTATCCGCGGCGGCGCTCTTCCGCCCTTACGGGCGTCATCGCCAGCGAAGAGGCCCGTAAGGGCCGATGAGCGGCGGGGAAGCGGGCGGATGTTGCAAAGATGAAAACGGGGAAGGCGGCGCCTTCCCCGGTCACTCGTGACGCCGGCGGTGAAATCACTTGCCGCGGGTGATGAAACGCTCTTCGTCGGCCATGAAGGTCTTGTCCTGAAAGCCCGCCTCGTTCGAGCCGAAGGGCATCTGGGCCTGGAGCTTCCAGCTTGCGGGAATGTCGAAGGCATCCGCCAGCGCCGCATCGGCGATCGGGCTGTAATGCTGGAGGCTGGCGCCGATGCCCTTCTCGGCCAGGGCGGTCCAGACCGCGAGCTGCGCCATGCCGGCCGAATGCATCGAGAAGCCCGGGAAGGCGTCGGCATAGAGCGGGAAGTTCTCTTGCAGGCCCTTGATCGTGGCCTGGTCCTCGTAGAACAGCACCGTGCCGATCCCGGCGGCGAAGCTCTTCATCTTGGCCTCGGTCGGCGCGAACTGATCGGCCGGAACGATCTTGCGCAGTTCCGCCCCGATCAGCGACCAGACCTTCTCGCTTTCGGCGCCGAACAGGATCACCGCGCGCGAGCTTTGCGAGTTGAACGACGAGGGCGCGAGCCGGATCGCCTCTTTGATCAGCGCCTCGATCTCGTCTTTCGGCAGCGCGACATTGCGGCCGAGCGCATATTGGGTGCGGCGGGTGCGGAGATGTTCGATCACATTCGACATAGGATTTGCCTTCGGTTCTGCCGCAGCGCGGCGATTTCGCTGCACTCTATGTCTTACCGCACCGGAAGAATTTCAATCCGGTTTATCTGTGCAATATCGAACAGAGACCGTTGGTCTCTGCGCCGGATTCAGGAATTCGCTTTCTCAAGGTTCTCCTGCGCGGCCATCCACAGCGATTCGGCGCGGGTGATCGCCTCGGCCACTTCGGCATATTTGCGGTTCCAGACCTCCAGATCGCCCGCGCGCCCGTCCTCGTACAGCGCGGGATCGGCGAGCTTGTCGGCGAGCTTTCCGCGCATCTCCTCCAGCTTTGCCAGCCGCTCCTCGCATTTGCGCAGTTCGGCCTTCAGCGCCAGCATTTCCTCGCGCCCTGCGGCCTTCGGCTTTTCCGCCTTCGGCCGCAGCGGTTTCGCGGGCTCGTCCGGGGTCATGAGCAGGCGGCGGTAGTCCTCCAGATCGCCGGTGAAGGGCGCGACCTGGCCGCCTCTGACCAGCCAGAGCCGGTCGGCGACGAGGCTGAGGAGGTGCATGTCGTGGGAAACGAGGATCACCGCGCCGGAATATTCGGTCAGCGCCTCGACCAGCGCCTCGCGCGACTGGATGTCGAGATGGTTCGTCGGCTCGTCGAGGATCAGGAGATGCGGCGCGTCGATGGTGGCGAGCAACAAGGACAGCCGCGCTTTCTGTCCGCCCGAAAGCCGCCCGACCGCGGTCTCGGCCTGATCGGCGCCGAGGCCGAAACCCGCCAGCCGCGCGCGCAGTTTCGACTGATGTTCTTCCGGGCGCAGCCGCTGGACATGCTGCAAAGGCGTGTCCGAGACCACCAACTCGTCCACCTGATGCTGGGCGAAATAGCCGATCCGCAGCTTCGACGAGCGCGTCACGCGCCCCTCGCTTTCGCGCAGCTTGCCGGCGAGCAGTTTCGAGAGCGTCGATTTCCCCTCGCCGTTGCGGCCCAGAAGCGCGATCCGGTCGTCCTGGTCGATGCGCAAGGCCAGCCGCCGCAGGACCGGCGGTCCGCCATAGCCGACCGAGGCGCCGTCGAGCGTCAGAATGGGGGGCGAGAGTTCCTCGGGTTCGGGGAAGGTGAAGACGGTCTTCGCGGCTTCCTCGGGGGCGGTGATCGGGGTCAGCTTTTCCAGCATCTTGACCCGGCTCTGGGCCTGGGCGGCCTTGGTCGCCTTGGCCTTGAAACGGTCGACGAAACTTTGCAGATGGGCGCGGCGGGCCTCGACCTTCTTCGCCTCGGCGGCCTGGACGGCGCGGCGCTCGGCCATCTGGCGGGCGAACTGGTCGTAGCCGCCCTGCCAGTAGGTCAGCTTGCGGTTGTCGAGATGCAGGATGCCCTGGACGGCGCGGTTCAGGAGGCCCCGGTCATGGCTGATGATGATGACGCTGTGGGGGTATTTCTGGAGATAGCCTTCCAGCCAGAGCGCGCCTTCCAGGTCGAGATAGTTGGTCGGCTCGTCGAGCAGCAAGAGGTCGGGCTGCGCGAACAGCACCCCCGCCAGCGCGACCCGCATCCGCCAGCCGCCCGAGAAGGCCGAACAGGGCATGAGCTGCTGGTCGGGCTCGAACCCGAGGCCGCGCAGGATGGCGCTGGCGCGGGCCTCGGCCGACCAGGCGTCGATGTCCGCGAGTCGGGCCTGGATCGCGGCGATCCGGCCGGGGTCCTCGGCGGTCCCGGCCTCGGCCATCAGAGCGGCGCGTTCGGTATCGGCGGCAAGCACCGTGTCGAGCAGGGTATCCTCAGAGGCCGGCACCTCCTGCGCCACGCCGCCGATCTTCGCACGGGCGGGCAAAACGATCTCGCCGCCTTCCAGCGCGAGTTCGCCCCGGATCAGCCGGAACAAGGTCGTCTTGCCGGCGCCGTTCCTGCCGACGAGGCCCACCTTGTGGCCGGTGGGAATCGTGGCCGAGGCGCCGTCGAACAATGGACGGCCCTCGACGGAATAGCTGATGTCCGAGATCCTGAGCATGGCGCCCGGCTTGCCCTGGCCCCGGGGCAAGGTCAACCGGGCGTAAGAAGTTGTCCGCGCCTTGCAGGCGCGAATGCCTCCGGCGGGGATATTTAAGGACAGAAAATGACCTGCGCGCTTTGCTTATTTTCTGTCTCTGACTATCCCGGGTCGGCCGTCGGTTTCGCCATCGGTTCGGGAAACCGATGGACGGGGCCCCCACTTTTCTTCGCCTCCGCCCCGTGCTAGCAGCCCGCTCACGAATTCGGGCCGCGATCCGGCCCCAACCCATGGAGAGGCTCATGGCCGTCGAACGCACCCTTTCGATCATCAAACCCGATGCCACCAAACGCAACCTGACCGGCAAGATCGTCGCCAAATTCGAGGACGCCGGTCTGCGCGTCGTCGCCTCGAAACGCATCCACCTGTCGGACAAGCAGGCCGGCGCATTCTACGCCGAGCACAGCGAACGCCCGTTCTACGGCGAGCTTTGCGCGTTCATGGCGTCCGAGCCGGTCGTGGTGCAGGTGCTGGAGGGCGAGGGCGCCATCGCGAAGAACCGCGAAGTGATGGGCGCGACCGATCCGGCCCAGGCCGATGCCGGCACCATCCGCAAGGAATTCGCGCTGTCGAAGGGCGAGAACTCGGTCCATGGCTCGGACAGCGAGGCTTCGGCCGCGCGCGAGATCGCCTTCTTCTTCTCGGGTCTCGAACTGGTCGGCTGAGCGCAAAAATCTTCGAAGATTTTTGCAAATTCCTTTGAAGGAATTTGGCGCGCCCCGTCAGGGGCGCGCTTTTTCGTCTGTGCAGCAGGTTTTGCCCGAGGCTAGTCCGGTCAGGATCGGGCAATCGGGCCGGTGGTCCCCGGCGCAGGAGCGCACCAGATCGGCGAGCGTGGCCTGCATCGCCTTCAGCTCTTCGATCTTTTCGGCGATCTGGCCCAGGTGGCGCTCGGCCAAAGCCTTCACATCGGCGCTGGCGCGGGACTGGTCCTCGTAAAGCGCGAGCAGCGCGCGGCATTCCTCAATGGAGAAGCCCAGCGACCGCGCGCGCCCGAGGAAGGTCAGTTTGTGCAGGTCGCTGTCGCGGAAGGCGCGGTAGCCATTGGCGGCGCGCAAGGGGCGGATCAGGCCGATTTCTTCGTAATAGCGGATGGTTTTCGCGGGCAGGCCCGCGCGCTCCGCAACTTCCCTGATGTTCATGCGACCTCCCGGATGAGACGCAGCCTGAGCGCGTTGGACAGGACGAAGACCGACGAAAGCGCCATCGCCCCCGCCGCCAGCATCGGCGAGAGCTGCGGGCCGCCGAACGGGACCAGCAGCCCCGCCGCCACCGGGATCAGCGCGACGTTGTAGCCGAAGGCCCAGGCGAGATTCTGCCGGATGTTCCTGAGCACCGCGCGGCTGATCTTCAGCGCCGAGGCCACCGCCAGCGGGTCGCCGCGCATCAGCACCACGTCTCCGGCCTCGATCGCCACATCGGTGCCCGAGCCCATGGCGATGCCGACATCCGCCGCGGCGAGGGCGGGGGCGTCGTTGATCCCGTCGCCGACGAAACCGCCGCCGATCCGGGCGATCAGCGCCTGTTTGCCCTCGGGCAGGACGCCGGCGTGGATCTCGGAGATGCCGATCCGGCGGGCCACCTCGCGCGCAGCGCCCTCGGTGTCGCCCGAGATCATCGCCGGGGTGATCCCGGCCTCGCCGAGCGCGGCGATGGCGCGGGCCGAGGTGGGTTTCACCTGATCGGCGACCCGGATCAGCCCGGCGACTTCGCCGTCTTTCGCGACATAAACGAGGCTCTCGCCGCGCAGGGCGGCGGCGTCCGCCTCCCGGGCGAGCGGCCCGGGGATGGCGGCGAACATCCGCGCGGCGCCGACGCCGATGCGGGCGCCTTCCACCGTCGCCTCGGCCCCATAGCCGGGGCGGGCGGTGAAATCCGAGGCTGTGGGGGCCTCTCCGGCCGCGGCCAGAATCGCGCTGGCGAGCGGGTGTTCGCTGCCGCGCTCGACCGCCGCCGCCATCGGCAGCAGCCAGTCGGGGCCGGTGACGCCGACGACCCTGGGTCTGCCCTCGGTCAGCGTGCCGGTCTTGTCAAACGAGATATGGGTGACATCGGCCAGCCGTTGCAGCGCCTCGCCGCGGCGAAACAGCACCCCCATCTGCGCCGCGCGTCCGGTGCCGACGAGGATCGAGACCGGGGTCGCCAGCCCCATGGCGCAGGGGCAGGCGATGATCAGCACCGAGACCCCCGCGACCAGCGCCGCCGCGATATCGCCGGTCACCATCAGCCAGGCGGCGACCGCCACCGCCGCCACCGCCATGACGGCGGGCACGAACCACAGCGTGATCCGGTCCACCAGCGCCTGGACCGGCAGTTTCGAGCCCTGGGCCTCCTCGACCATGGCGGTGATGCGGGCGAGCACCGTATCGGCGCCGACCGCGCGCACCTCGATCATCAGCGATCCGGTGCCGTTCACCGTGCCGCCGGTGACGTGATCGCCCGCGACTTTCGCGACCGGCAGCGGCTCGCCGGTCAGCATGCTTTCATCCACCGCCGAGGTGCCGGAAAGCACGGTGCCATCGACCGGCACCCGCTCGCCCGCCCGCAGACTGACGCGCATTCCGGGGATGAGGGCCGAGACGGCGATCTCCGATCCGTCCTCCAGCCGGGCGGTTTTCGGCTGCAATCCGATCAGCCCGGCGATGGCGGCGCCGGCGCGGCCGCGGGCGCGGGCCTCCATCGCGCGGCCCGCGAGGATCAGCACGACGATCACCGCGGCGGCCTCGAAATAGACCGCGCGGGCGGTCTCGGGGATCAGCGCGGGCGCGAACAGCACCAGCGTGGAATAGGCGAAGGCCGCGAAAGTGCCGAGGGCGACTAGACTGTTCATATCCGGCGCGGCCCGCAGCAGCGCGGGCACGCCCTTGAGGAAGAAGCGCCGCCCCGGGAAGATCAGCACGAGCGCCGAAAGCACGAACTGCATCAGCCAGAGTGCCTGGTTGCCGAAGGTCATATGCAGCCAGTGGTGAAAGGCCGGGATCAGATGGCCGCCCATTTCGGTCACGAACACCGGCAAGGTCAGCGCCCCCGCGATCAGCGCCTCGCGCCAGAGCGCGGCTTCGTCCGGGACGGGGGGCGCCGCCTCGTCCAGGGGGCGCGCGCTGAACCCCGCTTTGCTGATCGCGGCGGCGAGGGTCGCGGGATCGCGCGGCTCCCACATCTCTGCCGTGGCGCGGCGGGTGGCCAGATTGGCGCGGGCCGAGATCACCCCGGGCTGCGCCATCAGCACCCGCTCCACCCGGCCGGTGCAGGAGGCGCAGGTCATCCCCTCGACCGCCAGCGTCACCGAGGGACGCACCACCGGATAGCCGATGGCGGCAAGCGCCGCGCCCATCTGTTCGCGGGTGGCGGGGGCGCGGAAGCCGACCCGCGCCTCGCCGCTGGCGAAATTGGCGCTGGCGCTTTCCACGCCGGGAATGGCGGTCAGCGCGCGCTCGACGCGCCCCACGCAGGAGGCGCAGCTCATCCCTTCCAGCTGAAGGCGGGCGGTCTCAGAATCGGGCATCGGATTTCCTTTCGGAATCCCATATGGGGATTCCAGTCACGGGAAGGTCAATCCCGCCCGCGACATATCCGCAATGCGCCGGACGGGGGCTTGACCTTCCGGTGGGGGCAAGCCCCATATCGGCCGGGAAAGGAGACCGCCATGACCGTTCTTTCCGTTCCCGATATGAGCTGCGGCCATTGCAAGGCCAGCGTCGAGGCCGCGCTGAAGCCGATCGCCACCCTGGTCGAGGTCGATCTGGCCGCGCGCGAGGTCCGGGCCGAGGGCGCGGGACCCGAGGCGCTGATCGCGGCGCTGGCGGCGGTGGGGTTTCCCGCCCGGGTCGCGGGCTGAAATCGACCTGTCCGTGACGCTTTCGGACGGCCTGCGCGGCAGGGTGTGGCCTGTGCCGCACATGTGAACATTCCCGTCGCATTTATGACGAATCAGCCGCTTGTTCTTGCCCGAAGGAAGGAGCAGATGAGGAAAACGGCAGGTTCATCCGTGGAGCAGCAGATGGCAACGAAACAACAGCAGGGTGGCAGCAACACCCCTTCGCAACAGCCCTCGCAGCAGCAGGGCAGCGCGCCCCAGCAACAGCAGCAGCAGGGCGGCAAACCGATCTTCAACGACTGGGCCTCGATCTGAGCCCATCCGGACAAGCAGCGTCCTGACGCCAACGGGGTCAGCCGGGAGGCTGGCCCCGTTTCCTTTCCGACGAACCTTGCGCGATGACAGACCCGGTTTCCTCGATCCCCAATCTCGGCCCGGCCTCGGAAGCGGCCTTTGCCCGCGCGGGAATCCGCAGCGCGGATCAGTTGCGCGCGCTCGGGGCGGATGAGGGCTACCGGCAGTTGGTGGAGAGCGGCGCACGGCCGCATTTCATCAGCTATTACGTGCTGGTGATGGGCTTGCAGGGCCGGCCCTGGAACGATTGCAAGGGCGAAGAGAAGAAGGCGCTCCGCTGCAGGTTCGACGAGATCTGCGCCGCCGCGCGGCAATCCGACGCAGGGCGGCTGAGCGAACTCGACGCCGCGCTGCGGCAGATCGGCGTGGTGGCGCGGGCGGGCTGAACCGGCGGTTCAGGCGACCTTGAGCTGCTGGCCGAGAGAAGTATTGCCGTCCACCAGATCGGCGAGCGTCGTGCGGTCGAGCCTGGCATAGAATGCCGCCAGTGCCTCGGCCAGGACGCAGGACAGCCGGCACGATCCCATCAGCGCGCATTTGCCGTCGGTCTGGCCGATACATTCGCTGAACGGCAGAACCTTCTCGAAACGGCGGAATACTTCGCCCACGTTGATCTGCGTGGCGTCGCGGGCCAGCATCAGCCCGCCCGCCCGGCCGCGGATCGTGTGCAGGAACTTTTGCTGCGCCAGGAGGTAGATCACCTGGGCGAGATGGTTTTCAGAGGCGTTGCAGGCCTCGGCGATCTCGTGACGGCGCACGATCCGGCCCTGATTCACCGCACAGAACATCAGGGTCTTCATCGCAAGCGACGTGCGCATGGTAAGATGCATCGGCTGGTCTCCTCCGGCCACTGATACGACAGAACTTCGGGGAATCTGACCCGCGCGAAACGGTCTGCGCCATGACATAGATCAGATATGTCTTTTTTCCGGGCAGGAGAGGACCAGGCCGGCGACCGCGCGCCCGGGGCGCCGCAATCGGCCTGACCCTGCCCGATACCGCGCCCGGCCCGGAACTGGTGCTTGACACCGCGCGGCCCTTGCTGACAGCACAGAGCGCCCGCGACCACAGGAGAGACCGGATGATCACCACCGTCGTCACCGCGCCGATTTCCGGCCAGAAGCCGGGCACCAGCGGGCTGCGCAAGAAGACCCGGGTGTTCATGGGACGTCATTATCTGGAGAATTTCGTCCAGTCGGTGTTCGATGTGGTGGACGCGGCGGGCAAGACTTTCGTCCTCGGCGGTGACGGGCGGTATTTCAACGACCGCGCGGCCCAGGTGATCCTGCGCATGGCGGCGGCGAACGGGGCTTCGCGGGTGATCGTGGGGCAGGGGGCGCTGCTCTCCACCCCGGCGGCGAGCCATCTGATCCGGCTGAACAAGACCGACGGCGGGCTGATCCTCTCGGCCAGCCACAATCCGGGCGGCCCGGACGAGGATTTCGGCATCAAATTCAACATGCCGAACGGCGGCCCGGCCCCCGAGGCGGTGACCGAAGCGATCTTCCGCCGCACCATGGAAATCGCCGAATACCGCATCCTGGAGGCCGAAGACGTGGATCTCTCGCGCCCCGGGCGCAGCCGCCTTGGGGGTATGCAGGTTGATGTGGTCGATCCGGTCGCCGACTACGCCGCGCTGATGGAGAGCCTGTTCGATTTCGCCGCGATCCGCGCGCTTTTCGCCTCGGGCTTCCGGATGCGGATGGATTCGATGTGCGCCGTCACCGGACCTTACGCGAAAGAGATCCTGGAAAACCGCCTTGGCGCCGCGCCGGGCACGGTGGCGAATGCGGTTCCGCTGCCGGATTTCGGCGGCATGCACCCCGATCCGAACCCGACCTGGGCGCATGCGCTGATGGCCGAGATGTCCGGCCCCGACGCGCCCGACTTCGGCGCCGCCTCGGACGGCGACGGCGACCGCAACATGGTGGTGGGGCGCGGGATCTATGTCTCGCCCTCGGACAGTCTCGCGGTGCTCGCGGCCAATGCCCATCTGGCGCCGGGCTACCGGGCGGGGCTGAAAGGGGTGGCGCGCTCGATGCCGACCTCGGCTGCGGCGGACCGGGTGGCCGAGAGCCTCGGGATCGCGCAGTACGAGACGCCGACGGGGTGGAAATTCTTCGGCAACCTGCTGGACGCCGGCCGCGCCACGCTTTGCGGCGAAGAGAGCTTCGGCACCGGATCCGATCACGTGCGCGAGAAGGACGGGCTCTGGGCGGTGCTTCTGTGGCTGAACATCCTCGCGGTGCGCAGGGAAAGCGTGGCGCAGATCCTCGCCGCCCATTTCGCCCGTTTCGGGCGCAACTACTACAGCCGCCACGATTTCGAGGCGATCGACTCCGCCCGCGCCGAGGCGCTGTTCGCCGCGCTCCGCGCCGCGCTGCCGGGGCTGAAGGGCCGCAGCTTCGCCGGGCTGACCGTCGAGGCGGCCGACGATTTCGCTTATAGCGACCCGGTGGACGGTTCGGTCTCGGAAGGCCAGGGCATCCGTATCCTGTTCGGTAAGGGCGCCCGCGCGGTGTTCCGCCTCTCGGGCACGGGAACCGAAGGCGCGACGCTGCGGCTCTATCTCGAACGCTACGCCGCCGGACCGGAAGGGCTGGACGAGGATCCGCAACAGGCGCTGGCTCCGGTCATCCGGGCCGCGCATGAGATCGCGGATATCGCAGGCCATACCGGCCGAAGCGCACCGGATGTGGTGACCTGATCGCCTCAGACCGGCCGGGCAGGGGGGGCCTTGCCCCCGTCCGCCTGCGGCGGACTCCCCCAGAGTATTTGGGTCAGGGTGAAAGGGCCTTTCATCCTGAGATAAATACCCCCGCCGGAGGCATCCGGCGCGGGCCGGGCGCGCGGCGCTCAGGCCTTGAGGCCGGTCTCGCGCAACAACCCGCGGCGCCTCGCCTCGTAATAATAGCCTTTGGAATACCACATGATCGCCTTGTCCTGGCTGCCGTCGGCCACCAGCCAGGCGCCGCGCAGATATTTGCCGCCGTATTGCAGATTGGTCTCTGCATCGAGCAGCCCCTCGGGCGCGCCGGTATAGCCCATGGTGCGCGCGGTCTGCGGATGGATCTGCATCAGCCCGTAATAGGGGCCGTTGCGGGCGCCGGGATTGTATTTGCTCTCGCGCTGCACCACGCGATGGAGCAGGCTCTCGGGGATCTGGTGCTGCGCGGCATAGCGCCGGATCAGCGCCCGTATCTGTGGCGTCTCGCCCGGGTTCAGATCGCCCCGATGCGTCTCGACCGGGGCGGCGCGTCTGCCGCAGGCCGCAAGCGCCAGCGGGGCGAGGATCAGAACGGCACGGCGCGAGAGGGGCATGGGTCCGGTCCTTTGAGCGGTTCGGGGCAAATCCATAGGCGGATGCGGCGCGGCGAGCAAGTCCCGGCCCAGAGGCGGGCGGAGCGCCGCTCTGTCATGACCCTGTTGCAGGGGCGGGGCAGGAAGGGATCGGGCCCCAC
Organism: Pseudogemmobacter humi; assembly: GCF_900609055.1. Classification (GTDB taxonomy): domain Bacteria; phylum Pseudomonadota; class Alphaproteobacteria; order Rhodobacterales; family Rhodobacteraceae; genus Pseudogemmobacter; species Pseudogemmobacter humi. The sequence continues at coordinate 2,461 of NZ_UXAW01000075.1, read as the reverse complement.
CGTTCCCAGGGGCTTGCGCAGGCGTCGCGCCCAGATATAGTCGGCCTGAGCGCAGGCGGGTCTTCCGCCTGCACCCGACCGGACCAGAGGGGTGCGGCCAGACCAGTCACAGGCAGGGGCCAGACGGGATGGAAGGCAGAGACCCGGGATTGAAGAGCGGCACCGCCGCGGCGGAGCGCCACCCGTTCCAGCGCCTCTGGCATTGCCAGAGTCAGCGCCCTCTCCGGGCCGTTTGGCCTGTCATTGCGGAATTCATGTCGGGGCGCGCCATCGGGACGCGCCTTTTTCATGTCCGGCGCCGGAGGGCGGCAGCATGAGCCCTTCGCTTTCCGGCTTGCGCACCCTGGTGCTGAACGCCGATATGCAGCCGCTCAGCTGGGCGCCTTTGTCGGTCTGGTCCTGGGAGGACGCTTTCGTCGCGGTCCATCAGGAGCGGGTGGTTCAGGTCAAGAGCTATGAGGACGTGGTGATCCGCTCGGCCTCGCGCGAGTTCGAGGTGCCGGCGGTGGTGGCGCTGAAAAGCTACCGCAAACGCAAGAAGGTGGCCTTCACCCGCTATCACGTCTTCCTGCGCGACCAGTTCACCTGCCAGTATTGCGGCAGGAAGTTCGAGGCCCGCGATCTGACCTTCGACCATGTGGTGCCGCGCAGCCGGGGCGGCCAGTCGAACTGGACCAACATCGTCGCCGCCTGCGGGCGCGACAACCTGCGCAAGGGCAGCATGACGGTTGCCCAGGCCGGGATGAAACTCCTGCGGCCGCCCTTCGAGCCGACGGTCCACCAGCTCGACCGTGCCGCGCGCAGCCTGCCGGTGCCGCGTGGCGATCTGCATCAGACCTGGATGGACTTCCTCTACTGGGATGCGGAGCTGGAGGGCTGAGCCCAGGCAGGCGGATGCTTGTAAAACACACCATAAATCTCACCAAAACGGGGTTTATGGTGCAGGAAATGATGCATCGGATTCACAATTTGCCGGTTCTCGGCAAATTCTCTGCTGACATGCCTCGAAAATTTGGTTGGCCCTGATCTCAGGTCAAACTGATCGGGGCGGTGGTTGAGCGAGTTCTGTAGCCCTAAGCACACGAGGCTCTGGCGCGTTTCAATGATCGATTCGGTCATCGAAGATCGGCAAGGCAGATCGGAAAACCGATTTGCAGGTTCGGCATATTATCTTTCTATCTCCTGTGGTTACGCCTTTCCGAACTTCGGAAAGATTCTGTCCGGGAGCGCGGCAAGATGGTGGACCCCCGTTGGGCCGAGATGATGTTGACGGGCGACAGGCGCTTAAGGTTGAGTTACACGCCAACGGATATCGGGTCAGTATCTGACCTGATGATCTGAAAGGGCGGCCCGATGACCATATCATTCCTTGTCACCCATTCCGGCGGCTTTCATGCTGATGAGCTGCTTTCGACCGCAGTGCTGGCGCGGCTGTTTTCTGAAGCGAAGATCATTCGCAGCCGCGATGACGCTTGGATCAGCCCGGCCCCCGACCGGATCGTCTATGATGTCGGCCGGGCCTGTGACGCCGAAGCGATGATCTTTGATCATCACCAGCGCGACGCGCCATTGCGCGATGACGGGCAGCCTTACAGCTCCTTTGGCTTGATCTGGCGGCATTACGGGCGCGACTACCTTTGTGATTCCGGAGTTCCACAGGCGCATGTCGAGCAGATCCACCGCGAATTTGATGCAGACTTCGTGCTGCCGGTCGACCTCATGGACAATGGCGCGCTCAACCCGTCTGTTGCCGGCCCTTTGCTCGCGGATCTGACGCTGCCTGTCTTGCTGGACACACTGAAGCCGGTATTTGACGATCCCGATCCCGAGGCGGAAACCCGCGCCTTCCATACAGCCCTTGACATTGCGCGGGCCTTCGTCGAGGCGGCGATCCATCGCAAGGCCGCCAAATACCGCGCCGAGGCCGTGGTCCTGCAGGCCATTGCCGATGCTGGTGCCTCAAGGGTTCTGGAGTTGCCGCGGGGAATGCCCTTCCGCGCCGCGATCGAAAAGGCCGGCGCGGATCATCTGCTGTTTGTCATTCATCCCCGAGACAAGGATTGGGCGTTGACCGGCATCCGCAAATCCGGGGACGGGTTCGAACAGCGTGCCGATCTGCCGGCGGCATGGGCCGGCCTGACCGATGCCGAGCTTGAACGGGTGTCTGGTGTTCAGGGCGCGCGCTTCTGCCACAACGGGCGGTTCATCGCCGTTGCAGCTTCGCGTGAGGCCGTCGTCCGGATGTCGACGATCGCTGTGCGCGAGGCGAGCTTATCCACATAGTCGACAAGATTAAACTGGATGGTCGGGATGACATATGGAGAAAGCAATATATAGGCTTTTTTGAGCTATTCGGATTGATGCCGGACTTGTCCCTTTCCCAGATATTTTCAGCGCATGCGGACGGTCTCTGGCGTCCCGAGTGATGTGAAGCGGTTCATGCGGAGCAGGTGAATGCCAT
>NZ_UXAW01000096.1 GCF_900609055.1 Pseudogemmobacter humi | reverse complement strand
GCCCTGGACCCCGCCCGAGACCCCCCCGGCCGCGGAAACCAGCCCGCCGGCCGGCGATCTGGTCGAAGTGACCCCCGGACCGTCGCCCGGCGAAAAGCCGGCGGGGCCGATCCTCGGCACGCCTGCGCCGGGCAGCACACCCGAACTGCCGAAGGTCGCCGATGCCGGACCGGGCGTCGCGCCCGGGACGCCGGGCCTCGGCACCGCCCCGGACGGCCCGGCGCCGATCCGCGCGCCCGAGGCCGGTGGCGAAACCGCCGCCGCCGATCCGATGCCGAAGGTCGCCCCGGTGGCCGAAACCCCGAAACCCAAGGTCTCGGGCACGCTGAAGGGGTCGGGCACCGGATTCTACATCACCCGCACCACGCTTTTGACCGCGGCCCATGTGATCGAAGGGTGCAGCGCCGTGGGCCTTGCCGACGGCACCCCGCTGGAGATCCTGGCCGCAGATCCATCGCTGGATGTGGCGGTGCTGGGCGGGGCGCCGGATGTGGGGGCCTGGCTCAAGCTCTCGGCGCTGGAAGTGCCGAAACTGGGAGAGAACGTCACCGCGCTCGGCTATCCCTATTCGACCAGCCTCGACCAGGGGCTGACGGTAACCTCGGGCAATGTCAGCGCCTTGCGCGGTATCGACGGATCGTCGAACCGGGTGATGATCACCGCCCCGGTGCAGCCCGGCAATTCGGGCGGGCCGCTTCTGAACAAGAAGGGCGCGGTGATCGGCGTGGTGGTCAGCCGGGTCGATGACATGGCGATGCTGAAGGAAACCGGCAGCCTGCCGCAGAACATGAATTTCGCGGTGCCTTCGGGGCCGCTGATCACCTTCCTTGCCAAGAACCGCATCAGCCGGCCGCAGGGCGACGGCGTGGGCGGGGACCTCTCGGTCGAATTGCCCAAAGCCTATGAGGATGCGGTGGTGCCGCTGCACTGCTTCAGATAATAGCCCCCGCCCGGGCATGATCCGCGCAGAGGCGCCCCCGCGCCCTGCCCTTTTCCTTGCCGCCTCAGCCGCCTGCCAGATGGCCGAACAGGATCGCGGTGCCGATCCCCGCCAGCGCGATACCGCCCGCCACCCCGGCGATGCGGCCAAAGCCGCGCCCGAGACGATGCCCCGCCACCAGGCCGGCGGTGCTCATCGCCATGGTGGTCAGGCCGATGACCAGGGCGACGATCAGGATATTGACCTCAAGGAAGGCAAGCGACACCCCCACCGCCATCGCATCCACCGAAGTGCCGATGGCGGTCAGCAGCGTGGCCCGGAACGAGGCCGAAGACGGTCGTTCCGCCCCGGACCGCAGCGCCTCACGCATCATATGCAGGCCGACCGCGCTCAGCAGGCCGAAGGCGATCCAGTGGTCCCAGGCCTCGATATAGCGGCTTGCCGCGTGTCCGAGCGTCCAGCCGATCAGCGGCGTCACCGCCTCGACAAGGCCGAAGACCGCGCCCGTTTTCAGCGCGCGCAGCATCCCCGGCCGCCGCGCCACCGCCCCGCGCCCGAGCGCGGCGATGAAGGCATCGACCGACATCGAAAAGGCCAGAATACCGATGGAAACCGCTGACATCTTTCTGCTCCCGGGGTTGAGCCATGGCCCGTTTCCGGGCCTGGCGACGGACTCCGCAGAGCCCACGGTCTCGCAAAGCCCCGACGGGCCGGACGCACCACGCGGAAGAGACCCGCGATCCTGTTGATACGCCCCTGCCGGACCCCGGCAGCCGCTACTCCCCGATGTGGCGGCGCCTAAAGCCGAATCCAATAATTGTCAAACAAAATCATTATGTTATACTGAAACTCATTTGCATCTGGCCGGATCTCACGCGAAAGCTCCGGCCGCCGAGGTGGACAAACCCGCCCGTCTCGGCCAGCATCGCGCCCGCAACCGGGCCGCAGCCGGAGGACAGTTTGCCATCATCAGCCCCCGGCGGAAGCCCGCAGAAACCGCCCCGCACCACCGGCTTTGCGCATTTCCGCGACGCGACGCGCTATTCCGGCGCCGGGCTGCGGCGACTGCTGCGCGAAAGCGCCTTCCGCCAGGAGCTGATCATCGGACTGCTGGCGCTGGCGGGGCTGGCGCTTTGGGGCGCGGACGGGGCGGAGCTTGCGGTTTTCGCGGTGCTGCTGCTGATCCTGATCGCGGTCGAGGCACTGAACACCGCGATCGAGACCCTGGTCGATCACCTCTCGCCCGGCTGGTCGGAATTCGCCCGCGACGCCAAGGATCTGGGCTCGCTGGCGGTGGCGGCCGTGGTGGCGGCGATGACGCTCTGGCTGGCGCGGGTGCTGTTCTTCTGAGCACGCGGCGAAGTGACGCGACGTCAGACATGCCCGGCCTGCATTGCTGCCCTGCGGCATCAGGGGTTTTCCGCGCTGCGGCATAGCTTATATTTCAGCGCGGGAGGAAAAGTCCGGAAAAGGAGGCATGGCCATGTCTGTGCATCGCCCCATCGACCTGAAATCCGCAAGCCAGATTCCGGTGAACCCGGCGCTGGCCTATTACACCCCCGCAACCGCCGCGCCGGCCGAAGTGAAATTCTGCCCGCTCTCGGCGCTCGATCAGATGTATGCCTATTACGGGTCCGACCGGATCTGAAATCCGCGCCGGGGCCGGATGGTTGACTCGCGCGCCTGCCGGGGCCATATCCGGCAGGCACAGTCGGAGAAGCGCCATGTTCATCCAGACGGAATCCACCCCGAATCCCGCGACGCTGAAGTTCCTGCCGGGCCAGACCGTGCTGGATCTCGGCACCGCCGATTTCCCCAATGCTGACGCCGCGCAGAAATCGCCGCTCGCGCGCCGCATCTTTGCGGCGGGGGGCGTGACGGGCGTCTTTCTCGGCAATGATTTCGTCACCGTGACCAAGGCCGAGGACGTTGACTGGCCGCATATCAAGCCGCAGATCCTCGGCGCGATCATGGAGCATTTCCAGTCCGGCGCCCCGGTGATCGACGGCGAGGGCGCGCCGAACGGCGGCCATGCCGCGCATTTCGACGGCGAAGATGCCGAGATCGTCCGCCAGATCAAGGAACTGCTCGACACCCGCGTCCGCCCCGCTGTGGCCCAGGACGGCGGCGACATCACCTTCCACGGGTTTGATCGCGGCATCGTCTATCTGCATATGCAGGGCGCCTGCGCGGGCTGCCCGTCCTCGACGCTGACGCTGAAGATGGGGATCGAGAACCTCTTGCGCCATTACATCCCCGAAGTGACCGAGGTCCGCCCGGTCGCGGCCTGATCTTTCATGGCGTTTTCCAGGCCCCTTCTGGCTTTCGACACATCGGCCGCGCATTGCGCGGCCGCTTTGGTGACGGACGGGCGGACCTTCGCCGGATATGAGCCGATGCAGAAGGGCCAGGCCGAGCGGCTGATCCCCTTGCTGGATGCGATGCTCGCCGGGGCCGGTCTTGGCTGGCGCGACCTTGGCGGGCTGGCGGTCGGGATCGGGCCGGGGAATTTCACCGGGGTCAGGATCGCGGTTTCGGCCGCGCGCGGCCTCGCGCTCGGGCTGGGGCTGCCGCTGGCGGGGATTTCGGCGTTCGAGCTGATGCGCGGGTCCGCAGACGGCGGGCCGCAACTGGTAAGCCTCGCGGCGCCGCGCGATCAGGCCTATGTCCAGTCTTTCCGCGGCGGTCAGCCGCAGGGCAGGCCGCGGCTGATCGACCCGGGCGCCCCTCCCGCAGATCTGGCCATCGGCCCCGGCACATGCGTCATCGGCCACCGGGCGGCGCAGATCGCCAGGCCCTTCGGGGCCGAAGCCCTTGAGGCGGAAACCGACGATCTGCCCGCCCGCCTCGCCGCCATCGCCGCCCGGAAATTCGCAAGCGGCGAAATCGGCCCCCTGCCCGCGCCGCTTTACGTGCGCCCCGCGGATGCCGCGCCGCCTTCGGATCCGCCGCCGGTGATCCTCGATGCCTGACCCGGCGGAGCTGGCGCGAATCCATGCCGGATGCTTCACCACGCCCCGGCCCTGGAGCGCGACAGAGATCGCCGCGCTGCTGGCGCAGCCGCATGTTTTCCTGATCGACGCGCCCGCGGGCTTCCTGATCGGCAGCACCGTCGCGGGCGAGGCGGAACTGCTGACCCTGGCCGTGCTGCCCGGGGCCCGCCGCCGGGGGATCGGACAGGCCCTCGTTGCCGGTTTCTTTACCGAGGCGCTGGCCCGCGGGGCAGAGCGGGCCTTCCTCGAAGTCCTGGCGGAGAACGCGCCCGCCATCGCGCTTTACGAGCGGGCGGGTTTCAGCCGCGCCGGGGTTCGGCGGGGCTATTACACCGCGCCCTCGGGCGCGCGGATCGACGCGCTGGTTCTGTCGCGCGCGCTGCCGTAAGCCCTTTCCTTTCCCCGGGCGCGGCCTATCCTCGGGACAAACCGAAGGAAATGCCGATGATCCCCCCCGAAGAAACCGCAGCCCTGATCCGCGCCCGTGCGGGCGATGCGCCCGTGCACCTCGGGCTGATCCTCGGCTCGGGGCTGGCGGGGCTGGCGCAGGCGGTCGAGGGCGTCGCGATTCCCTATGCCGGTCTGCCGGGCTTTCCGCAGGCGAAGGTCGGCGGCCACGATCCGCAGCTTTACGTCGGGCAGCTCGAAGGCGTCCGGGTCGCGGTCTTCGGCGCGCGCGAGCATTACTACGAACACGGCAACCCGGCCGCGATGCGTCATGCGCTTGCCACGCTGCGGGCGCTCGGGGCGCGGGAACTGATCCTGACCAATGCCGCGGGCAGCCTGCGCGCCGATATTCCGCCGGGCGATCTGATGCTCATCTCGGACCATATCAACATGGGCGGCCTGAACCCGCTGATCGGCGAGCCCACCGACGCGCGTTTCGTGCCGATGACCGACGCCCATTCCCCCCGCCTGCGCGCGGCCCTGCGCGCCGCCGCCGAAGCAGAGGCGATTCCCCTGCCCGAGGGCACCTATGCCTGGGTCTCCGGCCCCTCGTTCGAGACCCCGGCCGAGATACGGATGCTGCACCGCCTCGGCGCCGATGCGGTCGGCATGTCGACGGTGCCCGAGGTGATCCTCGCGCGCTTCCTGGGGCTTGAGGTCGCCGCGATCTCGACCATCACCAATATGGCCGCGGGCCTGTCGGACGAGGCGATCAGCCACGACCACACCCGCGCCATGGCCCCCCTGGGTGCGACAAAACTGGAACGGATTCTGCGCCGCTTCCTGCAAGCGCGCGCATAAGGCCAAACCCCCTTTGACATCCGCCCCCGGGCAGGCAAGCTAGGGGGGTTCCTTCCCGCTTCCCGCCCTTCAGGACCGATGCAGCTTTACCTTCCCATCGCCGAGGTTTCGGTCAACGTCTTCCTCTTGTTCGGGATCGGCGGCATCGTGGGCTTCCTCTCGGGCATGTTCGGGGTGGGCGGCGGCTTTCTGATCACGCCCTTGCTGTTCTTCATCGGCGTGCCGCCGCCGGTCGCGGTGGCCACGGGCGCGAACCAGGTGGTGGCCTCTTCGATCTCGGGCGTGCTGGCGCAGATGAAGCGCAAGGCGGTGGATTTCCGCATGGGCACCGTGCTGCTGGTGGGCGGCTTCGCCGGATCCGCCATCGGGATCTGGGTCTTCGCCTGGATGAAGGCGCTAGGCCAGGTCGATCTGTTCGTGCAACTGTCCTATGTGCTCTTCCTCGGATTCGTCGGCGCCACCATGTTGCAGGAAAGCCTGCGCGCCCTTCTGCGCTCGCGCAATGTCCATGCCCCGATCCGCCGCGCGCATGTGCATTCCTGGGCGCATGGCCTGCCGCTGAAGATGAAATTCCGCGCATCTGGCCTTTACATCAGCGTGATCCCGCCCTTGGCGATCGGCGCTTTCGTCGGCTTTCTGGCGGCGATCATGGGGGTGGGCGGCGGCTTCATCCTGGTCCCGGCGATGATCTATCTGCTGGGGATGCCGACCAAGGTGGTGATCGGCACCTCGCTGTTCCAGATCATTTTCGTCACCGCCTTCACCACGATCATGCATGCCGTCACCAGCCAGACGGTCGACATGATGCTGGCTTTGGTGCTGATTTTCGGCGGGGTGATCGGGGCGCAGATCGGCTCGCGCGTGGGGATCCGGCTCAAGGCGGAACAGTTGCGGGTGCTGCTCTCGCTTCTCGTGGTCGCGGTGGCGCTCAGGATCGCCTTCGATCTGCTCATCCGGCCAGACGAGCTGTATTCGGTCGCGCCCGGGGTGCTGCCATGAGGCGCGCTCTGGCCCTGGCAATCGCCCTTTTCTGCGCCCCCGCGGTCGCGCAGGACGCGCAGCCCGAGACCGCCGTCGAAGAAACCATCGTCTCTGGTCTCAGCCAGAACCGGGTCTCGATCACCGCCGATTTCGCCGGGGACGAGATCCTCGTCTATGGCGCGGTGCGGCGCGACGCCCCGCCGCCCGAGGGCCGCCTCCATGTCATCGTCACGGTCGAGGGGCCCTCGGGCCCGGTCACGGTGCGGCGCAAGGACCGCATCGCCGGGATCTGGATCAACGACGCCGCGGTGAACATCAGCCGCGCGCCCAGCTTCTACGCCGTCGTCACCACCGGACCGATCGAGCGCATCCTTTCGGCGACCGAGAATTTCCGCCATTCGATCACCATCGACCGGGTGATCCGCAGTATCGGCATCGCCTCGGAAGCCGAGGCGCATGAGGATTTCGTCCATGCCCTGGTGCGGGTGCGCAGCAGTGACGGCCGCTACCGGCTGCTGGAAAGCCGGGTGCAGCTGACCGAACAGACCCTGTTCCGCGCCGATGTCGCGCTGCCCTCGAACCTGACCGAGGGCGAGTATCTGGTGCGGCTGTTCCTTCTGCGCGACGGCAAGGTGATCGCCCGGCAGGAGCGCACCATCGACGTGCGCAAAGAGGGGCTGGAGCGGATGATCTTCAACCTCTCGCAAGAGCAGCCGCTGATCTACGGGCTGTTGTCGCTGGTGATCGCGGCGGCGGCGGGCTGGGGCGCCTCGGCCGCCTTCCGGCTGATCCGGCCCTGATCAGTCGGCCTCGGCCAGCAGCGCGCGCAGGTCGAGCCGCCCGGTGGTCATGCTGATATTGCCCCCGGCGTCGCGCGGCCAGTCGGCCTCGGGCCGGTCGCGGTAAAGTTCCACCCCGTTGCCGTCGGGATCGTCGAGATAGACCGCCTCGCTGACGCCATGGTCCGAGGCCCCGGTCAGCGGCCAGCCCGCGGCGACCACGCGCTTCACCACATTCGCCAGCGCCTTGCGGTCGGGAAACAGAAAGGCGGTGTGATAAAGCCCGGTGGTGCCCGGCGGCGGGGCGGAGCCGCCAAGCGATTCCCAGGTGTTCAGCCCGACATGGTGGTGATAGCCGCCCGCCGACAGGAACGCCGCCTGCGGCCCGTAGCGCTGCGTGATCTGGAATCCGAGGATGCCGGAATAGAAACCGATGGCCTTCTCCAGATCCGAAACCTTCAGATGGACATGGCCGACGCGGGTGGCGGGATGGATGCTCATTTGCTTCCCCTGTGAAATGTTACAGGGAAGATAGCGGGCCTCGCCCCCGGCGAAAACGCCGGTTCCCGCGCAGAGTCTGTGCGCGGATCGCTCAGGCGTCTTTCTTCTTCGGCGCCTTCGCCACAGCGGCCTCCAGCGCGGCGATGCGGGCGGTCAGCGCCTCGTTCTCTTCGCGCGCCTTCTGCGCCATCAGCCGCACCGCGTCGAATTCCTCACGGGTGACGAAATCGCGCCCCGCCATCCAGCGGTCGATCATGCTCTTCATCGCGGTCTCGGCCTCGGTCCGCGCGCCCTGCGCCACGCCCATGGCGTTGGTCATCAGCTGGCTCATGTCGTCGAGGAATTTGCTGCGGCTTTGCATCGGGGCCTTCCCTTTCGCTTTTTCTCTATATGCGCGCCCCTGTCCGGCTTCACAAGTGCGCCGCGGTTGACTTCGCCCGCCCCGCGCAAGACAAGCGTTGCCAGCCGACAGGAGCGCCCGGATGATCGCCTTCCCGAATATCTCGCCCGACATTTTCAGCATCGAACTGTTCGGCACCACGCTTGCGCTGCGCTGGTATGCGGTGGCCTATATCGCCGGGCTGATGCTGGGCTGGTGGCTGGTGACGCGGGCGGTGAAGACCCCGCGGCTCTGGGCCCCGGGATCTGCGCCGATGACGGCCGAACAGGTCGAGCGGCTGCTGACCTGGGTGATCCTTGGCGTGATCATCGGCGGTCGGCTCGGCTATGTGTTCTTCTATCAGCCCGCGCGGTTTCTGTCTGATCCGGTCTCGATCCTGCGGCTCTGGGACGGCGGCATGTCCTTCCACGGCGGCTTCGTCGGGGTGGCGGTGGCGGGGCTGATCTTCGCCCGGCGCGAGCGGATTCCCGCCCTGCCGGTCGGCGATCTTTTCGCCTTCGCGGTCACGCCGGGGCTCTTGTTCGGGCGGCTCGCCAATTTCATCAACGCCGAGCTCTGGGGCCGTCCGACCGACCTGCCCTGGGGCGTGGCCTTCCCCGGCGAGGCCGCGCAGACCTGCGAGGGCGTCATGACGATCTGCGCCCGCCACCCGAGCCAGCTATACGAGGCGGCGCTGGAAGGGCTGATCCTGGGCGCGCTGATCTTCTGGCTGGTCCTGCGGCGCGGCTGGCTGCGGTTTCCGGGCCGGACCATGGGCCTGTTCATCGCCGGCTACGGCGTGGCGCGGCTCCTCGTGGAATTCGTGCGCCAGCCGGATGCGCAATTCGTCTCGCCCGGCAATCCGCTGGGGCTGGCGCTGCATCTGGGCGGCTATGGGCTGACCATGGGCCAGCTCCTGTCCTTGCCGATGATCGCCATCGGGCTGTGGTTCATCCTGCGCGCCCGCGCGGTGCGTGCCCCGGCGTGACGCCGCTCGGCCAACTGATCGCCGCGCGGATCGCGGCGACGGGGCCGGTCACGCTGGCCGATTACATGGCCGATTGCCTGCTGCATCCCGAACACGGCTATTACACGCGGCGCGAGCCCTTCGGCGCCGCGGGCGATTTCATCACCGCGCCCGAAATTTCCCAGATGTTCGGCGAGTTGCTCGGCCTTGCGCTGGCGCAATACTGGCTCGACCTCGGCCGGCCCGCTTTTACGCTGGCCGAGCCCGGCCCCGGCCGCGGCACGCTGATGGCCGATGTGCTGCGCGCCACCGCCAGGGTGCCGGGCTTCCACACCGCCGCACAGGTGGTGCTGGTCGAGGCCTCGCCCCGGCTGCGCGAGATCCAGCGCGAGGCCCTGCGCGGCTATGACGTGACCTGGGCCGATCATCTGAGCGACCTGCCTCAGGCGCCGCTGTTTCTGCTGGCGAACGAGTTCTTCGACGCGCTGCCGATCCGGCAGTTCACCCGGCAAGGCAATCTCTGGTCCGAGACCATGGTGGGCCTCACCGACGGGCGCCTCTCGCCCGGCCTTTCGCCCCCCGCCCCGGTCGCGGCGCTGGATCCCCGGCTCACGGATGTGCCCGAGGGCGGCGTGGTCGAGATCTGCCCGGCCGCCGCGCCGATGATGGCAGAGATCGCGGGACGGATCGCCCGGCACGGCGGGCTGGCGCTGGTGGTGGATTACGGAGGCTGGCAGAGCCTCGGCGACACGTTCCAGGCCATGCGCGCCCATGGCTACACCGATCCTTTCGCCGCACCGGGCGAGGCCGATCTGACCGCCCATGTCGATTTCGCAGCCCTCGCCGCCGCCGCCCGGCCCGCGCAGACCGCTTACACGACGCAAGCGGCGCTGCTGACGGCGCTCGGAATCGGGCATCGGGCACGGGCGCTGGCGGCCGGGGGCAGCGAGTCCCCGCTGGAAGCGGCGCGACGCTTGACCGATCCGGCAGAAATGGGAAGTCTGTTCAAAGCGCTGGCGGTGTTTCCCCCCGGTGCACCGCCGCCGCCGGGATTCGCCCGGCCCGTTTCTGAGACCACGGATTCCGATGCTTGAGCTCATCACCTCCGATCTGATCCCGTTCCGCCACGGCTTTTTCACCCGCAAGGGCGGGGCCTCGTCGGGCATCTTCGCCGGGCTGAACTGCGGCAGCGGATCCTCGGACCAGGCCGAGATCGTGGCGATCAACCGCGCCCGCGTGGCAAGCGCGATGGAGGTGGAGCCCGGCGCGCTGGTCTCGGTGCATCAGGTGCATTCGCCCGATGTGGTCACCGTGACCGGCCCGCCCGACGCCCGCCCCACCGCCGATGCGATGGTGACGAATGTGCCGGGCCTCGCGCTTTCCGTGCTGACCGCCGATTGCCAGCCGGTGCTGTTCGCCGAGCCGGAGGCGCAGGTGATCGGCGCCGCCCATGCCGGCTGGCGCGGCGCGGTCAATGGCGTGCTGGAGGCGACGCTGGACGCCATGGTCGCCCTTGGCGCCGAACGCGGGCGGATCCGCGCGGTGATCGGCCCCACCATCAGCCAGGCCGCCTATGAGGTCAGCGAGGAGTTCCTGCAAACCTTCCTGACCGAAGACCCCGGCAATGCCCGGTTCTTCGCCAATGGCCGCGACGGGCGCTACCAGTTCGACCTGCCCGCCTACGGGCTTTACCGGCTGCGCGAGGCGGGCGTGGCCGAGGCCGAATGGACCCGGCACTGCACCTATTCCGACCCGGCGCGCTTCTTCAGCTACCGCCGCACCACCCATGCAGGCGAGGCGGATTACGGGCGGCTGATCGCCGCGATCAGGCTCTGATCCGCCGCGATATTGTCGCAATTCTGGAAACAATCCGCCGGTATTGAGCACATCGTTTCCAAAATCCCGGTGAAATCAGCGCATTAAAGACAATCCCTGCGCAGCCCGGCGATTGTCTCACGTCAGGAAATGACCTTAATCCTGCATCAATCGGCCCAAACCCCGCCGCATTGTCTGGCGATCCTGCCCTCATACAAGGCGAAACCGCCAGAGACCGAGAGGAGAGCAGCATGTCGCACAAACCCGTCACCGAACGCCGCTGGCTGAAAAGCGTGATCGCCGCCTCGGCCGAGCCGTTGCCCAGCTTCCCCTGGATGCGCGGCCAGCGCCGCCAGCCCGAAATGCGCAGCACCATCGCCCCGGTGATCGCCGCCACCGGCGGGCGCCGCATCCTCCCGCTGTTCGGCCGCTTCACCGGCGTCGCCGCGAGATAACAGCGCCGCTGCACGTTAAGCACGAATCGCGGTGAAGGGCGGCTTTACCTCCGCCTGACCTTTTTCCGCCATATCCTGCACAGAGCACGGCGCCGAACGGAAACAGTTACGCGGCAGAGGCGCGGACTGTTTCCGGTTTAAGGTGAAAGCGCGGCGGATGTTTGACAATGCGGCGCAACCGGGACATGAACGGGACAGGAGCATGTCCCTGCCCCTGCGTATCGGACCGGACGCCCCCCGAAGCGGGATCGTCGGTCCCGCCCCCTGCTTCCGCCGCTCACGGAATGGGGGTTCCGCTTGAGTAAGAACGGTCCCGGTGCTCCTCTGGCACGCGAAACGGGGCCGTTTTTCTTTTGCCGCGCCCGCCGCTCGGGCCCCGCCCCTCAGGCGTTGCGCGCCAGCCGGTCCTCCAGCACGTCGAAGGGCACGCCAGGCTCGTCCTTGGCGTTGCGGATCACGAGGCTGGTCTTGACGTTGGCCACATTGGGCGCGGTCAGCAGTTCTCCGGTCAGGAAGTTCTGGAAGGTCGACAGATCGGGCGAGACGCATTTCAGGATGAAGTCGATCTCGCCGTTCAACATATGGCATTCGCGTACCAGCGGCCAGGCGCGGCAGCGGTCCTCGAAGGCCGACAGATCGGCCTCGGCCTGACTGTTCAGCCGCACCATGGCAAAGACCGAAACCTCGAAGCCGAGCGCGCGGGCGTCGATATCTGCGTGATAGCCGGTGATGAAGCCCTGCTCCTCCAGCGTGCGCACCCGGCGCAGGCAGGGCGGCGCCGAAATGCCGACCCGGCTGGCAAGCTCGACATTGGTCATCCTGCCGTCGGCCTGAAGCTCGGCCAGGATGTGCCGGTCGGTTTCGTCAAGCTTGTGGCCCGCCATAGAGAACTCCTTCGTCTGGCGCCTGAATAGGGCCTTGGCCGGGTTTGCGCAACAAAGTTTCAAATCAGACCGCAGCGCCCCCCGTCGCATTGCGCATCGCCGGGCCAGATCGCAACGCCGCGGGGCTTCCGGCGGGGCGGGCGGTTGGCTATATCGACAAGAGATCCGGCGAGACAGGCGACCGCCCCGGGGGCGGCAGAAGAGGGACATCATGGGCGAGACGCGGCACAGCAGGGTTCTGATCATCGGCTCGGGCCCGGCGGGCTATACGGCGGCGGTCTATGCCGCGCGGGCCATGCTGGATCCGGTGCTGATCCAGGGGTTGCAACCCGGCGGCCAGCTGACCATCACCACCGAGGTCGAGAACTGGCCCGGCCTGAGCGTCGTCCAGGGCCCCGACCTGATGGTGCAGATGGAGGAACACGCCCGCGAGATGGGCGCCGCGATCGTCGCCGATTACATCACCGCGCTGGATCTGTCGGCGCGGCCCTTCACCGCCACTGCCGACAGCGGCACCACCTATACCGCCGATGCGGTGATCCTCGCCACCGGCGCCCAGGCGAAATGGCTGGGCCTGCCGTCGGAAGAGAAGTTCAAGGGCTTCGGCGTCTCGGCCTGCGCCACCTGCGACGGGTTCTTCTACCGCGGCAAAGAGGTGGTCGTGACCGGCGGCGGCAATACGGCCGTGGAAGAGGCGCTGTTCCTGACCAATTTCGCCAGCAAGGTGACGCTGGTCCACCGCCGCGACAGCCTGCGCGCGGAAAAGATCCTCCAGGACCGCCTGTTCAAAAACCCGAAGATCAAGGTTGTCTGGAACAGCGCGGTGATCGAGGTGAAGGGCGCGGAAAGCCCGCTGGGCGTCGAGGCGGTGCGCATCCACAACGTCAGCACCGGCGAAGAGCGCGACATCCCCTGCGCGGGCTTCTTCGTCGCCATCGGCCATGCGCCCGCAAGCGAACTGGTCAGGGATCAGCTGGAGCTGCACAACGGCGGCTATGTGAAGGTGGAGCCGGGCAGCACCCGCACCTCGATCCCGGGCGTTTTCGCGGCGGGCGATCTGACCGACCACATCTACCGCCAGGCGGTGACCAGCGCGGGGATGGGCTGCATGGCCGCGCTCGACGCCGAGCGCTGGCTGGCGGAGCACTGAGCCGCCAGCAAGACAAAACCCCGGGGGGCGCCCCCCGGGGTTCATTCCCCTTACGCCGCGGCCGAGGTCAGTGCACGCTTACCGGCGCGAAATCATGGGCTTTCGCCAGATGGAAGGCCAGGTTGCGGTCGGCCACCAGCGCAAGGCGCTGGCCGTCGGTCGCATTGACCGAATAGATCACGGCATCCTCGCCCAGTTGCTCGCTCATCTGCGCGCGAACCTCGTCGGGAAGTTCGGTGACGGGCACCGGGCGCACATAGACGATGCGGCTCTTGCCCTCGGGGAAACCCGGAAACGGCGTGTTCATTGCTTCACCCCTTTCTCTGTCCGATTCTGATCGTCTGCACCACGGTTTCGGGCACGTTGCGGCGCAGGTCGATATGCAGGAGGCCATGCTCCATATGCGCGCCGCCGACCTCGACCCCGTCCGCCAGCACGAAGCTGCGCTGGAAAGCGCGGGCGGCGATGCCCCGGTGCAGGAACACCCGTTCCTGGCCATCCTCGCTTTGGCGGCCGCAGATCACCAGCTGGCGGTCCTCGACCGTGATCGCGAGATCCTCGTCGCGAAAGCCCGCGACGGCCAGGGTGATGCGGTAAGCGTTTTCCGAGACCGCCTCGATATTATAGGGAGGATAACCCTCGCCCCCGGTTTTCGCGGTGCGCTCGACCAGCCGTTCAAGCTGCTCGAAGCCCAGAAGGAACGGGTGCGACCCGAAGCTGAGTTTCGTCATCGTCGGACTGTCCTTTTACAAAGCGACAATTCGCAGGCCCGGCCCCATCAGCGGGCACCGGCACCCTTGACCCGAATATGGGGGGCGCCCGCGCGGGCCGCAAGTGGCGCAAAGCCCGGCAGGATCGGGAAAATTCCGCGCCGGTCCTTCCTCGAATCATTCATCTGGCCTATGTTTTGATCAGAAACTTCAGCAAAGACCTGCGTCCAGCCATGAATGCCCCCTCGGAAATGAGCTTTGATGAGATGCTGCGCGTGAAGCTGGAGGTTTTGCGCCGCGAGCATCGCGACCTGGACGAGGCAATTCACGCGCTGGAAATCACCGGGCGGCCCGATATGCTGACGATCCGGCGGCTGAAAAAGCAGAAGCTGGCGCTGAAGGATCAGATCACCTCGATCGAGGACCGGCTGATCCCCGATATCATCGCCTGAGCCTTACACCAGCGCGCCGGGCGCAATGGTCGCACACGCAGGATCAGCGGGCAAAGGCTGCGCCAGAGGCCTCAAACCCCACGTGCCGCAATCCGTCGCGGAAACACCCGGGAGACGCGGGCGAGCCGCCGAACGAGATCAGGCCCGGCCTGAGAAAAGCCCGGAGCATCATGACCGGATTCCCCGCCGGCTGTCCGCTTCTCGTCCGCCCCGCTTCCCGCACTCACCTGACGGCCGCCTGTTCCGTCAGATCTTCAGCGAAGGGATGATCTGTTTCTTGCGGCTCATGATGCCGGGCAGCACCACCGTATCGCCGGTGACCACCGCCCCGAAGCTGGCTTCCGCGATCCGCTTCACCAGATCGTTCGGCACCAGCAGCGTCGCTTCCTCTTTCAGGATGTCGATGACGAACAGCAGCACCTGATCGGCACCGTCCGCCGTGGCCACGCCCGGCATGGCGGCCATCAGGCTGTCCTTGCGGTCGAGCAGCACTTTGGGCGCGGTGGTTTCCAGCACCGAGATCCGCAGTTCCTTGCCGCCGATGCCGTATTCCTTGGAATCCATCCGCAACAGCGCCTCGTCGGAAAAGGCCGAGACGTCCGACTTCGCCTCGAACATCTGCGCCGCATATCCGGGGATCGAAACGCCCAGATCGGCGGCCAGTTGCTCGGCCACCGCGCGGTCGTGGTCGGTGGTGGTGGGCGAGCGGAATTCCAGCGTGTCCGAGAGGATACACGACAGCATCGCGCCTTTGACCGCCCGCGGCGCCTTCGCCAGATCGCCGCCGATCAGGTCGTGCATCAGCGTGGCGGTGCAGGCCAGCGGGCGGACGGTGATGCTGATCGGCGCTCTGGTCTTCAGCCCGCCCACCAGCATGTGGTGGTCGATGATGCCGATGATCTTCGCCTCATTGACCGAGGGCGGCAGTTCCGCGGGGTTGTTGGTGTCGACGATGACGACCTCGTCCCCCTCCGAGACATCGGCGATGATCTCCGGCTTCTCCAGCCCCCAGTGTTTCAGCACGAAGGCCGCTTCGGTGTTCGGCTCGCCCAGCAGGAACGGCTTCGCCGGGGTGCCTTTGATCTCGGAAAGATACCATGCCCAGATGATGGGCGAGCCGGTGGAATCGGTATCGGGGGATTTGTGTCCGAAAACCTTGATCGTCATGTCGGGGTTCCTTGCGGCACGGATGTTTCGCCGCGGCTTATAGGCAAGGCGAAACCGCTTGTCACCGGGGGCCCGCGTCTTCCGGCTCTGCCCGGCGGATGCCTCCGGCGGGGTATCCGGGCCAGCATGAGGCCCATGTGACCCCACCGAGCCGGTCGCGTCTCAAAGAGGTCCGTGCCTTGCGGCACGGATGCCTCCGGCGGGGATATTTAAGGACAGAAAATGATCAAAGGCCCAGTGCCTCATTTTCTGTCCTTAAATATCCCGCGGGGTGAGCCGCCGAAGGCGGCGAGGGGTGAAGAGGCAGGCGCCGCCGGTTCAAGCCTGCATCTTCGGCAGCCCCCTTCTTCTCGGGCGGGGTTACTGCCAGCCGCGGCCTGAGGGATCCCGGCAGCCATGGGGCGGCAGGGTCTTGTTGCCGAATTCAGCCCTGAGTTGCGCGCAGCCCCAGTCCCGGACGAAGCCGGGCATGTAGGAATGCAGGTCGATTCCCACTTCGTCGAACGGGTCGGAGGCGCCCTTCCAGTTCTTCACCCAGGACAGATATTCGTAGCCGACCATGCCGATCACCGCGACAAGGACGAGGCTGAGGATTTTCAGAAACCGTTTCACCATGAACTCCCGGATCACCTGCGAGGCGCATCTTGCACAGAGGCCGGGCGGGCGAAAGACGTGGAAAGGCCCGGGCGCCCAAAGCGGCCCGGGCCTTTGCGGTCTCGTCCGGCTCAGCCCTTTCGGGTGACGAAGCGGGTTTCGAGATAGGCTTCGATCGCTTCCGAGCCGCCCTCGGTGCCGTGGCCGGAATCCTTCATGCCGC
>NZ_UXAW01000052.1 GCF_900609055.1 Pseudogemmobacter humi | reverse complement strand
CCCCCCGTGACCGCCGCCCAGGCCATCGCCCTCGCCGAAGCCGCGCAGATGGAGGCCCAGGACTGGGAAGACGATTACGCCGATACCTCCTGGAGCGACGACGATCCGGGCTTCACCCCGGCGCCGGAGCTTTCCATGCGCCAGGAGCCGCCGGTCTTTGCCGCCCGCCCGCGCGTGGCCGCACCCGCCGCCGCGCCCGTCTGGGACGAGCCCGCGGACAACATGTTCGCGGCCGACGAGGCCGAATGGCAGCCCGACGAGGATTACGAGCCCGATTACGACCCGGCGCCGGTCATGGCCGCGCCGCGCGTCGCCCCGGTGCTCGACCGCCGCCCGATCGTGCAGCCCGCGGTGAAAAAGCCGCTCCAGCCCTCGGTGCGCGCCCAGGCCGAGGCTCAGCCCAGCCTGCGCTTTGAAGAACCGCAGATCGAATACGAACTGCCGCCGCTGGCGCTGTTGTCTGCGCCCTCGGGCAATGCCGGCACCCAGCTTTCCGACGAGGCGCTGGAAGAAAACGCCCGGATGCTGGAATCGGTGCTGGACGATTACGGGGTGAAGGGCGAGATCGTCTCGGTCCGCCCCGGCCCGGTCGTCACCATGTATGAGCTGGAACCCGCGCCGGGGCTGAAGGCCAGCCGCGTGATCGGCCTTGCCGACGATATCGCGCGCTCGATGTCGGCGCTGTCCGCGCGGGTCTCGACCGTGCCGGGCCGCTCGGTGATCGGGATCGAATTGCCGAATGCGCATCGCGAGAAGGTCGTCCTGCGCGAGATCCTCGCCAGCCGCGAATTCGGCGACGGCCAGCAGCGGCTGCCGCTGGCGCTCGGCAAGGATATCGGCGGCGGCTCGGTGGTGGCGAACCTTGCCAAGATGCCCCACCTGCTGATCGCCGGGACCACCGGCTCGGGGAAATCGGTGGCGATCAACACCATGATCCTGTCGCTTCTCTACAAGCTGACGCCCGAGGAATGCCGGCTGATCATGATCGACCCGAAGATGCTGGAGCTTTCCGTTTATGACGGGATCCCGCATCTGCTGTCGCCTGTGGTGACCGATCCGAAAAAGGCGGTCGTCGCCCTGAAATGGGTCGTGGGCGAGATGGAAGAGCGCTATCGCAAGATGTCGCGCATGGGCGTGCGCAACATCGAGGGCTACAACGGCCGCGTGCGCGAGGCACTTGCCAAGGGCGAGATGTTCAAACGCACGATCCAGACCGGATTCGACGATGAGACCGGCGATCCGGTGTTCGAGACCGAGGAATTCGCGCCGCAGCCCTTCCCCTATATCGTCGTGATCGTCGACGAGATGGCCGATCTGATGATGGTCGCCGGGAAAGAGATCGAAGCCTGTATCCAGCGCCTTGCGCAGATGGCGCGGGCGAGCGGAATCCATCTGATCATGGCGACGCAGCGGCCCTCGGTCGATGTGATCACCGGCACGATCAAGGCGAACTTCCCGACCCGGATCTCGTTCCAGGTGACCTCGAAGATCGACAGCCGCACCATCCTGGGCGAAATGGGCGCCGAGCAGCTTCTGGGCCAGGGCGACATGCTCTACATGGGCAACGGCCAGCGCATCGCGCGGATCCACGGCCCCTTCGTCTCGGATGAAGAGGTCGAGGAAATCGTCAACCACCTCAAGAGCTTCGGCCCGCCCAGCTATATGTCGGGCGTGGTCGAGGGGCCGGACGAGGACAGCGCCCCCGACATCGACGCGGTGCTGGGCCTTGGCGGCAATACCGATGGCGAGGATGCGCTCTACGACCAGGCGGTGGCCATCGTGGCGAAGGACCGCAAATGCTCGACCTCTTATATCCAGCGCAAGCTGGGCATCGGCTACAACAAGGCCGCGCGCCTTGTGGAGCAGATGGAGGAAGAGGGCGTGGTCACCGCTGCGAACCATGTCGGCAAACGCGAGATCCTGATCCCCGAGACCTGAGGAGGGCGGCGGATGAGACGAAGCCTTGTAACGGCGGCCCTGATCCTGGCCGCCGGCGCGGCCCGGGCGGAGACCTGCGATTATTTCGATATGGTCTCGGGCGCATCGGGAACCGAGGATTGCAGCGTTGCCTGGCATGAGGCGGGCGCGACCTTCCGCCTGTCCGGCGTGGCCTTCGAATGGGTGGAACACAACCGCCAGGGCCAGTGGTCCACCGGGCTGCTGAACGGCCATCCCGCCGCGCGCTACGAGATCGACCGCACCCGATATGCCTATTCGACGCTGGATCTGACCCTGTTCCTCGACACCTCAGAATAGGTGCCCGCGGCGTTCAGATCCGCTCCAAGACCAGCCAGGTCATCACCCCGAGCGGCGGCAGCGGGCGGCGTTCGACCATGCGCAGCCGCGGATCGCCCAGCACCCGGGCGATCGGGAAATCCGCCTGCCAGCCCAGATGGTGCTGCAACGGCTGGATCAGCCGCTCGGCCAGTTTCAGCGCGCCCTTGTCGGCGGCGAAGTGATTGGTGATCAGCACATGCGCGCCGGGGCGGCAGACCCGGGCGATCTCGGACAGGGCCTGTTCGGGATCGGGCACCACCGAGAGCACATGCATCGCCGACACCGTGTCGAAACTGGCGTCGGGAAAGTCGAGCTTCTGCGCATCCATCTGCCGCAGGGTGACGTTTTCCATGCCGTGCTGGCGCACCTTCTCTTCGGCGCGCGCCAGCATCTCGGCGGAAAAGTCGATGCCGGTGATCTTCACGCCGGGGCCGTAAAGCGGCAGCGCAAGGCCGGTGCCGACACCCACTTCCAGCACCTCGCCGCCCCGTGCCGTAGCATGACCCGCGGCCCGCTGCCGCCCTTCGTGCAGCAGCCGGCCAAAGACGGAATCATAGACCGGAGCCCAGCGTTTGTAGGAAGCAGTGACGGCATTGGCTTTCATTCGGTCTCTCTCCGGTCAGGCGGTCGGGGCGGACTGTCGGGGCGGATTGACTCAAGGTCAAGCCGGCTTTCCCACGGTGCGGCGAGTGGCGGGCGGCTCGGCGGAGGCTTGCCAGTCGCGCGGGCGCGAAATCCGGTTGCCGCCGCTGAAAATCACGCTGCTGCCACGGGAATGTCGTTGCGTCGATGGCATTTAGCGACGTGCAAGGGGAAGTGCCGGCGACGGGTGCGATGATCCGGTTTGCAGCGCCGATGCCGTTCCTTTGCGCCTCCTGCGGTCTGATATATGCGGACGGAGACGACCCTAAGGAGTGGGCAGGCATTTGGCTATGTGCCGCCGGCTGCGGCGCCGCTCTTATGCCAGCCTCACGCCCCGGCACAAAGCTGCGAGCGATATTTCAGGGGGATTTCCGGCGCTTGCGTCAGCGGGTATATTCCGGCCCATGAACCGTCGCACCGCGCTTTTCGCCCCGCTCGCCCTTGCTCTGCCGCTTGTCCTGGCCGGCCGCCCGGCGCTGGCGCAGAAGCTGTCTCTCGCCACCTTGTCGAAATATCTGAACGGCCTGACCACGGTGGAGGCGGATTTCACGCAGATCAACGGCGACGGATCGGTCTCGACCGGCAAGATCTTCATCCGCCGCCCCGGCCGGGTGCGCTTTCAATACGCCCCGCCCGACCGCTCGCTGGTGCTGGCCAGCGCCGGAAACGTCGCGATCTTCGACGGCAAGTCGAACATGGGGCCGGAACAATATCCTCTGCGCCGCACGCCGCTGAACCTGATCCTTGCGGCGAACATCGACCTCGGCAAGGCCCGGACGGTGATCGGCCACCGCGAGGACGGCACCTCGACCCGCGTCACCGCCCAGGACCCCGAACATCCCGAATACGGCACGATCGAACTGGTGTTCACCGCCGATCCGGTGGAACTGCGGCAATGGGTGATCACCGATGATCTGGGCCAGAAGACCACCGTCATCCTCGGTCAGATGAAGAAGGGCGGCAGCCTCGGCGACAACATGTTCTCGATCCCGATCGAGATGAGCAAACGCAGCGGCAACTGATGCGTCTGCGGGCGTTCAGCGCCCGCAGCTTTGCAACTGCATCTGATACATTTCCGACCGCCGGCCGACCTTTGCCGCCACTTCGACCAGCCAGGGTTTGGCCAGGTAGCTCTGTTTGGCATAGCCGGCGCGGCCCTCGTGATAGGCGAGATACTGCGCCTCGGCATCCTGTTTGGATATGCCCAGCCGACGCGAGGATTCGTCCATATACCAGCCCATGAAATCGGTGGCATGCTCGATCCGGTCACGCTTCTTGCCGCCGCCGCCCTGGGATTTCACATATTCCTCCCAGGTGCCGTTCAGCGCCTGGCTGTAGCCGTAGGCGGTGCTCTGGCGCCCCATCGGGATCACCCCGAGCGCCCAGCGATGCGGTGTCTGCGCATTGCCGATGAACTTCGATTCCTGGTGGATCGTTGCCATCTGCACATGGATCGGAATGCCCCACCGGCGCTCGGTCGCCTTCATGGCGCGCAGATACTGCGGCCTTTCGCGAACGATCGCGCAAGCATTGTCGAGATCGCGCGGCGCCGAAAATTTGCCCGAGCCCCCGCCACAGGAGGCAAGGAACAACAACAGCAGCGCTGCACGGAGAAACCTGCTCATCTGCCCCTCGTGCGTCTTGTTTTGCCTGAGTATAGCGCAAGGCCGGGGCGGGGGGAACCTGCCGCGGCGGCCCATCGGCGGCTTCCCCGGTAAGTTCTGCGCGAGGGGGCGGGGCTTCCTTGCGGCCCGACTGTGAAAATAAGGTTCACAGACTGTTTCCGGCTGAGTCGCTCCCCGGCTCATGTCGGTTGTGGACAAGCCCCCGCCCGCGGCGGTAGTTACCGGATGGGGGACTGTCAGATGTTCAAGGCCGAAGCTAAGTATCACATCGGACAGGTGCTCAGGCATCGCAAACACACGTTTCGCGGTGTGGTCTTCGATGTGGATGCCATGTTCTCGAACACCGAGGAATGGTATGAGAACATCCCCGAGGACAGCCGCCCCTCCCGCGATCAGCCGTTCTACCACCTCCTCGCCGAGAACGACCAAAGCTATTACGTCGCTTATGTGTCCGAGCAGAACCTGATCCCCGACGAGACCGGCGAGCCGGTCGATCACCCCGATCTGTCGGATCTGTTCGGCGATTTCGAGGACGGACGCTATCCCTTGCAGTTCCAGCTGAACTGAGGTTTCCGCTTACCGCTTGCTAAGGATTTTGCCCCAGACTGGCTGCGAGTCAGTCAGGAAGGGCCGGAACATGTCGCTGCAATCCGAGAAACAGGCAGACACCCTCGTCATCCGGGTGGAAGAGGACCGGATCGACGCGGCCGGGGCGATCCGCTTCAAAGAGGGGATGCGCGATCTGATCGCCGAGCGGTCGGCGCGGGTGATCCTGGATCTGTCGCGGGTGAATTTCCTTGATTCCTCGGGGCTTGGCGCGGTGGTCGCGGTGATGAAGCTGCTCGCGCCCGAGCGGCGGCTGGAACTCGCCGGGCTGACCCCGACGGTCGAGAAAGTGTTCCGTCTGACCCGGATGGATTCGGTTTTCACCATTCATGCCGCGGTCGATCAGGGCCTCAGCCATGCGGGCTGAGCGGATGGCGGTGAACGGCATGGCGTCTCAGGCTGCGGTGGAATGGCCCTTTGCGCTGATCGAAATGCCCGGCGATCTGGAATCGGTGCGGGCGGGCCTTGCCCGCGCGATGAGGTCGGCGCCGCTGGCGCGGCTGGGGCCGGAAGACCGGGGCCGGGCCGAGATCCTGCTGGCCGAGGTGCTCAACAATATCGCCGAACATGCGTGTTGCGGCAGCGGCGCCGGGATCCGGCTGCTTTTGCGGCTGGAACCGGCGCGGCTTTGCCTCGTGGTCGAGGATGACGGCGTCGCGATGCCTTCGGGGGCCTTGCCTGCGGGCGAATTGCCCGATGCCGCCAGCCTGCCCGAGGGCGGTTTCGGCTGGTTCCTGATTCGAAGCCTGGCCCGGGAAATCTCGTATTTGCGGGACGGCAAGACGAACCGGCTGGGGATCGTGATGGATTGCGAACAATGACAGGGCGGCTCGCCGAATGTCCCGGATCCGGGGAAAGTGACGCGATTTCGCCATAATTCCCACGCAATATTGCCGGGCATCGGCGTAATAGAGGGAAGCGTAGCTGCATAAGGCTTCACCTCGGCACCGGGATCAACAGCCCCCACCCAGTTCCGGTGCCGAGGTTCATATCCGCGCTCATCGGGTTCTCCGGGCCGGTATCTCCCCCCTAGGGCGCTATCTCAGGCCAGTTTTTCCTGTGGCGTGGTGCGCGTGGCACCTGATCCGGCAGTGATCGGCCTGGATTAGCGTTTCTGAGGGCGCAGTCGGTTTCGCACCCGAGACTCCTCCGGCCGTGATCGGATTGCCCGTGCGGGGCTGGTCACACAGTTTTTGGGGGCGTAGTTTGCCCCCGCCTCTCTTCAGCTCTGGTTCTGAAAAGTCTCACGCAGCACCACGATCCCCCGCGGCGCCGGGCTTTCCCGACGTGTCTCCGCACTCCTGCCTCCCCGACAAAGCATCTTTGTAACCGGAGTGTGCTCCGGCTCTTGCGCTGCTTCGGCGGCGGCATGATTTTCACCGTCACCGTCACCGTCACCGTCACCGTCACCGTCACCGTCACCGTCACCGTCACCCCGCGCCCGGCGCGATATGCGCAAGGGCGCCGCAGCAGCGTTGCGCCTGAAAGCCCATGCCCCGACAGTTCCGGGAAGGGGGGCGTGGCGGCTGACCACAGAGAAATGGCGTGCCCATGCAAGGCCTGGCGCGTGGGTTTCCGGGGGCGGCAGGGGGCCGCCTTTCGCCTCTGATCCGTCCGGCAAGAGCCTTGCGGGGCCGATGCCCCGGGGCCGCAAGCGCCCTCAGGCGCGGCCCGGACCCATGCGCCGGTGGATTGGCTTTGCGCCCCCGCTGACCTAGTCTCGGGCCAGACCAGCCAGCGGGGGCCAGATTGCGCAATTTCGAACTTCCGGGCCGTTCGGCGGTGATGGCCACGCGCGGCATGGCGGCGACCTCGCATCCCCTGGCTTCGCTGACCGCCATCGAGACCCTGAAAGCCGGCGGCAGCGCGGCGGATGCAGCCATCGCCGCCGCCATGGTGCTCAACATCGCCGAGCCTCAGATGTGCGGGCTGGGCGGCGACGCTTTCGCGCTGATCAAGCCCGCGGGGACCGAGGAGGTCCGGGCGCTGAACGGCTCGGGCCGCGCCCACGCCGGCTGCTCGGCCGCGGCGCTGCGCGCGGCGGGGCATGAGACGGTGCCGCTTCATGGGATTTTGTCGGTGACGCCGCCGGGCGGGGTGGATGCGCTCTGCCAACTGCACCAGGACTATGGCCGCCTGCCGCTCGCGGAGGTGCTGGCGCCGGCGATCCGCTATGCCGATGAAGGTATTCCGGTCGCGCCGCGCACCGCCTTTGACTGGGCCGGGGACATCAGCGTGCTGCAAGGCGACGCCCGGCGGTTCTACACGCTCGACGGCGCCGCGCCGCGGGCGGGCCAGATCTTCCGCGCCCCCGGGCTGGCCGAGGTCATGCGCCGCATCGCCCGCGAGGGGCGCGCGGGCTTTTACGAAGGCGAGGTGGCTGAGGACATGATCGCCTCGCTGAATGCGCTCGGCGGCAGCCACAGCCACGAGGATCTGGCGGCGACCCGGGCCGATTGCGGCGCCCCGGTCTCGGGCCTCCACAACGGGTTCGAGCTTATGGAGCATCCGCCGAACGGCCAGGGGGCGACCGCGATCCTGCTGCTCAGGATCCTGCAAAACTTCGACCTTTCGCGGCTCGACCCTCTGGGCGCCGAACGCGCTCATCTGGAGGCCGAGGCGGCGAAACTCGCCTGTGACGCCCGCGACCGCTTCATCGCCGATCCCGAACGGATGGATCCCGCCCGGCTCGCGGCCTTCCTGTCGGACGAGACCGCCGCGCGGCTCGCCGCGCTGATCGACCCCACCCGCGCCATGGCCGACCCCGCGCGCCAGAGCGAGGCGGTGCACCGCGACACGATCTGCCTTTCGGTGGTGGACGAGGACCGGATGGCGGTTTCGCTGATCTATTCGATCTTCTGGGGCTTCGGCTCGGGCCTCGCCTCGGCGAAATTCGGCATCAACTTCCAGAACCGCGGCGCCGGGTTCAGCCTGACCCCCGGCCATCCGAACGAGGCCGGGCCGGGGCGCCGCCCGATGCATACGATCATTCCGGGGATGTTGCGCGAAAACGGCCGGGTGGTGATGCCCTTCGGCGTCATGGGCGGCGCCTATCAGCCCACGGGCCATGCGCGGCTGGTCTCGAACCTGACCGATTACGGGATGGAGCTGCAACAGGCGATCGACGCGCCGCGCTCGTTCGCCGGGCCGGAGGGGCTGGAGGTGGAGAGCGGCTACAGCGACGCCGTGCGCGCCAGGCTGGCGGAACTGGGCCATCGGGTGACGGCGCCGGAACAGCCGCTCGGCGGCGCCCAGGCGATTCTGATCGGCGGGGACGGGGTGCTGACCGGCGGCTCGGACCCGCGCAAGGACGGCTGCGCGCTTGGGTATTGAGGAGATGATGGATTACGACACCGCCACGAAACAGATCCGCGCGCTGGCCCATGGCGAGACCGACACCGTCGCGCTGATGGCGACGCTGGCCTGCGAGATCCACCACGCGCATCCGCTGGCCGACTGGACCGGATTTTACCGCGTGACCGCGCCCGAGACCCTGAAGATCGGCCCCTATCAGGGCGGTCACGGCTGCCTGGTGATCCCGTTCTCGCGCGGGGTCTGCGGCGCGGCGGCGCGCACGGGCCAGATCCAGAACGTGCCGGATGTGGACGCCTTCCCCGGCCATATCGCCTGTTCCTCCTCGACCCGGTCGGAGCTGGTGATCCCGGTCTGGAACGGGGCGGGGAAGCTCCTTGGCGTGCTCGATCTCGACAGCAATACGCCGGCGGCGTTTACAAAGGCGGATGAGGACTGGCTGGTGCCCCTGCTGGCCGAAATATTCGAAAGGGCGGAATGATGCGCGGATCCTGTCACTGCGGCGGCGTGGTCTATGAGGTCGAGCCGCCTTTGCGCGACGTGGTGGCCTGCCATTGCACGCAATGCCGCAAGGTCTCGGGCCATTACTGGGCGGCGAGTTCGGTGCCGGTCACGAAGTTCCGGCTGGTGGAAAGCGGGACTTTGCGCTGGTTCGAATCCTCGGATGCCGCCAGGCGCGGTTTCTGCGAGGACTGCGGCGCCGCTCTGTTCTGGGAGCCGAAGCCCGGCCACTGGCCCGGTGACGGCGGCCCTACGATGCATTTCGCGCCCGGTTCGCTGGACGGGCCGACCGGGCTGAAGATCGCGGCGCATATCTACAAGGAGGACGCCGGGGATTACTACAGCCCCGAAGGGCCGCCGCCCGCGCCGTCAAAGGCCATGGAGCTGCATGGCGCCTGCCTTTGCGGGGCGAACGACTACAGTGTGCCGGGGCCGATGGGCGAGGCCGGGGCCTGTCATTGTGGCCAGTGCCGCAAGATCTCGGGCCATTACTCGGTCAGTTTCGCGGTGGACGAGGGCGCCGTGACCTGGAACCGCCGCCATGACCGCGAATATCCGACCGCGGCGGGCGGCAGGCGGGGCCATTGCCCGGACTGCGGCTCTTCGCTCTGGTTCCGTGACGCGGAGGGCGGGTTCTGGATGGAGGCGGGCGCCTTCGACAACCCGACCGGCGGGCGGCTGACGGATCACATTTTCCTCGCCGAGGCCGGGGATTATTATCACATCGACGACGGATTGCCGCAATGGCGGATCCGCGAAACGGACGGGGGCTGAGCCGGTGGCGAAGATCACGCTTCTCGACGGCGGCATGGGCCAGGAACTGATCGCGCGCTCGGGCGATGCGCCGACGCCTTTGTGGGCGACGCGGGTGATGATCGACCATCCGGGCCTCGTGCGCCAGATCCATGCGGATTACTTCGCCGCCGGGGCGAGTGTGGCCACCACCAACACCTATGCCATTCTGCACGACCGGCTGGCGGGCTTCGGTCTCGATCCGCTGTATCACGCCTTGCATCTGCGCGCGCTCGCCGAGGCGCATGAGGCGCGGGCCGAGGCCGGGCGCGGGCTGATCGCCGGTTCGATGGGGCCGCTTGGCGCCTCTTACCGGCCCGATCTGACGCCGCCGGCAGAGGAGGCTGCGGCGCTTTATGCCGAGAAGGCCCGGCTGCTGGCGCCCTATGTCGACGTGATCCTGCTGGAGACGATTTCGTCATTGGGTCTTGCCGGGGGGGCGCTGAAGGGGGCCGAAGCAGCGGGTCTGCCGGTCTGGCTTGCGGTTTCGGTCGATGACCGCGACGGGCGGCTGTTTCGTTCGGGCGAGCCGGTCGAGGGGCTGCGCGCGCTGATCGCCGGGATGCCTGTGGCGGCAGTGCTGGTGAATTGCTCGGTGCCCGAAGCGATGGAGGCGGCGCTCGGGGTTTTGGGAACGATAGGCCTGCCGTTCGGCGCCTATGCCAACGGCTTCACCCATATCTCGGGCAATTTCCTGAAGGATGCGCCCACGGTGAAGGAACTGACCCACCGCACCGATCTGACGCCGGAGAAATACACCGCATTCGCGATGAAATGGGTGGAGATGGGCGCGACGCTGGTCGGCGGCTGCTGCGAGGTCGGCCCGGCCCATATCCGCCATCTGGCGGGGGCTTTGCGCGCGGCGGGGCATGAGATCCTGTGATCCCCGATTTCATCTACGACCCGCCCGATGTGCCGCTCTCGGTTGTCTATGAGGATCGCGGGATCCTCGTGGTGGACAAGCCCGCGGGGCTCTTATCGGTGCCGGGGAAACTGGCGGGGCGCGAGGATTGCCTCGTCTCGCGGCTTCAGGCGGCATATTGGGACGCGCTTCTGGTCCATCGGCTGGATTGCGACACCTCGGGGGTGATGATCTTCGCGCGGAACAAGCGGGCGCAGGGGTTTCTGGGCCAGGAATTCGAGAAGCGCCGGGCGAGGAAAAGCTATATCGCCCGGGTGGCGGGCGAGCTGGCAGAGGATCGCGGCCATATCGACCTGCCGCTTTGCGCCGACTGGCCGAACCGTCCGCGCCAGATGGTCAGCCACGAGCACGGCCGCCCGGCGCAGACCGATTGGGAGGTGGTGGAGCGCCTGCCCGGCGAAACCCGGGTCCGGCTGTTTCCGCTGACCGGGCGCAGCCATCAGCTGCGGGTGCATATGCTGGAACTGGGCCATCCGATCCTCGGCGATCCGATCTATGCGACCGGGGCGGCGCGCGAGGCGCCGCGGCTGATGCTGCATGCGGAATGGCTGGCTTTGCATCATCCGGCGGGCGGGGAATGGGTGGAGTTCCGCGCGCCGGTGCCGTTCTGAATTGCTGGCGGAGCGGGGGGCCGTCTGCCCCCCGGACCGGACCCCCTGGGGTCCGGTCTCCCCCCGAGGGTATTTCGGTCAGGATGAAGATCAGGCGGTTTCAGCGGCTTTGCGCAGCCTGGCCATCAGCGTGTCGAGCGCCTTCTGGTAGCGGGCGTCCTTCAGGCGGCCGCTGTCCCCGAAGGCGTTGGCGCTGTCGGCGACCATGACTTCGGGTCCGGTCAGGAGATGCGGCTCGAACGGGGTCAGCATCAGCCTGAGCGCGAATTGCGAGCGGTCGCCGCCGCCGCGCCCGGCCGCCGCCGAGACGATGGCGACCGGCTTGTCGGCCCAGGGGTTCTCTTTGATCCGGCTCACCCAGTCGAGCGCGTTCTTCAGCACTCCGGGCGGCGCCTTGTTGTATTCGGGGGTGGAGATCACCACCGCATCGGCCCGCGCGATCTGTTCGCCGAGGTGGCGGACGGGGCCCGGGATGCCCTCAGAGGTTTCCAGATCGCCGTCGTAGAGCGGCAGGCGCAGATCGGCCTCGAGCCACGCCGCCTCGCCGAAGGAGAGCCGCGCCTGCGCCAGAAGAAGGCGGTTGGTCGAGCCTTTGCGCAAGGCGCCGGGGATGCCGAGAAGGGTCAGGTCGCTCATGGCAGATCACTCATCCTGGGTCTCCGTTGGTTTGGGTCATGAAACCATCGGGGCGGGGGCGCGGCAAGGCGGGACGGCGCAGAGGGGCGGAAGTCAGCTTTCGGGCAGGCCCTCGGGGATGGTGGACCAGGACACCCGTTCCGCGGGGAAGGACTGGCTTTCGGCGCGAAACGCTTCGGGGTCGTCGTAGCTGCCGGCGTGGATGTGGATCTCGTCCGGGCCGTCGGCCGAGGCCCAGGACAGCGAACTGCCGCAGGTGGCGCAGAAACAGCGGGTCGCGCCTTTGGGCGAGGTGTAGCGGGCGGGCGGATCGCCGGTCCAGTGCAGCGCGCGCCCGGGGAAGCAGGCGAAAGAGGCGAAGCCCGAGCCGCTGAACCGGCGGCAACTGTCGCAATGGCAGTGGTCCGAGCGCAGAGGCAGGGTGTCGGCCCGCCAGTTGGTGCGCCCGCAAAGGCAGCGGCCGGTCAGGGGTGCATGGGTCATCTTGTCCTCCGGGGCAATATCCTGGGGATAACCGCGCCCGTTCCCGCCATATGCGGGGCCGGGCGGTTGACTTGGGCGCGCCCAGGCCCGACCATGCCCGCCACGGCAGGAACGGAGCAGGGCGCCTTGCGCTTCACCAGGATCAGGCTGAACGGCTTCAAGAGTTTTGTCGACCCCACGGATCTGGTGATTCATGAGGGGCTGACCGGCGTGGTCGGCCCGAATGGCTGCGGCAAGTCGAACCTGCTGGAGGCGCTGCGCTGGGTGATGGGCGAGAACCGCCCCACCGCGATGCGTGGCGCCGGGATGGAAGACGTGATCTTCAATGGCGCCGCGACGCGCGGCGCGCGCAACTTCGCCGAGGTCGCGCTGGTCCTCGACAATTCCGACCGGCTGGCGCCCTCGGGTTTCAACGACAGCGACACGATCGAGATCGTGCGCCGGA
The DNA here is from genome assembly GCF_900609055.1 of Pseudogemmobacter humi. GTDB lineage: Bacteria > Pseudomonadota > Alphaproteobacteria > Rhodobacterales > Rhodobacteraceae > Pseudogemmobacter > Pseudogemmobacter humi. Next base: position 67,283 of record NZ_UXAW01000052.1, on the reverse strand, counting down.
TCACCCGTGACGCGGGCTCGGCCTATAAGGCGAACTCGAAGGACGTGCGGGCGCGCGATGTGCAGATGCTGTTCGCCGATGCCTCGACCGGCTCGCATTCGCCGGCCCTCGTGCGGCAGGGGCAGATTTCCGAACTGATCAACGCGAAGCCCAAGGCCCGGCGCCGGGTGCTGGAAGAGGCCGCCGGGATCTCGGGGCTTTATGCGCGGCGGCATGAGGCCGAGCTGAAACTGACCGGGACCGAGACCAATCTGACCCGGGTGGACGATGTGCTGGAGCAGCTGGCGCAGCAGTTGTCGGTGCTGACCCGCCAGGCCCGGCAGGCGGCGCGCTACCGCGAGATTTCCGAGGAACTGACGCGGGCCGAGGGGATGCTCTTGTACCGCCGCTGGCGCGAGGCGGACGAGGCGCGGGCCACGGCCGAAGCGGGCCTGCGCGAGCGGCTGATCGAGGCGGGCAGGACCGAGACCGCGGCGCGCGAGGCGGGCCGTGCCCGCGAGGCGGCCGAGGATGCCCTGCCCTCGAAACGCGAGGAAGAGGCGATCGCGGCGGCGATCCTGCAACGGCTGACGATCCAGCGCGATGCGCTCGGTGATCAGGAGAAACAGGCGCTGGCGCGGATCGAGGCCTTGCGCGGGCGCATCAGCCAGCTTGGCGCCGATATCGAGCGCGAGGCCGGGCTGAACCGCGACGCGGGCGAGGTGATCGAACGCCTGCAATGGGAGATCGACCAGATCGCCCGCGCGCATGAGGGCCATGACGAGCGGCTGGCCGAGGCGGTTGAGGCCGCGCGCGAGGCGGGCGCGATCCTGACCGACCGCGAGACGCTCTTGTCCGAGGCGACCGAGGATTCGGCCCGGCTGGCGGCCCGCCACCAGTCCGCGGCGCGGATGGTGCAGGAGACCCGCGCGACGGCAGAGCGCAGCGAGGCCGAAGCGCTCCGCGCGCGCGAGGCGGTCGAGGGTGCGGCGGAAACGCTGGCCGGGACCGACGAGGCGTTCGAGGCTGCCGAGGAGGCCCGCGAGGCCACCGCCGAACTGGTCGAGCGCACCGAAGAGGCGCTGGCAAGCGCCGAAGAGGCCCGCGCCGAGGCGCAGGCGCGCGAGGCCGACGCGCGCGCCGCCCGCTCCGAGGCCGAGGGCGAGGCGGGGGCGCTCCGCGCCGAGCGTGCCGCGCTGGCGAAACTGGTCGAACGCGAGGCCCAGGCCGGGCATCAGCTTCTCGACCGGCTGGAGGTCGAGCCGGGCTATGAACAGGCGCTCGGCGCGGCTCTGGCCGACGATCTGCGCGCGCCCGAAGTGGGGGCCGAGGGCCGCACCGGCTGGGCCGTGCTCGATCCCTACATCACCCCGCAACCGCTGCCCGAAGGCGCCGAGCCGCTGGAGGCCCGCGTCGGGGCGCCCGTGGTTCTCGCGCGTCGCCTTGGCCAGATCGGCCTTGTCAGCCGCGAGGATGGCTTCCGCCTGCAAGGCGATCTGAAACCCGGCCAGCGCCTTGTCAGCCGCGAGGGCGATCTCTGGCGGTGGGACGGGTTCCGCACCGGGGCCGAGGATGCGCCCTCGGCCGCCGCGCTGCGGCTGCAACAGCTCAACCGGCTGCAACGGCTGAAACAGGATCTGGAGGAGGCCTCGGCCCGCGCCGAAGGCGCCGCCCGCGCGCATGAGGCGTTGCAGGCCCGGCTCGCCGATCTCGCCCGCGCCGATCAGCTGGCGCGCGAGGCGCGGCGCGCGGCCGACCAGCGTCTGGCCGAATCCGACCGGGCGCTCTCGAAGGCCGGGGCGGAAAAGACCCTCGCCGCCGGAAGGCTCGAATCCGCCCGGATCGCGGTGTCGCGCTACGAGGACGAGGCCATGGCCGCCCGCACCCGGCTGCGCGAGGCGGAATCCGCCGCCGCCGGCCTCGCCGATCTCGACGCCGCGCGCGAAGCGGTGGAGACCGCCCGGATGACGGTCGAGGCGGCGCGGATCACCATGATGACGCGTCGCTCGGGCCATGACGAATTGCGCCGCGAGGGCGAGGCCCGCACCCGCCGCCGCCAGGAGGCGATGAAGGAGCTTTCCGGCTGGAAGCACCGGCTGGAAACCGCCGGCCGCCGCTCGCACGAACTGACCGAACGCCGCACCGAGGCCGAGGAGGAACTGGCCGAGGCCACCGAGGCGCCCGAGGAAATCGCCGCCAAACGCGAGGAACTGGGCGACGCCATCCTGGAGGCCGAAACCCGCCGCAACCGCGCCGCGGAAGCCCTGGTCCTTGCCGAAACCGCCCTGCGCGAGGCGCAGATCCAGGAGCGCGACGCCGAACGTCAGGCCGGCGAGGCGCGCGAGGCCCGCGCCCGCGCCGAAGCCCGGCTCGATGCCGCGCGCGAAGGCGTGGCGCTGGCGGCCGAGCGGATCGCCGAGGAAGAGGACCGCACGCCTCAGGAACTGCTGGCCTCGCTCAGAACCGACCCCGATAAGATGCCCGGCGCCGAGGCGCTCGACCAGGATGTCCAGCGCCTCAAGCGCCAGCGCGAGGCGCTCGGCGCGGTGAACCTGCGCGCCGAAGAGGATGCGAAAACCGTCGATCAGGAATATCAGACGCTGGCCTCCGAGAAGGCCGATCTGGAAGAGGCCGTGCGCAAGCTGCGCGCCGGCATCCAGGGCCTGAACAAAGAGGGCCGCGAGCGCCTGCTGACCGCCTTCGAACAGGTCAACGCCAATTTCGCCACTTTGTTCACCCATCTGTTCGGCGGCGGCGAAGCGCGCCTCGTGCTGGTCGAATCCGACGATCCGCTGGAGGCGGGCCTTGAGATCATGTGCCAGCCGCCGGGCAAGCGCCTCGCCACGCTGTCGCTTCTGTCGGGCGGCGAGCAGACGCTGACCGCGCTGGCGCTGATCTTCGGCGTCTTCCTCGCCAACCCGGCGCCGATCTGCGTGCTCGACGAGGTGGACGCGCCGCTCGACGACGCCAACGTGACCCGCTTCTGCGACCTGATGGATGAGATGACCCGGCGCACCGAAACCCGCTTCCTCGTCATCACCCACCATGCGGTGACCATGGCGCGGATGGACCGGCTGTTCGGCGTGACCATGCAGGAACAGGGCGTCAGCCAGCTGGTCTCGGTCGATCTGAAAAAGGCCGAGGCGCTGGTGGCCTGATGCGCGACTGGCTCACCGAAGCAGGCTTCCCCGGGGTGGAGGAAGACGGCGACGCGCTCTGGGCGCGCCTGACGGACGGCACCACCGAATTCCGCGCCGACCCCGGGCCGGACGAGGTCTGGCGCCTGACCCTCCGCTGGCCGGTGCGGCTCTCTGCCCCGGCGATCACGGCCTGGAACGCCGCCCACCCCGCCGCCGCCCTCGGCCTCACGGAAGGCGAAACCTGCCTCACCATGACCGCCAAAGGCCCCGAAGATCTCGCCGTCTGGCAGGCGCTCACCACCGGGATGATCGCGCTCTGCCGCGAAACCCGCCGCGCACAACGCGCCCGCGGCGAGGGCATGTGACCCGCCTCCCCTCATTTTCTGTCTGAAAATATCCCGGGGGGAGTCTGCGCAGCAGACGGGGGGCTGGCCCCCCGCGACGCCGGCCTCAGCGCGAGACGACGGTGATCGGATCCCCCTGGCGGATCTCGCCGTCTTCGATGATCGCGCAAAGGATCCCCCGCAGCCGCAAATCCCGGTGCTGCGGCAGGTTCACCCAGTCCATCGCATCCCTGCCGTAGCGCACCTTCCATTTCACGCAGGCGTTGTTGAACACCGGCGAGACCCGCAGCCGCGCGCTCCCGGCCTGCAACACCGCGCCTTCGGGCAGATTGGCGACCGAAGTGTCGAGATCGGCAAGGATCGTATCGCCCGGATGCACCGCGGCCCCGGGATCCGGGCGCACCAGATCATGCACCCTCGTGGGCAGGATCGAGACCTGGATCGACGGATCGGGCGAGCCATCGGGCAGTTTCAGCCAGGGCTCGGTCAGCCAGCGCTCACCCGGGATGCCGCGCTCGCGGGTCAGCACCAGATGCCCGGGATGCTGCCGCTCGTTGCGGGCCGGACGAAAGGTCAGAAGCCGCGCCACCGTCGCATCCTTCGGCGCCGCCTGGATCTGCGGCACCGCCGCCATCAGCGCATCCATCGTGACCATCGCCTGTCTCCTTCACCTGGCCGTCAGTCTCGCCACCCGCGCGGCAAGGTCAAGCCGCAGCTCCATGAGCCGCCCCGCCTCGCGCAGCGCCGCGGTCTTGGCAGGCGTCAGAACCTGCGTCTCGTCGTAGAACTCCGCGATCTGCGCGGGGCTCGCCCCCGAGAGAAAGGCGCAGAGCTCCGGGTGATACTGATACGCCCCCCGGGTCAGCCGGAACGGCAGCGCGGCCGCCCATGCCGCCCGGTCCTGGGCGTGGAAATGCAGGAGTTTCAGTCGTGGGTCAAAACCAGGCCCCGGCAGCCGCTCGCCGCCGATAAAGGCGCCATGCAACCGGGGTGACAGCCCCTGTATGCCCGCGCGGAAGAACGCCTTCCCGGCGGCATGGGAGAGCATCCCCTCGGGCAGCATCCCCGCGAACTCGCCCAGCACCGGCCTGCGCAACGCGGCATGGCGCGGCTTCAGCGCGCCGCGAAAGGCGGATGCGGTGTAGATGTCATCGGGCAAAGCGGGATCGTGCATCGCCTCGAACGGCTCGGCCCGGCACATGATCTGCTCGCGCGGCAGCGAGGCGAGGATCTGTGCCACCGGCACCTCTGCCCAGAGGAACTCGTCGGCGTCGATATGGCCGATCCAGTCCGGTCCGGCCGCGCGGTAAGCGTCGCGGGCGTTCTTCGCCTGGCGGTTCTGATGCCGCTCGGGCCGGCCGCCGAGACGCCGCCAGTGCGCCTCATCGCAGGGCGTCAGAACCACCTTTCCCGCAAGCCCCGGCACCGCCGCCAGAACCTCCGGCGCAGGATCGTCGGGGTCGTCGAAATACAGGCTGATCCGCGCCGCGCCCAGATCGAGATGCCAGGCAAGGAAAGCGAGCAGCTTTTCCACCGGTGTCTTCACCGTGGCGACCAGACCCCAGCGGATCATCCGGGCAGATCTCTGAACAGCGCGCGCATACCCGCGAGGCTAGAGCAGCGCCGCCGCAAGGGCAATCGCCAGCATCAGCCCCCAGGCCCGCCACAGGGCGCGGGCGGCGGCGTCGATGTCGTCTGCGCCCGCGTCGCGCCGCCCCTCGGGCCAGACCCAGGGGAAATGTCGCATCTCGCCGTCGTAGCTGCGCGGCCCCGACAGGGCGACGTTCAGGATCGGGGCCAGGGTGGCCTCAGGCCAGCCCGCGTTCGGGCTGCGGTGGCGCGGCGCGTCGCGCAGGATCGGGCGCGGATCGCTCCAGCCGTGGCCGAGCGCCAGCAGAACCGCCGTCAGCCGCGCCGGAATCAGGTTCAGCAGATCGTCGAACCGCGCCGCGGCCCAGCCGAAGGCGCGGTATCGCGGCGTCATATGGCCGATCATCGAATCGGCGGTATTGGTGATCTTGTAGATCAGGATCCCGGGCAGACCGGCGACCAGGAACCAGAAAGCAGGCGCGATCACCCCGTCCGACAGATTCTCGGCCGCCGATTCGATGGCGGCGCGGGCCACGTCGGCTTCGCGCATGTCGCGCGTGTCGCGCCCGACGATCATCGCCACCGCGCGCTTGCCGTCTTCCAGCGAGCGCCGCAGCCCGGTGGCCACCGCGCGCACATGCTGAACCAGCGAGCGCTGCGCCAGCAAAATCGCGGCCAGCACGGTCTCGATCACGCCCGCGCCGGGCAGAAGGCCGATCAGCCAGCCAAGGGTGCCCGCTCCCAGAACCAGCACGGCCATCACCGCCGCACCCTTCAGCCGCCGCGCCGCGCCCCGGTTGAACCGCCGGTCGGCGGCGCCGATCAGCCGCCCCATCAGCACCGCCGGATGCGGCAGGCGCCGCCAGAGCCAGTCCGGCTCGCCGGACAGGGCATCGAGAATCATGGCAAGGACGAGCGTCATCTCAGGCTCACGGGCGGCGAATCGCCGGGCAGAAGTGACCCCGATCCGGCGCCCGCGACAAGCGGGAAAGCCACGCGCGCTGCGGCATCCGGGCCACGCCGCTGTCATCTTTGCGACACGAGGGTGAGAGAGGATGGAGCAGGCTTGATTTTATCCATGGCCCGGGCAGACTTGATCCCGAGGGAGAGAGACTATGCTGGAATATCTGCCGCAGGAATTGCGCGATCAGCTGGAGGCCGCGCGCAAGCGCCGCGCCGCCCGCAAGTCTAAGATGCGCGTCGAGGTGAACGGCGCGGTTTTTCCGGTGCTGCGCTTCTGGCAGGGCGGCTTTTCTCTCGACGCCGACCTCTGCCCCGCCCGGCTACGCGGGCTGGTCGATCTCCACGACGGGCCGCGCCATGTGTTTCAGTGCCTGATCATCGCTTCCGAGATCGAGGCGGGCGAACTGGTCTGCGAATTCAAACGCGCCACCCCGGTTGCCAGCCGCGCCGCGCTGGACTACTGGCGCGACGAGAACGCGCCGGTGGGCTATCTGCCGAAGGCTTAAGAGAGGGGCCTTGCCCCTCGCGGCCTGCGGCCGCTCACCCCAGGGTATTTCAATCAGGGTGAAAGGGGCAAAGCGGCGCTCTGGATTTCACCCTGATCCAAATACCCCCGCCGGAGGCGTCTCCGGCCAGTCCGGGGCGGTGGGGTCAGGGGCGGATTTCCACCACGGTGCCGATGGGCGCCACCGCCCAGATCTCGCGCATCCCGGCATTGCTGAGCGCGATACAGCCGAGCGTCCAGTCGCCTTTCACCATCAGGTTTTCGGGCAGGCTGTTCGGCTGGCCGTGGATCATGATGTCGCCGCCGGGGGAATAGCCGCCCGCCTGCGCCCGGGCGCGGTCTTCGGGCTGCGGATAATCGAGGCCCAGCGACAGGTGATAGGCCGAGTGCTCATTGCGGCGGTCGATGCGGTATTCGCCTTCCGGGGTGCGGCCGTCGCCCTCGCGTTCCTTGTCGCCCTCGGGGCTGAACCCGAGCGCGATAGGGTAGACGCGCAGTTCCTCGCCGTCGCGGATCAGCGCCATGCGGCGGGCGGATTTCTCGATCACGATCCGGTCGACCGTGCCGGTCAGCGGCGGCAGTCCGGGCGGCGCTGGCGTCAGGCGCGGCCAGAGGAGAAGCGTGGCGGCGATCAGCGCCAGCAGCATCAGCGCCGCGAACAGCCGCCCGAGCCGTTTCATTGCAGATCGGCGAAGGCGGTTTGCAGCCGGGAAATCGCGTCCAGCACCTGGGCGCGCGGCGCGGCGATATTGACCCGCAGGAAGCCCTCGCCGCCCTTGCCGAAGCTCTCGCCGTGGTTGGTGGCGATGGCGGCCTGTTTCTCGACCCGTTTCAGGATCTCGTCCCGGCCCATGCCGGTGCCGGTGAAATCCAGCCAGGACAGATAGGTCGCCTCCAGCTTCATCGACCTCACCCCCGGGATCGCGTTCATCGCTGTGTCGAAGAGCCGCCGGTTCTCGTCGAGGTAGGCCATCAGCGCATCCACCCATTCGGCGCCCTCGGGCGAGCAGGCGGCGGTCACCATATGCAGTCCGAAGCTGTTGGGCGAGATTCCGAGCGCAGCGAGGCGCGCGACGAAGCTCCGGCGAAGCGCCTCGTCGGCGATGATCACATTGCCGGTATGGGCGCCGGCGATGTTGAAGGTCTTCGTTGCCGCGGTCAGCATCACCAGCCGGTCCCGGATTTCCGGCGCGACCTTCGCCATGACGTGATGCTTGTGGCCGGGATAGGTCAGATCGCTGTGGATTTCGTCCGAGACGAGGATCAGCCCGTGGCGGCGCGCGAAATCCGCGGTGGCGCGCAGGTCTGCCTCGCTCCAGACCCGGCCGCCGGGATTGTGCGGCGAGCACAGGATCAGCATTTTCTCGCGCCCGGTCATCTGCGCGTCCCAGGCCTCAAAGTCCATCTCGTAGCGGCCCGCCACGTTTTTCAGCGGGCATTCCACCAGGTCGCGCCCCGCCGCGCGGATCACCCGGGCGAAGGCGTGGTAAACCGGCGTCATCAGCACCACCCCGTCGCCGGGCGCTGTGAAGGCGTCGAGGCACAGGCCGACCGCATTCACCAGCCCATGGGTGGTGAAGACATGCGAAGTGTCGATCTCCCAGCCGTGGCGCGTCTGCATCCACCATTTGATCGCGCCCAGATAATCGCGCTCGTCGCCGAAATAGCCGTAGACGCCGTGGCCGAGCATGTCCTGCAAGGCGCGCTGCACCACGGCGGGCGGGCGGAACTCCATATCCGCCACCCACATCGCGAGGCCCCGGTCGTGCGGGATGCCGTAAAGCGCCTCCATCATGTCCCATTTCACCGAATGGGTGCCGAAGCGGTTGACCGGAGTGTCGAAATCCATCGGGGGCTGCCTCGCTGCGTCTGCGACCACAGGGCTACAGGCTGATGCCCGGGGGTTCAACCGCAACCCGCGGCGCCCCCTTGCGCGATGCGGGGGGCATGGCCTAAATCCCTTCCATGCTGCGCCCCATCCTGATCCATCCCGATCCCCGTCTGAAGAAGCTCTGCGATCCCGTCACCGGGATCACGGATGAGATCCGCATGCTGGCCGACGACATGCTGGAGACGATGTATGACGCGCCCGGCGTCGGTCTCGCTGCGCCGCAGGTGGGGGTGATGAAGCGCCTTCTGGTGATGGATTGCGTCAAGGAGGGCACGCCCGAGCCCCTGGTGCTGATCAATCCGCAGGTGACCTGGTCGTCCGAGGATCTGAGCAGCTACGAGGAAGGCTGCCTCTCGATCCCCGATCAGTATGCCGAGGTGAAACGGCCCGCCAGCGTCATCGTGCGCTGGACCGGGCTGGACGGCGCGGAAGAAGAGCGCAGCTTCGAGGGGCTCTGGGCCACCTGCGTCCAGCATGAGATCGACCATCTCGATGGCAAGCTGTTCATCGACTATCTCGGCCCGCTCAAGCGCCAGATGATCACCCGCAAGATGGAAAAGCTGAAACGCGAACGCGCGCGGACGGTCTGAGCGCGGGGGGTGGTTCCGTCATGTCCGTGGCCTGGCTGCGTTTCCGGGCTGGCGGACGGTGGGGCAGGGCTGACGCCGGAGGGGAGCAAAACCCCGGGGCCGCTGCCCCGGCGCGCGGCTGGCGGGGAAGGGGACTAAACCCGCAGCCAGACATTTGCGCAAGCCCTCTCGCGTGACTTTCCCCGCGAATGGCTTTAAGCGCGGCGTGACATCCCGGAGGCCCCGATGATCCTGCCCCTTCTGCTCTGGCCCGCCCCGCGTCTGTCGCAGCCCTGCGAGCCCGCGCCCTCCGGCGAGGAAACCGCGCGCCTCGCCGCGGATATGCTGGAAACCATGTATGAGGCCCGCGGCCGTGGCCTCGCCGCGCCGCAGGTCGGGCGGCTGGTGCGGCTCTTCGTGATGGATCTGACCTGGAAAGAGGGCGCGCGCGCTCCGCAGGTCTTCGTCAACCCGGAAATCCTCTGGAGTTCGGGAGAGCAGCGGCGCGGGCCGGAAAGCTGCCTCTCGATCCCCGGCCCGGTGACGATGGTCGGCCGCGCCACCGCCATCCGCCTTGGCTGGAGCGACCCGGAGGGCCGCGCGTATCAGGCGGAACTGACCGGCATCGCGGCGATCTGCGCCCAGCATGAGATGGATCACCTCGACGGGATCCTGACGCTCGACCGGCTGGCACCCGCCGACCGGGCACTGGCGGAACAGGAGATTGCCGCATGAGCCCGCGTCCCTGCATCCCCTGGCCGCATCCGGTGCTGAAGACCCCCGCCCGCGACGTGGCAGAGATCACCGACGCGATCCGCAGCATCTGGCAGGATATGGTCGATACGATGGAGGCGATGCCGGGCTACGGCCTCGCCGCCGTCCAGATCGGCGTGGCCCTGCGCCTTGCCGTGGTGGATTGTTCGGAAAGCCGCGGCCAGGCGGTGCTGATGGCCAATCCCGAGGTGCTGCACGCCAGCATCCAGCCGCGCGAGCACGAGGAGGCCTCGCCCAACCTGCCCGGCGTCTCGGCGAAGATCGCCCGGCCGCGCGCGGTGACGGTGCGGTTTCTGAACGCGGCCGGAGAGACGGAGGAGCGCGATTTCGTCGGCCTCTGGGCCACCAGCGTGCAGCATCAGATCGACCATCTGGCGGGCAAGATGTATTTCGACCATCTCTCGCCGTTGAAGCGGAAGATGCTGCTGGCCAAGGCGGAAAAATACCGGAGGCGCGGATGAGGGTGATCTTCATGGGGACGCCGGAATTCTCGGTTCCGGTGCTGGACGCGCTGCATGGCGGTCATGAGATCGTCGGTGTCTGGTCGCAGCCGCCGCGCCCGGCGGGCCGGGGCAAGGCGCCGCGCAAAACGCCGGTCCATGCCCGGGCGGAAGAGCTGGGACTGAGGGTCCACACCCCGGAAAGCCTGCGCGATCCGGCGGCGCAGGCAGAGGTCGCGGCGGCGCAGGCCGAGGTTGCGGTGGTGGTGGCCTATGGGCTGATCCTGCCGCAGGCGGTGCTGGACCTGCCGCGCGCGGGCTGCCTGAACATCCACGCCTCGCTTCTGCCGCGCTGGCGGGGGGCTGCGCCGATCCAGCGCGCGATCATGGCCGGGGATCAGGAGACCGGCGTCTGCATCATGCGGATGGAGGCGGGGCTCGACACCGGCCCGGTGCTGCTGCGCGCGGCAACCCCGATCGCGCCGCAGGAGACCGCCGCCGATCTGCACGACCGGCTGTCGCAGATGGGGGCGGATCTGATCCTGCGCGCGCTGGCGCACCTGCCCGATCTGGTGCCCGTGCCGCAGCCCGCAGAGAGCGTGACCTATGCGGCGAAGATCGACAAGACCGAGGCGCGGATCGACTGGACCCTGCCGGCGCCGGAAGTGGACCGCCGCATCCGTGGCCTCTCGCCCTTCCCCGGCGCCTGGACGCAGATCGGGGCCGAGCGGGTGAAACTGCTGCGCTCGCGTCTCGCCCCAGGTGGGGGGAGGCCCGGCGAGGTGCTGGCGGGCTTCACCATCGCCTGCGGCGAGGGTGCGGCAGAGGTGCTGGAAGCGCAGCGCGAGGGCCGCAGGCCGATGCCCGCCGCCGAAGTGCTGAAAGGGCTCGCGCTGCCCGACCGGCTCTGAGGGGCGCCGCCCCTCGCGGCCTGCGGCCGCTCACCCCGGGGTATTTGGGTCAGGATGAAAGACATGGGCGCTGCGGAGATGGCTGCCGATCACCTGCGGGGGGAGTATTTGGGCCAGGGCGGGAGCGGCGAATCCGTGGGCTTGCGGCTGCGGCGGATGCAGGGACCGGAGCCGGGACCGATGGGCGGCGGTCAATGCGTGCGGGATTATGCTTTCACCCTGGCGCAAATACCCCCGCCGGAGGCCATTCGCGCCGCAAGGCGCGGATCTCTTCAGTCCCGCGCTTTCATCCTGCCGATATATCCGCGCCGGAGGATTCCCCGGGTCCGCGCCGCGCGGGCTTTGCGATGCTGCGCGCGGCCCCATATAGGGGGCAGGACGGCGGGGAGAACGGGATGCCATTCCTCACACTGATGATCATCGGCGCGGCGGCGGGGTTTCTGGCGACGCGGGTGATGAAACTGAACACCGATGTGCCGACGACCATCGCCATCGGCGTGTTCGGCGCGCTGATCGGCGGCGGGCTTCTGCGGCTGCTGGTCTGGTCGCTGGGCGCGGCGGCGGGGTTCGTCGGCGCCTTCCTTGGCGCGCTGGCGCTGATCTGGCTGTGGCGGACCTATATCAGGTAAGCCGCTTCGCCAGATCCTTGAGCCGGATCCCCTCGATCCCCCACAGAAGCCGCCCCTGCCAGGCCGCGAACAGGATCTGCGCCGAGAGCCGCGCCTTCTCACCCTGGCCGATGCGCAAAGCCAGTGCCGTCTCGACCTGGCCGCGCCACTCCTGCGCAAGTTCGCCCGCGCGCGCGTCGCGCTGGCCGAGCGCGAGCAGCATCGGCGCCATCGCCGCCCCGGGTTCCAGCGCCTTGAGATAGCTCTGCGGCCCCTTGCCGGCGCTGTCGCGCGCGGCGCCGTCCAGCGCGGCGATCAGCTCCTGCCAGCCGGCGCAGGCGGCGGCGCCCTGCAAGCCCCCGACGCTCTGGAACCTTTGCGCGAGCGTCGAGGCGGCAAGCCCGGTCGCCCGTGCCAGCGTGCCGAAGCTGAGCGCCTTGTCGCCCCCGGCCGCGAACAGGCGGCGGGCTTCCAGCAGCACTTCGGCGTCGGAGAGGATCTTTCTGCGCGGCATGGTTTGAATGGTGGGCGAAGCCCTGCCCGCGTTCAAGCCTTTTCCGGTGACGCTTTCATGGCCTTTTTGTAAGGCGCCATGCCGCCGCGCGCCAAAGCGTCGGCGCGCTCGTTCTCTTCATGCCCGGCATGGCCTTTGATCCATTGCCAGGTGACCTTGTGGCGGGCCTGGGCCGCGTCCAGCCGCTGCCAGAGATCGGCGTTCTTCACCGGCTTTTTGTCGGCGGTTTTCCAGCCGTTCCGCTTCCAGCCGTGGATCCAGGCGGTCACGCCGTTCTTCACATAGGCGCTGTCGGTGACCACGGTGATCGCGCTTGCCCGCGTCAGGCTTTCCAGCGCGCTGATCGCGGCCATCAGCTCCATCCGGTTGTTGGTGGTGTCGGCCTCGCCGCCCGAGAGCTCGCGCTCTCTCAGCACCGCGCCATTGTCGCGCGCGATCAGCAGGGCGCCCCAGCCCCCGGGGCCGGGATTGCCCGAGCAGGCTCCGTCGGTATAGGCGAAAAGCTCGGGCATCAGAACAGCGGCAGCAGAAGGGCGAGGCAGGCCGCCAGCGTGACCGCAAGGCGGAACCGGAACCAGGCGGGCGGGATGAGGCCGGCGCGGGTCAGGCTGAACTCGGTCATCAGAAGCCCGAGGAACGCCGCCGCCAGCAAAAGCAGGGAATTGTCCGACGCATCCGGCACGGCGAGGAAGGCGAACAGCCCGGGCAGCACGGCAAGCACCGTCAGCGCCGCGCCCGCGCGGGCCTGGACCGCCATCGCCGCCAGCGCGCCCGACGAGAAGAACAGCACCGCCGCGCCCCAGGAGACGGCGAGCACCCGCCCCGCGAACATCGGCGGCGTCAGTTGCGTCAGGTCAGGCCGGACCAGCGGCGCCAGCGACCACAGGAACGGGGCCGCGGTCAGCGCGGCGGCGAGGGCAGCATTGCGGCTCATGGTGCGCGCTCCAGGGCGAGTTTCGCGCCGAGCGCGGCGAAAGAGGCGGCGAAGGCGCGTTTCATCCAGGCCATCAGCCTGGCCGAGGACAGGATCCGCGCCCGGCCCGTCGCACCGATCACCGCGTAAAGCAGGAAGGTGGCGAAGGTCATCAGGGTGAAACCCGCGCCCAGAGTGACCAGCGCCGCCATGCCCGATCCCGCGGGCAGGAACTGCGGCAGGAAGGCCACGAAGAACAGGGGCAGCTTGGGGTTCAGAAGGTTCAGCACCACGCCCCGCCAGACGAGGCGGCCCGGCGAGCCGCCCTCCGCCGCGGTGATCGCCATCTGGCCGCTGTCTTTCAGCACCGCCCAGGCCATCCAGAGAAGATAGGCCACTCCAGCGTATTTCAGCACCTGGAACAACACCGCCGAGGTGTGCAGCACCGCCGCCAGCCCCGCCATGGCGACGACCATATGGAACACGGTCGCCAGCGTGCAGCCCAGGGTCGCCCAGAACCCGGCACGGAAGCCGCCGCCCAGAGTGACCGAAAGCGTATAGACCACGCCGATCCCCGGCGTCACGCAGACGACGAAGGCGGTCAGCAGGAACTCGGGTGTCAGAACATTCATGCGTCAGTCGCTTTGTGGCCGGAGCGCGGAGAGGGTGTCTCGCAGACGGCGAGAGCGGTTGGGTCTGGCATGAGAATGTGCATCCGCGGGCCTCGTCAGTCGTTCTGCCGAAGGGTTTCGGGGATCGCGGCGGCGATGGTGTCGAGGACATGGGCCACCCGCGCCTCGTCGGAGACGGCGGCCTGGGCGGGCAGGATCAGCCTGCCGCCGTCGAGCCAGACCGCGCCGCCCCGGCCCGGGCCGCCGACCATCGGCTCTTCCGGTTCGGCGGCAGGGTTGGACAGCAGATCCGACGCCCGGGCGGCATCGAGGATCGCATCCAGCGCGGGGCGGTCAACCTGAGCCTCGCGCGTCTCGCATCCGGGGCCTTCGGTCGCATAGCCCTTGCAATGGCGCAGCACCAGCCTGCCGGTTTCGGAAATCGTCGCAGTCGTTTCCCAGGCGTATTCGGGCGGCAGGCTGCCGGAATTCTGCCAGTAGCTGGCAAGCGGCGCCTCTTCCGCCGCGGCCGGAGCGGCCAGCGCGAGAAGCAGCGAGGCAAGCCGCAGGGGCGCCGTCACGCCCGGGCCTCTTCGCGCAAGACGCGGGGCACCTTGAATTCGATGTCCTCGATGGCGGTCTCGACCAGTTCCACCGCCACGTCGAACCGCGCGCGCACCGCGTCGATCACCTCGTTGATCAGCACTTCGGGGGCCGAGGCCCCGGCGGTGACGCCGAGCGCGCCGATCCCGTCCAGCGCCCGCCAGTCGATGTCGGCGGCGCGCTGCACCAGTTGCGCATAGCCGCAGCCGGCGGCGGCGCCGACCTCGACCAGACGGCGCGAGTTCGAGGAATTCGGCGCCCCGACTACCAGCAGCGCGTCGATCTTCGGCGCGATGGCCTTGACCGCGGCCTGGCGGTTGGTGGTGGCGTAGCAGATATCCTTGTGGCCCGGCCCGGTGATCAGCGGGAACCGCGCGCGCAACGCCTCGACGATGGCGGCGGTGTCGTCGACCGAGAGCGTGGTCTGGGTGGCGAAGGCCAGCTTCGCCTCGTCGCGCACCACCAGCCCCGCCACATCGGCGGGGGTCTCGACCAGCAGCACCTCGCCCGGCGGCAACTGGCCCATGGTGCCCACCGTCTCGGGGTGGCCCTCGTGGCCGATGAAGATCAGTTGCAGGCCGTTCGCGTGATGGCGCCCGGCCTCGTTATGCACTTTGGTGACCAGCGGGCAGGTGGCATCGACCGCGATCATCTCGCGTCGCGCGGCCTCGGCCGGTACGGCTTTCGGCACGCCATGGGCCGAGAACACCACCGGCCGGTCGTCGGGGCATTCCGACAGTTCCTCGACGAAGACGGCGCCCTTGGCGCGCAACCCGTCCACCACATAGCGGTTGTGGACGATCTCGTGGCGGACATAGACGGGCGCGCCCCATTTCTCCAGTGCCATCTCGACGATGCGGATGGCACGGTCCACCCCGGCGCAAAAGCCGCGCGGGGCTGCGAGGTAGAGTTTCAGGGGCGGCCTGTCGATCATGGGTTCAGAGGTAGTGGCAAAGCGGGCCGGGGTCCAGTGCCCGGCACTCAGCCGGGGGCGGAAAACGCGCCGCCGATCCCGGCGGCGGCCAGCGCCAGCGCGGCGTAGCGGCCGGTTTTCGCCAGCGCCGTCAGCGCGAGGAATGTCGCGAACGGCAGCCGCATCAGCCCCGCCAGCGCGACGATCAGATCGCCGCCCGGCGCCCAGGACAACAGAAGCGACCAGCGCCCGTAGCGCGAGAACCAGCCGCGGGCGCGTTCAAGCCCGGCGCCGGTGAAGGGAAACCAGCGGCCGCCGCGCAGTCGCTCACCCTGCATCCCGCACCAGTAGGTGACGCAGGAGCCGAGCGTGTTCGCCACCGAAGCCACCAGGACCAGCGCCACGGCATCATGCCCCAGCCCCTGCAAGGCCAGAAACGGCAGTTCCGAATTCATCGGCAAGGGCGTCGCGGCCAGGAAGGCGGCGATCGCAAGACCTGCAAGTCCCGTCATGCCCGGACGGCAGCCCGCCCGGACGGCGCCGGAGCCGGCGCGGAAAACCCGGCCGGGCGCGTGGGGCGCCCGGCGAGAGACGCGCTCACCGCGCGCCGACGCTGACTTCATCCGCGCCCGCCGGCCGCGGCTCGCGCGGGGGGCGGCCGATCACGTCGCGCAGATCGTCCAGTTCGATGAAATTATCCGCCTGGCGGCGGAGCTCGTCCGAGATCATCGGCGGCTGGCTGCGGATGGTCGAGACGACCGAAACCCGGGTTCCCTGACGCTGCAGGCTTTCCACCAGCGGCCGGAAATCGCCGTCGCCCGAGAACAGGACGATGTGATCCAGCCGCGAGGCCAGTTCCATGGCATCGACCGCAAGCTCGATATCCATATTCCCTTTGACCTTACGGCGGCCCTGGCTGTCGGTATATTCCCGCGCCGGTTTGGTGCGCATGGTGAAGCCGTTGTAATGCAGCCAGTCGACCAGCGGCCGGATCGGCGAATATTCCTCGTTTTCCAGCAGGGCCGTGTAGTAGAAGGCGCGCAAAAGCTTGCCCCGCCGCATGAACTCCATCCGCAGCAGTTTGTAGTCGATGTCGAACCCGAGCGCCTTGGCGGCGGCATACAGATTCGACCCGTCGATGAACAGCGCGAGCCGTTCGTCTTTATAGAACATTATATTTCCCCTCGAGCAGCCGCTCCGGCATGACTATCCCCGACAGGAACCAGCCTTTAGGATCCCCATCAACAAATGCCGCCCGGCTGGGTGCCGGTGTCGGATACGACTGAATGAACTATATGGTATGAAGTTGATCTGCGACAAACCTGCAAGCCCCGCTGTCATCGCGCTGGGCGCAAACTTGCCATTCGGATACATGTTTCCGGCGGAAATTCTCCGCGCGGCTCTGGCTGCGCTTGAGGTTGAAGGGATAACGATTTCAGGGCTCAGCAGGTTCTGGCGCACCCCCTGTTTCCCCGCTGGCGCCGGCCCCGACTATGTGAATGCGGTCGCGCTCGTTCACGGTCATGTGCTGCAAGAGCCCGAAAAATTTCTTTCGATCCTGCACCGGATCGAAGCGGATCATGGTCGCGAGAGGCAGTCGAGATGGGCGGGGCGGACGCTGGACCTGGATCTGATCGCTCTGGGTGATTCGGTTTTGCCCGATGGCGCGACCCAGGACGCCTGGCGCGATCTGCCGCCCGGCCAGCAGGTCTCGCGGGCGCCGGACCGGCTGATCCTGCCGCATCCGCGGCTTCAGGACCGGGCCTTCGTCCTTGTGCCGATGGCCGAGGTGGCGCCCGACTGGATCCATCCGCGGCTTGGCCTGAGCACCCGCGAGATGCTGGCCCGGCTGCCCGAGGCCGACCGTGCGGCGGTGACGCCGTTGTGAACACCCCCCGGGTGCGCGCCTGAATGCGCTTGTCAAGCGGTTCCTTAGGGCTTAGACAAGCCACTTCCGGCAAGCCCGCCCGCCAGGGTGCGGCTGGCCGATTCCGAAACTGGAGTGTCCCATGGCCCGCGTGACGGTCGAAGATTGCGTAGACAAGGTTCCGAACCGCTTTGAACTGGTGATGCTGGCCGCCCACCGGGCGCGCGAGATCGCCACCGGCGCGCCGCTGACCGTGGACCGCGACAACGACAAGAACCCGGTCGTCTCGCTGCGCGAGATCGCCGACGAAACCCAGTCGGCCGAAGTCCTGCGCGAACGGATGATCGAAAGCTACCAGACCCAGATCGAGGTCGACGAGCCCGAAGAGGATCAGATGGCGCTGCTGATGGCGGGCGAGATCGACCGGCCGCAGCAGGACGACATGTCCGAAGAAAAGCTCTTGCGCGCGCTGATGGAAGCCCAGGGCGAGAACTGATCCGACTTCACGGGAATGGACAGGGGGCCCTCCGGTCCCTTCAGGCTGGGCGGCAATGATCGACGTTGAAGACCTTGTCGCCCTCGTCCGCAATTACAACCCGCGTTCCAATGCCGATCTGATCCGCCGGGCCTATGCCTACGGCCTGAAGATGCACGAGGGCCAGTTCCGCAAATCGGGCGAGCCCTATTTCACCCATCCGGTCGCCGTCGCCGCCATCCTCACCGAGATGCGGCTGGACGACGACACGATCGTCACCGCGCTTTTGCACGACACGATCGAGGACACCCGCTCCACCTTCACCGAGATTTCCGAGACCTTCAGCCCCGAAGTGGCCGAACTGGTCGATGGCGTGACCAAGCTGACCAATCTTCAGCTTTCCTCGGCCGAGAGCAAGCAGGCCGAGAATTTCCGCAAGCTGTTCATGGCGATGTCCAAGGATCTGCGGGTGATCCTGGTCAAGCTGGCCGACCGTCTGCACAATATGCGCACCATCAAGTCGATGCGCGCCGACAAGCAGGCGCAGAAGGCGCGCGAGACGATGGAGATCTATGCGCCGCTTGCGGGCCGTATGGGGATGCAGTGGATGCGCGAGGAGCTGGAAGACCTTGCCTTCCGCGTCCTCAATCCCGATGCGCGCAATTCCATCATCCGCCGCTTCATCACGCTGCAAAAGCAGACCGGCGACGTGGTGCACAAGATCACCGCCGACATCCGCACCGAACTGGACCGCGAGGGGCTGGAGGCGATGGTCTACGGCCGCGCCAAGAAGCCCTATTCGATCTGGCGCAAGATGCAGGAGAAGGATCTTTCCTTCTCGCAGCTCTCGGACATCTACGGCTTCCGGGTGATCTGCGGCTCGGTCGCGGATTGCTACCGCATCCTGGGCGTGATCCATCAGCGCTGGCGCTCGGTGCCGGGGCGGTTCAAGGATTACATCAGCCAGCCGAAATCCAACGGCTACCGCTCGATCCACACCACGGTCTCGGGCCGCGCGGCCAGCCGGGTCGAGGTGCAGATCCGCACCCGCGAGATGCACGAGGTCGCCGAATCGGGCGTCGCCGCGCATTGGTCCTATCGCGAGGGCGTGCGCAGCCGGAACCCGTTCGCCGTCGATCCGGCGAACTGGATCAGCCAGATCACCGAGCGGCTGGACGAGGCCGATCACGACGAGTTTCTCGAAAACGTCAAACTTGAGATGTATTCGGATCAGGTGTTCTGCTTCACCCCCAAGGGCGAGGTGGTCCAGCTTCCCCGCGGCGCGACGCCGCTGGATTTCGCCTATGCCATTCACACGCGGATCGGCAATTCCACCGTCTCGGCCAAGGTGGACGGCATCCGCGCGCCCTTGTGGACCCGGCTGAAGAACGGACAATCGGTCGAGATCATCACCGCCGAGGGCCAGCGCCCGCAGGGCACCTGGGTGGATATCGTCACGACGGGCCGCGCCAAGGCGGCGATCCGGCGGTCCTTGCGCGAAGAGGATCGCGGGCGTTTCGTGCGGCTTGGCCAGGAACTGGCGCGCGCGGCTTTCGATCACGTCGGCAAGAAGGCCAGCGACAAGGCTTTGCGCACCGCGGCGAAACTTCTCGGCTGCGTGGACGAGACCGATCTGCTGGCCCGCGTCGGCAGCGCCGAATTCACCGCCCGCCGCGTGGTCGAGGCGCTGTATCCCGAACTGGCGACCGAGCGCGAGGCCGAGATCGACGCGCATCGCCCGGTGGTGGGGCTGATGGACGACCAGGCCTTCCGCCGCGCGCCCTGCTGCCAGCCGCTGCCGGGCGAGCGGATCGTCGGCATCACCTGGCGCGGCAAGGGCGTGGTCGCGCATACGATCGACTGCCCGGCGCTGGAGGAGTTTGAAAGCCAGACCGAACGCTGGATCGACCTGCAATGGATGCCGGGCCGCCATGCTGCGGTGCATACCGTCTCGCTGCAACTGACGATTTCGAACGATGCGGGCGTGCTGGGACGGATCTGCACATTGATCGGCGAGCAACGGGCCAATATCTCGGATCTGCGGTTCACCGACCGCAAGCCGGATTTCTACCGGCTGCTGATTGACGTGGATCTGCGGGACGTCGAACATCTTCACATGGTGATGACGGCCCTTGAAGCGGACACGGATGTTGCGCAGATCTCGCGCTACAGGGATCGCACACGCCAGCCCTGATTTCTGATCGGGCCAGCGACGAAAAGGAAGTGACGTGGTTTTCAAGCGCCGGGATCCGCTAAGCTGGGCCGCCTGGTTCCGCGAGATGGTCTATCCTCGCGGCGGGCTGAAGCGGGCCACGCAATATGTGCTGCACCGGATGAAGCGCCTGCCCGACAGCCCGCAGCGCGTGGCGCGAGGCGTCTTCGCCGGATCGCTGATCGGCTTCCTGCCGCTGCCCGGGTTGCAGTTCGTCGCCGCCTGGATCGCGGCGCGGGTGGCGAACGGCAATCTGCTGGCGGCGCTCCTCGCCACGTTCAACACCAATCCGATCACCACGCCGTTCTTCGCGGTGCTGGCCATGACGCTCGGCCACTGGATCATGGGGATCGAAGCGCCGCTGACCGCCGAATATATCGGCCACCGCTTCGCCGTGGCCGGGGGCGATCTGTGGTATAATTTCATGGCGATCTTCGGCCCGGAAACGACCCGCTGGGGCGGGCTGATCCAGTTCTGGCACGAGATCTACGTGCCCTATTTCATCGGCGCGCTCGGCCCCGGCATCGTGCTTTCGGTGATCGCCTATTACGTCACCATCCCGCTGGTCACCGCCTATCAGCGCGCCCGCGCCGCCAAGTCGAAAGAGCGCAGCGAGAAGCGCCGCCGCCTGCGCGAGATGCTGGCCGAGGCCGCAAGCCGCATCGCCAGCCGCCAGGATAAGGGCGATCAGCCAGGTGACGACGGGCCCGGTTCCCCTTAAGGTGGCGCCGCGCGTGGGGAACTTGCGAAGGGGAAGATGATGGCGGATCGGGGCAGGCTCAGGCTCGGGATCAATATCGACCATGTGGCGACGGTCAGGAATGCGCGCGGATCGGCCTGGCCCGATCCCCTGCGCGCGGCGCTGCTGGCCGAGGCCGCGGGCGCCGACGGCATCACCGCCCATCTGCGCGAAGACCGCCGCCACATCCGCGACGCGGATATGGAGGCCCTGCGCGCCGGGATCGGCATTCCGCTGAATTTCGAATGCGCCGCGACCGACGAGATGCAGGCGATCCTGTTGCGGCTGAAACCCCATGCCGCCTGTCTGGTGCCGGAAAAGCGCGAGGAGCGCACGACCGAGGGCGGGCTCGATGTCGCGGGCGACGAGGCGCGGCTGAAGGATTATATCGCGCCGCTGCGCGAGGCGGGGATCCGGGTCTCGATGTTCATCGGCCACGAGGCGGCGCAGATCGAGGCCTCGGCCCGGATCGGCGCGGCGGTGGTGGAACTGCACACCGGGCTTTATTCCGAACTCGACGCCGAGGGCCGTCAGGCCGAAGCCGGGGCCGAGCTGGCCGCCCTGCGGCGCGGCGCGGCGCTGGCTGCCTCGCTGGGCCTTGAGGTTCATGCCGGCCACGGGCTGACCTATGAGAATGTCGAGCCGGTGGCGGCGATCCCCGAACTGGCCGAGCTCAACATCGGCCATTTCCTGATCGGCGAGGCGGTGTTCCTCGGCCTTGGCCCCGCGATCGAGGAGATGCGCCGCCGGATGGATGCGGCGAGATTCCGGTGATGCGGGGCGCGGGCCAAATTCCTTCGAAGGAATTTGCAAAATTCTTCAAAGAATTTTGCCGGCAGGGTGGCGGATGATCCTCGGTATCGGCAGCGATCTCGCCAATATCGACCGGATCGAGGCCACGCTCGCGCGGTTCGGCGCCCGGTTCCGCGACCGCGTGTTCACCGAATCGGAACAGCGCAAGGCCGAGGGCCGGCGCCAGACCGCCGCCACCTATGCCAAACGCTGGGCCGCGAAAGAGGCCTGTTCCAAAGCCCTTGGCACCGGGCTTCGGATGGGGATTTCGTGGAAGGACATGGCGGTGTCGAATCTGGCCACCGGCCAGCCGGTGATGCATGTCACCGGCTGGGCCGCCGACCGGCTGGCGGCGATGACGCCCGCGGGGCATCACGCGGTGATCCATGTCACGCTGACCGACGATCACCCCTGGGCGCAGGCTTTCGTGGTGATCGAGGCGCTGCCGCTGGCCGCGGGCGTGCCCTGCTTGACACCCCATAACCCCGGGCGCATGTAGCAGCCCAAAGCACAGGCAAGGCAGGATCGGGCATGGCGAAGGCAAAAGGCGAAGGCGGCGGCATCGTGGAAACGATCAAGACCGTCTTCTGGGCGCTGGTCATCGCGGGCGTCTTCCGCACCCTGTTCTTCCAGCCGTTCTGGATCCCGTCTGAATCGATGAAAAGCTCGCTGCTGATCGGCGATTTCCTTTTCGTCAACAAGATGGCCTATGGCTATTCCAAATATTCCTGCCCCTTCGCGCTGTGTCCGATCACCGGGCGCCTGTTCGCCAGCGAACCCGAGCGCGGCGATGTGGTGGTGTTCCGCCACCCGGTCACCGGCGACGATTTCATCAAGCGCCTGATCGGTCTGCCCGGCGATACGGTGCAGATGAAGGACGGCAGGATCATCCTGAACGGCACCGAAGTGCCGCAGGTGGCCGACGGCATCTTCACCGAAACCTTCGAGCCCCAGGGCCCGATGAAGAACTATCCCCGCTGCGAGAACGGTGCGGTCGGGATCGGCGGCACCTGTCAGAAATCGCGCTCGGTCGAGACCCTGCCCACCGGTACCGGCGATGCGACCCGGGCCTA
The DNA here is from genome assembly GCF_900609055.1 of Pseudogemmobacter humi. Classification (GTDB taxonomy): domain Bacteria; phylum Pseudomonadota; class Alphaproteobacteria; order Rhodobacterales; family Rhodobacteraceae; genus Pseudogemmobacter; species Pseudogemmobacter humi. The sequence goes on along the minus strand of NZ_UXAW01000052.1, from coordinate 44,857 downwards.
TCCGGTTCTCAACATCTACGACGCGCCCGGCCTGCCGGACAATTCCGAGACCTTCACCGTCCCCGAAGGCCATTACTTCTTTATGGGCGACAACCGCGACAACAGCCAGGATTCGCGCTTCCGCCAGGGGGCGCAGGGCGGCGTCGGCATGGTTCCGGCCGAATATCTGATCGGCCGCGCCGACCGGGTGATTTTCTCTTCGGCGGGCTCGCGTCTGTGGTATTTCTGGACCTGGCGCACCGACCGTTTCTTCCACAGGATTGACTGACCCGTGAGGCTTTCGGCCGATCTCAAAGCCTTCCAGAGCCGCATCGGACACGAGTTCCGGCGCGCCGAGTTCCTCGTGCGCGCGGTGACGCATCCGTCCATCGCCTCGGCCACGCGCCCCGACAACCAGCGGCTGGAGTTTCTGGGCGACCGGGTTCTCGGTCTGGTGATGGCCGAGGCGCTGCTCTCCGCCGATCAGGCCGCGAGCGAGGGCCAGCTTGCGCCCCGGCTGAATGCGCTGGTGCGCAAGGAAACCTGCGCCGAGGTGGCGCGCGAGTTCGGCCTCGGCGATGTGCTGAAACTCGGGCGCTCCGAGATGCTCTCGGGCGGGCGCCGCAAAGAGGCGCTGCTTGGCGATGCCATCGAGGCGGTGATCGCGGCGGTCTATCTCGACGCCGGATTCGAGACCGCCCGCGCGCTGGTGCTGCGGCTCTGGGGCGCGCGGATCGGCGCGGTCGAGCCCGATGCGCGCGATGCGAAATCGGCGCTCCAGGAATGGGCGCAGGCCCGCGGCATGCCGCCCCCCGCCTATACCGAGACCTCCCGCGAGGGTCCCGACCATCAGCCGGTCTTCACCGTAGGGGTGGTGCTGGAAAACGGTGCGCAGGAAAAGGCGCGGGCGGGCTCGAAACGCGCGGCGGAACAGATGGCGGCGGCAATGCTGCTGAAACGGCTGGAGGCCGGGGATGACTGAACAGACACGCGCGGGCTTCGTGGCCCTGATCGGCGAGCCGAATGCCGGGAAATCGACGCTCCTGAACCGGATGGTGGGGGCCAAGGTCTCGATCGTCACCCATAAGGTGCAGACCACCCGCACCCGCATCCGCGGCGTCTGCATGGAAGGCCAGACCCAGATCGTCTTCGTCGATACGCCGGGCCTGTTTCGCCCGCGCCGCCGGCTCGACCGGGCGATGGTCAAAGCCGCCTGGGGCGGCGCGGCCGATGCCGATGTGATCGTTCTGCTGATCGAGGCGCATCGCGGTCTGACCGAAGGCGTGCAGGCGATCATCGACCGGCTGGCGAACGAATTGCCGAAAGACCGCCCCGTGGCGCTGGCGATCAACAAGATCGACCGGGTGAAAGCCGAAAGCCTGCTGGCGCTGGCCGACAAGATGAACGCCGCCTGGCCTTTCGCGAAGACCTTCATGATCTCGGCCGAAAAGGGCTATGGCGTCGGCGATCTGCGCGAATGGCTGGCGTCTGAACTGCCCGAGGGCCCGTGGTTCTACCCCGAGGACCAGCTTGCCGACCTGCCGCTGCGGATGATCGCCGCCGAGATGACGCGCGAGAAGCTGACGCTGCGCCTGCATGAGGAACTGCCCTATCAGCTGACGGTCGAGACCGAGAAATGGGAGGACCGCAAGGACGGCTCTACCCGGATCGACCAGATCGTCTATGTCGCCCGCGACGGCCACAAGGGCATCGTGCTGGGGAACCGCGGCGAGACGATCAAGGCCATCGGCCAGGCCGCCCGGGCCGAGATCGCCGCCTTCCTCGACCGCGAGGTGCATCTGTTCCTGACCGTCAAGGTCCGCCCGAACTGGCTGGAAGAGGCCGAGCGTTATTCCGAGATGGGGCTGGAGTTCAAAGACGGCGACGCCTGACGCTCAGGCGCCGCGCGAGAAGCGGTTTCTCACCGCCGCCCAGGCCAGCCAGAGCGCGCCGCCGAGACCGATCGCTTTTGTCGCGCCGCGCGCCACCGGATCGGCGCCGGTGCCCTTCGGATCGGTCCTGATCGCAACGAGCCCGAGCGCCGCGACGATCAGCGCCACGAGCGCGCCGAAAGGTGAACGTCTTTTCCCGGTCATGCCACGCTCCTCACTGCCTGCCCCAAGGATATAATCACCCGAATCCTGCCGCAAAGAGGGGTCGATGACCAGACTGACCGCCGAATTCTGGGTCCAGGCCTATCTGCGCCGCCTGAGCCTCGCCGACATCCCGGCCTATGTCACCGCGAAGGGCGATGCGACCGCCGGGGCGGTGATGGTCAAGCTCGCCATGCTCGACGGCCAGGCCCGCGCCTTCGAGCGCCGCACCGATCTGATGAGCGGCGGACGCCAGTGGATCACCTATGCCGAAGGCCCTGAGCCCGAGGTGGACGCCGCCCTCTCCCGCGCCCGCGCCCGCGACCCCGACCTCTGGATCGTCGAGATCGAGGACCGCCAGGGCCGCACGCTGCTGGACGAGCCTGGGCTGAGCGCCGACTGATCCGCCTCCGGCTGGTGCCGGATGCCCTCCGGGCGGGGGGTATTTGGGTCAGGATGAAAGCCCTTTCACCCTGACGGAAATACCCCGGGGGAGTCTGCGCGACGCGCAGACGGGGGCAGGGCCCCCTCTTGCCGCGGCCCGCCGCAGGGCGGATAGTCCGGCCATGATGGAATGGCGGGATGAAGGCGTGGTGCTCTCGGCGCGGTCCTATGGCGAGCATGGCGCGATTGTTGAGATCTTCACCGGGGGCCATGGGCGCCGGCCCGGCGTGGTGCGCGGCGGCGCCTCGCGCCGGATGGCGCCGCATCTGCAACCCGGCGCCCAGGTTCAGGCGGTCTGGCGCGCGCGGCTCGACGATCATCTCGGCACTTTCACCGTCGAACCTTTGCGCTCGCGCGCGCATCTGATGGGCGACCGGCTGGCTTTGGCCGGGCTGGGGGCGGTCACCGCGCTGTTGCAGGTGGCCCTGCCCGAACGCGCCCCGCATCCCGGGCTGTGGCGGGCCTCGGTCGCGCTTCTGGACCGGCTGGAGCGCCCGGACTGGCCATCCGATTATCTCAGATGGGAGATGGTGCTGCTTGAAGAGCTGGGCTACGGGCTGGACCTGACCTCCTGCGCGGTGACCGGGGCGGCGGCGGATCTGGCTTTCGTCAGCCCGAAGACCGGCCGCGCGGTGACGCGCGCGGGGGCGGGGGACTGGGCCGGCCGCCTGCTGCCCCTGCCCGAGGGCATGGCAGGGGGCGGGCCGCTGAGCCTGGCCGCGGTGGTGCAGGGCGCCGCGATCACCGGCCATTTCCTCGCGCGCGAACTGACCGGGGAGGCCGGCGGGCGACCGCTGCCCGAGGCCCGCGCCCGGTTGCTCGACCTGTTCGCACGCGGGCTCTGAAGCGCCGGGACCCCGGCGCGTTGCACACCTGGCGGGGCCAGATCCGGGGGCGGCTTACCGGCCGAAGCCCGGAGGCGCGTCCGGGGGGCGGTTTGTCAGTCGGCGGGAAAGCCGGTCCCGCGCGAGATTGCGCCGAACCCACAGGCGCGACAATTTTTGTCGTAAACGGTGCAGACGCCGCGGTGCTTCCCGGCTCTGCATGGGCCATGGCGCTGCGATACATTCCCCTTGCTCTCAAACACAGTCCGGTGCCGCAGATCGAGCATTTCGCCCTTCTGTCGGGGCTGGAGGCCGCGGTGCGCGGCACGCTCGTCTCGGCGATGCCGCTTGCGGTCTACCAGACGCTGGGCGATGCGCAGAAAACCTCGGTCGCCTATCTGATGGCCGGTTTCGTCGCGCTGTTCTGGGGGCTGATGGTGCCCTGGATCACTCAGCACATTCCGCGGCGCTGGACCTATACCGGCGGTGGCGGGCTTTACCTGGTGGGGATGATGCTGGCGATCCCGGGCACGCCGACCGGGATCACCCTGGCGCTGATCTGCAATGCCATGGCCACCGCCACCGTCTTCATCTGCCTCAACGCCTATGTGCTGGATTATGTCGAGCGCACCAGCCTCGGGCGCAGTCAGGGGATACAGATGGCCTATGCCGCCACGCCCTGGGCGATCGGGCCGGTGCTGGGCGTCTGGCTCTACGGCAAATGGGCGCCCGCGCCCTTCGTGCTGGCGGGTGTGTTCACGCTTCTCCTGATCGCGGTGTTCTGGTGGCTCCGGCTTGGCAACGGGCGGCAGATCGCGCGGGCGAAGCGGCCGACGGTCAATCCGCTGGGCTTCCTCGGGCGGTTCTTCCGCCAGCCACGGCTGATCGCGGGCTGGTTCTATGCGGTGGTGCGGTCCTGCGGCTGGTGGGTCTATATCGTCTATCTGCCGATCTTCTGCGTCGAGGCGGGGCTGGGCGACAAGGTGGGCGGTTTCGCCTTGTCCTGCTCGAACGCGCTGCTGTTCGGCGCCCCCGCGCTCAACCGTCTCGCGCGGTCGATGTCGGTGCGCCGCTCGGTGCGGCTGGCCTTTGCGGGGGGCGGCGGGCTGCTGATTCTCGCGACGCTGTTCTCGACCCTGCCCTGGGCGACGGTGGTGCTGGCCTTCTGCGCGAGCTTCTTCTTCGTCATGCTCGACGTGGTGGGGGGGCTGCCGTTCCTGATGTCGGTGAAACCGTCCGAGCGCACCGAGATGTCGGCGGTCTATTCCAGCTTCCGCGACGTGTCCGGAATCATGACGCCCGGCGTGGCCTGGGCGGTGCTGTTCGTCTCGCCGGTCTCGGGCCTGTTCGCGGTGACCGGGCTCGCCTTCCTGGGCTGCTGGCTGGTGGCGGGGACATTGCATCCCCGCCTCGGCGTCACGCGCCCCTCGCGCGGGGGCGCGTAAGGCTCAGTCGAGCAGACGCCGCGCGATCACCTGGGCCTGGATCTCGGCCGCGCCCTCGAAGATGTTCAGGATGCGGGCATCGCAGAGGATGCGCGAGATGCGGTATTCCAGCGCGAAACCGTTGCCGCCGTGGATTTGCAGCGCATTGTCCGCCGCCGCCCAGGCGACGCGGGCGCCAAGGAGCTTCGCCATCCCGGCCTCAAGATCGCAACGCTTGTCGTGATCCTTCTGCCAGGCGGCGAAATAGGTCAGCTGGCGGGCGATCATCACCTCGACCGCCATCATCGCGAGTTTCCCGGCCACGCGGGGGAATTCGATCAGCGGCTTGCCGAACTGCTTGCGGTCCTCGGCATATTGCAGCCCGGTTTCCAGCGCCGACTGCGCCACGCCGATCGCCCGCGCGCCGGTCTGGATCCGGGCGCTCTCGAACGTCTGCATGAGTTGCTTGAAGCCCTGGCCGGGCTGACCGCCGAGCAGGTTGTCGGCCTTCACTTTGAACCCGTCGAAGCCGAGTTCGTATTCCTTCATGCCACGATAGCCGAGGACCTCGATCTCGCCGCCGGTCATGCCGGGGGTAGGGAAGGGCGCCTCGTCGGTGCCCGGGGTCTTTTCGGCGAGGAACATCGACAGCCCGCGCCAGTCGGTCGAATCGGGGTCGGTGCGCGCGAGCAGCGTCATCACATGGGTGCGCGCGGCATGGGTGATCCAGGTCTTGTTGCCGGTGATCTCCCAGCCCTCTTCGGTGCGCACCGCGCGGGTGCGCAAGCTGCCGAGGTCCGATCCGGTGTTCGGCTCGGTGAACACCGCCGTCGGCAGGATTTCCCCCGAGGCGAGTTTCGGCAGCCATTCTGCCTTCTGCTCGGGCGTGCCGCCGCAGAGGATCAGTTCGGCGGCGATTTCCGAGCGGGTGCCGAGCGAGCCCACGCCGATATAGCCGCGCGAGAGTTCCTCGGACACCACCACCATCGAGGCCTTGGACAGGCCGAAGCCGCCGTATTCCTCGGGGATGGTCAGGCCGAACACGCCCATTTCGGCGAGTTCCTGAATGACCTCCATCGGGATCAGCTCGTCCTTCAGGTGCCAGTCATGGGCGCGGGGGATGACCTTTTCCTCGGCATAGCGGCGGAACTGGTCGCGGATCATCTCCAGCTCTTCGTCCAGCCCCGAGGCGCCGAAGGTGGCGCGGGCGCGGTCGTCGCGCATCAGTTGCACGAGGCGGGCGCGGGCGGCGGGGCTGTTGCCTTGCGCGATCAGCGTGGTGGCGGCGCCCTCGGGCGTCCAGCTCAGGCCGAGGTCCTGGAGGCGGGCGATCTCGCCCTGGCTCATCGGGATGCCGCCGGCGAGTTGCGAGAGATATTCCCCGAAACCGATCTGAAGGATCAGCGCCTCGATCTCACCGAAGCTGCCGGCCTGTTCCAGCCGCCCGGCCCAGGCGTCGAGCTGGCGCAGGGCCTCGGTATAGGTGGCAAGCCAGGACAGGGCATGGGCCGCATATTGGTGCTCTTCCAGCAGGCGGGCCTGGATCTTGCCGCCCTCGCTGACCATGGCGCGCAGATTCTCGCGCGCAGAGGCGAACAGGGCGTCGGTCTGGGGCAGGGTCGCCTGCGTCAGGCTGCGCAGATCGGGCAGCAGCGGCGAGGCGGTGAGAGGCTGACCATCATGCGGCATGGCGGGCTCCGGGCGGTTTCTGCATCTGCGAATGACCTAAGGCTTTTGCACCTGCGGCGCAATAAGATTTCACATGTATGCCGGTTTCAGACTTAAAATGACCGTCAGGATGTGGCGCCGCAGGCGTCGGCGATCTCGCGCCGCGCTTCGGCCGGGACCACTTCGAATTCCACCCGGTAGAGCCTTTCGCCGCGATCCCAGACCTCGAAGGCCCAGATGCCGGGGATCAGTTCCTGGACCTCGTCGAAACGGAAGAAGACGCTGATCCGGTCGGTGTCGGAAATCGCGGTCGGCCAGGTTTCCGGGGTCTCGCGGCCCGGGCGGAACACCCGCGCCTCGGCCGAGTCGCTGACATAGCCCGGGACGCTGGCGGCCCGCACCCCGAAGGCCAGCCCGAGCGAGGCGGGCACCACGGTCTCGTCGGGCCAGTGGAAGGTGATTTCCTCGCGCGGGACATGCAGCCAGCCCGCGATGGTGCCGGGGGCGGGGGCGCGGTCCATCGCGCGCAGGGCGCAGAAGATGCCCCATTCCAGGCTGTCGATTTCCGGCGCGGCGCCGGGCGGGGCGGGATCGGCCCAGGCGGGCGGGCACAGGGCGATCAGGGCAAGGGAAAGGATCCGGCGCATGGCGGCGATGAAATCACGCCCGCGCGCGCGCCTCAAGCGCGGAAAGCCCGACCCGGGCGGCGGTTCATGCGCCGGGACAGCCGCGCATCTCGACCGCGCCCTTGTCCGAGATCACCGTCACCGTCACGCCCGAGCGGTCCAGCGCGAAGGGCTGGCCCGAGGGCGGCACCAGTTCGGTGACGGCGGTCAGCACGCCGCCCTTGCGCGAGGCGGTGGCTTCCGAGACCCAGACCGAGGGGTCGCCGGTCTCGAAAGCGACGGTCTCGCCTTTGCCCTGGCCCGGCAGCGCGATTGTGGCGGTCAGCCGCAGCCCGTCGGCGATCGGCTCCACATGGCAGGTGATCGAAGTCAGCCCGGCCTCGGCACCGCTGCGGGGCTGCTTTTTCAGCGCGCCCTGGATCAGCGCGTCGGGTGCGCCGGGCCCGTCGATCCCCGCCGCCAGATCCAGCGAGGCGGGCAGGCAGATCTCCTGGCAGATGCCCAGATCCACCTCTGCGGCAAGCCGCATCGGCTGCGAAGGATCGCCTGGCACCAGCTCCACCGGCAGGATCAGCTGGTTGCGATAGCCGATGGTTTGTATCCCGTTGGTCACGAAGACCGAAGGCGCGGGCCAGTGCAGGCGCACCGCCTTGACATTGACCGAGCCGGACCAGTCGAATTGCGGCGGGATGCCGGCATCGCCGGGGCTGCGCCAGTAGGTTTTCCAGCCCGGCGCCAGATCCAGCCGCAGCGCGGCCATATGGGTGCCCTCGGGTGTGGTCCAGCCAGTCAGCACCGAGGCGGCGAGCACCTCGTCCTGGCTGGTGGCGCGGGCCGCAACCCCGGGCAGAAGCACGGCGAGCAGGGCGGAGAGGGCGAGCAGGGCGGGGCGGCGGATCGGGGTCATGGCCCGCAGGATAAGCATCGCCCGCGCCGGGGGAAATCACAACCTGGCGACGACGCGCGTGATGTGGCGCCGCTGCCGCAGAGGGTTTCCCGCGGCCGCTTCGGGGCCGCTCATCGCTGGCGCTCTTCGCTTCGTTTCGCGCGGCGCCTCTTGAGCCGTGGCGCCTGCGGGTCCATGTTGAGGGGGAAAGGTGGCGTGACGATGGAACTTGCGGGCAAGGTGCTGGTTGCGATGCCGGGTATGGCGGATCCCCGTTTTGCCCGGGCGGTGGTGCTGATCTGCGCCCATGGTCCCGACAGCGCCATGGGGCTGATCGTCAACAAACCCTCGCAGGAGCTGGATTTCGGCGGGCTCCTGAAACATCTGGGCATCAGCCCGGGCGCCTCGCGGCGCGAGATCCGCGTGCAATATGGCGGCCCGGTCGAGCGCGGGCGCGGCTTCGTTCTGCATTCCGACGACTGGCGCGGCGCCGATCAGGGCATGATGCAGGTGCCGGGCGGCCTGCGGCTGACCGTGACGCTGGATATCCTGGAGGCCCTGGCCCGGGGCGACGGGCCCGCCCGCGCGCTGCTTGCGCTTGGCTATGCGGGCTGGGGCCCGGGGCAGCTGGAGGGCGAGATCCTCAGGAACGACTGGCTGGTCGCCGATCTGCCGGCGGATCTGCTGTTCGCCGACTCCGACGGGCAGAAATGGGCGCTGGCGCTGAAGCAGATGGGGATCGACCCGCTGACGCTCTCGCCGGTCGCGGGGCGGGCCTGAGGCGCCGGCCCCCTCTCTCATTGTTGCCGATCTGCCATAAATCCCTGCGCTATGACGCGGTTTTGCCACAGATTTCTGTGGCGCAGCGATTCGGGCGCTGCTAAATTTCCCGCATAAAAAGAAAAACGAGCAGGCGAATACAGGCATGACAGCGGGCTCAAGGGCCACGTTCGTCATCTCCTGGTCACAGACGGAAGCGGATGGACTCCGGGCGGTTTCCCCCTCGGCCATCGTCACCGGCGCCACCTGGCGCTGGCTGGGCGAGGCCGTGCGCGTGGATGCGCCGGGGAATATCCTGTTGCTGGAAGGGGCGCAGGGCGAGGCGGATGTGAGGCGGCGCGCGGCATTGATGGTGCAGCGGCTGATCGGAACGGCGGTCGGGCAGGAGAATGCCTCCGGCGACATCGGGGCAGAGCCGGATACATTGCCCGACCAGAGCTTCGTCCTCGGCGACGGGCTCCGGTCCTGGACGGCGACGCTGCTGCCGGTGGCGGGCGGCCGCGGGCATCTGGCGATGTTTCTGGGCGAGATGCCGCCCGCGGGCCGCGATCTCTGGGTGATCCGCAGCCGGATCGCCCCGGCGGCGCCAGACCGCAGCACCGGCGGGGTGATCTGCTTCACCCCCGGCACAAGGATCATGACCCCGACCGGCCCCGAACGGGTGGAGAACCTGCATCCGGGCGATCTGGTCCAGACCCGCGACAACGGCGCGCAGGAGGTGCTCTGGACCGGCAGCCGCCGGATGACCGGCGCGCGGCTCTACGCCATGCCGCATCTGCGCCCGGTGCGGCTGCGCGAGGGCGCGCTCGGCTCCGGGCGGCCGGACGGCGATCTGGTGGTCTCGCCGCAGCACCGGATGCTGGTGAGCGGCCCCGCCGCCCGGGCGCTGTTCAACACCGACGAGGTGCTGGTCGCGGCGGGCGATCTGGTCAACGATCATTCCGTGCTGGTCGATCCGGGCCTGCGCGAGGTGACCTATCACCACCTTCTGCTGGAGCGTCACGAGATCGTCTTCGCCAACGGGCTGGAAACCGAGAGTTTCCACCCCTCGGCGGCGGATCCGGACAGCCTCGACCAGGGCGACCGCGCGCGGCTGACGGCGCTGATGCCGGGCCTTGCCGCCGATCCGATGTGCTATGGCGATTTCGCGCGAAGGATGCTGTCCTCGCCCGAGGCCGCGCTCTTGTGCCATGAGGGCGCGATCTGACAGCGCCCTCCCGATACGCCCGGTTGACTCGGCCCGTGCGGCCTGTATAAGCCGCCCCAAGCTCCCGGGCCATCCGCCCGGGGCTTTTCATTGGTGTTGGCGGCTTCCGCAAGGAATGCCCTGTCGCCGGGCCCGCCCGGAGAGGACAACGCCCTTCAAACCGGCCCGCAACGGGCAACAGAAGGAGATCAGCGATGACCAAACGCACCGCTGCCAAACACAAGATCGACCGCCGCATGGGCGAAAACATCTGGGGCCGCGCCAAGTCGCCGCTCAACAGGCGCGAATACGGCCCGGGCCAGCATGGCCAGCGCCGCAAGGGCAAGATGTCGGACTTCGGCACCCAGCTCCGCGCCAAGCAGAAGCTGAAAGGCTATTACGGCGATCTGACCGAAAAGCAGTTCAAGCGTATCTATGGCGAAGCGCAGCGCGTGACCGGCGACACCGGCGAGAACCTGATCGGCCTGCTGGAGCGCCGCCTCGACGCGCTGGTCTACCGCGCGAAATTCGTGCCGACCATCTTCGCCGCCCGTCAGTTCGTGAACCACGGCCATGTGCTGGTGAACGGCAAGCCGGTCAACATCGCGTCCTACCGCCTGCGCGAGGGTGATGTGGTCTCGGTGCGCGAAAAATCGCGCCAGCTCGCCATCATCGCCGAAGCCATCGCCCTGACCGAGCGCGACGTGCCCGACTATCTGGAAGTCGACACTCAGAAGCTGACCGCGAAATTCGTGCGCACCCCGGCTCTGTCGGATGTGCCCTATCCGGTGCAGATGGAACCGAACCTGGTCGTCGAATTCTATTCGCGCTGATCCGGTCCAGGATTTTTCCCGAAAGGCCGCGCCCCGCTTGCGCGGCCTTTTGCATTTCCCGCCTGCCCTGGTCATTTTCTGTCGCTAAATATCCCGGGGGAGTCCCCGGAACGGGGACGGGGGCAGGGCCCCCTTCCGCCCTTTCCACCCCTTGATTCCGCCTCAGGCCAGGCTATTCCTCACCGCCAGCCGCAACAGGAGCCCCCATGTCCAATCCGGTCGAGAAAGCCTTCGAGAAATCGCTTTTCGCCAGCCGCTGGCTGATGGCGCCGATGTATCTGGGGCTGGTGGTCAGCCTGGTCATGCTGGTTTTCATGTTCGGCCGCGATCTGGTCTGGTACCTGCCCAAACTGATGGAGATGCAGTCCGAGGATGTGATCCTCGTCGCGCTGACGCTGATCGACCTGACGCTCGCCGCCAATCTGGTGCTGATCGTGATGTTCTCGGGCTACGAGAATTTCGTCTCGCGCCTCGATGTCGAGGGCGCCGAGCGGCCCGGCTGGATGGGCAAGGTCGATTTCGGCGGGCTGAAGATGAAGCTGATCGCCTCGATCGTGGCGATTTCGGGGATCTCGCTGCTCAAGCGGTTCATGGCGATCGGCGAGACCCGGGTGCTCAACCCCGACGAGCTGTTCTGGATGGTGGTGATCCATCTGACCTTCGTCTTGTCGGGAGTTCTGATGGCGCTGATGGACTGGTTGCAGGCCAAATCCTACACCAGCCGGAAATAAGCCGACTCGCCTCTGGCTTTGCGGGAAGGCTGCGGCTAGAACGCCTTCGACAGCAGGAGGCCCAGATGTCCGAAGCGATCATTCCGCAACCCGGAATTCTCGATATCGCCCTATACGAAGGCGGTAAGAGCAAGGTCGCGGGTGTGACGAATGTGGTGAAGCTTTCGTCGAACGAGAACCCGTTCGGCGCCTCGGACCGGGCGAAAGAGGCGTTCCAGCGCGCCGTTCACAGCCTCCACCGCTACCCCTCCACCGATCACGCCGGGCTGCGTCAGGCCATCGCCGAGGTGCATGGCCTGGACGCCGGGCGGGTGATCTGCGGCGTGGGCTCGGACGAGATCATCCAGATGCTGGCCCAGGCCTATGCCGGGCCGCGCGACGAGGTGGTCTTCACCGAACACGGTTTCCTGATGTATCGCATCTCGGCGCTGGCCGCCGGCGCCACGCCCGTCGAGGTGCCCGAGCGCGAGCGCGTGACCGATGTGGACGCGATCCTGCGCGCCTGCGGGCCGCGCACGAAACTGGTGTTCATCGCCAATCCGAACAACCCGACCGGCACGATGATCTCGCCCGCCGAGGTCGCGCGGCTGGCCGCCGGTCTGCCGCGCCAGGCGATCCTGGTGCTGGACGGGGCCTATGCCGAATATGTCGAGGATTTCGACGCCGGAAAGGCGCTGGTCGAGGCGCGCGAGAACGTGTTCATGACCCGGACCTTCTCGAAGATCTACGGCCTCGGCGGCCTGCGGATCGGCTGGGGCTACGGGCCGAAACATATCGTCGATGTGCTGAACCGCATCCGTCAGCCGTTCAACCTTTCCACCGCGCAGCTCGACACCGCCGAGGCGGCGGTGCGCGACCAGGACTGGGTGGCGAAATCGCGCGGGGAAAACGCCCGGATGCGGTCCTGGCTTGCGGGCGCACTGGCCGAGGTGGGGGTTCCGTCGGATGTCTCGGCGGCGAATTTCATTCTCGCCCGCTTCGCCAGCGCCGAAGAGGCCGAGGCCTGCGACGCCTGGCTCCAGGGCGAGGGGCTGATCGTGCGCCGCGTCTCGGGTTACAAACTGCCGAACTGCCTGCGCATCACCGTGGGCGACGAGGCGAGCTGCCGCCGCGTGGCCCATGCCGTGACCCAGTTCAAGGCGCAAAGATGAGCCCAGCCTTCCCCCGCGTCGCGCTGATCGGGCTGGGGCTGATCGCCTCTTCCATGGCCCATGCGATGCGGGCGAAGGGGCTGGCGGGCGAGATCACGGGTTACGCGCGCTCAACTGATACCCGCGCCATCGCGCGGGATCTGTTCTGCGACCGGGTGACGGAGACCGCTGCCGAGGCCGTTCGGGACGCCGATCTGGTGGTTCTGGCGGTTCCCGTCGGCGCCATGGGCGGGATCGCGGCGGAAATCGCGCCGCATCTGAAACCGGGCGCCATCGTGACCGATGTCGGCTCGGTCAAGCAGGCGGTGATCGAGGCGGTCAGCCCCCATATCCCCGAGGGGGTGCATTTCATCCCCGGCCATCCGCTGGCGGGGACCGAATATTCCGGCCCGCGCTCGGGTTTCGCGACTTTGTTTGAAAACCGCTGGTGGCTGCTGACGCCGCTGGAAGGCCAGACGCCGGAGCCGCTCGCCCGGCTGCGCGCGCTGCTGGAGGCCATCGGCGCCAATGTCGATGAGATGGACGCGAGGCGCCACGATCTGGTGCTGGCGGTGGTCTCGCACACGCCGCATCTGATCGCCTATACGATGGTGGGGGTGGCCGACCATCTGCGCCGCGTCACCCAGGAGGAAGTGATCAAATATTCCGCCTCGGGGTTTCGCGATTTCACCCGGATCGCGGCCTCGGATCCGACCATGTGGCGCGATGTGTTCCTGACCAACAAGGACGCCGTGCTCGACATCCTCGGCCGCTTCACCGAAGAGCTGTTCATGCTTCAGCGTGAGATCCGCATGGGCGACGGTGAGCAACTTCACGCCTATTTCACCCGCACCCGCGCAATCCGGCGTGGCATTATCGAGGCGGGGCAGGATACTCCGGCGCCGGATTTCGGCCGCGCGCCCGCGGCTGCTCCGGGCAGGACGAAGGCCTGAGACCCGCAAAGGGCAGGGCCGAACGGGGGAAAGGGCCGGGAATGATCGCAAGAGTGCTGGCGGTGCTGATGGTGCTGGCCTCCCCCGCCTTTGCCGAAAGCATGGACCGCTCGCCCCGTCCGCAGGCCAATCCGCGCATGGGGCAGGTCAGCGTCAGCACCTCGACCGCCGCCGCCTCGCCTGCCGCCTCGCCTGCCGTTGCGACAACCGAGGCCTGGCTGCGCCCGAAACCCCGCCCCGCCGCGCTGGAAAAGACCGTGGCCGCGGTGCGCGAAAACGTGGAAGAGAAGAAGAAGGGCAGGGGGCTGAACCTGTTCGGCCTGCGCCCGAAGGAAAAGCCCGAGGTTCAGCTGGTCTCGGCCCCTGCGCCCGCGCCGAAAAAGGACAGGAAGAAGTCGAAAGAGACCGAGACCGTGCGCGGCTCGGTCTGCGGTGTGGCGGCGATCAAAGGCGAGAAGATCGCGCCGATCAAATCGAAGGTCCAGGGCTGCGGGCTCGACGACGGGGTGCGGGTGACTTCGGTTTCCGGGGTGCGGCTGTCGGCGGCGGCGACCATCGACTGCGCCACCGCAAAGGCGCTGAACACCTGGGTCGAACAGGTGGCGCAGCCCGCTTACGGCGGCCAGATCGTCGAATTGCGCATCGCCGGCCATTACGTCTGCCGCCCGCGCAACAACAAGAAGGGCGCAAAGGTCAGCGAACACGGCCGCGGCAAGGCGATCGACATCGCCGGTTTCGTGCTGGCCTCGGGCAAGGTGCAGTCGGTGCTGGGCGGGTTCGACAAGACCATGCGCCGCGCGCATAAGGGCGCCTGCGGCATCTTCGGCACCACGCTCGGCCCCGGCTCGGACGGCTATCACGAAGACCATCTGCATTTCGACACCGCGAACCACGGCAACGGCGCCTATTGCCGCTGATCAGCCCGCCGGAGGCTCGGCCGCGCCCAGTTTCGGCGCCGGGCCAAGCGGCAGCGGGCCAAAGCTCATCCAGCCGTCTTTCAGATCCAGGGGAATGGTCAGCCGGTCGGGCGTGCCGGCCTCGTTCGCCAGCGCGCGCAGCATATTGCCGAGGATCGGCGCCATGCGGGGCTGCACCATGCCGCTGGCCACCAGCAGCGGCGGCAACTGGTTCCAGTTGGTGACGGTCAGCCCGATCCGCCCGGCGGCAAAACCCTGATCGTCGGGCATCAGACGGCCCTGGGCGACCATGGTCAGATCGCCCCAGGTCAGGCTCAGATCGCGCAGTTCGACCGACAAAAGCCGCGGCCGCGTCTCGCCCGCGTGCCGGTCGAGCGGCGCGGAAAGCTCCAGGCTCGCGTCGAAATGAAAGCGGTCGATCACGGCGGGCAGCCGGGTCGCGGGCATGTCCGGCAGATCCACCGCCGCCAGCGCCGCGGTCAGTGCGGGATCGGGGGTGATGCGCTTCGCCTCGATGCCGATGTCATAGACATGCGTGGCCGCCGCATCCGCCGCCGCATCGCGCAGGGCGAGGGCGAGTTCGCCCAGTTGCACCACGCCGCCCGGCGTCGCGTCGATGTTCAGGGAACTGCCGGTCAGCCGGGCCTCGGCCAGCGGCAGATCCATGTCCGGCGCGGCGCGCAGGCTGGCGTGCAGCGCCTCGCTTTCCAGCCGGATCATCCGGTCGGGGGTGGTGATCAGCTGGCTTTGCGGCAGGCCGAGGATCACATGCCAGGGCTTCCAGCTCATCGCGTAAAGCCGCAACGTGCCGCCCTCCCAGGCGATCCGGCCATCAGGGGCGATATAGCGCGGGTTTTCGGCGGTCAGGTCGAACCGGCTGGGAAAGCCCTTCACGCCGAAGCTGTCCATCTCGACGACCGCCCCCGCCGCCCGCTGTTCGGCGATCAGCTTTTCGCTCTGATCCAGGATCAGCGTCCGGCCCGCGAACCACCAGCCGCACCACAGCACCACGAAAAGGCCGAAGATCCCCAGAAGCCAGCGCATTTACAGCCCCCCTTTTCCCGAACGCTCAATCCGTGTTTACAGGGGGGCGAACAGGAGAACCAGCCTTGCAGACGTTGGTGAACGGGCCGCTTTGGGTGTTCGGCTATGGCTCGCTGATCTGGAACCCGGAATTTCCGGTGGCCGAGCGGCGGCTTGCCCGCGTGCGCGGCTGGCGGCGCAGCTTCTGCATGTGGTCGATCCATTACCGCGGCACCGAGGCCGTGCCCGGCCTCGTGCTCGCGCTTGACCGCGACGAGGCGGCGTTCTGCGACGGGGTGGCGCTGCGCGTGGCGCCGGGCGAAGAGGCCGCGACGCTTGCCATGCTGCGCGAGCGGGAACTGGTGTCCTCGGCCTATGTCGAGGTGTCGATGGAGCTTGAGACCGCCGAAGGCGCGGTCAGCGCGCTGGCCTATGTGGTCGATTGCCAGCATGCGCAATATTGCGGCGGGCTGGAGCCAGAGGAACAGGCGCGGATCATCGCGAGCGCCGTGGGCGGGCGCGGGCCGAACCGCGACTACCTGTGGTCCACCACCGCGCATCTGACGGAACTGGGCATCGCGGACCCCGAACTCGACTGGCTGTCCGAGCGGGTGCGCAACCTGGCCCGATAGCACGATCACAACCGGCATCGCGGCGCAGGAATTGATTTTCCCGCCCGGCACAACCTGCTAAGGTCGCGCCAAAGCAGTCACCAGGGCAGGCATCCCCCCTATGCAACGACCCGAGGCGGCGCGGGCAGTGAAGGCGGCGGGCGCCACCTTCAGTCAGCCGATCCGCGCGATTACGAACATGATCATCGTCTGCATCCTGGTGGGTGTGGCGATCTGGTTCCTGCATCGCAGCCTTGCCGATCTGATCATGGGCTCGCATCTGGCGATCAGCGGGCTGATCCTGTTCGTCTTCGGCCTGGGCGTGGTCACCTGCTTCTGGCAGGTCTTCATCCTTGCCCGTTCGGTAAGCTGGATCGAGGGTTACGTCAGTCACCGCCCCGGCGTCGATCAGGCGGCGGCGCCGGTGCTGCTGGCGCCGCTGGCCGCGCTGCTGCGCTCGCGCGCGACGCGGACCATGACGATTTCGGCCTCGTCGGGCCGCACCATCCTCGATTCGGTGGCGCAAAGGATCGACGAGGCGCGCGACATCACCCGCTATCTGGTCAACCTCCTGGTGTTCCTTGGTCTTCTGGGCACGTTCTGGGGGCTGGCGACCACGGTTCCGGCGGTGGTCGACACGATCCGCCACCTGGCGCCCTCGGACGGCGACAGCGGGCTGGACATCTTCACCCGGCTGATGGGCGGGCTGGAAAGCCAGCTCGGCGGCATGGGCACCGCTTTCACCTCGTCGCTTCTGGGCCTTGGCGGCTCGCTGGTGCTGGGGCTGCTGGAACTGTTCGCAGGCCACGGCCAGAACCGCTTTTACCGCGAGCTGGAGGAATGGCTGTCCTCGATCACCCGGATCGGGCTGAGCGAGGGCGACGGCGGCGCCGATCAGTCGGCCGTTGTCCATGTGCTCGATCACATGGCCGGGCAGATGGAGGGCCTGCAATCGCTTTACGTCCAGGCGGATGCGGCGCGATCGGCGATGGAGGGCCGGGTGAACGACCTCGCGACCGCGGTTGAGCGGCTGGCCAGCCGCCTGGGCGAGGGGACCGAGGGCAACGCGCAGACCCTGGCCGCGCTGAACCGGGTGGCCGAGGGGCAGGAGCGCATCACCGCCGCGATCAGCGAGAACCTCGCCGAAAGCGTCGATGCGGAAAGCCGGATGCGGCTGCGCTCGATCGACGTGCAGATGCTGCGGATCCTGGAAGAGATCAGCGCCGGGCGGCAGGAAACCGTGGCCGATCTGCGCCACGATCTTGCGGCCCTGACCATGGCCATCCGCCAGATCTCGCGGCAGATGGCGCCGCCCGGGCCGCGGGAATAGGCCGATGGCACTGTCGAGAAACCGCCGCGATTCCAGCCTGATCTGGCCCGGCTTCGTCGATGCGGTGACGGTTCTTCTGATGGTGATGATCTTCGTGCTGACGATCTTCACCGTCATGCAATCGGTCCTGCGCGAAGAGATCACCACCCAGGACAACGAGCTGACCGCGCTGAACCAACAGGTCGCGGCTTTGTCCGAGGCGCTCGGGCTGGAACGCCGCCGGGTCTCGGATCTGCAAGGCGAGGTCGGGGGCCTGCGGGCCTCGCTGTCCTCCGCGCTGGCCGAGGGGCAGCGCCAGGAGGGCGTGATCGCCGGGCTGCGCGGCGATCTGGCGGCGCGCGAGGGCGAGCTGGCGGATGCCGCGGCGCGGATCACCGGCTTCGAGGCGCAGGTCGCGGCGCTGATCACGGAACGCGACCGGATCACGGCGGATCTGGTCCTGGTGACGGGCGAGCGCGACACGGCGCGGGGCGAGGCCCAGGGGCTGGCGGCCTCGGTCGCCGATCTGGAAGCGGCGAAGGCGCGGCTGATCACCGATGTCGAGGCGGCGCAGCTTGCGCTGGCGGCGGCCCGCGCCGAGATCGACGAAAGCACCGAGGCCGCGCGGCTGGCGGCGGCGCGGCGCGAGGCGCTTGAGGCGCTGGTCGCCGATCTGCGGGCAAAAGGCGAGGCCGACCGCGCCGCGCTGGACGCCGCCCGCACCGAAGTGTCCGAGGCCGAGACGGCGGCGCTCGCTGATGCCGCCGCGCTGGCGGCTTTGCGCGCGAAACTCGAAGGCGCCGACACCGAGATCACCGCCATGACGCTGAAGCTGGAGGCCGAGCGCAAACGCGCCGAAGAGACGCTGACCCTGCTGGCCGCGGCCCGCTCCGACGCGGTGAAAACCGCCGATCAGGGCGAGGCGGCGCTGGCCGCGGCGCAGACCGCGCTGCTGGCCGAGCAGGAAAAGGCGCTCGCCGCCGCGCGCGAGATGGAACTGCTGAACCGCCAGCTTGCGGAACTGCGCAGCCAGCTTGGCGCGCTGCAATCCATCCTGGACGACGCCGAAACGGAACGCGAGGCGTCGAAGGTGCAGCTCGACTCGCTGGGCCGCGATCTGAATGCGGCTCTGGCCCAGGTGGCCGCCGAACAGCGCGCCCGGGCCGAACTGGAAGAGGCCGAGCGCCGCCGGATCGAGGCCGAGAAACTGGATCTGGAGCGCTTCCGCTCGGAGTTTTTCGGCCAGCTTTCGACGCTGCTGTCCGGGCGCGAGGGCGTGCGGGTGGTGGGCGACCGTTTCGTCTTTTCGTCCGAGGTGCTGTTCCGCCCCGGCGCCGCCGATCTGGCGCCCGAAGGCCGCATCCAGATCGCCGGGGTGGTCGAGATCCTGAACGAGATCCGCGGAGAGATTCCCGAGGGCATCGACTGGATCATCCGGGTCGACGGCCATACCGACAACGTGCCCTTGTCGGGGAGTGGCGCCTTTGCCGACAACTGGGAACTCAGCCAGGCCCGCGCGCTGTCGGTGGTGCGCTACATGCAGCACGACCTCGGCTTCCCGCCCGAGCGGCTGGCGGCCACCGGCTTCGGCGAATACCGCCCGGTGGTGGCAGGCGAAACCGAAGCGGCCCGCGCCCAGAACCGCCGGATCGAGCTGAAGCTGACGGAGCGGTAGGGAAGGGGCCCGTTCACCGCCACCTCCAACGCGCGGCCGGGTCGCCGGCTCCGCCTGTCAGCTTTGAAGGTCCGGCACACAGATCTGTTTCAGGGGAATGATCGAGCGATAGCGGGGGGCAAGGCGCGCGTAATGTTCGGGCAGAAGCCCGACAAACTGTTCGCCGTCGATAAGACGCAATTTCGGACGATTGCGCTCCAGCTCTGCCGATTGGCGGCTGAGGGAACCCAGCGTAATGAACAGACCGTATTCTCCCTCACCCAATGTTCCGGGCAACTGATCAACTTCGGGGCGAGGGATCTGATCTGTCTTCCGCTTGCATTGCACTTTGAGAATCGGGGGCTCGAAACCTGGTTTATCGCGATGGGCAATGACATCCACTCCGCCATCGCCCGAGCGTTGAGTGACACGCGCGGTATAGCCGAGGGACTCAAGAAGATGGGCAACAAACTCCTCGAAATCGTAGCCTGACAATTTCGTCATAAGTTGTCGTATCACGAAATCGCCCGTGGTCAGTTCGGCCTGCTGCGAGACTGACACCGTTGCGGTATCGTCGTCAGGAATCACACTCTCGCCGGTGAAGATTGTCTCCTGCGATGCCCCCGCGGCGCCAGCTTTTAAAAGAAATTCCTCGCTGTGTTCACGGATCAGGAAAAGCGTGATATATGCGCCGATTTCGTTCAGCGCGCTCTGGCTGAAATCGTTGCGGGGATAGTGACCGATCCATTCGACCCGGCGGTGGTTCGGATATTCCTCGGGATCGGCGGGGATATGTTCGCAGGCTCCGACAAAACGGCCGATGTTGACCATACGGTCATGCTTCGAGGGGTAAACGACAAAATCACCCTCGCTGATTTCATGTGCAAAACGAAACAGGATGCCCGCGCCAACGGGCGGTTTTCCCCGGGTAATACCGGGCCAGTGCAGCCCTGAGCGTTTCCCGGTCACGATATGCGCAGAGGTCGCCCGTCAGACCCCAGCCGATCGCGACATATCCGTTTTCAATGGGCCGGGCGGCGACGTGTTCGCCCATATGGATGCCCCGGACCCAATGTCATGCCTCTCAATACTGCGGTTCCGATTTCCGGATTCTAAGGCTGCGATGAGACCACATCAAGCCGCACCCCGGCAGGAAGAACCCGGGATGTCGCACAGAGCGGGCAGCGTTCAGAGAGCGCAACGCCGCAAAAGGTGAGCAGGGCGCGGCAGCCGTCAGCCCCTGACCGCGTCTTATGCGCAATGACGCGCCACCCGGGGAGTGGCTCATTTCGCAAAAAGCGAAACCCCCGCCGGAGCGGGGGGTTCAGGTCTTACTCTGCCGTCAGCAGCGGCGGTTTCTGGCTGGCGATCCGGGGCTTGCCCGGCTCCTGGATCTGGAGGTCGATGGCGTCGTCCTTCACCTCCACCCGCACCACGCCGCCCTTTTGCAGTCGCCCGAACAGCAGTTCTTCGGCCAGCGGCTTCTTGATATGCTCCTGGATCACCCGCGCGAGCGGCCGGGCGCCCATCTTGTCGTCATAGCCCTTGTCGGCAAGCCAGACGGCCGCTTCGGGCGACAGTTCGATATGGACGCCGCGGTCGATCAGTTGTGCCTCAAGCTGAAGCACGAACTTCTCGACCACCTGGAGGATCACCTCTTTCGGCAGCGCGCCGAACGAGATCACCGCATCCAGCCGGTTGCGGAATTCGGGCGTGAAGGTGCGCTCGACCGCCACGGTATCCTCGCCGGTGCGCTTTTCGCGGCCGAAGCCGATGGCGGCCTTCTGCATGTCGGACGCGCCCGCGTTCGAGGTCATGATCAGGATCACGTTGCGGAAATCGACCTGGCGGCCGTTGTGGTCGGTCAGCTTGCCGTGGTCCATCACCTGCAACAGGATGTTGTAGACATCCGGATGCGCCTTTTCGATCTCGTCGAGCAAGAGCACGCAATGCGGATGCTGGTCGACACCATCGGTCAGCATCCCGCCCTGGTCGAAACCGACATAGCCCGGAGGCGCGCCGATCAGCCGCGAAACCGCGTGTTTCTCCATATATTCCGACATGTCGAAGCGCAGGAGTTCAACGCCCAGCGTATTCGCGAGCTGCTTCGCCACCTCGGTCTTGCCCACCCCGGTCGGGCCGGTGAACAGATAGTTGCCAATCGGCTTTTCCGGCTCGCGCAACCCGGCACGAGCCAGCTTGATCGAGGCCGCAAGCGCCTCGATGGCCTTGTCCTGGCCGAAGACCAGCCGTTTCAGCGTCCGGTCCAGATCGCGCAGCAGTTCGGCATCGTCTTTCGAGACGCTCTTCGGCGGGATGCGGGCGATCTTGGCCACCACCGCCTCGATCTCGCGGGTGCCGATCTGTTTGCGCCGTTTCGATTCCGGCACCAGATGCTGCGCGGCGCCCGCCTCGTCGATCACGTCGATGGCAGAATCGGGCAGTTTGCGGTCGTTGATGTAGCGCGCCGCCAGTTCCACCGCCGATCTGATCGCGTCATTGGTGTAGCGCAGATCGTGATGCTCCTCGAAATGCGGCTTCAGACCCATCAGGATCTTGATCGCATCGGGGACCGAAGGCTCGTTCACGTCGATCTTCTGGAACCGGCGCGAGAGCGCGCGGTCCTTCTCGAAATGCTGGCGGAATTCCTTGTAGGTCGTGCTTCCCATGCAGCGCAGCTTGCCGCCCTGGAGCGCGGGTTTCAGCAGGTTCGAGGCATCCATCGCCCCGCCCGAGGTGGCGCCCGCGCCGATCACGGTATGGATCTCGTCGATGAACAGGATCGCGTCGGGGTGATCCTCCATCTCCTTGACCACGGCTTTCAGCCGCTCCTCGAAATCGCCGCGGTAGCGGGTGCCCGCGAGCAGCGCGCCCATGTCGAGCGAGAAGATCGTGGCGCCCGAAAGCACCTCGGGCACTTCCTTGCGCACGATCTTCCAGGCCAGCCCCTCGGCGATGGCGGTCTTGCCGACGCCCGGATCGCCCACCAGCAGCGGGTTGTTCTTGCGGCGGCGGCACAGCACCTGGATCGCGCGCTCGACCTCGGATTCGCGGCCGATCAGCGGGTCGACCTCGCCCTTGCGGGCCTTGGTGTTCAGATCGACGCAGTATTTCGACAGCGCGGATTCCTTCGCATCGCCTGCCTCGGCGCGCGGAGTTTCCTGCGGATCGTCCGAGCCCTGGATCGGGCGCGCCTCGCCGAAGGCGGGGTTCTTGGCCACGCCATGAGCGATGAAATTCACCGCGTCGTAGCGGGTCATGTCCTGCTCTTGCAGGAAATATGCCGCGTTGGATTCGCGTTCGGCGAAGATCGCCACCAGCACATTCGCGCCCGTCACCTCGGTGCGGCCCGAGGACTGGACATGGATCGCCGCGCGCTGGATCACGCGCTGGAAGGCGGCGGTCGGCACCGCCTCCGAGCCCTCGACCGAAGTGACCAGCGTCGAGAGATCCTCGTCGATGAAATCGGTCAGGGTCTTGCGCAATTCATCCAGATCGACCGAGCAGGCCTTCATGACGCGGGCGGCGTCGGGTTCGTCGATCAGGGCCAGCAGGAGATGTTCAAGGGTTGCGAGTTCGTGGCGGCGGGCATTGGCCAGCGCCAGCGCACCATGGATGGCTTGTTCAAGCGTGGACGAGAATGACGGCACTTGAGCCTGCTCCTGTTCCTCGGGGCCGGGGGGGCGGGAGGCGCCCTGTCCGACCGTGGCCTCATAAGATTAAAGATCGGTTTTATTCCGCGCACTTCAAGCGCAATCTGACAGCCCGCCCGAATTCTGTCGGCGGATTGCAGGAAAGTGATACCCGCCCGCGCGTCCCGCCTCAGAACCTGTCCTTGCGGGCACGGATTTCCGCAAAGACCAGGGCGTCGGGGGCGTCCGGCATCCCCACGGCGGCCTTCATGCCCGCGAGATGCGCGCGCAGGAAGGGGTTGGTCGCCAGTTCTTCGGCAAGCGTCGAGGGCATCGGCAGGCGGCCTTCGCGGCGCAGCCTTTCCAGCCCTTCGATACGCAAGATAAGCGCGGGATTGTCCGGTTCAAGACTGGCGGCGAAACGCAGATTGCCGTCGAGATAGTCATGGCCCGAGCCGATCAGCGTTTCCGGCGGCAGCGCGGCCAGCTTTTGCAGGCTGTGCCACATCTGATCCGCGCTGCCCTCGAACAGCCGCCCGCAGCCCGCGGCCATCAGGCTGTCGGCGGTGAAGACCATCTTCGACTGCGGGAAATGAAAGGCGATATGGCCCAGGGTATGGCCGGGCACGTCGATCACCACGCCCTCTTCGGGGCCGATCTGCACGCGGTCACCCTCACGCAGCGCGCGGTCCGGCGCGGGCAGGCGGTGGCGGTCGGCCTCCGCGCCCAGCACCTGTGCGCCGGTCGCGGCGCGGATCTCGTCCACCGCCTGGATATGGTCGGCGTGGTGATGGGTGATCAGGATCTGGTGCAGGCTCCAGCCGCGCGCCTTCAGCGCCGCCAGGATGGGCCCGGCCTCGGGCGCGTCGATCAGCGCGGTCTCGCCTGAACCCGCGTCATGCAGCAGAAAGGCGAAATTGTCCGCAAGGCAGGGGATGGTGACGAGTTCGAGGGCCATGGTCTTTCCTTTCCGCGCCGTTAAGATACCCCAGCATCGCCCGAAGGAGGCCCCCGCCGCAATGCACCTCGACGTGCAGGATCTGCGAGACTTCTATTACCGCACCCAGTTGGGGCGGGTGGCGCAGCGTGCGATCCGCGATCAGCTCACGCGGCTGTGGACGCCCGCGCCGGGGCAGACGGTGGCGGGTTTCGGCTTTGCGGTGCCGTTGTTGCGGCCCTGGCTGAGCGAGGCGCGCCGCGTGATCGGGCTGATGCCGGGGCCGCAGGGGGTGATGCCCTGGCCCGCGGGGATGCCCAATGTCTCGGTCCTGTGCGAGGACACCGCCTGGCCGGTGCCCACCGGGCTGGTGGACCGGCTTGCGCTGATGCACGGGCTGGAGACCAGCGAACAGCCCTCGGCGGTGCTGGAGGAGGCGCATCGCGTGCTCGGCCCCGGCGGGCGGGCGGTCTTCGTGGTGCCGAACCGCTCGGGCCTCTGGGCGCGCAGGGACGGCACGCCCTTCGGCTACGGCCGGCCCTATTCCGGCGCGCAGCTTGAGGCGCAGCTGCGCCGCCACGGTTTCACCCCCGAGCGCAGCGTGACCGTGCTGCATGCGCCGCCCAGCCAGGCGCCGTTCTGGCTGCGCACCGCCGATCTGTGGGAGGGGCTGGGCCGCCGCCTGCCCTGGCTGTCCGGCGGCGTGCTGATGGTCGAGGCGACGAAACAGGTCTACGCCCCCACCCGTGGCGGGCTGAAGGCGGTGGTGACGCGGCCGCTGAAGGTGCTGGAAGGGGTGCGCGGCGGCTCGGCCGAGCCGGCGATGAACCAGGTGCCGCACCGGCGGGGCGGGCGCCCCGGGCCTGCCGGCTGAGGGGAGGCGGCCCGCCAGTGCCGCCGTAAGGCGCGGGGCCGCGGCACTCTGGCATGGCTTTTGCTTTTCCCGCCGGATTGCCGTGCGAATTGTCCGGCGCTAACGTGATTCTGCCCGAACGGGTAGCTCCTGCGTCATTCTGGCGCATGGGGCTGCTGCATAGAGTCGCAATCCCTTCGGGCAGGTGCTGAGCCACCTGCTTCCCTGGTGAAACCCTCACGAAACCGCGACCGACGAGGTTGCGGGGTGTTCCGCCCTCTGCTAAGGACGCCCGCGAACAGCGGGATACAAAGGCCTCTTTGTCCATGGCGCGTGACCTGATCGCAGGCGCCGGTGGGCGGGTAAGGTGAGGCCGCAGGAATGGGAAGGACGACCGTGGCGGAACCAGCTTCGATCTCTCAGGGCATTGCCGCGCGATATGCCACCGCGCTTTTCGATCTGGCGAAAGAAGGGGGCGCGCTGGCGGCCATCGAGGCTGACGCCGCCCAGCTGAAAGAGGCCCTTGCCGGCTCGCCCGAGCTGAACGCGCTGATCGCCTCGCCGGTGGTCGTGCGCGCCGACCAGGCCCGCGCCCTGGCGGCGGTGGGCAAGGCGATGGGGCTGAACGCGCTGACCGTGAACACGCTGGCGCTGATGGCCGACAAGCGCCGTCTGTTCGTCCTGCCGCAATTCCTGGCCGTTCTGGGCGATCTGATCGCCGAAGAAAAGGGCGAGGTCACCGCCGAGGTCACCGCCGCCACCAAACTGACGGCAGCCCAGGCGAAGAAACTTGCCGAGACGCTGAAGGCCCGCGTCGGCAAGACCGTCAAACTGAACACCACTGTCGATGAAAGCCTCATCGGCGGACTTATCGTCAAGCTGGGCTCGGTCATGATCGACACGTCGGTCAGATCGAAGCTCGCTTCTCTCCAGAATGTCATGAAAGAGGTTGGGTGATGGGAATCCAGGCTGCTGAGATCTCTGCGATCCTGAAAGAGCAGATCAAGAACTTCGGCAAGGACGCTGAAGTGGCCGAAATCGGCCGCGTGCTGTCGGTCGGCGACGGGATCGCCCGCGTTTACGGACTGGACAACATCCAGGCCGGCGAGATGGTGGAATTCCCCGGCGGCATCCGCGGCATGGCGCTGAACCTGGAAGTCGACAACGTCGGCGTCGTGATCTTCGGTTCCGACCAGGACATCAAGGAAGGCGATACCGTCAAGCGCACCAAATCCATCGTGGACGTGCCGGCTGGTGACGCGCTTC
Source organism: Pseudogemmobacter humi (assembly GCF_900609055.1). Classification (GTDB taxonomy): domain Bacteria; phylum Pseudomonadota; class Alphaproteobacteria; order Rhodobacterales; family Rhodobacteraceae; genus Pseudogemmobacter; species Pseudogemmobacter humi. The sequence goes on along the minus strand of NZ_UXAW01000052.1, from coordinate 19,098 downwards.
TGGGTCGCGTGGTCGACGGTCTCGGCAACCCGATCGACGGCAAGGGCCCGATCGCGGCCTCCGAGCGCCGCGTGGCCGACGTGAAGGCCCCCGGCATCATTCCGCGCAAATCGGTGCATGAGCCGATGGCGACCGGCCTCAAGGCCATCGACGCCATGATCCCGGTTGGCCGCGGCCAGCGCGAGCTGATCATCGGCGACCGTCAGACCGGCAAGACCGCCGTGGCGCTCGACACCATCCTGAACCAGAAGAGCTACAACGAAGCCGCCGGCGACGACGAGTCGAAGAAGCTCTACTGCATCTATGTGGCTATCGGTCAGAAGCGTTCGACCGTGGCGCAGCTGGTGAAGAAACTCGAAGAGACCGGCGCGCTGGCTTACACCATCGTTGTGGCCGCGACCGCGTCCGACCCGGCTCCGCTGCAATACCTGGCGCCCTATTCGGCGACCGCCATGGCGGAATTCTTCCGCGACAATGGTCGTCACGCCCTGATCATCTATGATGACCTGTCGAAACAGGCCGTGGCTTACCGTCAGATGTCGCTGCTGCTGCGCCGCCCGCCGGGCCGCGAAGCCTATCCGGGCGACGTGTTCTACCTGCACTCCCGCCTGCTGGAGCGTTCGTCGAAACTGAACGAGGACTTCGGCGCCGGTTCGCTGACCGCTCTGCCGGTGATCGAAACCCAGGGCGGCGACGTCTCGGCCTTCATCCCGACCAACGTGATCTCGATCACCGACGGCCAGATCTTCCTTGAGACCGAACTGTTCTACCAGGGCATCCGTCCGGCGGTGAACACCGGCCTCTCGGTTTCCCGCGTGGGTTCCTCGGCGCAGACCAACTCGATGAAGACCGTGGCCGGCCCGGTGAAACTGTCGCTCGCCCAGTATCGCGAGATGGCGGCCTTCGCCCAGTTCGGCTCCGACCTCGACGCTTCGACCCAGGCGCTGCTGAACCGTGGTGCCCGTCTGACCGAGCTGATGAAACAGCCGCAATATTCGCCGCTGACCAACGCCGAAATCGTGGCGGTGATCTATGCCGGCACCGCGGGCTTCCTCGACAAGGTGGCGGTGAAGGATGTCGGCCGGTTCGAGCAGGGGCTGCTGGCTTACCTGCGCGGCCCGCGCAAGGACATCCTCGACTGGATCACCTCGGCCGATCCGAAGATCAAAGGCGCTGACGAAGAGAAGCTGAAGACCGCTATCGCCGAATTCGCCAAAGATTTCGCATAAGAGCCCTGAGGAGATCGGCAGATGCCCAGCCTTAAGGACCTTAAAAACCGGATCAACAGCGTCAAGAACACGCGGAAGATCACCAAGGCGATGCAGATGGTCGCCGCCGCGAAACTGCGCCGCGCGCAGGAAGCGGCGGAGGCCGGTCGCCCTTATGCCGAGCGGATGAACGCGGTCATGGCCTCGCTCGCCGCCGGCGTGGCCGGATCGGAAGGCGCGCCGCGCCTTCTGGCCGGCTCCGGCAAGGATCAGACCCATCTTCTGGTGGTGATGACGGCCGAGCGCGGGCTTTGCGGCGGCTTCAACTCGTCGATCGCCAAACTGGCGCGGAACCACGCGCAGGAACTGGCGGCGGCGGGCAAGACGGTGAAGATCCTCACCGTCGGCAAGAAGGGCCGCGAGCAGCTGAAACGCGACTGGGGCCATGCCTTCGTCGGCCATGTCGACCTGAGCGAGGTCAAGCGCATCGGCTATGCCAATGCCGCGGCGGTCGCGCGCCAGGTGACGGCGGCTTTCGACGGCGGCGAGGCCGATGTGGTCACGATCTTCTACTCGCGCTTCCAGTCGGTGATCAGCCAGATCCCGACCGCCACCCAGATCATCCCGGCGAAGTTCGAGGAAGGCGCCGCGACCAGCGCGCTTTACGATTACGAGCCGACCGAAGAGGTGATCCTCGCCGATCTTCTGCCGCGCAATGTGGCGACGCAGATCTTCACCGCTCTCCTTGAAAACGGCGCCTCGGAGCAGGGCGCGCGGATGTCCGCGATGGACAACGCGACGCGCAACGCGGGCGACATGATCAACAAGCTGACGATCCAGTTCAACCGGAGCCGTCAGGCCGCGATCACCAAGGAACTCATCGAAATCATCTCGGGCGCCGAGGCGCTCTGACGAACCCGGAGAATTCAGACAATGGCAAGAGCACCGAAAGCCGCTGCCGCCGGCGGCAAGGTCACCCAGGTCATCGGCGCGGTCGTGGACGTTCAGTTCGAGGGCGCGCTTCCCGCGATCCTCAACGCGCTGGAAACCGAGAACAACGGCAAACCGCTGGTCCTTGAAGTGGCCCAGCACCTGGGCGAGAACACCGTCCGCACCGTGGCTATGGACGCGACCGAGGGTCTGGTCCGCGGCGCCCCGGTGAAAGATCTCGGCGCCCCGATCTCGATGCCGGTCGGCACCGCGACGCTCGGCCGCATCCTGAACGTGATCGGCGAGCCGGTGGACGAAAAAGGCCCGGTCAACACCGAAACCCGCCGCGCGATCCACGCGCCCGCCCCGGCCTTTGAACAACAATCGACCGCGACCGAGATCCTTGTGACCGGTATCAAGGTCATCGACCTGCTGGCGCCTTACACCAAAGGCGGCAAGATCGGCCTGTTCGGCGGCGCCGGCGTGGGCAAGACCGTTCTGATCATGGAACTGATCAACAACATCGCGAAAGTGCACTCGGGTGTGTCCGTGTTCGCCGGTGTGGGCGAGCGGACCCGTGAAGGCAACGACCTTTACCACGAGATGATCGAATCGGGCGTTATCGTTCCCGACGATCTGGAAAAGTCGAAAATCGCCCTTGTTTACGGCCAGATGAACGAGCCCCCGGGCGCCCGGATGCGGATCGCCCTGTCGGGCCTGACGCTGGCCGAGCAGTTCCGCGACGAGACCGGCGCCGACGTGCTGTTCTTCGTGGACAACATCTTCCGCTTCACCCAGGCCGGTTCGGAAGTCTCGGCTCTGCTGGGTCGTATCCCCTCCGCCGTGGGCTATCAGCCGACGCTGGCGACCGATATGGGCGCGATGCAGGAACGCATCACCTCGACCAAGAACGGCTCGATCACCTCGGTGCAGGCCGTCTACGTTCCGGCAGACGACCTGACCGACCCGGCGCCGGCAACCTCGTTCGCCCACCTCGACGCGACGACCGTGCTTGACCGTGCGATCTCGGAAAAAGGCATCTACCCGGCTGTGGATCCGCTGGGTTCGACCTCGCGTCTGCTGGACCCGCTGGTCATCGGCGAAGAGCATTACGGCGTGGCGACCTCGGTGCAGCGCATCCTGCAGAAATACAAATCCTTGCAGGACATCATCGCCATCCTCGGCATGGACGAACTGTCGGAAGACGACAAGCTGACGGTGGCCCGCGCCCGCAAGATCGAGCGTTTCCTTTCGCAGCCGTTCGACGTGGCGAAAGTCTTCACCGGCTCGGACGGCGTTCAGGTTCCGCTGGAGAAAACCATCGCTTCGTTCAAAGCGGTTGTGGCCGGCGAATATGACCACCTGCCGGAAGCCGCCTTCTACATGGTCGGCGATATCGAAGAAGTGAAGGCCAAGGCTGCCAAACTCGCCGCGGCTGCGGCGTAAGGGGGCGTAAATGGCAGGCAATCTGCAATTCGACCTGGTGAGCCCCGAGCGGAAACTGGCCTCGGTCCCTGCGACCGAAGTGCAGATCCCCGGTGCCGAGGGCGATATGACGGCGATGGAGGGGCACAGCCCCACCATCACCACCCTGCGTCCGGGCGTCCTGCGCGCAGTCACCGCCGCAGGCGTGCAAAGCTTCGTGGTGACCGGCGGCTTCGCCGATATCTCGCCGGCCAGCGTCACCGTTCTGGCGGAACGCGCGATCCCGGTCGCCGAAGCGACTCCGGCGGTGCTGGACGAACTGCTGGCCGAGGCCCGCGCCGAGGCCGCGGCGGCACTGCCCGCCGACAAGGCCCAGGCCGAAAAGACCGTCAATGACGTGGCCGCGCTGCGCGAGGCCGTGCTGAAGCACTGAGGTCAGGCGGAAACGCAGAAGCCCCGCCTTTTGGCGGGGCTTTTCCTTTTTTTAACCTTGTTTCCTGCCATTATGGGCCGACCGCAGATCCAGGACCCGGAAAGACCCGCATGCGCCGCTTCCACTCTCCGATAGGCATTCTCCAGGGGTCGCGGGTGCTGTTTTCCGATTTTGCCGACGGTGGCCAGATGTGGACCGGACAGGGCAACCGCGAGAGCCGCTTCATCGTCAATTTCCGCGAAAAGTTCATCGCGCCGCCCGCGGTGATGGTCGGCCTTTCGATGTGGGACATGGACAGCCAGACCAATTCGCGCGCCGACATCACGGCCGAGGCGGTGACGGTGAAAGGGTTCCACATCGTGTTCCGCACCTGGGGCGATTCCCGCGTGGCCCGGGTGCGCGCCGACTGGACCGCCATCGGCCCCCTGCGCGACGAGGACGACTGGGACGTGGGCTGACCCCCCGCGCGCGCCGGAGTTTTCAAAAACTCCGGTCCGGAGCCTTTGAAGGCTCCGGCACGATTTCTTACGAGAAATCGTGGTTCACATGGCGAGGGTGCGGGGGGGCGTCCAGCGCGGGAACAGTCGCATCAGTGTGCCCGCGCCCCACCAGGACAGGAAGGCGATGACGATCCCGGCATAGCCGTCCACCGCGTAATGCCAGGCCAGCAGCACCGAACCGAGCAGGATCACCACCGAAAAGCCCACCATGATACGCCCGGCAAGGCGGCTGAACTGCCAAGCGTAGAGCGTCATCAGCACGGTTGAGGCAACATGCATCGAGGGAAAGGCCGAGATCCCGTTCAGCCCGACCGGCCCCGCGTAGTATTCCCAGAGCGCGTCCTGAGGTTCCAGCACGGTGATGGGCTGGCTGGTGGCATGCTCGTGCAAAGCCTGCATCAGCGGCGCGTAATAGTCGCCGAATCCGAGGCGCTCATAATAGACCGGCCCTGCCGAGGAAAACAGCGTGGCGACCAGATTCCCGCCCACGCCCCAGCAAAAGACGAAGGCGATCAGATAACGAATCCTGGTCCATGGATCGGTCGTGCTGAAACAGGTAAGCAGCAGAACGAAATATAAAAGAAACATCCAGTAATTATAAGCGCCCGTCACTAGGGTGATGATCCAAGAATAGCCTATCACGCCATGCAGGACGCGCCAGGGGTCCAGTCCGAAATGCACCGAATTGTCGATGGCCGCGAAAGCCTCGTCCCAGGAGAACGGCTGGAGGATTGGGATCAGCTTTTTCAGAAGCCCGAACGAGATCATGATCGTCACCACCAGCACGAAGCCTATCACGCCAGTGACGATGCGCTGCGGATCGGTCACGGTGGCGCGGATGTCAGTCCTGAACCAGGCCATTTGGTCGCAGGGGCGCACCACGAAGCGCATATGCAGAAAGCGCCACAGCAGCATGAAATAGATCATGCCGGGCACATAGCTGAGGAAGTTCCATACCAAGACCCAGCCCATCCCGCTTTCCATGACCGGCGCATGGATCCGGGTCAGGGAAAAGGCAATCAACGCATAGAGGCCGGTGACCGCGATCAGCAGCCCGTGCTGTCGCAGTGCCGGGCGAATCAAGGGAAGAAAACGGGACTCTTGGAAGATGGCGACCTTTTGCATTTGCTTTCCACAGCCTGAAAACAGTCTGCTGGATGACCCGCCATTATGGCCTGAAAAGGGCAGAATATGGAAAAATCTGTTCTGTAACGGGACACGTCCCGCACTCAGCTGCGCGGATAGAGGCTTTCGTAGATCGGCACCAGGGTATCGGTCTCGAACAGCGAGGAGACCGACATGCCGCCCCAGATGTTCAGCACGGCCTGGGCGAAGATCGGCGCGGTCGGCACGATGCGGATGTTGGGACAGGATTTCACCGCCTCGGTCGGCTCGATCGAATCGGTGATCACCAGGGATTTCATCACCGAGTTCTGCACCCGCTCGACCGCGGGGCCCGAGAGAACGCCATGGGTGATGTAGGAATGCACCTCGGTCGCGCCGGCCTCGATCAGGGTCTCGGCGGCTTTGCAGAGTGTGCCGGCGGTGTCGCAGATGTCATCGACGATGATACATTTCTTGCCTTCGACATTGCCGATCACCGTCATCCCGGCGACCTCGCCCGCCTTCTCGCGGCGCTTGTCCACGATGGCGAGCGGCGCGTTGATGCGCTTGGCGATCTCGCGCGCCCGGGCCACGCCGCCCACGTCGGGCGAGATGATCATCACATCGCTCAGCTGGCCGCGGAAATGGTGCTCGATGTCCAGCGCGAAAACCGGGCTGGCGTAAAGGTTGTCCACCGGAATGTCGAAGAAGCCCTGGATCTGCGCCGCGTGCAGGTCGAGCGTCAGCACCCGGTCGACCCCGGCGGTCTGGATGAGGTTCGCCACCAGCTTCGCGCTGATCGGCGTGCGGGCCTTGGTGCGGCGGTCCTGGCGGGCATAGCCGAAATAGGGGATCACCGCGGTGATGCGCGCCGCCGAGGACCGGCGCAGCGCATCGACCATGATCAGCAGCTCCATCAGATTGTCGTTCGCCGGGTTCGAGGTCGGCTGGATGACATACATGTCCTCGCCGCGCACATTGTCGAAGACCTCGACGAAGATCTCCTGGTCGTTGAACCGCTCGACCCGCGCATCCACCAGGTTGAGCGACATGCCGCGGTGCATCGACATGCGCCGCGCGATGGATTTGGCAAGCGGCAGATTGGCATTGCCGGAGATGAGCTTCGGCTCGGTGATGGCGGCCATGGCAGGGGCTCCGTGTGGGCAGCGGAATCGGGATGCGCGCCGCATACCACCGCCCGCGCCCGGGGCAAAGGGGCGGCACAGGGCGAATCCCGCGCCGACGTGGCGAAAATGCCCGCGTCAGACGGGTTGCGGCGGTGCGGGCGCAGGTCTATCCCCGGTGCGGCCCGAAGACAGGAGGCGAGATGACCCACCCGACCGCCCTGCGCAGGTTCGGCCCGCCAGGCGCGCGGCCGCTGCTGGCGCTGCATTGCGCGCTGGCCCATGGCGGGGCCTGGGCGCCGCTGGCGGGCGCGCTGCCCGGCGTGGAACTGATCGCGCCCGACCTGCCCGGCCATGGCGACTCGGCCGCCATGCCCGAGGGCGCGGATTTCCACGAACTCACGACCGGGGTGGCGGCGGAACTGGCCGCGCGACAGGCGCCGGTCGATCTGATCGGCCACAGTTTCGGCGCCACCGTGGCGCTGCGGCTGGCGCTGGAACGCCCGGAGCTTGTGCGCAGTCTCACGCTGGTCGAGCCGGTGCTGTTCGCCGCCGCCCGCGGCACCCCGGCCTGGGCGGAATGCCATGCGAAACAGGCCGCGGTCGCGCGGCTGCTGAGGCAGGATCCCGCAGCGGCGGCGGCGCTGTTCCACGCCGAATGGGGGGCGGGGTTGCCCTTCGCCGCGCTGCCCGCCCGCCAGCGCGAGTATCTGACCGCTCGGATGCCGCTGGTCGTCGCCCCCGGCCCGTTGCTGATGGACGACCTTGCGGGCCTCCTGCGTCCCGGCGGGCTGGAGGGGATCGGGGTGCCGGTGCTGCTGGCCGAGGGGGGCCGGAGCCCGCCGGTGGTGGCGGCGATCCTCGATACGCTGGCGGCGCGGCTGCCGGATGTGCGCCGTCTGACCGTGGCGGGGGCCGCGCATATGCTGCCGCTGACCCATCCGGCGCCCCTGGCGCAGGCGATGCAGGATCTGCTGGCGCGGGCGTGACGCCTCAGAAGGCGGCGAGGAAGCGGTCGATATCCTCGTCGCTCGTGGCCCAGCTTGTGACCAGGCGCGCGCCCGCGTCGTCCTGGTAATATTCCGCCCCCATGGCGCGCAACCGTTCGTGAGTGCCCGCGGGCCAGGCCGGGAACATCATGTTCGCCTGCACCGGATGGCGCTGCGTGACGCCGGGGATCCGGGCCAGCCCTTCGGCCAGACGCGCGGCGGCGCGGTTCGCGCGCGCGGCAAGGTCGAGCCAGAGCCCGTCTGTCAGATAGGCCTCGAACTGGGCCGAGAGGTAGCGGTGTTTCGACAGGAGATGCCCGCCCCGCTTGCGGCGCAGCTCGAATTCCCAGGCGCGGGCCGGGTCGAAGATCACGACCGCCTCAACCCCCATGCAGCCGTTCTTGGTGCCGCCGAAGGACAGCACGTCCACCCCCGCCCGCCAGGTCAGATCGGCGGGGCTGGCGCCGGTCGCCACCACCGCATTGGCGAAACGCGCGCCGTCGAGATGCACCGGCAGGCCGTGGTCGCGCGCGAGCTGTGCCAGCGCGGCGGTCTCGGCGGGCGTGTAGACCGTCCCGGCCTCGGTGACATTGGTCAGCGACAGCGCGCCGCGCTGGACGCCATGCACGCCGCCCGTGCCGGTGGCGGCAAGCGCCGCGCGCAGAGCCCCGGGGTCGATCCTGCCGTGATCGCCGCCCGCGAGCACCAGCTTGGCGCCATGGGTGTAGAATTCCGGCGCGCCGCATTCGTCCTCGGCGATATGGGCACGGGTCTGGCAGAACACCGCGCCCCAGGGCGGCGTCAGCAAGCCGAGCGCGAGCGCATTCGCCGCGGTGCCGGTCGTGACCAGACAGACGGCGGCCCCGGGGGCCTCGAAGATCTCGCGGATGAGGGCGGTGACGCGGGTCATCGCCGCTTCGGTGCCGTAGCCCGGCTGCCAGCCCTCGTTCGCGCGCGCAAGCGCCGCCATGATCTGCGGCGCCACGCCGGAGGTGTTGTCGGAGGCGAAGAACATCAGACGTCTTCCTCGAAGATGTAATCTTCCCAGTCCTCTTCCGGCACGGTCAGTTCCGAAACCGTCCGGCCCCGGATCGAGGGGCCGAGGGTGTGGGTGCTGTCAGGATCGCCGGTGAGCAAAGGGTGCCAGTCGGGCAGTTTCTCGCCGTAGTAGAGCAGTTTGTAGGCGCAGGTGGCGGGCATCCAGTAAGCCGATTTCGCCAGCGTCTTCGGCGTCAGGATCACGCATTCGGGGACATGGCGCTTGCGGTTGGGATAGTCCGAGCAGCGGCAGGTGTCGTTATCGAACAGCCGGCAGGCGACGCAGGTGAAAACCAGCTCGCCGGTGTCCTCGAACTCCAGCTTGTTCAGGCAGCATTTGCCGCAGCCATCGCAAAGCGCCTCCCATTCGGGGGGAGTCATCTTCTTGAGGGGAACGGTTTCCCAGAACCGGGGGCGCAGATCGGACATGGGATACATCTGCCCCCTGGATCCGCGAAAGGGAAGGGGGCGCAAAAATCTTCGAAGATTTTTGCAAATTCCTTTGAAGGAATTTGGCGCTCACTCGGCCAGGATCTCGCGCGCCTGATCGCAGTCGCGGTTCATCTGCTCGATCAGCGCGGGCAGCCCGTCGAATTTCAGCTCGGGGCGCAGGAAGTCCACCAGCGCGACCGAGAGATGCCGGCCGTAGAGATCGCCTTTGAAATCCAGGAGATGCGTTTCCAGATTGGGCGCCACGCCGTTGAACATCGGCCGCACCCCAAGGCTCGCCGCGCCCATATAGCTGCCGGTCTGCGGGCCGGTAAGCACATCGACCCGCACCGCATAGACCCCGAAGCGCGGCAGATGCAGCCCGGCCAGTTCCATATTGGCGGTGGGGAACCCCAGTTCGCGGCCGCGCTTCTCGCCATGGATCACCTCGCCCTCGATCCGGTGCAGGTGGCCCAGCATTTCCGCCGCGTCGCGCGGGCGGCCCTCGGCCAGCGCATCGCGGATCGCGGTCGAGGACACGCCGATCCCGCCCCTGCGGATCAAAGGCGCGATCGTGGTGCGGAAGCCGAACGCCTCGCCCAGCCGTTTCATGTCCCGGGCGGTGCCGGCGCGGCCCTTGCCGAAGCAGAAATCCTCGCCGATCACCACATGGCGGATGCCCAGCCCCTCGGCCAGCACGTCGCGGGCGAATTCCTCGGGGGTAAGGGCGGCAAGGCCCGCGTTGAAGGCAAGCTGGAACAGATGTTCCACCCCCAGCTTGGCCAGCCGGTTCGCCCGCGCCTCGGCATTCATCAGCCGGAAGGGCGGGCCGTCGGGGGCGAAGAACTGGCGCGGATGCGGCTCGAAACAGACGATGCCAAGCGGTTCGGGGCCGCGGGCGAGGTCGATCACCGCCTGGTGGCCCAGATGCACGCCGTCGAAATTCCCGAGCGCGCAGGAAGTGCCGCGGGCAGCGGGGTCGAGCCATTGCCAGTCCTGGTGAATCTGCATCTTTCCCCGCGGGTTTCAGGGCCGCGGGCGCAGATGGTCTGGCCGGACCCCGTTCAGTCGAATTTACGGCTTGGGGCCAGAACGACCGCCTCACCCTTCAGGACCGTTGTTTTACCCACGGATGCGGTGGTTTCAAGGGTCACCCGGCGTTTCGCATGGTCGATCGCCAGCACCGTGACCTCGGCGGTAACCATATCGCCGGGCCGCACGGGGGCCATGAATTTCAGCGTCTGGCCCAGATAGACCGTGCCATGACCGGGAAGCTGCTCGCCGATCACCGCCGAAATCAGCCCGGCGGTCAGCATCCCATGGGCGATGCGGCCCTGAAAGATGGTGTCCTGCGCGTAGGAATCGTCCAGATGCACCGGATTGCGGTCTGTCGAGACCTCGGCGAACAGTTCGATGTCGCGATCGGTGACCTGTTTGGTCAGGCTGCGCCGCATCCCGATTTCGAGATCTTCGATGCAGATGGTGCCGCGCGGCTGATTGTGGCTGGAATCTAACATCATGGCGCTTCCTGTCAGCGGGCGAATCTTCTTCGTCCATCAGAAACGTAACATATGCCGCAATGCAGCGCAATCTTTCGGGTAACTAATTTGCGCGTTGTTGCTGTGGTTGGGAATAAAATTTCCGCCGCATCGCAGTATCAGGTCAGCAGCGGCATGGCGTAGCGCGGATTGGCCTGTTCCTGCGCCAGCCAGGACATCAGCTTTCCGGGTTCGGGCGGCTGACCATATTCCGCGGCATGCAGTCCGCCGGTGATGAAAAGCGCGTCCATTCCTTCGCCCGCGGCGCCCTGGATGTCGGTGAAAAGCCCGTCGCCGATGCACAGGATCGCCGGATCCGCGGCCCCGGTCAGCGCGCTCAGCCGGCGCCGGGCAAGGTCGTAGATCGGCGGATGCGGCTTGCCGAAATAGAGCGTGCGGCCGCCCCGTTCCTCGTAATCGCGCGCGAGCGCGCCCGCGCACCAGATCCGCCGGTCGCCGTAATCGACCATGATGTCGGGGTTGGCGCAGAGCATCGGCAGGCCGAGCGTCTTACCGAGCAGCAGCTCCGCCCGGTAATCCTCCGGGGTCTCGGTCAGGTCGTCGCGCAGCCCGGTGCAGACGATGCCCTCGGCCTCTTTCAGCGGCACCAGCGTGACCGGCGGCTGCGTTGCGGCGATCTCTGCCAGATCGGGGGCGAAATCCGCGAAAAATCCCATGTCTTTCGGCGCACCGATATGGAACACCCGCCGCCCGACGGCGCCGGTCACCAGCCCGTATTGCGCCGCGTCGCCCGAGGTGGCGATCTCGTCCCAGGCGTCGCGCGGCACGCCGAGCCGGCCGATCTGGTCACTCACCCCCTGTTTCGGGCGCGGCGAATTGGTCAGCAGAAGCACCGTCACCCCCCGGGCCCGCGCCGCCTGCAAGGCCGCGACGGCGGCGGGGAAGGCCGCCTTGCCGTTGTGCAGGCAGCCCCAGAGATCGCAGAATACGGCATCGTAATTGCCCACGACCTCGCTCAGAGATCCGATGAGTTCGGTGGTCGGCTGTCCTGCCATGGCGCGTCCTTTCCTGTCCTGCCCCGGATCCAGGCCCGTCTGGTTCAGGCCAGCCTGTTTTGGGCCAGCCTGGTTCAGGCCCGTCTGGTTTAGGCCCGTCTGGTTTAGGCCCGTCTGGTTTAGAGCAGTCTGGCGCAAAGCGCAAAGGCCCTGCGGCTTGCCCAAGTCCCGCGCCCGGTATAGGACCGCGCAAGGGAACCGGAGGCCGGACATGACCGTATCCGTTGGCATCATCATGGGCTCGCAGTCGGACTGGGCCACGATGAAAGAGGCCGCGCTGATCCTCGACGAGCTGGGAATCGCTTATGAGGCGAAGATCGTCTCGGCGCATCGCACCCCGGACCGGCTGTGGGATTACGGACGCGCGGCGGTCTCACGCGGGCTGAAGGTGATCATCGCGGGCGCCGGGGGGGCCGCGCATCTGCCGGGGATGATGGCCTCGAAAACGCGGGTGCCGGTGATAGGCGTTCCGGTGCAGACGAAGGCGCTGTCGGGCGTTGACAGCCTTTATTCCATTTTGCAGATGCCGAAGGGCTTTCCGGTCGCGACCATGGCGATCGGCAGCGCGGGCGCGGCCAATGCCGGGCTGATGGCGGCGGGGATCCTTGCGGTTTCCGACCCGGCTGTCGCGGAGCGGCTGGACGCCTGGCGCGCGGCCCTGTCGGCCTCCATCCCAGAGGAGCCGAAAGATGACTGAACCGCTGCAACCGGGATCGGTGATCGGCATTCTCGGCGGCGGTCAGCTCGGGCGGATGCTCTCGGTCGCCGCGAGCCGTCTGGGCTATCGCTGCCATATTTTTGAACCCGGCGCCGCGCCTGCGGGTCATGTCGCCGAGGTGCTGTTCACCGCGCCCTACGAGGACGAGGCGGCGCTGCGCCGCTTCGCGGAAGGCGTCGATGTCATCACCTATGAATTCGAGAACGTGCCGACCTCGGCGCTGGACCTCCTGGAATCGCTGAAACCGATCCGCCCGAACCGCCGGGCGCTGGCGGTCAGCCAGGACCGGATCTCCGAGAAGGCGTTTCTCAACGATCTGGGCCTGACCACCGCACCCTGGGCGCAGGTGGACAGCGAGGCGGATCTGCGCGTGGCGGCGGAAAAGATCGGCCTGCCGGCGATCCTGAAGACCACGCGGCTCGGCTATGACGGCAAGGGCCAGGCGCGGTTGACTTCGGACGCGGATATTCCCGGGGCCTGGGCGGCGATGGCGGGGGCGCCGGCGGTGCTGGAGGGCTTCGTCGATTTCGAGCGCGAGATTTCGGTGATCGCGGCGAGGGGCCTCGACGGGCGGGTCGCAGCCTATGATCCGGGCGAGAATGTCCACCGCGAGGGCATCCTGCGCACCACCACGGTGCCGGCGCGGATCTCTGCCGGGCAGCGCTCGGATGCGGTGCTGCTGGCCGCGAAGATCCTGAACGCGCTGGATTATGTCGGCGTGATGGGGGTCGAGCTGTTCGTCACCCGCGCGGGCCTTATCGTCAATGAAATCGCGCCCAGGGTGCATAACTCGGGCCACTGGACGCAACAGGGCTGCGCGGTGGACCAGTTCGAGCAGCATATCCGCGCGGTGGCGGGCCTGCCCCTGGGCGACGGTGCGCGCTATGCCGATGTGGTGATGGAGAACCTGATCGGCGCCGATGTCGAAAAGGTGCCGGCGCTGCTGGAAGAGCGCGGCGTCGCGGTGCATCTTTACGGCAAGGGCGCGCACCGGCCCGGGCGAAAGATGGGCCATGTGAACCGCGTCAGCGGCTGAACGCTCGCCTGTGGTCCGGCGGCGGATGCCTCCGGCGGGGGTATTTGAGTCAGGATGAAAGGGCCGGGCCGGGCTTTTCCGCGCTGTGGTCGAAACGGCCATGCGACAGGAAATGCAGGGTCTGGCGGATCACCCCGGGCGAGAACATCATCCAGGTGTGGCTGACCGGCAGGGTGATGTGGTCGCTCATCCCGTCGAGCCTTGTGCTGGCCACGCTGACCTTGCCGTCGTCCTCGCCCGGCAACAGCGCCGAGAACCAGGGGCTGACCGAGCGGTTCCCGGCGATGATCCCGAGCGGGAAATCGGCGGGCGGCAGGCGGTTCGGCCAGCTGTCCGGCCCGGTGCCGAGCGAGAGCCCGGCCGGGCCGTTGATCCAGCGGAACGGGGCGAGGCTGCCGAGATGGTCGACGATCTCGGAGCCGTGGTTCGGCGGGCCGAGCATGACGCTGCGGCCCAGAGCGGCGGGGCGGTGATGGCGCAGCCAGTCGCGTAACAGGATGCCGCCCATCGAATGGCTGACGGTATGGACCGGCCCGCCCGCCCGGGCGAAGGCGGCGGTCAGCCGGTCGGGCAGGCCCGCGGTCTCGCCCCGGGTCGAAGGGTAGCTGGCGGAGAACACCGCGTAGCCCGCCGATTTCAGCGCCACCGCCATCGGCAACAGCGAGCGGCGCGAGCGGGCGAGGCCGTGGATCAGCACCACCGATTCGCCGCGCGGCGGGGCGAGGGGCAGAAGTCCGGTGAGATCGGGCGCGCGCATCGGCGCAGTCTTACGCCGCGCCCGGGATCGCGCAAGTGCTCAGGCCTCGGGCGAGCCGGTGTCGCTTTGCCCCTGGATCCGGTCCGCCCGCGCCGCGCGCGCCAGCTGGGTATAGCGGAGGCGGAAGAGGTCGATACTCTCCTCGTCCAGTTCCTCCAGGTCGAGCAGCGCGTTGTGGGCGCCCTGCGTCGCGCGGATCAGCTCGTCGAGTTTGAGCTGGATCGCGGCGGTGTCGTGGTCCTGGCTGTTCTGGATCAGGAAGACCATCAGGAAGGTGACGATGCTGGTCGTGGTGTTGGCGACCAGTTGCCAGGTGTCGGACCAGCCGAAGAGCGGGCCGGTGACGCCCCAGATCAGGATGAACGAGGCGGCGGCCAGCAGGGTGGCCGGGCGCCCGCACAGTCGGGCGGATCTGCGGGCGATCAGGGCGTAGTTCATGGCGGGCCTCGCTTTGCCGGGGTGGGACAGTCTGTCCCGCCACGCGGGGATGGACAAGCCCGCGCCCGGGTGCCAGCCTGTGGCTTTGTCTGAAGGAGAGGGGGCGCGCATGAGCCGGGCTTTCGTCAACGAGGATGCCGGGATCGACCGCCCCGATCTGCCGGAACTGCCGCTGTCGCCGCATCCGAATTATGTCACGCCCCGGGGGCTCGCGGATCTGCGGGCGCGGCTGGAGGCGCGGCTGGCCGATCTGGCGGCGCTGCGGGCGCGCGAGGAGCGGCTGGACAAGCTGCCCGAGGCGGCGGCGGAACGCGACATCCGCTGGCTGGAGGCGCGGCTCGCCTCGGCGATTCTGGTGGATCCGGCGGCGCAGGATCTGTCCGGGGTGGCTTTCGGCCTCGCGGTCACCGTGGCGGACGAGGACGGGCGCGAGACGGTCTACGAGATCACCGGCGAGGATGAGGCCGATGCGGCTCTGGGCCGGATCGCGCCCTATTCGCCGCTGGCACGCGCGCTGATCGGCGCCCAGGTCGGCGATGAGGTGGTGTGGAAGCGCCCGGCGGGCGATCTGACGCTGGAAGTGGTCGCGATCGGCCTGCCCGGAGGTCAGCCTGGCGCGTAGCGGAACCGGGCCAGGATCCTGACCGCGCCGGCGACGATTGCCACGAGGATGGCGCGGCTCCTCCTGTCCGCTGTTTCCGGCGACCAGGATCAGCAGAAGGAGCGAGAGCAGCGGCAGCGCCACGTCGCGGCCGGGATGAACCGGGCCGCAGGATCGTAGTCCGTGCCGCGCCGAAGAGCAGAACCCATGCGTTGTGTTTCGCGCTGCGGGAATTCGCCGTGGCTTTCCCACCCCCTGCCGCATCCGGCGTTCAGGCTGCGCCGTATCCCCGGGGCACGCAAAGGAAAAGGGCGGCCCGGAGGCCGCCCTTCGCAATCCCGCAAGGGGGATGGATCAGAAGTCCATGCCGCCCATGCCGCCGCCCGGCATCGCCGGAGCCGCAGCCTTGTCGGCCGGACGGTCGGCGATCATGGCTTCGGTGGTGATCAGCAGCGAAGCGACCGAAGCCGCGTTTTCCAGCGCGGTGCGGACGACTTTCGCCGGGTCGATCACGCCGAAAGCGAACATGTCGCCGTATTCTTCGGTCTGGGCGTTGAAGCCGAAAGCGTTCGACGAGGATTCGCGGATCTTGCCGGCAACCACGGCGCCGTCGACACCCGAGTTTTCCGAGATCTGACGCAGCGGAGCTTCCAGCGCGCGGCGGATGATGCCGATGCCGACTTCCTGGTCGGAGTTGGCGCCTTTCAGCCCTTCCAGAACCTTGGTCGCCTGCACCAGAGCCACGCCGCCACCGACGACCACGCCTTCCTGCACGGCCGCACGGGTCGCGTTCAGCGCGTCGTCCACGCGGTCCTTGCGCTCTTTCACTTCGACTTCGGTCGCACCGCCGACGCGGATCACCGCAACGCCGCCAGCCAGTTTGGCCACGCGCTCTTGCAGCTTCTCACGGTCGTAATCCGAGGTGGTTTCCTCGACCTGGGTGCGGATCTGGGCCACGCGGGCTTCGATCTCGGCCTTTTCACCGGCGCCGTCGACGATGGTGGTGTTGTCCTTGTTGATCTGGACCTTCTTGGCGCGGCCGAGCATGTCGACGCCGACATTCTCCAGCTTCATGCCCAGATCGTCCGAGATCACCTGGCCGCCGGTCAGGATCGCGATGTCCTGAAGCATGGCCTTGCGGCGGTCGCCGAAGCCCGGAGCCTTGACGGCAGCGATTTTCAGACCGCCGCGCAGCTTGTTGACCACGAGGGTCGCCAGCGCTTCGCCTTCGACGTCTTCCGCGATGATCACCAGCGGCTTTTGCGACTGGATCACGGCTTCCAGCAGCGGAACCATCGGTTGCAGCGACGAGAGTTTCTTCTCGTGCAGCAGGATGTAGGCGTCTTCCAGCTCGGCAATCATCTTGTCGGCATTGGTGACGAAATAGGGCGAGAGGTAGCCGCGGTCGAACTGCATGCCTTCGACGACTTCGACTTCGGTGTCCATGCCCTTGTTTTCTTCGACGGTGATCACACCCTCGTTGCCGACCTTCTGCATCGCGTCAGCGATGAAACGGCCGATCTGGGTCTCGCCATTGGCCGAGATGGTGCCGACCTGGGCGACTTCGTCCGAATCCTTGACCGGGCGCGAAGCGGCTTTGATCGCTTCGACGACCTTGCCGGTGGCGAGGTCGATGCCGCGCTTGAGGTCCATCGGGTTCAGGCCGGCCGCGACCGAGCGCAGACCTTCCTTGATGATGGCCTGGGCCAGCACGGTGGCGGTGGTGGTGCCGTCGCCGGCTTCGTCATTGGTGCGCGAGGCGACTTCCTTGACGAGCTGGGCGCCCATGTTCTCGAACTTGTCGGCCAGTTCGATCTCTTTGGCGACCGAGACGCCGTCCTTGGTGATGCGGGGCGCACCGAACGACTTTTCGATCACGACGTTGCGGCCTTTCGGGCCGAGCGTCACCTTGACCGCATCGGCCAGGGTGTTCACGCCCTTGAGCATGCGGTCGCGGGCGTCGGTGGTGAATTTAACGTCCTTGGCAGCCATGTGCTGTCTCCTTGGATGTATGGGTTTGGTGGCGGAAAGCGCGGCTCACGGCAGCGGCCGGAGCCCCCCGGTCATCAGCCGATGATGCCGAGAATGTCGCTTTCCTTCATGATCAGCAGTTCTTCGCCGTCGAGCGTGACTTCGGTGCCCGACCATTTGCCGAACAGCACGCGGTCGCCCGATTTGACGCTCGGTGCGATCAGCTCGCCCGAATCCTTGCGCGCGCCCTCACCGACCGAGACGATCTCGCCCTCGGCGGGTTTTTCCTTGGCGGTGTCGGGGATGATCAGCCCGCCCTTGGTCTTTTCCTCGGACTGGACGCGGCGGACCAGCACGCGGTCATGCAGCGGTTTGAAAGCCATCTGGTAACACTCCCATGGGTATCCAGGTTGAATGTGATTAGCACTCACGCCGGGCGAGTGCTAACGGCGAAAGAGGTAGGCAAAGGCCGCGGGCCTGTCAACACCCGGTTGCGGCGAATTTGCGCACAGGGCGGCGGGCGGGACGGAATCCGGCGTGCCGGATAAAATCGCCGGAGAAAATCTTCGCCCGCGCTCTTGGTCCGGCGGCGCTTCGGTGCCACCTTGGCCACAACGCGCTGCCCGGAAGGAACCGCCATGACCCGTCTGATCGCCCTTGCCCTGACTGCGGCTTTCACGCTTGCGGGGGCGGGGGTGCGGGCCGATTGCGCCGGCGTCAATCTGATGGATCAGATGATGCCGGGCGAGCGCGCCGCGATCGGCGCGCGCGCCGATGCGGTGCCCTGGCCGCGCGGCAATTTCTGGACCGCCGAGCGCCAGGGCCAGAGCATGATCCTCGCCGGAACCTATCATATGGACGATCCGCGCCACGATCCGGTGGTGGCGGCGCTGGCGCCCCGGATCGAAGCCGCCGATGCGCTGCTGGTCGAGGCCGGGCCGGATGAGGAGGCCGCACTTCTGCGCGCCATGGGCGAGAATCCCTCGCTGATGTTCATCACCGAGGGGCCGTCGCTGCTGGAGCGGCTGCCGCGCGACACCTGGCGGCGGCTGTCCGAGGCGCTGGAGGCGCGCGGCATCCCCTCGATCATGGCGGCGAAGTTCCAGCCCTGGTATGCGACTGTGGTTCTTGCGATCCCGCCCTGCCAGCTGGCCGATCAGCAACTGCCCAAAGGGCTCGATGGCCGGCTGATCGACGCGGCGCAGGCGGCGGGCGTGCCGATCCGGGCGCTGGAAGCCTATGACACGATCTTCAGCATCTTCGGCTCGCTGACCGACGATCAGTCGCTGGCGATGATCGAATCGACGCTGGCGCTGGAAGGCCAGTCCGAGGATTTCGCGGTGACGCTGGCCGAACTGTATTTCCAGGGCGATTCGCGGCTGATCTGGGAACTGACCCGGCTGTATGCCTATGACCAGCCCGGCTACACCCGTGAAGAGATCGACGCCGAAATGGCCATGATGGAGGAAATCCTGATGACGCGGCGCAACCGGGCCTGGATTCCGGTGATCGAAGAGGCTGCCGCGGCGGGGCCGGTGGTGGTGGCCTTCGGCGCGCTGCATCTGTCGGGCGAGGCGGGGGTGCTGAACCTTCTGGCCGCCAACGGCTGGCAGATCCGCGAAATGCCAATGCCCGCCGTTCCATAAGTCCAGATCCCGGCCGCCTGTGGACCGCACCGCCGTCTGGCGCTATGGCTCTGGCGGGCGCCCGCCCTTCCCATCCGCAAGACGACAGCCGCAAGGATACCGCCATGACCGCTTACCGCGACACGCTTCTTTTCATCGACGGCCAGTGGCGCGCGGCGACCGGGGGCCGGACGCTCCCGGTGATCAACCCCGCCACG
>NZ_UXAW01000074.1 GCF_900609055.1 Pseudogemmobacter humi | reverse complement strand
ATCTTGAACTCACGGCTGAACTTCCGTCTCGTCATATCCACTCTCCAGTTCCTTGGTCACGATCTTATCTTCGTGTCCACGAAACCAGCAGCAGCTCACAGCCTATGCTTCAGAGCTTGATCCATTCAGCCAGCTAACAACCCTCCATGTATTCTGTGGGGAGAGGTAAGGCAGCAGGGATACTCAGGATAATTCCGTATAAGTATGGGGAGAGACAGGAAGAGAAGAACAGAGCGAGTGTGATGCTCAGAACTTCTGCTCCTCTCCCTTCTGCTTCATCCGGTAAGGAACAACCGTCTCCCCCGATACAGCCTCCCAGGCCCTGAGGCGGTTCAGATACCCCTCACAGTAGGCTGTTTCTCTCCGGTTCTCGAATTCCTGCCGGATATGTTGCGGTTTATCACGGAACTCATCCAGCCCGGGAAACTTCGCATCGACCGGCAGTTCCCGCCCCACCATCTCGCCTGCTGCGGTCCTCATGACTGCCTGAACCAGCCTGCTCCGGGTATAAGGCACGATCACGCTGTCATGCACAGTCAGAACAGGAAGCCCTGCGGCAATGCGGCGGCTGATCACCCGTTCCATGATCTGTGAATCGATGAACATCAGCCGGATTCCTTCGTCCTGGCAGAGATAGCGGCCAAGCCAGGGAACCTGCCTCTTCAACTCCGGCAGAGTGTTCTTCAGGGTCACGTTCTTCAGGTGACGCTCGCGCCTGGGCGCGGGATCCGACGGGCTCTCCTGCAACCCGTGTGCGACCCGCCTGCAACCCTGCGGGTGCGGCATCTCGTGCCCGCTTGACAAACCGGCGCGGCCTTCTTCAGATGGCCGCCGTCCGAGGTGCCGCGAGAGCGGCTTGAAAGGGAACGGGGTGCGCCTGAAGATCCGCAAGGATCCCGGCAACTCCCCGACTGCCCCCGCAACTGTAGGCGGAGAGCGACGGCCGAATGACCACTGTGCCCGAGGCGGCATGGGAAGGTGGCCCGAGCGATGATCCGCAAGTCAGGAGACCTGCCCCGGAGTTTCACCCATTCCCGGCGCGGGGCGCGTCCGGGGAGCGGCAGACCGCAGTGGTGAATTTCTTGAGCCACCTGCGGGTATCCATCCCCACAGGCAAAATTGTCATTCGGGCCGCCCGCGGCTCCATCAGGGGATGATCCATGCGATCCTCGTCTCTTTCCGTTCTTGCGCTCAGCCTTGTGCTGCCTTCGGTTTCCCTGGCGCAGGAATCCGTAGATCTGGGCACGATCTGGCTTCAGGGCGGCTTCTCGCCCATCGAACAGGCCCGCTACGGCCGCGCCTTCAGCGTGATCACCGCCGACGAGATCGAGGCCCGTGGCATCACCTCGGTCCAGGACGCGCTGCGCGCGATCCCCGGCGTGGCCGTGAACGGCTCGGGCCGCAGCTTCACCCAGATCCGCATCCGGGGCGGCGAGGGCAACCACACGCTGATTCTCGTCGATGGTGTGCCGGCGGCGGGCGGCGCCGATGAATACGGGCTTTCCGGCTTCGATGCCGCCGATATCGAGCGGATCGAGGTGCTGCGCGGGCCGCAATCGGTCTATTTCGGCTCCAACGCCTCTTCGGGCGTGATCAATATCATCACCAAACGCGCCGCGGGCCCCGGCTACGGCGGTAAACTGGAGGCAGGCAACGGCCATTTCGCCAATGCCTGGTTCTCGGTCGGGAACGAGCGCGGCGGGGTGCGGCTGTCCTGGACCGACAGCAAGGACAAAGGTGTCGATGAAAGCGGCGACGACGGCGAGAGGGATTTCATCGACCGCCAGACGCTGCGGCTGAACGGCAACTGGCAGGCGAGCGAACAGCTCAGCTTCACGCTGGGCCTCACCGGCATACGCGAGCATTACGCATATGACGCCACCCCCTGGACCGCGACCAGTGCCGCGGGCTATGTCCAGGACGACCCCAACCTCTTCGCCTGGAAGCGCGAGCAGGTCTTCTCGCTCGGCGCCCGGTTCGAGGGGGCCGATGGCCGCGTCGTGCATGAGCTGAACCTGTCGCAGACGGTGAACAAATCCCGGCGGGCGCAAACCGCGCCCTGGGGCAAGGGCACGACCGAGGTGCTGCGCTACCGCGCGATGATCGGCCTCGACGGCCAGGCCACGACGGCGGATCACCTGCTGAACGTGCTGGTGGAACGGCGCGAGGACGATCACAGCTCCGCCCCCGCCTATCAGCGCGATCGCACCTCTGCCGCGCTGGAATATCGCGGCACGCTGGAAAACGGGCTGAGCCTTCAGGCCGGGCTGCGCTACGACGACAATACGATGTTCGAGGATTTCACCGGCTGGAACCTTGCGGCCTCTTACCCGGTGCATGACCAGGTGCGGCTGCATGGCTCGATCGGCCGCGCCTCGGTGGACCCGTCCTATGGCGAATTGTTCTCCGACAGCATCTATGTACTGGGCAATCCCGGGCTGAAGCCCGAGGAGAACCGCGGCATCGACCTCGGCGTCGAGTTCACGAGCGCCGACGGGCGTGGCCGGGTCGATGTCACCGCCTTCTACGAGGTGCTTTACGACGAGATCACCTATGCCGCCGGGATCTCGCCGCCGCTTTTGCCCGGCGGCGCGCCGCGCGGCGGCTATTACAACCAGGACGGCAAGAGCCGCCGCAAAGGGGTCGAGGTCTCGGGCACCTGGGAGGCGAGCGAGCAGCTCTCATTCGGCGTGAACTATACCTGGCTGCGCGCGACCAATCCCGATGGCAGCGTGGAAGTTCGTCGCCCGAAACATGAACTGGCTGTGCAGGCGACCTGGCGCACCAGGGATGACCGCTTCTCTGTAACCGGCGACATCCGCCGCGTCGCGGGCAATTACGACGACCAGTGGTGGACCGGGGGCAGCACCGGCCAGAAGCTGCCCGATTACACGGTGGTCAACCTCTCGGCCCGCTACCGGCTGACCGATCAGGTCGATCTGACCGCACGGGTGCTGAATGTCTTCGACGAGAACTACTCCGACGTCTGGGGCTACCGTGCCCAGGACCGCGCGGTCTGGCTGGGCGTGAAGGCGAATTTCTGAGATGCCGTCCCCAGGGCATCTCAGACCCCTGTTCGCCGCGGCGGGGATCTTCCTCGCCGCGGCCGCCTCGGCCGCGGCGGTCTTCGCAGGGTCGGTCTTCGCAGGGGCGCCGCAGCGGGTGGTCTCGATCAGCCTGTGCACCGATCAGCTGGCGATGCTGGTCGCGGCCCCCGGCCAGCTGGTCTCGGTCACTTATCTGGCGGTGGACCCCGGTTCTTCGCCCATGGTCGAAGAGGCGCGGGCCTTCCACATCAACCACGGCTTCGCCGAAGAGGTCGCCCTGCTGCGCCCCGATCTGGTTCTGGCAGGGCGCTACACCACCCGGGTGACGGTGGACATGCTGATCCGCCTCGGCCATCCGGTCGAGATCTTCGAGCCGGAAAACTCCATCGAAGACATCCGCACCAATCTGCGCAAGATGGGTGCGGCGCTCGGGCGCGAGGCCCGGGCCGAAGAACTGATCGCATTGATGGACCGCGATCTGGACGCCATCGCCACTGCTTTGCCCGAAACCCGGCCGGAGGTCGCCTTTTACTACGCGAGCGGCTACAGCCTCGGAACCGGCACGCTGGCGGATGCGATCGCCACCCGCGCCGGGCTGGAGAACATCGCGCCGCGCCTTGACCTCGGCGCCAGCGGCGTGGTGCCGCTGGAGGCGCTGATCCTCGCCCGCCCCGGGGTGGTGGTGCGCAGCGCCGGCTACCGCGGCCATTCCCGCGCGCAGGAGATACTGAACCATCCCGCGCTGCAACATTTTCTGGAGCCGCCGCGGCGCGATGCCCGATCCGGCCCGGAATGGGTCTGCGGCACGCCCCTGGTGACGGACGCGATCCGCGCGCTGGCCCGCGCCGCAGGGCAGGAGTTGCGCGAATGAGACTGATCCTTTCCCTTGCCGGGCTCTGCCTCGCCTTGTTCCTTGCCTCGCTGTTCATCGGCGCGGCCCCCCTGCCCTTCGCCGCGACATTGCGCGCCTGGCTCGGCCAGGGCGATCCGCTGGTGGTGATGGTGATGTGGGAGCTGCGGCTGCCGCGCGCGGCGCTGGCGGTGCTGATCGGGCTCTCGCTGGGGCTGGCGGGCGCGGCGATGCAGGGGCTTTTGCGCAATCCGCTGGCCGAGCCGGGAATCGTCGGCACCTCGGGCTTCGCGGCGCTCGGCGCGGTGCTGGCGCTGCAAACCGGGCTTGCGGATCTCTTGCCCGTCGCGCTGCCGATGGCGGCGCTGACCGGGGCCGCCGGGTCGGTGCTTTTGCTGATGGCCCTGGCCGGGCCGGGCGCGCGCACCACGACGCTGATCCTTGCCGGCGTCGCGATCTCGGCCGCCGCCGGGGCGATGGTCAGCCTCGTGCTGAACCTTTCCCCCAACCCTTTCGCCGCCAACGAGGTGATGTTCTGGCTGATGGGCTCGCTGGCCGACCGCTCTTTCGCCCATGTCGCGGTGGCGGCGCCGGTGCTGGCGCTCGGCGCGGTGCTGGTCTGGTCGGGGCGGCGGGGGCTTGATGCTTTGTCGATGGGCGAGGAAACCGCCGCTTCGATGGGGATCGACCTGAGGCGCCTGCGGCTGAAGCTGGTTCTCGGCACCGCCTGCCTTGCGGGCGCGGCGACGGCGGTGGCGGGGATGATCGGCTTCGTCGGCCTTGTGGTGCCGCATCTGTTGCGCCGGCTGACCGGGGGCCTGCCGTCGCGGCTGATGCTGCCGGCGGCGCTCGGCGGTGCGGCGCTGCTTCTGGCGGCCGATATCGCGGTGCGGCTGATCCTGCCGGGGCGCGATCTGAAACTCGGCGTGCTGACCGCGCTGATCGGAACGCCCGTGTTCCTGCATCTCGTGTGGAAATCCAGGGGGAGAGAGGCATGAGCGCGCGTCTCACCCTGCGCGGGATCGCGGTCGCCGGGCGGCTGGAGCCCACCGATCTGGAGATCCGCTCCGGCGAGTTCGTCGGGCTGATCGGGCCGAACGGCGCCGGCAAGACCACGCTTTTGCGCGCGGCCCAGGGGCTGATCCCTGCCACGGGCAGCAGTTCGCTGGCCGCCCTGCCCGTCACCGCCCGCCC
>NZ_UXAW01000072.1 GCF_900609055.1 Pseudogemmobacter humi | reverse complement strand
GTCCAGGGCGGGGTGGTATCGACCACGGCGGCCTTGCCGGGCCGGTCCACCTGATCCTCGGGGCGCGATCCGCCCGCGGCGGCCACCGGCGGCGCCGAGGACGAGACGCCGTTGATCACCTGGTCGATCACGCCGCCGCTGGTCCAGATCAGCGAGCCGGGATTGTTGTTGCCGACCAGAGTCGAGCCCGCCATCAGGTTCAGCCGGAAATAAGCCTCGGGATTGACCACCGCCGACATCGTGGTCCATTTGCCCTGATACAGGTCGGAGCGGGCATAGGCGGTCATGCCGTTCTCGATATCCGCCCAGGTGATCCAGAGCACGTCGTCCCTGTATTGGAACGGCTCTTTCCCGGCGACGGCCTTGCCCAGGAACCAGTCGTGATCGGCCTTGACCCCGTTGAGGTCGCCTTCGCGGATGATCAGCGAGAAATGCCCGTCGGTCGACAGATATTCCTCATCGTTCTTGCCCTCGACCGCTTCCATATAGCCGTAGGGATAAAGGTAGGAGGTATTGGCGATCGGCGAATAATTGACCTGCCAGTTGTTGTTGACCCGCTCGTCCTCCAGAAACAGCACAAGATCGCGCAGATCGCTGAACAGCGGCTCTCCGGCGCCCCGCACCCGGGTGACGTAGGTGACGAAGGCGCTCTGCGAACCCTCGTTCCAGACGCCGTCGATATAGCCGAAATAGTCGCCGGTATAGGCCAGCGCCGCCTGAACGGTCGCGGTGTCCTCGCGGCTCATGTTGCGGGCGTCGAAAGGCTGGTTCACCCAGGATTGCGCCTGCAAAGCGAGGGGGGCGATCAGGGCGAACAGAACCAGCCAGACCGATAGCAGCGCGCGGCGCATCTGAGTATTCTCCGGGGTGGACTCGTGATCCCTATGCTGCCGCGCTTCGCGCCGAATGCAAAGCGGTTCTTGCAGCTTTCAGGGTCATGAGAACCGTAATCGCGGCAGATTCGGCCGCCACCCGGTCCCCGCCGCCTGGCCGGGGGCGCGCGAGCACTGTCCAAGGGGATCGCGGCGAGCCGCCATGGCCCCCTCCCGGCAGCGGGCATCTGTCCCTGAATATCCCCCCCGGAGGCATCCGCGCCGTCGGGCGCGGGCCTCTGCTCCGGCGTCAGGTGATCTTCTCCAGCTTTTCCTTCGACATGTCGCCCGGCACGATGGTGATCGGCGTCGGCAGGCTGCCCGAGTTGCGGCTCATCGCGGTTACCAGCGGGCCGGGGCCGGATTTGTCGGTGCCGGCGCCAAGGACCAGCACGCCGATTTCCGGGTCTTCGTTCATCTGCGCGAGGATCTCGGTCACGGTATCGCCCTCGCGGATCACCAGTTCGGGGTTCACCCCCTGCCTGTCGCGCATCCATTTGGCGAAGACCTCGAAATGCGCCTCGATCCGCTCGCGCGCCTCGGCCCGCATCAGATCGGCCACGCCCATCCAGTGCTGGTATTCCTCGGGCGGGATGATCGACAGGATCGTCACCCCCGCGCCGGTATGGGCCGCCCGGAGCGCGGCGTAGCGCATGGCGTTCAGGCATTCGCGGCTGTCGTCGAGGATGACGAGGAACTTCCGCATCAAAGGCACTCCCACTTTTGGCCCGCGCAATTCTGGAACGGCAAAGGGGGAAATGGCAAGCGGCTCTGTCGTGATTTCGCGCGCCATCCTGCGGGTCACGCAGGGGCGGCTCAGCCGCGCTGCATCAGGAAATGCCCGGTCGCCTGCGCGAAAGGCCGGTCCGGCTCGTCCTGCCAGGCCTCGACATGCACACTGGCATAGCGCCGCCCCGAGCGGTTGATCCTGGCCCGAGCGAAAGCGTCGCGCGCCGTGCCGGGGCGCAGATAGTCGATGGTCAGGTCGATGGTTTTGGGCAGAATCACCGGCGCCTGCACCGCGATCACCCCCTGGCGCAGCCCGGACCAGACAAGGCCGGTGATCGCCGTCACCTCAAGAAAGGCCGCCGTCACGCCGCCGTGCAGCGCCGGGATCAGCGGATTGCCGATCAGATCCGGGGCATAGGGCAGCACCCCGGTCAGCTCGTTTCCGGCGGTCTCGAACCGGATTCCCAGAAAGGCCAGATAGGGAATCGCCGCGGCGGTCTCGCGCAGCAGGCGCTCGTATTCGCTGCTCATCGCGGGTCTCCGTTCCGGCCCGCATCCACCGTGAAGGCGCCGGTGGCCATGGCGACCGGGCGGGATTCGTCCTCGTCGGTGGCGGTGACGCGCACGAAGGCGACCGAGCGGGTGATGTGGTGGCATTCGGCGCGGGCGCGGATGGTCTGGCCGGGGGTGGCCGGGCGCATGTAGTCGATGCGCAGGTCCAGCGTCGCGGTCGAGACTGGCCCCGCCGGATGGCACATCACCGCGGCCCCCGAGGCGGTGTCCATCAGCGCCGAAACCGCGCCGCCATGGATCACCCCGGTCGCCGGATCGCCGATCAGCTTCTCGTCCCAGGGCATCGAGACCACGGTGCGGCCCTGGCCGATCTCTTCCAGCACCAGCCCGAGCGCCCGGGCATGGGGCAGGGCCTGAATGAACATGCGGGCGGTGTCGGTGATATCGGCCATGGCGCGCATCAAACCCGCGCGCGGCGCGCGGCGCAAGGGGCGATCGGCCGCGCATCGAAACCTTGCCTTATCCCCGCGCCTCGCCCTACCATCTGCGGCGCGGAGGAAGACATGCCGGAAAACATTCGCCTCAGTTTCAAGGAGATGTGCGCAAGGTTCGACGTGACCCCGCGCACGCTGCGTTATTACGAATATGTCGAACTGCTCTCCCCCGAGAAAGAGGGGCGCGCCCGGTTCTACGGCGCGCGCGAGATCGCGCGGATGAAGCTGATCCTGCGCGGGCGGCGCTTTGGTTTCAGCCTGGAAGAGATCCGGCAATGGCTGCTGATCTACGGCAAGAAGGGCGAGCGTCCGCAGCTTGAGGCCTGGCTCGGTCTTGCCGACCGCCAGCTCGGAGAACTGGAGCGCCAGCGCAGCGAGCTGGACACCACCATCGCCGATCTGCGGGCGCTGCGCGAAACCGCGGTGGAGGAAATTCGTAAATCCGGCTCCTGATCCGCTTCCGGCGCCCGGACCGACGAGATCGCGGGAGAGCTGCGGGGGTCAGGATGTGCCGGGCGGAGTCTGCCGGGCCGGGTCGCGATGCAGGCGAGCGCTTGTTTGAAAAGGGCAACCGGACCGGAAAATACACCGCGTCGCTGTGGTTGGATGTCTTGAAAACACAAGACCGGCATATACGTGTCTTTCGGCAGAACAGGGCATCCCGGGAGGTGGGGCTGGCAAATGGCCGTGGATGTTTCCCGGGCCGCACCATTCCGGCGGGGCGGCATACCTTCCGCGGGCGGACCTCTTTGGCTGCGTCGGCAGGCCAGGCGCAACGGGGCCGCCTTTGCCTGGCTGATCCGGGGAAAGGATTGCCGTTCTGTCCCGGGCCGTCGAGGATGGGGTTGCGGTCGTCCATGCCAGCGGCCCGGCTGCGCTCTTGTCGCATGTTCCGGCGCGCGATGGAGGCCCGGTTTTCTGCGCCTGTGCCGCGCCTCCCCGCATGGCAAAACCCGGAAACCGGCCCCCAGCCCCCGGGCGAGCCCCTGCCGGGCAAGACCCCGTGGCCTGTCTTCGGCAGAGCATTGACATCCTGCCGGAACCTTTCGCTCCGGATTGCCCGGAAGGGTCATGACCGCCGCCGCCCGCGCCGTCATCCTGAACCATATCCTGCGCCTGGGCTTTGCCAGGGTCGCTGCGGCACTGTTCGTCGGATCGGCAGGTGAAGGGCGGCGCAGGGTGCACTGGCCGAGGGGCGCCGCCGGACAATCCCCGGACCGCCGCCCTGTTCCGTCATCGCAGTGCAACAAGAGGCGGCCCCGGGACCCGCACCTTGCCATCCCGCCCGGCAGGGCCCCTGCCTGACAGGGTGACACCCGGGTCCACCGCAGCGTCAGCTTTGAAACACGTCGGCCCATTCAGGATGGCGCAGGCTCTGGGCCCTGACGAAAGGACAGAGCGGGACAACCCGGTACCCTCTCGCGCGGGCGTCGGCGACCAGCGCTTCGACCAGCGCCCTGCCCGCGCCGGTGCCGCGAAAACTGTCCGGCACTCCGGTGTGATCGGCGATGATCAGCACCGGCGAGGTGATCGAGAAGGTCAGCTCCGCCTCCTCCCCGTCCCGGCGCAGGACGAACCTGCCGCGCGTGGCGGCGGTTTCCTTTTCGATTTCGGGCAATCCGGTCATGACGGCTCTCCTCTGGCAGGGCCTTTGCGCCTGCACCTTTCATCCTGACGGAAATACCCTCGGGGGGAGGCGCCGCAAGGCGCCCGGGGGGCGGAAAGCCCCCCGCCCCCGCCGGTCAGCCGACGATGGTCGCCTCGGTCACCGCGCGCAGTTCGGTCTCGCTCACGCCGTCGGCCAGTTCGACGATCTTCAGCCCGCCCGGCACCACGTCGAGCACGCCGAGATTGGTGATGATGCGGTCGACCACGCTCTTGCCGGTCAGCGGCAGGGTGCAGGCTTTCAGCACCTTCGATTCGCCGTGTTTCGAGGTGTGGTCCATCACCACCACCACGCGCCCGACACCCGCGACCAGGTCCATCGCGCCGCCCATACCCTTCACCAGCTTGCCGGGGATCATCCAGTTCGCCAGATCGCCGTTCTCGGCCACTTCCATCGCGCCAAGGATCGCCATCGCGATCTTGCCGCCGCGGATCATCGCGAAAGAGGTCGCCGAGTCGAAAAAGGCGGTCTGCGGCAGTTCGGTGATCGTCTGCTTGCCGGCGTTGATCAGATCGGGGTCTTCCTCGCCCTCATACGGGAACGGCCCCATGCCGAGCATGCCGTTTTCCGATTGCAGCGTGACCTCCACCCCGTCGGGAATGTAGTTCGCCACCAGCGTCGGAATGCCGATCCCGAGGTTCACATACCAGCCGTCCTGCAACTCCTGCGCGGCGCGGGCGGCCATCTGATTGCGGTCCCAGCCCTTTTGTTGAACGTCAGCCATCACACGGCCTCCTTCTTGCGGGTGGTGCGCTGTTCGATGCGCTTCTCATGCGGCCCCTGCACGATGCGGTGGACATAGATCCCCGGCAGGTGGATCGTGTCGGGGTCCAGCGCGCCCAGAGGCACGATCTCCTCGACCTCGGCCACGCAGACCTTCCCGCAGGTGGCGGCGGGGACGTTGAAGTTGCGCGCCGTCTTGCGGAACACGAGGTTCCCCGACGGATCGGCCTTCCAGGCCTTGACGATGGCAAGATCCGCCACGATGCCGCGTTCGAGGATATAGGTCTCGCCGTCGAAATCGTGGTGCTCCTTACCCTCGGCGATCACCGTGCCGACGCCGGTTTTCGTGTAGAAACCGGGGATCCCGGCGCCGCCCGCGCGCATCCGCTCGGCCAGCGTGCCCTGCGGGTTGAACTCCAGCTCCAGCTCGCCCGAGAGATACTGGCGCATGAATTCGGCATTCTCGCCGACATAGGACGAGATCATCTTCCTGACCTGCCGGGTCTCCAGCAGCACCCCGAGGCCGAACCCGTCGACACCCGCGTTGTTCGAGGCCACCGTCAGATCCTTCACGCCCGAGTCGCGGATCGCCGCGATCAGCAGTTCGGGGATCCCGCAAAGGCCGAAGCCCCCCGCCGCGATCAGAAGGCCGTCGCGCAGAAGGCCCGATAAGGCCGATGTGGCATCGGCATGGATTTTCTTGCTCATTGGTCCGCTTTCTCCCGGGCCGGGCTTTCAGAGCCCCGGCCATCCCTCATGACCCTGCTGCGATCATGCGAGGTTGCGCGCCGGGCCGCTATTCGTAGAAATACGTAGGGAGATACGTAGTCTGGAGAGACGCATTTGCCCGGAGCCGCGCCGCATGCCATGCTGGCCATGAAGGAATACGAGCGTCTGGCGTTTCACCACGCGCCGGATGCCACGCTGATCCTGTCCGAGCGCAGGATCCTTGCCGCCAGTCTGATGGTGGAAACGGTCTTCGGCTGGTCGCCGCAAGAGCTGGCGGGCAAATCGATTCGCATCCTCTATCCCGGGCAGAGCGATTACGAACTGATCGGCCAGAGGGCGCGGCGGGCGATGCAGGAGCGCCCCTTCTACAGCGACGCGCGCTTCATGCAGCACAAATCCGGCCAGGCGGTCTGGATGGCGGGACGCGGCCGGGCGCTGGATCCGGCGGATCCGCAGCGACTGGCGATCTGGACCTACCGGCCGCTTGAGGCGGGCGCCGCCGCGGATACCGGGCTGACCAAAGCCGAGATGCGGGTTGCGGGCTATCTGGTGAACGGGTTCACCAGCAAGGAGATCGGCCTCGCGCTGAAATGCTCGCCGCGCACGGTCGAGGTGCACCGCGCCAATATGATCCGCAAGCTGAACGTCAGAAACAGTTTCGAGCTGGTGAAACATCTGCTGGCTTCGGTGCCGCCGTGAAGGGCCGCGCGGGCAATGCCGTGACGTGACGTTATGCCTTACGTTAACGTCAACTTTGTTGCCAGCAAAACCCCCATGCTCCATTTTTGACAAAGGCAGCCGCGACAGGACAAGGCAGGGGATGAACGCCAGCGATCTGATGACCATCCGGGAGATGTGCGACGCTTTCGATGTCACCCCCCGGACCCTGCGCTTCTACGAGGCGAAGGAACTGATCCGTCCCGAACGCCAGGGCTCGCGCCGGCTGTATTCGCGGCGCGACCGGGCGCGGCTGAAGCTGATCCTGCGCGGCAAGCGCTTCGGGTTCAGCCTGGAAGACATCCGCCAGATGCTGAACCTCTACGCCCGCGAAGGATCGAATCTGGCGCAGATGCAAAGCACCTACGATCTGGCGCGCGAGCGTCTGCGCCTTATGGAAGACCAGCGCGACGAGCTTGAGATCGCCATCGCCGAACTGAAGGCCGAACTCGACGCCGGCGCCATGATGATCGCCGCCGCCCGCGCGGCCGACTGACCTGCCCTCAGGGAGAGACCAATGACCAGCTATACCGCCCCCCTCCGCGACATGCAGTTCCTGTTTAGGGAGGTGCTGAAGGTTCCGGCCTCGGACATTCCCGGCTACGCCGATCTGGACGAGGGCTTCACCTCGGCCGTGCTGGAAGAGGCGGGCAAGGTGGCCTCCGAGGTGCTGGCGCCGCTGAACGCGGTGGGCGACCGCGAGGGCTGCCACCTGGAGAACGGCGTGGTGCGCACCCCCGAGGGCTTTGCCGAGGCCTTCCGCGCGATGAAAGAGGGCGGCTGGACCGCGCTCGACTGCGACCCGGAATATGGCGGCCAGGGCCTGCCCTATCTGATGCAGACGGCGGTGGGCGAGATCTTCGTCAGCGCGAATATGGCCTTCAACATGTATCAGGGCCTGACCCACGGCGCCTATTCCGCGATCCACACCCATGGCACGCCGGAGCAGAAGGCCGTCTATCTGCCGAAGCTGGCGAGTTGCGACTGGACCGGCACCATGAACCTGACCGAGCCGCATTGCGGCACCGATCTGGGCCTGATGCGCACCAAAGCCGAGCCGCAGCCGGATGGCAGCTATCTGATCACCGGCCAGAAGATCTTCATCTCGGCGGGCGAGCATGATCTGGCGGAAAACATCATCCATCTGGTGCTGGCCCGCGCCCCCGGCGGCGGTGAGGGCACCAAAGGCGTCTCGCTCTTCATCGTGCCGAAAGTCCTCGTGAACGCGGACGGCAGCCTCGGCGAGCGCAACGCCGTCTCCTGCGGCAAGATCGAGGAGAAGATGGGCATCCACGGCAACGCCACCTGCGTGATGAACTACGACGGCGCGAAGGGCTGGCTTCTGGGCGATCTGCACAAGGGCATGCGCGCCATGTTCACCATGATGAACGAGGCGCGGCTCGGCGTGGGCCTGCAAGGCTATGCGGTGGCCGAGGCGGCCTATCAGAACGCGGTGATTTACGCGAAAGAGCGGCTCCAGGGCCGGGCGGTGACCGGGGCGCAGAACCCGGATGGGCCGGCCGATCCGCTGATCGTCCATCCCGATATCCGCCGGATGCTGATGGATCAGAAGAGTTTCGTCGAAGGGGCGCGGGCGCTGACCTTCTGGGGCGCTTCGCTGATCGACCGGGCGCACCGGCTGAACGATGCCGCGGCCGACGGGCTGGTGGGGCTCCTGACCCCGGTGATCAAGGGTTTCCAGACCGACAAGGGGTTCGACTCCGCGGTTCAGGCCCAGCAGGTCTTCGGCGGCCATGGCTATATCGAGGAACAGGGCATGTCGCAATTCGCCCGCGACGCCCGGATCGCGATGATCTACGAGGGCGCGAACGGGGTGCAGGCGCTGGATCTGGTCGGCCGCAAACTGGCGCAGGACGGCGGCAAGCACGTCATGGCCTTTTTTGAGCTGGTCAAGGCCGAATGCAAGGCGCATGACGGCGACGAGCGGATGAAACCCTTCACCGATGCGCTGAAGGTGGCGTCGAAACAGATGCAGGCGGCGGGGATGTATTTCATGCAAAACGGCATGAAGACCCCTGATGCGGCGCTGGCCGGATCGTCGGATTTCCTGCATCTGACCGGCCATGTCTGCCTCGGCCTGATGTGGACGAAGATGGCGGCGGCGGCTTATGCCGCGCTGGATGCCGGAACGGCGGACAAGGCCTTCTGCGAGACCAAGATCGCCACCGGCCGCTATTACATGGCGCGTCAGCTGCCCGGTTGCGCGACGCATCTGGCGCGGATCGAATCCGGTGCGGAGCCGGTGATGGCGCTGGCGCCCGAGGCATTCTGAGCGATGAAATCGCTGGCCGAACTTGTGCTGCTGCTCGCCACGATCGTGGGAATCGGCGCGCTGTTGTGGATGGCGTTTCACTTCGTTTCGGTGGAGATTACGGGTGAGCCGGGAACCGGAGCCTCGGATCCCGGCTTTCGCGGCGGGCTCCGGGTGTTTGCCGGCGCGGCCGCGGTTTTCGTGCTGACCGCGTTCCTGCGCCGGAGGATACCCTGATGCCCAAACGCTTCCGCCTGACCCGCCGCTTCCCGGTCGCGATGACCGAGGACGGCTACCGCCGGCTGAAACGCTTCGCCACCGAGGCGGGTCTGGACGAGGGCGAAGCGCTCTCCTTCCTGTTCGAGCATTTCGACAGCGTGGTGAACGGCGACAACCTGACCCACCGGCTGCGACTGTTCAATTCAGAACTGGAGGCGCGCAAGCGGTGAGCGTGGCACGGGCGGAAACGGCGGATGCCTCCGGCGGGGGTATTTGGGTCAGGATGAAAAGCCAGGACCCATAAAGACCGATCCGTGCCGCTGCGACTGTCCGTTTTGGTGGTCCGGGGCTTCGGAGCGGGGTTTCTCCCCGAGCCGTCATCGGCTCTCGGGCCTGGGCTGCAAGCCGGAGTTTGGAACGGCGAGGTTAACGAAACCCTCTTTCACCCTGATCCAAATACCCATGCGGGCGAGGCCATTGATTTCGCCATTGGTTCGGGAAACCAATGGTCTCGGGGAGGGGAACCCCCGCTTCCCCTGCGGATTACAGGAGATCGCGATGACGGCAAAGCTCTGGTGTTTCGGCGAAAGCGGCAATTCCTACCGGGTGGCGCTGATGCTGACGCTCACCGGCACCAGATGGCAGCCGGTCTTTGTCGATTTCTTCAACGGTGAGGCGAGGAGCCCCGCTTTCCTCGCGCTCAATCCGATGGGCGAGGTGCCGGTGCTCGACCTCGACGGCCGCATCCTCACCCAGTCGGGCGTCATGCTGCTCCATCTCGCGCAACGCACCGGACGGTTCGGCGGAGAGGATGCCAGCGAGGCAGACGAGATCCTGCGCTGGCTGTTCTGGGACAATCACAAATTCTCGGGCCAGATCGGCACCACGCGGTTCCTGATGAATTTCCTGGCCCCCGACAAGCGCCCGCAGGAGGTGATCGGCTTCCAGCAGCGCAGGCTGCGGGCGGCTTATCAGGTGCTGAACGACCACCTCGCCGCGCGCGACTGGGTGGTAGGCGAGGGCCCGACCATCGCGGATTTCTCGCTCTGTTCCTATCTGTATTACCCCGAGCCCTTCGGCTTTGACCGCAGCGAATGGCCGGGGATCGACCGCTGGCTGAGCCGGATCGCGGCGCTGCCCGGCTGGGGCCATCCTTATGATCTGATGCCGGGCCGCCCGTCCGACCGTCAGACCGGCCGCGCCTGACGCCCGCGCATTTTGCCGCGCGTCGTGACGCGGCGAAAGAATTGCACGAGGCGCCCCGGACGGGCGAGAATAAGTGCAACCGCGCGCCCCGAAGGGGGCGCGACAGACTTCACGGATGGCCCGCGCGATTCCCCGGGCCGCCCGCCGGAACCCGGAGGAGACGACATGACCGAAGCCTTTATCTACGACGCGATCCGCAGCCCGCGCGGCAAGGGCCGCCCCGACGGCGCGCTGCACGAGGTCACCTCGGTCGCGCTTTCGGCGCAGATGCTGAACGCGGTGCAGGAGCGGAACGGGCTGCACGGCCATGCGGTTGAGGATGTAATCTGGGGCAATGTCACCCAGGTCGGCGAACAGGGCGGCTGTCTGGCGCGCTCGGCAGTGCTGCTCTCGGATCTCGACGAACGTATCCCGGGCCTCGCCATCAACCGCTTCTGTGCCAGCGGGATGGAGGCGGTGAACCTTGCCGCCAACCAGGTGAAGGGAGGCGCCGGTCACGGCTATATCGCCGGCGGGGTCGAGATGATGGGCCGTGTCGCCATGGGCTCGGACGGGGCGGCGATCGCGGTCGATCCGACGCTGGCGATGAAGACGTATTTCGTGCCCCAGGGCATTTCCGCCGATATCATCGCGACGAAATTCGGCTTCACCCGCGAGCAGGCCGATGCCCTTGCCGCCGAAAGCCAGCGCCGCGCCGCCGCCGCCTGGGAGGCCGGGCGGTTCGCCAAAAGCATCGTGCCGGTGAAGGACCGCAATGGGCTGACCATCCTCGATCATGACGAATACATGCGCCCGGGCACCACGGCCGAGGCGCTCGGCGCGCTGAAAGCCAGCTTCAAAGACATCGGCGAGGTCATGCCCGGCTTCGACAAGGTGGCGATGCTGAAATATCCCGAACTTGGGAAAATCGAACATATCCACCATGCCGGCAACTCTTCGGGCATCGTGGACGGCGCCGCCGCGGTGCTGATCGGCAATGCCGAATTCGGCCGTGCCCATGGCTTGACGCCCCGCGCCCGCATCCGCGCCACCGCGAAGATCGGCACCGATCCGACCATCATGCTGACCGGGCCGGTGCCGGTGACCGAGAAGATCCTGAAAGACTCGGGTCTGAAGATTTCCGACATCGACCTCTTCGAGGTGAACGAGGCCTTCGCCGCGGTCGTGCTGCGCTTCATGCAGGCTTTCGATGTCTCGCCCGATCTGGTCAACGTCAACGGCGGCGCCATCGCCATGGGCCATCCGCTCGGCGCCTCGGGCGCGATCATCATCGGCACGCTGCTTGACGAGATGGAGCGGCGCGATCTGAACCTCGGCCTCGCCACGCTCTGCATCGCTTCCGGCATGGGCGCGGCCACGATCATCGAGCGCGTGTGATGAAAAAGCTCGACTTCGCGAAAGTGCCGCTCAAGACCGGCTCGATCTATCCCGCGCCTTACGCCGGGATGATGCAGGGCCGGTCCTCGCTGCGGCTCGGCGAGGCGGC
This sequence comes from Pseudogemmobacter humi, assembly GCF_900609055.1. Taxonomy (GTDB): domain Bacteria; phylum Pseudomonadota; class Alphaproteobacteria; order Rhodobacterales; family Rhodobacteraceae; genus Pseudogemmobacter; species Pseudogemmobacter humi. The sequence goes on along the minus strand of NZ_UXAW01000072.1, from coordinate 28,388 downwards.
GGGGCTGACCCAGTTCGGCGTCAATCTGGTGACGCTGAAACCCGGCGCGCTGTCGTCTTTGCGCCACTGGCACCGGGCCGAGGACGAATTCGTCATGGTGATCTCGGGCGAATGCGTGCTGCTCACCGATGACGGCGAAGAGATCATGCACCCGGGCGATTGCGTCGGCTTCCCGGCGAACAGGCCCGACGGCCATCACCTTGTCAACCGGGGCGACACGCCCGCCGTCTTCCTCGCCATCGGCTCGAAAGCCCGCGAGGAGGTCGCCACCTATTCCGATGTCGATCTGGTGCTGCATCTGAAGGACGGCACCGCGACATATACCCACAAGGACGGGCGCCCCTACCAGCCCGAGGGAGAGAACAATGGCTGATTTCACCTGGACCCTGGACGCAGACGGCGTGGCCGTGATCACCTGGGACGTGCCCGGCAAGTCGATGAACGTCATGTCGATGGAGGCTTTCGCCGAGCTTGACGCGCTGATCGACAAGGCGCTGGCGGATGAGGGCGTGAAGGGCGTCATCATCACCTCGGGCAAGAAGGATTTCGCCGGCGGGATGGATCTGAACGTGCTGGCCGGGATGCAGGCGGGCGGCGCGCAGGCGATCTTCGACGGCGTGATGAAGATGCACGGGGTGCTCAGGAAGATCGAACTTGCCGGGATGGACTTCAGGACCAAGAAGGGCGGCAAGCCGATCGTCTCGGTTCTGCCGGGCACCGCGCTGGGCATCGGGCTGGAACTGCCGCTGGCGACGCATCGCATCTTTGCCGCTGATAATGCAAAGGCGAAGATCGGCCTGCCCGAGATCATGGTCGGCATCTTCCCCGGCGGCGGCGGCACCACCCGCGTCTCGCGCAAACTCGGCGCGATGATGGCGGCGCCGTTCCTGCTGGAAGGGAAGCTCTCGGATCCTGTCGCGGCAAAGGCTGCCGGGCTGATCGACGAGGTGATGCCAGCCAATCGGATCATGGATCGTGCGAAGGATTGGGTCCTGAACGCCAAAGAAGCAGACCTGGTCAAGCCCTGGGACGCCAAGGGCTACAAGATGCCCGGTGGCGCGCCCTATCATCCGGCCGGGTTCATGACCTTCGTCGGCGCCTCGGCCATGGTCCATGCGAAGACGCAAGGCGTCTATCCGGCGGCGAAGGCGCTGCTTTCTGCGGTCTATGAGGGCGCGCTGGTCCCCTTCGATCAGGCGCTGAAGATCGAGGCGCGGCAGTTCACCTCGGTGCTGCTGAACCCCTCGTCCAGCGCGATGATCCGCAGCCTGTTCATCAACAAGGAGGCGCTGGAAAAAGGTGCGAACCGGCCCGATGTGCCCGATCAGAGCGTGAAGCGGCTCGGCGTCCTCGGCGCCGGGATGATGGGCGCAGGCATCGCCTATGTAGCGGCGAACGCCGGGATCGAGGTCGTGCTGATCGACGCGAGCCAGGAGGGCGCCGACCGCGGCCGCGCCCATTCCGAAAGCCTGCTCGACAAGGGGGTGAAGCGCGGCAAGGTCACGCCCGCGAAGAAGGAAGAAGTGCTGGGCCGCATCACGGCCACCACCGATTACGCGCGGCTCGCCGGCGTGGATCTGATCGTCGAGGCGGTGTTCGAGGATCCGAAGGTCAAAGCCGAGGTCACCAAAAAAGCCGAGGGCGCGGCGGGCGAGGGCGCGGTCTTCGCCACCAACACCTCGACCCTGCCGATCACCGGGCTGGCACGCGCGAGCGTGCGGCCCGACCGTTTCATCGGCATCCATTTCTTCTCTCCCGTCGACAAGATGATGCTGGTCGAGATCATCCGCGGCCGCGAGACCGGCGATCTCGCGGTGGCCCGCGCTCTGGATTTCGTGCGCCAGATCCGCAAGACGCCCATCGTGGTGAACGACGCGCGTTTCTTCTACGCCAACCGCTGCATCATCCCCTATATCAACGAGGGGATCCGCATGGTGGCCGAAGGGGTCTCGCCCGCGCTGATCGAGAATGCCGCGAAGCTGGTCGGCATGCCGCTCGGGCCACTGCAACTGGTCGATGAGACCTCGATCGAACTCGGGGTGAAGATCGCGAAGGCCACGAAAGCGGCGATGGGCAGCGATTACCCCGACGAGGCGGTGGACAAGGTGCTGTTCTGGATGGCCGACCAGGGCCGTATGGGCCGCAAGAACAACGCCGGTTTCTACGCCTATTCCGACAAGGGCGAGCGGCTGGAGATCTGGGAGGGGCTGGCGCGGAAATACCCGCTCGACAAGGTGCAGCCCTCGCTGGCCGATGTGCAGCATCGCCTGCTGTTCGCCCAGGTGCTGGAGGCGGTGCGGGCGCTGGAAGACGGCGTGCTGACCGACATCCGCGAGGGCGATGTGGGCGCGATCCTCGGCTGGGGCTTCGCGCCGTGGTCGGGCGGCCCGTTCTCCTGGCTCGACATGATCGGTGCGGGTGCTGCGCTGAAACTCTGCCGCGAGCTGACGGCGCAGTTCGGCCACCGTTTCGAGGCGCCCGCTCTCCTGCGCGAGATGGCCGAGGCAGGGGAAACCTTCTACGCCCGCTTCGGCGCGGGGAAACAGGCGGCCTGACTGTTCCGCCGGTCGCCCGTGGCAGACCGGCGGATGCCTCCGGCGGGGATATTTAAGGACAGAAAATGACAGGGGCGCGGCACTCTGACTGGCCGGTCCCTCGTGGCGCCGTAGGCAGCGAGAGCTCCACCGGCGCCGCTTCTGTTCATTTTCTGTCTGAAAATATCCCGGGGGTGAGGAGCGTAAGCTCCGAGGGGGCAGGGCCCCCTCTTTCGTCGGCCATGACAGGCTGTGGTCGGGAAAGGTAAAACCGCCGCCCCGAAACGCCGCGGTTTCCGCTCTGCAATGTGGTGAAAGGGAAAGCCTGCGCGGGGTCAGAACATCCGGCCGCCGGGCGGCACTTCGGACGAAGGTGTCAGCAGCACCACCTCGCCCTCGGCATCGGGCACGCCCAGCACCAGCACTTCCGAGCGCACCGGGCCGATCTGGCGCGGCGGGAAGTTCACCACCGCCAGCACCTGGCGGCCGGGCAGATCCTCCAGCCGGTAGTGTTTCGTGATCTGCGCCGAGGAGCGTTTCACACCGATTTCCGGTCCGAAATCGACCCGCAGCTTGTAGGCGGGTTTGCGCGCTTCGGGGAAGGGTTCGGCCTCGACGATCCGGCCGACGCGGATATCGACCTTCGCGAAATCCTCGTAGATGATCATTTTCCCAGCTCCCGCCCGCGTTCCGCTGCCGCCTGCACCGCGCGGCGCAAAAGCGCCGGGAAGCCGGTTTCCGGCTCCATCAGCACGGCCAGAGCCGCCGCAGTGGTGCCGCCCGGCGAGGTGACGTTGATCCGCAGTTGTTCGGCGCTGTCCGCGCTGCGATGCGCGAGTTCCCCGGCGCCGGTCACTGTGGCACGGGCGAGTTTCATCGCCACCTCGGGCGCCAGCCCCTCGGCTTCGCCCGCGGCCGCCAGCGCCTCGATCAGATGGAAGACATAAGCCGGGCCGGAACCCGAAACGGCCGTGACCGCATCGATCTGCGCCTCGGTCTCCAGTTCGACCACCTCGCCCACGGCCTGCATCAGCCCGGTCGCGGTGGCGACCCCCACCGCGCCGGCATGGGCGTTGCCGACCAGCCCCGAGATGCCGCGCCCGACCATCGCCGGCGTGTTCGGCATCACCCGCACCACCGGGGTCCTGGCGCCCAGCACCGTCTCCAGCGTGGCGATCGTGGTCCCGGCGGCGACCGAGATGAACAGCGTCCGCCCATTCCCGAGCGCCTGGAGCGCGGGCAGCGCCGCGCCCATCATCTGCGGCTTGACCGCCAGCAGCGCGACCGCGGGGGCGGGCGGCAGACCTTCGTTCAGATGCACACCGGCACCCTTCAGCCAGTCTGACGGATGGGGCTCGATCACCCAGGCCGATTGCGCGGGCAGCCCGGCCTTCAGCCAGCCCGCAAGCAGCGCCGAGCCCATCTTGCCGCAGCCCAAAAGGACGATCCCGTCCTGCGCGATGTTTTCCATGGATATTCCCTCTCGCGCCCTGGGGTCAGGCGCGGCCGTAAGCCTCTGCGATGGCGACCTTCAGCGCCTCGGCGGGCGGGCGGTCGCCCCAGAGTGTCAGCTGGAACGCCGGATAGAAGCGTTCCGCCGCCAGCACCGCCGAAGAGATCAGCCGGTCGATCTGTTCCGGCCCGGCGACCTGGCCGCCGGCGAGGCAGAGCCCGTAGCGCCAGACCATCAGTTTCTGCTCGTCCCACCAGGTGAAACCGCCGGTCCAGACCATGTCGTTGCAGCGGTTGATCATCTCGTAAAGCTGGGCCATCCGGTGCTCGGGCGGCTCCATCTCGAAGGTGCAGATCAGCCGCAGCGTCTCGTCCTGCCCGGACCAGGCCAGCGTCAGCGAATAGGTGCGCCATTGGCCCTCGACCGCCATGGCGATCTGGTCGTCGGTGACGCGGTCGAATTCCCAGGCGTGGTGCTCGGCCAGGGTTTCCACGATGTCGATGGGATGCAGCTCGTCCGCGAGCAGGAAATCCTCGGAAAGTGACATGCCCGGCCTCATCATGACGCCTCTTGCATGGGATGACCCACAAGAAGCTGGGGGTTCGGCAAGGTTATGCGGCGCGATGCGCAGGCCCCACCAGATATTGAGTGTATGGTGCGGGCAAAGGGGAATCCTGTAAAGCGGTTTCTTGTGGGCGGATCTGTGGAAAACCGGGTTTTCCACCGGAGTTTTCGGTCTTTGCATGCGAAAATGCCCCCGTGCGGGTGGCACGGGGGCAGGAGAGGGCGGGCAGCTTCGGCGCGGGGACAGCCGAAGCGCATCAGGGGGACAGGCTCGCCCGCGTCGGATCCTGGCCCCGGATGGATTCAGCGGTGTGACAGGGGGGGGCGGCGGTTTTCCCGGGATCGGCAGAGCGTCGGGAAATGTGCAGGTTCTGCCTGCCCGGCAGGGGAAGGGGGCGCTGCTCCCGTCTGCGCGGCGCGCAGACTCCCCCGGGGTATTTGAGCCAGGGTGAAAGCGGCAGGCGATTTTGTCCCTGCCGCCGCAAGGAGCCGCTTGCTGTCAGCCCTGACTGCCGATCATCCCGACGATCTCTTTGGTACGCGCGAGGATCGGCGCGGCGATGGCGCGGGCGCGGGCGGCGCCTTCGCCGAGGATGCGGTCGATCTCGGCCGGGTCCTGCATGTAGCGGTTCATCTCGGCGGTGATCGGGGCCAGCTTCTCCACCGCAAGCTCGGCCAGCCGCGGCTTGAAGGTGCCGAACTGGGCGCCGGCGAATTCGGCGATCACCTTCTCGGCGCTTTCGCCCGAGAGGGCGGCGTAGATGTTGATCAGGTTCTTCGCCTCGGGCCGGTCCTTCAGCCCGTCGAGGGTCCCCGGGAGCGGGTTCGGATCGGTGGTCGCCTTGCGGATCTTCTTCGCGATCGTGTCGGCGTCGTCGGTCAGGTTGATCCGGCTGGCGTCGGAAGGGTCGGATTTCGACATTTTCTTCGTGCCGTCGCGCAGGCTCATCACCCGGGTCGCGGCGCCTTCGATCAGCGGCTCGGTGATCGGGAAGAAATCCTGCTCGTAATCGTGGTTGAACTTGGCCGCGATGTCGCGGGTCAGTTCCAGATGCTGCTTCTGATCCTCGCCCACCGGAACATGGGTCGCGTGATACAGAAGAATGTCGGCGGCCATCAGCGAGGGATAGGCCAGCAGGCCCAGCGAGGAGTTTTCGGCGTTCTTCCCGGCGGTTTTGTCCTTGAACTGGGTCATCCGGTACATCCAGCCGATGCGGGCGACGCAGTTGAAGATCCAGGCCAGTTCGGCATGACCCGAGACCTGGCTCTGGTTGAACAGGATCGAGCGGGCGGGGTCGATGCCGCTGGCCAGATAGGCGGCGGCGATCTCGCGGGTCTGGTGGCGCAGCTTTGCGGGATCCTGCCAGACGGTGATCGCGTGCATGTCGACGACGCAATAGATCGTCTCGATCCCCTCGTCCTGCTTTTCGGCGAACCGCTTCAGCGCGCCGAGGTAGTTCCCCAACGTCATCCCCCCCGAGGGCTGGATGCCCGAGAAGATCCGTGGCGTGAAGGCGGGGCTTTGCCTCTGCATGATGCGCTCCGTCTGGAAAAGCTGACCCGCAGGGCGTAAGCCTTCGGGGGCGGGGCGTCAACATCGCGCCCGGAAGGGATTTCACCGATGCACGAGACCGACCCCAACGCAGCCCCGTTCAACCCGCTGCCCTGGATCGTCTGGGCGCTGGCACTGCCGATGATCGCGATGGAACTGGTGATGAATCTTGCCGAGCGCGAGATCTTCACCGGGCCGGCGGGGATCGGCTGGCGGATGCAGGCGGTGCAGGATTATTCGGTCGCGCGCAATGTGATGGAATATCTCTGGGCCAACCGGGTCTGGGACGAGATCGCGCTGCGGGCCTTCGCTTATCCGTTCATCCATGCCGGTTTCACCCATGCGCTGTTTGCGGTGGTGCTGCTTCTGGCGCTCGGCAAGATGGTGGGCGAGGTGTTCCGCTGGTGGGCGGTTGCCGTCGTGTTCTTCGGGGCGGCGCTGGCGGGGGCGGCGGCTTTCGTCGCCTTCGTGCCGCATGACGCTTTCGCGCTGATCGGCGCCTATCCGGGGGTTTACGGGCTGATCGGCGCCTTCACCTTCCTGCTCTGGGTGCGGCTGATCGGCACCGGCGGCAACCGCTACCGCGCCTTCACGCTGATCGGGATGCTGCTTCTTGTGCAGCTCCTGTTCGGGGTGCTGTTCGGGGGCGGCTATGAATGGATCGCCGATGTGGCCGGGTTCGGGGCCGGGTTCGGGCTGTCCTTCGTGGTCAGCCCCGGGGGCTGGGGCCGGGTCATGGCCCGGCTGCGCCAGCGTTAGGACTTGCGCCGGCGCAGCGAGGCTTTCAGATCCGCGATGCTCATCGCGCCGGAGAGCGTGGCGGTCAGGAAATAGCCCCCCATCCCGGCCAGCACCAGCACCAGCAGCATCGGGGTGCGGGTTTCGCGCGCCAGCGCGGCGTCGCCCATCAGCATCAGCATGGCCTGGAGCAGCGCCCCCATCACCAGCGACGAGGCCAGGATCCTCGGCATTCGGCGGCGGAAGCGGGCATCGGTCCGGACCGAATCCCCCATGTTCCGCGCGCCGAGCCAGAGTTGCAGCACCATGATCCAGGCAGCGGTCGAGGTGGCGATGGCGGCGGCGAGGAAGCCGATCAGCGGCATCAGCCCGACCGCGACCACGGCGTTCACCACCATCGAGATCACCGCGTAATTGAACGGCCGCCGGGTGTCGTGGCGCGCATAGTAGAGCGGTTGCAACACCTTGTGCAGAACGAAAGCGGGCAGGCCCGCGCCGTAGACCGCCAGCGCCAGCGCCGTGTTCTGCGCGGCCCCGGCCCCATAGGCGCCGCGCTCGAAGATCACGCCGATGATCGGCCGCGCGATCACGATCAGCGCCACCGCCGCGGGCAGCGTCAGGAGAAGCGCGAATTCCGCCCCGCGCGAGAACGAATGCTGCGCCCCCTCGGGGTCGTTGGCGCGCAACCGGCGCGACAGTTCCGGCAGCAGCACCACGCCGATCGCGATCCCCACCACGCCGAGCGGCAGCTGATACAGCCGGTCGGCATTGTAGAGCCAGGTGATCGCGCCATCGGTATAGCTGGCGACCTGGCGGCCGACGATCAGATTGACCTGCACCACGCCCCCGGCCAGCGCCGCCGGGGCGGCGATGATGGCGAGGCGCTTCAGCTCGGGCGTCCATTTCGGCATCTGGAACGGCAGCCGGAAGCCAAGCCGGCGCAAAGCCCACCAGGTCACGCCAAGCTGCAACACCCCCGAGACGGTGACCGACCAGGCCAGGGTCTCGCCCATGTCCCAGCCGAAGCGCCGCGCCAGAACCATCCCGGCGATCATCGCGACGGACAAAAGGATCGTCACCGCCGAAGTGGCGAGGAACCGGCCCATCGAATTCAGCACGCCCGAAAGCAGCGCGGTCAGTGAGATGAACAGGATATAGGGAAAGGCGATCCGCCCCATGGTGACGGCCAGGTCGAACCGCTGATCGCCCTGGAAGCCCGAGGCCATCGCCCACACCAGCAGCGGCATCGCCACGATGCAAAGCGCCGAGAACACCGCGAGGAAGCCGGCCAGTGTCCACCAGGCGTCGCGGGCGAAGCCGTCTGCATCCTCGCCGCCTTCCAGCTTCTTGGAATACATCGGCACGAAGGCCATGTTGAAGGCGCCCTCGGCGAACAGCCGGCGGAACATGTTCGGCAGCGACTGCGCCACGACGAAGGCCTGGCTGACCGGCCCGTCGCCGAGATATGCGCTCATGAACATGTCGCGCACGAGGCCCGCGATGCGTGACAGAAGCGTCCAGAAGCCTACGGTCACGAATCCCGTCACCAGCCGGATCGGTTTCATTGCGGGGGATGCTCCCTACCCTTGAGCCCGGGCCCGTTCGGCGCCCTCGGCGATGGCCTGGCGGAGTTTGCGCTCAAGCGCCTCCTGCCGGCGTTTCTCGTGCAGTTTCAGGCCGAACATGTCCTTGACATAGAAAGTATCCACGACCTGGGCGCCATAGGTGGCGATCACCGCCGAGACGATCGAGATGTTGTTGTTCGCCAGCGTCCGGGTCAGATCGTAGAGCAGGCCCGGACGGTCGCGGGTATCGACCTCGATGATCGTGTAGATGTCCGACCCTTCGTTGTCGATGGTGATATGGGTGGGGAAACGGAACTCGCGCTCGCGCTTTTTCACCTTGTCGCGGCCCGCCAGCGCCTCGCGCGCGACGACCTCGCCCTTCAGCGTCTTTTCGATCATCTGCCGCAGCCGGGGCAGGCGCAGGACCTCATAGGGATGGCCCTCGGAGTCCTGAACCCAGAACACCGCGGTGGCATAGCCGTCTTTCGAGGTATAGGTGCGCGCATCGACCACATTGGCGCCGACCAGCGCCAGCGCGCCCGCAAGCCGCGAGAAAATGCCCGGATGGTCGGCCAGCGCGAAACAGGCGCGGGTGGCGTCGCGGCTCTCATCCGGCTCCAGGTCGATCCTGATCTCGTCGTCGCCGATGCCGCGCAACAGCCGGGCGAAGACGGCCTGGGTCGAGGTTTCCAGCCCCTGCCAGTATTGCGCGTAATGCCGGGCGGTCTCGGCACGCAGCTCTTTCGCGTCCCAGTCGGCCAGCGCCTCGCGAAGCGCGCGCTTCGCCTCGTCCTCGCGGTTCTGGCGGTTCACGGTTTCCAGCCCGCCTTCCAGCGCATCGGCCGTGCTTTGATGCAACTGGCGCAGCAGCATGGCTTTCCAGTTGTTCCAGGTGTTCGGCCCGACGCCGCGAATGTCGCAGACCGTCAGCACGGTCAGCAGGTCCAGCCGCTTCTTCGTCTTCACGGCCTTGGCGAAATCGCGCACCGTACGCGGGTCGCCGATGTCGCGCTTTTGCGCCATGTCGGACATCAGCAGGTGCCAGCGCACCAGCCATTCCACCGTCTCGGATTCCTCCTCGGACAGGCCGAGCCGCGGTGCCACCTTGCGCGCGATCTGCGCGCCGAGGATCGAGTGGTCCTCGGGCCGCCCCTTGCCGATGTCATGCAAGAGAAGTGCTGCATAGAGCACCCGCCGGTTCACGCCGCCCGAAAGGATCGAGGACGACAGCGGCAGATCCTCGACCAGTTCGCCGCGTTCGATCATCGCAAGCGTCGAGATGCACTGGATCGTATGCTCGTCCACCGTGTAATGGTGATAGACGTTGAACTGCATCATCGCCACGATCGGCTCGAATTCGGGGATGAAGGCGGAAAGCACCCCCAATTCGTTCATCCGCCGCAGGCTGCGTTCCGGGTTGCCGTGTTTCAGCAAAAGGTCGAGGAAGATCCGCGCCGCCTCGGGCGTTTCGCGCATGTCCTCGTCGATCAGATGCAGGTTCGCCGCCACCAGCCGCATGACGTTCGGATGGAGGAGATGGCCGGTGCGCAACGCCTCCTCGAACACCCGGAGGAGGTTCAGCTTGTCCTTCAGGAACTCCTGCGGATGCGCCACGTCGAGCCGGCCCTGCACCAGCTTGTAGCCCTTGCGCACCCGTTTCGTCAGCTTGAAGAAGCCTTTCAGCGAGGCCTCGCGCTTGGCGTGGCGCGCCTCCAGCCCGGTCAGGAAGATGCGGGTCAGCTCGCCCACGCGGGTTGCGTGGCGGAAGTAGTCCTGCATGAAGACCTCGACCGCGCGGCGGCCGTTCTGGTCCTGATAGCCCATCCGGGCCGCGACCTCTGGTTGCAGATCGAAGGTCAGCTGATCGGCCGGGCGGCCGGTGATGTAATGCAGATGGCAGCGCACCACCCAGAGGAAATCCTCGGCGCGGCGGAAGGTCTCGTATTCCTCCTGGGTGAACAGCCCCGCGTTCACCAGCCCCGCGGCTTTGGCGACGCGGTGCAGATATTTGCCGATCCAGTAAAGGGTTTGCAGGTCGCGCAGGCCGCCCTTGCCCTCTTTGACGTTCGGCTCAAGCACATAGCGCTGGCCGCCCTGGCGTTTGTGGCGCTCGGCCCGTTCGGCGAGTTTCGCCTCGACGAATTCCGGCCCGGTCTTGCGGAACAATTCGCTCCAGAGCGCCTCGCCGAGTTCGGCGGCGAGAGCCGCGTCACCGGTGACGAAGCGCTTTTCCAGAAGCGCGGTGCGGATGGTGATATCCTCGCGCGCCAGCCGCACGCAGTCGCGGATCGTGCGCGAGGCATGGCCGACCTTCAGCTTCAGATCCCAGAGCATGTAGAGCAGGCTCTCGATCACGCTTTCGGCCCAGGGCGTGGTCTTCCAAGGCGTCAGGAACAGCAGGTCGATGTCGGAATGCGGCGCCATTTCCGCGCGGCCGTAGCCGCCGACGGCAAGGACGGCCATCTTCTCGGCCTCGGTCGGGACCGGCGCCGGATGCAGCTTCAGCGCCACCGCGAAGGCGGTGCTGACCAGCCCGTCGGTGAGGAAGGCCTGGGCCGCGATCAGCGGCCGGGCCTCGGTCGGGCGGGCACGGAAGGCGGCCTCCAGCGCGGCATTGGCTTCGGTCTTTGCGGTGGCCAGCGTCCGCACCGCGATGGCGCGGGCGGCTTTCGGATCGGCGGGCGCCTCTGCCGCGATCTCGCCCAGGATGGCGCGGGTCAGCGCATCCGGGTCGATGATCGCCGCCTCGGGCAGCAAGAGGGAAACCGCGGCCGGAGCATATCCGGCCGCGGCTTCGGTTTGGCGCGCCTTGGGCTCAGAGCCCGGCGCCGGCGAAGCTGCGGGGAGCAGGGTCAATCACGACCACCTGATTGTTGCGAATTTCAGCCACGGCGAGGCCGCGTTCATTGGTGCCGTCGCGATGCAGCCGGAAGATGCCCGAGACGCCGACGAAGCCCGCGCTCTGGGTCAGCGAACCGGCCGAGAGGTCGCGGCCCTGGCGCGCCAGCGCGCCGATGGCGGCGATGCCGTCATAGGCGAGCCCCGCGATCGGATGCGGCGCCGAACCATAGGCCGACTGATAGCGCGACTGGAACTGGGCGTAGAGGTTCGGGTCGGGCAGGGTGAACCAGCCGCCCTGAACGCCGGGCAGGCCCAGCGTCTGCGCCGGCACGTCCCAGCGGGTCAGGCCGAGGAATTTCGCGCTGCCCCGGTCCAGCCCGTTGTCGATCAGCAACTGGCTCAGCAGCGGCAGCGCGCCCGCGGTATCGGCGGTCAGGAACAGCGCCGAGGCGGCGGTGTCGCGCGCGGTCTGCACGATGCCCGGCGCCGCCGACGACACGCCCTGCTGGCTGAATTCGTAGGAGGAAACCGCCACCACTGTGCCGCCCGCCCGCGCCACGCCGCGCTGGATCGCGGCCTTGCCGGCCTCGCCCGCGGTGTTGCGCTCATGCACGATCATGATGCGGTTCTTGCCCTGGCGCACCGCATAGCCCGCCATCCGCCGCGCGGCATTGTCGAAAGTGGGCCCGAGAACAAAGACATTGCCGCCCGCGATATCGGTGTTGTTCGAAAAGGCGAGGACGTTGATTCCCTTCGCGGCCATCGCCACGCCCGCGGCGTTCGCCTCCTGGGCGAAGACCGGGCCGAGGATGATCTCGGCGCCCTCGTCCACCGCCTTCAGCGCCATGGCCGAGGCCTGGGCGGGGCTGCCGCCGGTCTGGTAGATCCTGAGGTCGATCTTCACGCCGGAGAGATCCGCCGCCGCCAGCCGCGCGGCATTGGCAAGGCTGTCGGCAAGGATCTGGTCGCTGGCCTGGCCCGAGCCGCCGGGCACCAGCAGCGCGACCTTCACCGCCCGCGAGCCGTCGCTCTTGCCGCCCCCGCCGCCGGGGCCATCCACGGGCACGCAGGCGGCGGCGAAGAGCGCGAAGAAGACGAAAAGGAAGCGGCCCAAGGACTTGCGGGCCGAACGGAATGCGGACAACATGGAACTCCCTCACGCAATGAGCAGGCGCGGTGACGATGGGCAGGTTAGTGGGTTCCGGTCCCGAAGTAAACTTGCCGGAGGGCAGGCGATGACGGGTTCCGCCGATCGCCCGGCGCGCGTGGGTGCCGCTGCGGTTCCCGCGGGGCTGCATCTGGTGTCGACCCCGATCGGGGCGGCGCGCGACATCACCTTGCGCGCGCTCGACATCCTCGCCGGGGCCGATGTGCTGGCGGCCGAGGATACCCGCACCCTGCGCCATCTGATGGAGATCCACGGCATCGCGCTTGGCGGCCGGCCGCTGCTCGCGGTGCATGACCATAACGAGCAGGGCGTGGCGGCGAAGATCACCGCGCTCTTGGCCGGGGGGAAATCGGTGGCCTATGCCTCCGAGGCGGGGACGCCGCTGATCTCGGACCCGGGCTTCGTGCTGGCGCGGGCGGCGGTGGCGGCGGGGGCGCCGGTTCTGGCCGCGCCCGGCGCCTCGGCGCTGCTGGCGGCGCTGGCGGTGGCGGGGCTGCCCACGGACCGCTTCCTTTTCGCGGGCTTCCCGCCCCAGCCTGCGGGCGAGCGCAAACGGTTTTTGCAGGATCTTGCCGGGGTCCAGGCCACGCTGGTGCTCTACGAATCGCCGCGCCGGGTGCGCAGGATGCTGGCGGATCTGGCAGAGATCTTCGGGCCGGGACGGCAGGTCGCGCTTTGCCGCGAACTGACCAAACGGCACGAGGAAGTGTTGCGCGGCACGCCGGAAGAGATCCTTTCCCTTCTGGGCGAGCAGGATCCGAAGGGCGAGATCGTGCTGGTGATCGACCGCGCGGCCCCGCAGGCCGTGGGCGCGGCCGAGGTCGCGGCGGCGCTCGACGAGGCGCTGCGCAGCATGAGCGTTAAGGAAGCCGCAACTTTCGTCGCGCAAAATCTGAAAGTGCCGCGGCGCGAAGCCTATCAGATGGCTTTGGCCCGCACGAAGACCTGACCTGCCAGGAGGCTGCCTTGCCCCTCGATTTCTTCGCCGAAGACCTGTGCCGCCCCGTGCCTTCGGCCCGGGTGCATCGCGGCCAGCGCAACCACCTTGCCGGCCTCGCCGCCGAGGATGCCGTCGCCCGCGACTATGCCGCCCGTGGCTGGCGAATCCTCGCCCGGCGCTGGCGTGGCCAGGGGGGTGAGATCGATGTGATCGCCGGCAAGGGCGACGATCTCGCCATCGTCGAGGTCAAGCGCGGCGCCACCCATGACATCGCCGCCGGCCATCTGAGCCAAAGTCAGATGCGCCGCCTCGGCGCCGCCGCCGAGGATTACCTGTTCGGGGTCCATCTGGCCGGACGCTGCCCCTGCACCCCGGTCGATATGCGATTCGATCTGGCCCTGGTCGATGGGCAGGGCCGTGTCGATATCGCCGAGGCCGCCTTCTTCCTCTGACGCATTTGCATCAGGGCGCGGCTTGCGTCATCAAAGGGCCGGAAGAAACAGGAGCTTTCCATGGCCCTCAAAGTCGCCTTTCAGATGGATCCGATCGGCTCGGTCAATATCGACGCGGATTCCAGCTTCCGCATCGCGCTTGAAGCCCAAAGCCGCGGGCACCGGCTGTTTTACTATACCCCCGACCGGCTGGCCTTCGTCGAGGGCCGGGTCACGGCCCGGGGGTGCTGGATCGAATTACGGCGCGAGAAGGGCAACCATGTCTCGTTCGGTGACGAGACCGAGGTTGACCTGTCGGAATTCGATGTGGTCTGGCTGCGCCAGGATCCGCCCTTCGACATGGGCTATATCACCACCACCCATCTGCTGGAGATGATCCGGCCCGGCACTCTGGTGGTCAACGACCCGTTCTGGGTGCGCAATTTCCCCGAGAAGCTTCTGGTGCTGCGCTTCCCGGACCTGACGCCCCCCACCGCCATCGCCCGCGATCTCGCGACGATCCGCGCCTTCAAGGAGCGTCATGGCGACATCATCCTCAAGCCGCTCTACGGCAACGGCGGCGCCGGGGTGTTCCGGCTGGACGGCAACGACCGCAACCTCTCGTCGCTTTATGAACTGTTCACCTCGATGAGCCGCGAGCCGATGATCGTGCAGAAATTCTTGCCTGCGGTGGCGCAGGGCGACAAGCGCGTCATCCTTGTCGACGGCGAGCCCGTCGGCGCGATCAACCGCGTGCCCCAGGCCGGCGAGACCCGCTCGAACATGCATGTCGGCGGGCGGCCCGAAAAGATCGGGCTGAGCGCGCGCGATCTGGAGATCTGCCGCCGCATCGGCCCGACTCTGCGCGACCACGGCCAGATCTTCGTCGGCATCGACGTGATCGGCGACTGGCTGACCGAGATCAATGTGACCTCGCCGACCGGCATCCAGGAGCTTGAGCGATTCGACGGCACCAATGCCGCGGAAAAGATCTGGCAGGCGATCGAGGCGAAACGCGCGGGGTGAACACCCTCCCTGGGCGCGGGAAACCCGATCCTGCCTGCCGGAAACCGCAACGGCTGGATTGCATCAGCATCGGCAGAGCCGGGACCTGCCGCGGGTCCCGTTTGCCCGACCGGGCGCTTTCCAATGACGCGGGCCGTTCGGGGGCTTGCCGGAAGTGCAGGGGTGGGCCGGTCCTTTCCGGCCTGCGTCGTGCTTCGCTCATATGGCTTGGCGGCCGCATCATGGGAGAGGTGAGGGTCTGATCGCGCGCAGAGAGGGCATGCCGGATCAGTCGCCCTGATTCCTGATGAATCCGGGTCCATGCACCCGGCCTCCGGCGCAATGAAATGCTCATATGCTGATCCCCCGTTTGTGCAGGCGATCCTGCTGATGTCGGGAATGACTTGCATCCAGAAATCTGGCGAGAGGTGTTTTTCGGCGACCCGGCGGGCCTTTACCGGAGTGGCGAGGGGACTCGGTGTTCTTATCCACCGGGCATCTGCTCCGCCGATCGCGGGTGATTCGATTGGGGAACATGAGGTGATGTGTCGGCTGCCATCATTTCAGCTTTAATGTCTCTTAAACAGCCATTTTCGGGCCTTCCGGCATGACGGGCGAGCTTGGCATCATTTACGCCTGCAAGCTCCTACAACCCAGTGTTTTTGATATGTATGACTTCTTCCGTCGTCCCGGTTCTTCGGGGTTCCTGAAGAAAGAGGTGTCACACGTTGGTCGGCCTGTTGCCCGCGCCCGGACGAAATCCGGGAGGCGGGCAGGAGGGTGATCCGGCCCTGGTTCCCCCCGAGCCGGCGGGAACCAAGGATACAGGGCGATGGCCGGTTCGCGCCACGGCTGCTGCCTTGAGCGACCGATCCGGCTGCCGCAGCAGGGGCAACCCTCGCGCGGTTTTCTCCGGCGCGCCGCCGCTCAGGACAGCCCGCCGCCCGGGACCAGCCGGTATCCCGCCGCTTCCGCGACGTGATTCTTTCTTACCGCATCGCTGCCGTCGAGGTCGGCGATGGTGCGGGCCACCCGCAGCAGCCGGTGATAGCCGCGGGCCGAAAGGCCCATCCGCTCGGCCAGTCGCCCGATCAGCTCGCGCCCGGCGGCATCGGGGGTGGCGAAGTGTTCCAGCCGCTCTCCGGCCAGGTCGGCGTTGGCAAGCGCGGTATCGCCCAGCCGTTCAGCCTGGATCCCGCGCGCCACGCTCACCCGCGCCGCCACCGTGGCAGAGCTTTCGCCCGCGGCGGGCAGGTCGAGGTCGCTGTAGCTGACCGGCGGCACTTCGATGCGCAGGTCGATCCGGTCCATCAGCGGGCCGGAGATGCGGCCCATGTAATCCTCGCCGCAGACGGGCGCGCGCGAACAGGCGCGGGCGGGGTCGGGCAGGTAGCCGCAGCGGCAGGGATTTGCGGCGGCGACCAGCAGGAAGCGGCTCGGATAGCGCACATGGGCGTTGGCGCGGGCGACCATCACCTCGCCGCTCTCGATCGGCTGGCGCAGCGCCTCCAGCACCTGGCGGGGGAATTCCGGCAACTCGTCGAGAAACAGCACGCCGTTATGCGCAAGGCTGATCTCGCCCGGTTTCGCGCCGCGCCCGCCCCCGGCCATCGCCGCCATCGAGGCGCTGTGATGCGGCGCGCGGAACGGGCGGGCGCGTGAGATGCCGCCCCCGGCGAGCAGTCCGGCCAGCGAGTGGATCATCGAGGTTTCCAGCGCCTCGGCCGGGGAAAGCGGCGGCAGGATGCCGGGCAGCCGGTTCGCCAGCATGCTTTTCCCCGAGCCGGGCGTGCCGGTCAGCAGCAGATGGTGGCGCCCGGCGGCGGCGATTTCCAGCGCGCGTTTGGCGCGTTCCTGGCCCTTGACCTCGCGCAGATCGGGGAAGCGGTCGGGCTGCGCGATCTCGCCCGCCCTGGCGCTGGCGATGGGCGACTGGCCGGTGAAATGGCGCACCACTTCGTCCAGCGAGCCGGCGCCGATCACCTGCGCCGCGCCGACCCAGGCCGCCTCGGGGCCCGAGGCGCGCGGGCAGAGAAGCGCGCAATCCTCGCCCGCCGCCGTCATCGCCGCAGGCAGCGCGCCTGCGACCGGCATCAGCTTGCCGTCGAGCGAGAGCTCGCCGAGCGCGACGGTGCGGGCGATCTCGTCGCGCGGCAGGATGTCGATGGCCGCGAGCAGCGCCAGCGCGATCGGCAGGTCGAAATGGCTGCCCTCTTTCGGCAGGTCGGCGGGCGAGAGGTTGACGGTGATGCGCCGGTTCGGCAGCGCGATCGACAGCGCCTGGAGCGCGCTGCGCACCCGCTCTTTCGCCTCGCTGACCGCCTTGTCGGCAAGGCCCACAAGGCTGAACCCGGCCGCGCCGGAGGAGATGGCGCATTGCACCTCAACCAGCCGGGCCTCGACCCCCTCGAAGGCCACCGTATAGGCCCGCGCCACCATCCCCGTCTCCGTCTTCGCCCCGGGGCGACCATGGCGGCAAACTGGTTATCGAATGGTAAACGCGGGTGGCTTTATGCGGGCGCCGCCGGTTCGGGCCAGGCGCGCTGCGGCCAGTCGCGGCGGTAGAGCGGCTGATCTGCGCCATCGGCCAGCGCCGCCGCCCGCCAGCGGCGGAACGAGGGATGCGCGAGATGGGCGGCCACATAAACCATCGCTTCGGCCCCGACGGGCAGGTTGTAACCCGCGATACGCGCCGCGACCGGGGCGAAGAAAGCATCCGCCGCGGAATATGCCCCGAACAGCCAGGGGGTTTTCGTGCCGCTCACCGCGCGGGCATGAGCCCAGAGTTCCTCCAGCCGCGCGAGATCGGCCAGCACCGGCGCGGGCGGGTCGCAGCTTTCATACGACACCCGCAGGTTCATCGGGCAATGTTCGCGCAGCGCGGCGAAACCGGCGTGCATCCCGGCGGCCAGCATCCGCGCGGTGGCGCGCGCGGCGGGGTCTGCGGGCCAGAGCCCGGCCCCGGGGTGGCGGCTCGCCAGTTCCTCGGCGATGGCGAGGCTTTCCGCGATCACCGCACCCTCGGGCGTGCGCATCGCCGGCACGGTGCGGGCGGGCGCATAGTCGCGCAAAGCGCGCGGCAGCTCGTCGGTATAAAGCCGCGCCGTATGGCGGCGCACCGGAATGCCGAAGGCGTCGAACAGCAGCCAGCCGCGCAGCGACCAGCTGGAATAGCTGCGGTCGCCGATCAACAGATCATACATGATGAATGTCTCCTTCGCGGCCCATCCTGGAGCCCGGGGCGCGCCAGGGGAAACGATGTTTCCTGCGCCGATTCATCACGGAATGTGATTGATCCGGTGCAGCCGCCCCGGCGCCGCGCCCGCGCCGATTTCAAGGCAGGTGACAGAGAGATTGTCGATCCGGTGCGCCAGCACCTCGCAGGCGCTGGCCTTCAGCGCGCGCTGCACGCCCGCGAGGATCGGGCCGAAATGCGCGACCACGATCACCTCGGGCGCCTCTCCGTTCAGCCTTTCCAGCGCGGCGCAGACCCGGGCGCTCATGTCCAGCCAGCTTTCGCCGCCGGGGGGGCGGATCTCGCCCGGGCGTTCCCAGAAGGCGCGGATCAGGTCGGGGCTCTCGGCCTCCAGCTCGGCGTGGAGCCGCATTTCCCAGGCGCCGAAATTCATCTCGCGCAGGCCGGGGTCGTGGGTCAGCCGACGGCGGCCCAGCACATCGGCGGTGGCCACCGCGCGGCACAGATCCGACGAGATCACCGGCGCGTCATGGGGCAGGAAGGCGTTCAGCCGGTCGAGCGCGGCAAGGTCCGACAGATCGGCGGGCAGGTCGGTCCAGCCGACCATGCCGCGCGCATGGGTCGGCCCGTGGCGCACCAGCCAGAACCGGGTCATGGCGCGTCCTCCAGCGGCGGCAGGGCGCCTTTCAGCGCCAGCGGCAGCCCGCAGATGACCGCCACCACCAGCCCGGCCGCGCGCGCGAGCCGCTGGTTCAGCCGCCCCTGTTCGTCGCGGAACCGGCGCGAGAGCGGATCGCCGGGCACGATGCCCTGGCCGACCTCGTTCGTCACCACGATCACCGGGCCGGGGGCGGCGGCCAGCGCGGCGAGCAGCCGGTCGGTCTCGGCTGTCAGATCGTGTTCCGCCAGCAGGTGGTTGGTCAGCCAGAGCGTCGCGCAGTCGAACAGGGTCACGCTGTCGGGCGCAGCCCCGGCCAGCGCCGGGCCTGGGTCGAGCGGCGCCTCGAAGGTCTGCCAGCCCGGGCCGCGCTCTTCGCGGTGGCGCGCGATACGCTCCTCCATCTCGGCGTCGAAGGCCTGGCCGGTGGCGATATAGCGCAGCGCCAGCCCCGGGGCGCGGGCAAGGCGCTCGGCATAATGCGATTTTCCGGAACGCGCGCCCCCGGTCACGAGGGTCAGGGCGGGAAGCGGGATCATGGGCGGAACTCCTTGGCGGCCAGCCTATACCGGCGCGCGGGCGGGGGCCAGCGGGGGCTTGAGCGGCATGCGGTTCCGGTGCATGACAGGGGCATGAAAACGCTCGTGAAACCCGTTGCCGCGACGCTCCTTGCCGCATTCCTGGCGCTGCCCGCCATGGCGCAGGAGATCGCCGCCCCCGACCTGGATACCCTGCCCGCGGCCGATGTCTGGTTCCTGGGCGAGGTGCATGACAATGCCGCGCATCACCTGGGCCAGGCCCGGGCGGTGGCGGCGCTGGCCCCGAAGGCGCTGGTCTTCGAGATGGTCGGGCCGGAGCCGGGCGATCTGCCGGCTTTCGACGATGCCGCGGCGCTGGCCGATGCGCTGAACTGGGGCGAAGGCTGGCCGGATTTCGCGCTCTATCACCCGATCTTCCTTGCCGCCCCGGACGCGCGGATCTACGGCGCCGAAGTCCCGCGCGAGCGGGCGCGGCGCGCGTTCTCGGAAGGCGCGGCGGCGGTGTTCGGGCCCGAGGCCGGGCGTTACGGGCTGGATACTCCGCTTGCGCCCGGGGACCAGGCCGCGCGCGTGGAGGAACAGTTCGCCGCGCATTGCGGGGCCATGCCGCGCGAGATGATGACCGGTATGGTCGAGGCGCAGCGGCTGCGCGACGCATCGCTCGCCGAAGCCGCGGCGCGGGCCTATGCCGAAACCGGCGGGCCGGTCGCGGTGATCACCGGCAACGGCCATGCCCGCCGCGACCACGGCGCGCCCGCGCTGCTGGCAGGCGCCGCGCCGGAGCTGCGCATCCTGACCCTCGGTCAGATCGAACGCGGCGGAGAGGCGCCCGAGGCGCCGCCTTACGATCTCTGGCTCCTGACCGAGCCCGCCCCGCGCGAGGATCCCTGCGCGGGCCTGAAGGGCTGAGGCGGGCATTGAGTTATCCCCGGCGCGCTCCTATGGTCCGGGCCGCAGCGGAGGGCATGGCATGCTGGTCGGAAAACGCATCACCCTGATCGTCGGCGGCGGTATCGCCGGTTACAAGGCGCTGGAACTGGTGCGGCTGTTGAAGAAGGCCGGGGCCTCGGTCACGCCGGTGCTGACGAAGGGCGGTGCGGAATTCGTCACGCCCCTGTCGCTGGCGGCGCTGGCGGGCGGCAAGGTGTATCAGGATCTGTTCGACCTGACCGAAGAGGCCGAGATGGGCCATATCCGGCTTTCCCGCGCCTCGGATCTGCTGGTGGTGGCGCCCGCGACGGCGGATCTGCTGGCGAAGATGGCGGGGGGCAGGGCGGACGATCTGGCCTCGACGCTGCTTCTTGCGACCGACAAAAGGGTGCTGGTCGCGCCCGCGATGAATCTGCGGATGTGGCTGCATCCGGCGACGCAGCGCAACCTCGCCACGCTGGAGGGCGACGGTGTGCTGCGGGTGGGGCCGGACGAGGGCGATATGGCCTGCGGCGAATACGGGCCGGGAAGGATGGCCGAACCCGAAGCGATCCTCGCCGCGATTTCCGCCGCGCTCGGGGCCGGGCGGCTGGCGGGCCGGCATGTGCTGGTGACCTCTGGCCCGACGCATGAGCCCATCGACCCGGTGCGCTATATCGCCAACCGCTCCTCGGGGGCACAAGGCACGGCCATTGCCGCCGCTCTGCGCGATCTGGGGGCTCGGGTGACGTTTGTCACCGGCCCGGCCAGCGTGCCGCCGCCCCCGGGCGTCGATGTGGTCGCGGTCGGAACGGCGGCGCAGATGGCGGCGGCGGTGCGCGCGGCCCTTCCGGCGGATGCGGCGGTGATGGCGGCGGCGGTGGCCGACTGGCGGATCGCGAACCCGGGCACGCAGAAGATGAAGAAGGACGGATCAGACCGCCCGCCCGCGCTGGATTTCGCCGAGAACGAGGACATTCTGGCCGCGGTTTCCAGGGGGGAGCCGCGTCCCCGGCTGGTGGTGGGCTTCGCGGCCGAAACCGAGAAGGTCGTGGAACATGCGACCGCGAAACGGCTGCGCAAGGGCTGCGACTGGATCCTGGCCAATGATGTCTCGCCCGAAACCGGCATCATGGGCGGGGCCGAGAATGCGGTTACGCTGATCGACGCGAACGGCGCCGAGCCCTGGCCCAGGATGGGCAAGGATGCGGTGGCGCGGCGGCTGGCGGAGCGGATCGCCAATGCGCTGGCGTGACCGGGCGACACCCGCGCGACGCAAAATTCTTGCAAGAATTTTGACCGGAATTTTGGAAAATTCCGGCCGCGAGGCGGCTGGCGGAGGAAGAAAATGGTGACGATCAGAGTGCTGCGCGAGGACTGGGCCGACCCTGAGGTGCCCTTGCCGGTCTACCAGACCGCAGGCGCGGCGGGCGCCGATCTTTGCGCCAATCTGCCGCCCGAACTGCGCGAAAGCGGCCTCGTCCTCGCGCCCATGGCGCGGGCGATCTGCCCCACCGGGCTGCGCGTCGAGATCCCCGAGGGCTATGAGATGCAGGTCCGCCCGCGCTCGGGCCTTGCCACGAAACACGGGATCACGCTCCCGAACACGCCGGGCACCATCGACAGCGACTACCGTGGCCCGCTCGGGGTGCCGCTGATCAACCTGAGCGACGCGCCTTTCGTCGTCCGCCATGGCGAGCGGGTGGCCCAGGCGGTGATCGCCCCGGTGATCCGCGCCCGCTACGAGATCGCCGGTGCGCTTGGCGAGACAGCGCGCGGCGCGGGCGGTTTCGGCTCGACCGGGCTGAAATGATCGGCCTCATCGGCTTTTTCGCGACCGGACTGGCGGGCTGGCTGTTCTCCTGGCCCCGGCGGCTTTTGCTGGCGCTGGCGGTCTTGTGGTGGGCGGCGCTGGTGCTTGCGACCTCGCCCCTGGGCGCGCCGGGGCTTGAGCGCAGCCTCGGCAGTTTCCGGTTCTGGCTGATCGCCGGGCCGGTCGCCGCGCTGATATGGGCCTATCGTCACTGGCTGCAAACGCTGCGGGCGAAGGCCGCGCCGCCGCCTGCGCCCGCGTCGGACGCGGCTTTCACCCCGGCCGAGGTGAACCGCTACGCCCGCCATATCCTGTTGCGCGAGATCGGCGGCCCCGGCCAGCAGCGGCTGAAGAATGCCCGGGTGCTGGTGGTGGGGGCGGGGGGGCTCGGCTCGCCCGCGCTGCTTTACCTTGCGGGGGCCGGCGTGGGGGTGATCGGGGTGATCGACGACGATACGGTCGAGGCCTCGAACCTTCAGCGCCAGATCATCCACAGCGACGCGCGGCTCGGCATGCCCAAGGTGTTTTCGGCCGAGGCGGCGATGAAGGCGATCAACCCGTTCATCGAGGTCCGCCCCTATCATCGCAGGCTCGATCCCGGTGTCGCCGCCGCGCTGATCGCGGATTACGATCTGGTGCTGGACGGGACCGACAATTTCGACACCCGTTTTCTGGTGAACCGCACCTGCGCCACGCTGGGGAAGCCGCTGATCGCCGGGGCGATCACCCAGTGGGAGGGCCAGCTCTCGCTCTGGGATCCGGCCCGGGGCGGGCCGTGCTACGAATGCGTCTTTCCCACCCGTCCGGCCCCAGGTCTGGTGCCGACCTGCGCCGAGGCCGGGGTGGCCGCGGCGCTGCCCGGGGTGATCGGCGCGATGATGGCGGCCGAGGCGATCAAATATCTGACCGGCGCGGGCGAGGGGCTGCGCGGGCGGCTGATGATCCACGACGCGCTTTATGCCGAGACCCGGATGATCGCGGTGAAGCCGCGGCGCGGCTGCGCCGCCTGCGGCGGTCAGCCGCGCAGGACCTGAACGCCTTCGCCGGTGACGATGGCGTCGAGAGGGATGTCATGCGGCTGCGGATGGATGGTTTCGATCTCTGCGGCTTGCGAGCCGACGCCGATCACCAGCGGGCGGGGTGCCAGCGCGGCCAGCGTGCGGTCGAAATAGCCGCCGCCATAGCCGAGCCGGTAGCCCTGCCGGTCCCATCCGACCAGCGGCGCCAGCGTCACCTGGGGGATGATATGCGCGGGATCGGCGGGGACGAGGATGTTCCAGTGCCCGCGCTCCATCGCCGCCCCCGGCGCCCAGGGGCGGAACACCAGCGGCGCGGCGCGGGTCTCGACCACCGGCAGCGCGGTCCGCGCGCCCTGCTGGTGCAGCGCGGTCAGCCAGGGCCGCAGATCTGGCTCGGATTTGATCGGCCAGTAGCCCGAAACCACCAGCCCCGCCGGGCCGGAAAACCGGGCCGCCAGCAGCGCGTCGAGATGGCGTGCCAGGGCCGCGGCCTCGTCCTGGCGCGCGGCCAGCGGCCGGGCGGCGCGTTCGGCCAGCAGCCGCTCGCGTTCCGCCTTGCGCCATGCGGGAACCTGATCGGGGGTCATCCTCTGCCCTCCTGTCTGAGCGCTCAGCCCCAGTCTGGCAGATTCCCGGGCGCGGAAGCCACCGAAATCGCCGGTTCCCGGCCCATCCGCGCCGCCCTTGCCAGCGACGGGGCCTGGCGGCATAGTCTGCGGCGGATGCGCGACGAGCCCTGACGATTAGGAATTTCCCGATGCGACTGCGCCTTGCCCTTGCCGCCCTTGCCCTTGCCCTTGCCCTGCCGGGTGCCGCCCCCGCCCAGACCCTGCCCGATCTGGCGGGCCGCGAACTGGTGGTCGCCACCGAGAACACCTATCCGCCGCTTCAGTTCATCAATGGCGAAGGCCAGGCCGTCGGGTGGGAATACGATGCCGTGGCCGAGATCGCGCGGCGGCTGAACCTCTCGGTGAAATACGAGAACATCGCCTGGGATGCGATGATCCCCGCCCTGTCCGAGGGGCAATATGACGTGGCTATGAACGGCATCACCATCAAGGAGGAACGGCTGGAGGCGGTGGACTTCTCGGTCCCCTATATGCTGTCGCAGATGCTGATGGTGGTGCGCGCCGACGAGACGCGCTTTGACGACGCCGCCTCTTTCGCGGCCGACCAGAGCCTTTTGATGGCGGCGCAGCCGGGCACGACGCCGTTTTACGTGGGCGTCTACGAGGTGCTGAACAGCGACGAACAGGACCCCCGGATCGTGAAGTTCGAGACCTTCGGCGCCGGGCTCGCGGCTTTGCGCGCGGGCGATGTCGATCTGGTCCTGTCGGATTCCACCGCGGCGCATGGCTATGTCGATGCCTCGGAGGGCGCGCTGAAGATCATCGGCGAGCCTCTGGGCGCCGAGGAATTCGGCTTCATCTTCCCCAAGGGATCCGATCTGGTGGCGCCCTTCGACGCCGCCATCGCCGCGATGGAGGCCGACGGCACGCTCGATGCGCTGAACCGCAAGTGGTTCTTCGACTACAAGATGGGTCAGTAAGCCCGGAATGATCCAGCCGGAAGAGAAGGATTTCCCCTGGTGGCTCGTCGTGCTGGCGGGGCTTGGCCTCTGGGTCTTTGCCGGGGTGCTGTCGGATGCGCATTACCGCGCGGCCTTGTCGATGCTGGCGCGCGGGATCCGGATCACGCTGCTGGTTTCGGTGGTGGCTTTCCTCGGGGCCTCGGTCCTTGGGCTGGGGCTTGCGGTGATGTCGCTCTCGCGCCGGGTCTGGCTGCGCCAGATCGCCCGCTTCTATATCGAGGTGATGCGCGGCGTGCCGATCATCGTGCTGCTCTTATATGTCGCCTTCGTGCTGGCGCCGGGGCTGGTCGCGGCGCTGAACTGGGCGCTGGCGGCTTTCGGGCAGGAGCCGGTCAGCGCGCGGGGGTTCTCGCTGCTGTGGCGGGCGGTGCTGGCGCTGACGCTTGCCTATTCCGCCTTTCTGGCCGAGATCTTCCGCGCCGGAATCCAGGCGGTGGACCGGGGCCAGACCGAGGCCGCGCAGGCGCTTGGCCTGAGCCCGTGGCAGCGGTTCCGCTTCGTGATCCTGCCGCAGGCGTTCCGGCTGATCCTGCCGCCGCTTGGCAACGATTTCGTCGCCATGATCAAGGACAGTTCGCTGGTCGCGGTGCTGGGCGTGACCGATATCGCGCAACTCGCCAAGATCACCGCCTCGACCAATTTCCGCTATTTCGAGACCTATAACGTCGCGGCGCTGCTTTACCTGACGATGACCGTGGGCCTGTCGCTGATCCTGCGCCGGATCGAGGCGCGGCTCAGGCGCGGGCGCGCTCAGTAGACATCCTGTTTCAGCCGCCCGTTGCTGCGCAGCCTTTCCAGCCCTTCGGTGCCGAGAACCGCTTCCAGCGCGGCCAGCACGTCCTGCGCCATGCCCTCGCGCCTGCCGCACAGGCAGATCACCGCGCCGTCCGCGACCTCGCGGCGCAGCATGCCGGCCTGCGCGCGGACCACCTCCTGCACATAGCGCAGCGGGCCGCCGTCGCGCGAGAAAACCCGGTCGAGCCGGGTCAGCACGCCCCTTTCGGCCAGGTCGTGCAGTTCCGCATCGAAGATCGCATCCGACCGCGCGGCGCGTTCGCCATGGATCAGCCAGACCCTTCCGGCGCGCGTGAGCCCTGCCCGGTGGCGTAGATGCGACAGCAGCCCGGCCAGGCCCGAGCCGTTGCCGATCAGCACCAAGGGCGCCTGATCGTCATCGACGTGGAAACCGCTGTTCGCGCGGATCCGCAGGCGGACCTCACCTCCCGGCTCCAGCCGGCACAGAAGGGGCGAGCCCGCGCCGCCCGGCACCTCGCGCAGGATCAGTTCGGCCCGGCCCGAGGACGGCAGCGAGGCCAGCGAATATTCCCGGATCAGCTCGCCTTCCGGGCGGGGGATGGCGATCCCGGCGATGTCGCCCGCGCGCCAGGCGGGCAGATCGCCTTGTGGTTTCAGCACCAGATGCCAGAGCGGCGCACCGGGGCTGCCGGGGTTCAGGTGGCGCCGCGATACCAGCCGCCAGGGCGCGTGACCGGGCCCCTCTGCCGCGTGCAGACCGAGCCGGTCGAGCCCGCGCTGCCACAGGGCCAGCGCCTCGGGGTGATCGCGGTCCAGCTCCACCCGTGGAAACAACGGTTGCGCCCCGCAGGCGCGCAGCCAGTCCTCCACCCGCCGTCCAAAGCCGCAGAAATGGGGGTAACTGCGGTCGCCGAGCGCGAGGAAGCCGTAGGACAGATGCGTCAGCCGCTGCGCCCGGGCCATCATCCGCGCGAAAGCGGCGGCATTGTCGGGCGGATCGCCCTCGCCGGTGGTGCTGACGTAGAACAGGGCGCGGCGCGCGCCTGCCAGTTCCGCCGGGCCGATCCGGTCGAGCGGCAGGATGGTCGCGCCGGTTTCCGCCGCCTGGGCGCGCGCCAGCATCTCGGCGAAACCGCTCTGGCTGGCGTAGCCGATCAGCAGGCTGCCGCCCGCCCCGCCCCGGTGGCGCAGCGCGATGCGCAGGGTCAGCGCCGCCCAGGCCAGGGTGACCAGCGCGGCAAGGATCCAGTCCGAGGGGTCAGCCGTCATCGCCTGTCATCCGCTCCATCGCCGGGGTGAGGATCCGCGCGCCGCCGTGCCGCAGCATCAGCGCGGCGATGCCGTGGCGGCGGGCATGGTCCAGAGCGCGCTCCGCCCCCATCACCATCAGCGCCGAGGCCAGCGCATCGGCCTGCATCGTATCCGCCGCGATCACCGAGACCTGGGTCAGGTCGTTTTCCGCCGGCCATCCGGTCGAGGGGTCGATGGTATGGGCATAGCGCCGCCCGCCATGCCGAAAGCAGCGCTCGTCGCCCGAAGTCGCGAGGCCATGTCCGTTCAGCGCCACCAGCACCCTGGGCAGCTCCGGCGGCTGTTCGATCGCGACCCACCAGGGCCGCATGTCGGGCTTCAGCCCGCGGGCGAAACACTCGCCGCCGATCTCGACCAGGTGGTGGCCCGCGCCGATCCCGGTCAGCGCCCGGCTGATCAGGTCCACCGCCAGCCCCTTGGCGCTGCCGCTGAAATCGAAGCGCATCCCGGGCGGGCGGCGCAGGCGGGTGCCCTCCAGCGAGACCCGCCGCCAGCCGCTCACCGCCCGCGCGCGGTCGATCTCCGCCGCCGCGGGCGGGGCCTGGCGCGGCCCCGGCGGGCCGAAGCCCCACAGATCGGTCAGCGCGCCCAGCGTCGGGTCCGAGGCGCCGCCGGTCTGCGCGGCGATCTCCATCAGGGGCGCGAGCAAAGCGCGGAAACCGGGCGAGACGGTCAGTTCCTCTTCCGGCGCGGCGTTCAGGCGCGAGACCTCGCTGTCCGCGACCCAGGGGCTGAAGAGGGCAATGATCCGCGCGAGTTCCGCGGTGATCGCGCCGCGCAGGGCGGCCCCGGACAGCTCCGGCGGCGCGAACAGCCGCACCGACCAGGTGGTGCCCATGCTCTCGCCCGCCAGATCCAGCGCCCGCGCGCCGGGTGAGGGCGGCGACAGCGGCGCGTCAGTCACGGCGGGTGGCAGGATCACCAGATTGGGCGGGGTGTCGCGCATCAGTGGATGAACAGCAGCGCGATGATGACGGGCAGCGCAAGGCTGGCCCAGCCGAGCGGCCAGGTCGCCGGGCGCAGCCGCGCATGCATCCACAACAGCCCGAGGCCGGTGAGCGTGAAGATCACGCAGGCCAGGGCCAGCAGGTCGATGAACCAGGACCAGGCCGCGCCGGTATGGCGGCCCTTGTGCAGATCGTTGAGCCAGGCCAGCCAGCCGCCGTCGGTCAGCCGGTAGGTGGCTTCGCCGCTGGCGCGGTCGATGGCGAGCCAGGCGTCGCCGCCGGGGCGGGGCAGGGGGATATAGACCTCATCCGGGCTGGTCTCGGTCGGCCGCCCGGCCAGCGAAACCCGGAACTCGCGCGCGGCCCAGTCGGCCACCGCCTCGGGGACGGGATCTTCGGTTTCATCCGCGAAGGCGGCGATTTCCGCCGCCAGCGGGGCGGGCAGCGCAAGGGTGATCTCGGTCGTCTCGGGGCGCGCGGCGAACAGGCCCGCGTTGTTCAGGGTGAAGCCGGTCACCGCGAACATCAGCATCCCCGCAAGGCTGATCGCGGCCGAGACCCAGTGCCACAAACGGAACTGGCGCAGCCAGAAGCTGCGCCGCGGGTCCGCGCTGATCGTCCGTGCCTGCATCTCGTTTCCTATGGCGTGACCCGGACGGACAGCCGGCTCAGTTCGCGCTCGCCCGCTGCCTCGGCGGTGCTGGCGGCGCCCCAGGTGAAGGGGGTGCGCAGGATCTCGCGCCCGCCGCCCTCGCGCGAGACCTCGACGGCGAGGACATATTCCCCCGCGGCCAGCGCGTTCAGCGTCGGATTGTCGGCGGGAACCTCGATCCGGTGGGTGCCGGGCGGGCGCGAGAT
>NZ_UXAW01000071.1 GCF_900609055.1 Pseudogemmobacter humi | reverse complement strand
GCGGCGGGGGCGGCGGTGCTGGGGCTGGGCGGCCTGGAAGGGATCTGCCGTTTCCGGGCCGAGCGCATCACCGATTACTACGAGGTTCTGGCGGTGCTCTCCGCCGTGGCCGACACCGCCGATCCGAAATATTTCCAGCTTCAGCCCGGGCCCGCGCGCAAGAAGGGCGCAGTGGTCGAGATCTGGGACGCGGGCGCCGGGGTGCGCCGGCAATACCGGGTCGCCGATCTGATCTTCGTCGGCGGCGAGCTGAGGCTCAACCGCTGGGGGCCGGACCGCAGCCTCGGCTATCTGATGCAGTTCGAGGCCGCCGCGCCTGGGCTGGTGCCCTGAGGGACGGGCTTGATCCGGGCGGCGGCTGCGTCTATACGCCCCCGGTGGTTATTACCGCCACGACTCACAACGAAGAAACGCCGTGTTGCCCTTGTCCGTCGCAGGCGGGGGCGTTCCGGCCAGGAGTATGCGACATGAAACTGAATGAACTTCGCGACAACGAAGGCGCCGCCAAAAAGCAAAAGCGCGTCGCGCGCGGCCCGGGTTCGGGCAAGGGCAAGACCGCGGGCCGTGGTATCAAGGGCCAGAAATCGCGTTCGGGCGTCGCCATCGGCGGCTATGAGGGCGGCCAGATGCCGCTTTACCGCCGCCTGCCGAAGCGCGGCTTCAACAAACCGAACCGCAAGGAATACGCCGTCGTCAACCTGGGCCTGATCGAGAAATTCATCGGCCTCGGCAAGCTCGACGTGAAAGCCGAGATCACCGAGGACGTGCTGGTCGCGGCCGGTCTGACCTCGCACAAGCGCGACGGCATCCGGGTGCTGAACAAGGGCGAGATCAAGACCGCGGTGAAGCTGAACGTCACCGGCGCCTCGGCCTCGGCGGTGGAAGCCATCCAGAAAGCCGGCGGCTCGATCACTGTTAAGGCCGCTGCGGCAGAATAAGCGGTTGTGAGCGGCGGATTCGTCGCTTACATCCCGAAGCAGTTTTCCTGCGCCGCCGGATCCGGGAAACGGTCCGGCGGCGCTGTCCATGAAAGAGACCGGAAATGGCATCTGCCGCAGAGCAAATGGCCGCCAACCTCTCCTGGGGGGCTCTGGCCAAGGCGACCGATCTTCGCCAACGCATCTTCTTCACCATCGGCCTGCTGATCGTCTATCGGCTCGGCACCTATATCCCGGTGCCGGGGATCGACGGCGACGCGCTGCGCGATTTCGTGCGCGAGGCGGGGCAGGGGATCGGTGGCATGCTGAACATGTTCACCGGCGGCGCCATCGGCCGGATGGGCATCTTCGCGCTCGGCATCATGCCCTATATCTCGGCCTCGATCATCGTTCAGCTTCTGGGCACGATGTACGAGCCCTGGAAGAACCTGAAGAAAGAGGGCGAACTGGGCCGCAAGAAGCTGAACCAGTATACCCGTTACGGCACGGTTCTGCTGGCGGTGTTCCAGTCCTACGGCATCGCGGTCTCGCTTCAGGCCGGGGATATGGCCCATACGCCGGGCTGGTTCTTCATCGCGGGCGCGGTGATCACCCTGGTCGGCGGCACCATGTTCCTGATGTGGCTGGGCGAGCAGATCACCGCCCGCGGCATCGGCAACGGCATCTCGCTGATCATCTTCGTCGGCATCGTCGCCGAGATTCCGGCCGCCATGGCGCAGTTCCTGGCGCAGGGCCGCTCGGGCGCGATCTCGACGCCGCTGATCCTCGGCATCATCGTGCTGGTGATCGCGGTGATCATGTTCGTCGTGTTCATGGAACGCGCGCTGCGCAAGATCCACATCCAGTATCCCCGCCGTCAGGTCGGCATGAAGGTCTATGACGGCGGCTCGTCGCATCTGCCGATCAAGGTCAACCCGGCCGGGGTGATTCCGGCGATCTTCGCCTCGTCGATCCTGCTGCTGCCGACCACGATCGGCACCTTCTCGGGCGGCTCGGCCAATCCGGTCCTCTCGGCGATCGCGCTCTACCTGGGCTACGGCCAGCCGCTGCATGCGGTGGCGCTGGCGGCGCTGATCGTGTTCTTCAGCTATTTCTACACCCAGAACGTCAGCTTCAAGGTCGATGAAGTGGCCGAGAATCTGAAGAACCAGAACGGTTTCATTCCCGGCATCCGTCCCGGCAAGAAGACCGAGGACTACCTGACCTGGGTGGTCAACCGCGTTCTTGTCCTCGGCTCGGCCTATCTGGCCGCCGTCTGTCTGCTGCCCGAATTCCTGATCGCGAAACTGGGCCTGCCGTTCTACTTCGGCGGCACCTCGGTTCTGATCGTGGTCTCGGTCACCATGGACACGATCAACCAGGTTCAGTCGCATCTGCTGGCGCATCAGTATGAATCGCTGATCGAGAAATCGCAGCTGCGCGGCAAGCGCAAGACTGGCCCGCGGGCTCCGGCCCGGCGCTGAGGAGAGGACATGCCGAAAAACATCATTCTGCTGGGACCGCCGGGGGCGGGTAAGGGAACGCAGGCCAAACGGCTGGAAGAAGCGCGCGGCATGGTCCAGCTTTCCACCGGCGACATGCTGCGCGAGGCCAAATCCTCGGGCACCGAAATGGGGAAGAAGGTCGCCGCGATCATGGACGCGGGCCAGCTTGTCACCGATGAGATCGTCATCGGCCTGATCGCCGAGAAGCTGGAGGCGGGCGCGCAGGGCGGCTTCATCTTCGACGGCTTTCCCCGCACCCTGGCCCAGGCGGATGCCCTGGGCGCGCTGCTGGCGGCCAAAGGGGCGAAGCTCGATGCGGTGATCGAGCTGGTGGTGGACGATGCGGCCCTTGTCGGCCGGATCGTGCGCCGCGCCGAAGAGGCCGAGGCCGCCGGCCAGCCGGTGCGCCGCGACGACAACCCCGAAGTCTTTGCCGAACGGTTGCAGGAATATTACAAGAAGACCGCGCCGCTTCTGGGCTATTACTATGCCAAAGGCGGGTTGACCCAGGTCGACGGCATGGCGGCGATGGAGAGCGTTGCCGACCAGATCGCGAAAGTTCTTGACAAGGTCTGAAATCCTGGCTGCGGGCCTTGACCCGGGGCGCAACTCTCCGTAAAGCACAGCGTCCCGGGACGGAATCGCTGTTCCGGGGTTTCCCTTTTCGGGAAGATCGAATCGGCCGGGCCCGTCATCGGCCGGGTTGTGAAAAAAGGTTCTGGCATTACGGAACCGCAACGAAAGGAACATGCGCGTGGCACGTATTGCTGGCGTCAACATCCCCACCCAGAAGCGGGTTCCGATCGCGCTTCAGTATATCACCGGCATCGGCCCGCAAAGCGCCGAGCAGATCTGCGCCGCGCTGAACATCGACCGCGCCCGCCGCGTGAACGATCTGTCGGATGCCGAAGTTCTGGCGATCCGCGAGCATATCGACGCGAATTTCACTGTCGAGGGCGACCTGCGCCGCGAAACCTCGATGAACATCAAGCGCCTGATGGATCTCGGCTGCTACCGCGGCCTGCGCCATCGTCGCGGTCTCCCGGTGCGTGGTCAGCGGACCCACACCAACGCCCGCACCCGCAAGGGCCCGGCCAAGCCGATCGCCGGCAAGAAGAAGTAAGGGGAGACACGGGATATGGCACGCGATCCGAAAGCCGCTCGTGGCGGCAAGCGTAAAGAGCGCAAGAACATCGCCACCGGCGTTGCTCATGTGAACTCGTCGTTCAACAACACCAAGATCCTGATCTCTGACGTTCAGGGCAACGCCATCTCCTGGTCGTCGGCCGGGACCATGGGCTTCAAGGGGTCGCGCAAATCGACCCCTTACGCCGCCCAGATGGCCGCCGAAGACGCCGGCCGCA
Source organism: Pseudogemmobacter humi (assembly GCF_900609055.1). GTDB lineage: Bacteria > Pseudomonadota > Alphaproteobacteria > Rhodobacterales > Rhodobacteraceae > Pseudogemmobacter > Pseudogemmobacter humi. The sequence continues at coordinate 116,954 of NZ_UXAW01000071.1, read as the reverse complement.
AGGCGCAGGAACATGGCGTGAAGACGCTGGAAGTCGAAGTGCAGGGCCCGGGTTCGGGCCGTGAATCGGCTCTGCGCGCGCTGGCCGCGGTGGGGTTCACCATCACCTCGATCCGCGACGTGACGCCGCTGGCGCATAACGGCTGCCGCCCGCCCAAGCGCCGCCGCGTCTGAACCACCGAAACACCGGCCAGGCCGTGCGTTCCCGCATGGCCTGGCTCGTTCTGTTTGACGATCCGACTTTGAAGACCCGCAGTTAAAGATCCTCGGGCGCCGCGCTTCTTCGGACCATGGGAGCGATGGCAGGTATGGAGGCGAATCCATGATCCATAAGAACTGGCAGGAACTGATCAAGCCGACCCAACTCGTCGTGAAGCCGGGCAACGATGCGGGGCGCGTTGCCACCGTCATCGCCGAGCCGCTGGAACGCGGTTTCGGGCTGACGCTGGGCAATGCGCTGCGCCGTGTGCTGCTGTCGTCGCTCCAGGGGGCCGCGATCACTTCGGTCCAGATCGACAACGTGCTGCACGAATTCTCCTCGGTGCCGGGCGTCCGCGAGGACGTGACCGATATCGTGCTGAATCTGAAGGGCGTTTCGCTCAAGATGGAAGTCGAGGGGCCGCGCCGCCTGTCGATTTCGGCCAAGGGGCCGGGTGTCGTCACCGCCGCCGCCATCGCCGAGACCAACGGGATCGAGGTCCTGAACAAGGACCACGTGATCTGCCACCTCGACGACGGCGCCGATGTGTTCATGGAACTGACGGTGAACACCGGCAAGGGCTATGTCTCGGCCGACAAGAACCGCCCGGAAGATGCGCCGATCGGCCTGATCCCGATCGACGCGATCTATTCGCCGGTCAAGCGCGTCTCCTACGAAGTGCAGCCCACCCGCGAGGGCCAGGTGCTGGACTATGACAAGCTGACCATGAAGATCGAGACCGACGGCTCGCTGACCCCCGACGATGCGGTGGCCTATGCCGCGCGCATCCTTCAGGACCAGCTGGCGATCTTCGTCAATTTCGACGAGCCGGAAGCGGCGAAGTCGGGCGAAGTGGATTCGGGCCTCGAATTCAACCCGCTTCTGCTGAAGAAAGTCGACGAGCTGGAGCTTTCGGTCCGCTCGGCGAACTGCCTGAAGAACGACAACATCGTCTATATCGGCGATCTGATCCAGAAGACCGAAGCCGAGATGCTTCGCACCCCGAACTTCGGCCGCAAGTCGCTGAACGAGATCAAGGAAGTGCTCTCGGGCATGGGCCTGCATCTCGGGATGGAAGTCGAGGACTGGCCGCCGGAGAATATCGAGGATCTGGCCAAGCGCTTCGAGGATCAGTTCTGATCTGTGGACAAGGCCGGGGGGCGAAGGCCCCGCCGATCCTGACAAAGGCCGGGGGGCGAAGGCCCCCCGGACCCCCCGCCGCCCGCCTGTGTTTGAGGGATGGCGCAAAGACCCGGGCAATCCCGCCCCAACGACGGCCCTGCAACGCACGGGGCCATGACAAAGCAAAACGCTATAGGAGAGACCCATGCGTCACGCCCGCGGCTATCGCCGCCTGAACCGCACCCACGAGCACCGCAAGGCGCTTTTCTCGAATATGTCCGGCTCGCTGATCGAGCATGAGCAGATCAAGACCACCCTTCCGAAGGCCAAGGAACTGCGTCCGATCATCGAGAAGCTGATCACGCTGGCGAAGCGTGGCGATCTGCACGCCCGTCGTCAGGCTGCCGCCCAGCTGAAAGAAGACAAAGACGTCGAGAAGCTGTTCGCGATCCTCGGGCCGCGCTACAAAGACCGTCAGGGCGGCTATGTCCGTGTGCTGAAAGCGGGCTTCCGTTACGGCGACATGGCGCCGATGGCGATCATCGAATTCGTCGACCGCGACCCGGCTGCCAAAGGCGCCGCCGACCGCGCCCGGCTGGAAGCGGAAGACGCCGCGGAATAATCCGCCGCCATCCGTTGGTTATATCCAGGGCCCGCCTCCGGCGGGCCTTGTGCGTTTCAGCGCCCTGCGCGCGGATCCCACCGCCACAACGGCGGATGAGGGCGACGGCCGCCCGGTTTCCGCTCCGGGGCGACGTGCCGCGCTTGCGCCCGCAGGCCCCTCGGCTTGCCCTGAAACGGCTTTCCCTGCCGCGCGGGCTCCTGCGTCGCGGAATTTGGTTGCGCGAAAGCTCCGGGTGCGCCCCGGAGGCTGCGTCTGCGCTTTCGGCTTTGACCGGGCTGCGCTAGTCTGCCGCCATGGCCGATCTGTTCGATACCGATCCGAAACCGACCACGCCCGGGGCGCCGCGTCCGCTGGCCGACCGGCTGCGCCCGCGCGCGCTCTCAGAGGTGATCGGCCAGGACCAGGTGCTCTCGCCCGAGGGGCCCCTGGGCGCGATGCTGGCCGCAGGCAGCCTGTCGTCGCTGATCCTCTGGGGGCCGCCGGGGGTGGGGAAGACCACCATCGCGCGGCTGCTGGCGGATCAGACCGATCTCGCCTTCGTGCAGATCTCGGCGATCTTCACGGGCGTGCCGGATCTGAAGAAGGTGTTCGAATCCGCGAAGATCCGCCGCCAGAACGGCCAGGGCACGCTTCTGTTCGTCGATGAGATCCACCGTTTCAACAAGGCGCAGCAGGATGGATTCCTGCCCTATATGGAGGATGGCACCATCCTTCTGGTCGGCGCCACCACGGAAAACCCGTCTTTCGAGCTGAACGCGGCGCTTCTGTCGCGCTCGCAGGTGATCGTGCTGGAGCGGCTGTCGCTCGCCGATCTGGAGCGGCTGGCGCAACGGGCCGAGAAGGAACTGGGCCGCGCGCTGCCGCTGAACGGCGAGGCGCGCGACGCGATGCTGGAGATGGCCGACGGCGACGGGCGGGCGCTTCTGAACCTGATCGAACAGGTCGCGGCCTGGCGGGTGGAGCGGCCTCTGGGGCGCGAGGAACTCGCGAAACGGCTGATGCGCCGCGCCGCGCGGTACGACAAATCCGGCGACGAGCATTACAACCTGATCTCGGCCCTGCACAAATCGGTGCGCGGGTCCGACCCCGACGCCGCGCTTTACTGGTTCGCGCGGATGCTGGAGGGCGGCGAGGATCCGCGCTTTCTGGCCCGCAGGCTGACCCGGATGGCGGTCGAGGACATCGGTCTCGCCGATCCCCAGGCCCAGGCGATCTGCATCGATGCCTGGCAGACCTATGAACGGCTCGGCTCGCCGGAAGGGGAGCTGGCGCTGGCCAATGCGGTGGTCTATCTCGCGCTCGCGCCGAAATCGAACGGCGTCTATGCGGCTTACAAGGCCGCCCGGGCCAGCGCGCGCGAGACCGGCAGCCTGATGCCGCCGCGCCATATCCTGAACGCGCCGACCCGGCTGATGAAGGAAATCGGCTACGGCTCGGGCTACAATTACGACCACGACGCCGAGGACGGTTTCTCGGGCCAGGACTATTTCCCCGAAGGCATGAAACGCCCGGTGTTCTACATGCCGCCCGAGCGCGGGTTCGAGCGCGAATTGCGCAAGCGAATCGACTATTTTGCGAAACTGCGCGCCCGCCGCCAGGGCGGATGAGGCGCGGGATGACTTGACCCGCCCGCGCCGCTGCGCTTATGGGGCCGCGATCCCCGAAAGGTGCCCGTGATGCTTGACGACGCCGACGACATCCACCCGCTGTTCTACGGCGCGCCGAAATCGACCGAGTTCCGCAAGCTGCGCAAGCGCCTCGTGCAGCAGGTGAGGGAGGCGATCGACACCTACGGCATGGCGCGGCCGGGCGCGCGCTGGCTGGTTTGCCTGTCGGGCGGGAAAGACAGCTATACGCTGCTTGCGGTGCTGCATGAGCTGAAATGGCGCGGGCTGTTGCCGGTGGATCTGCTCGCCTGCAATCTCGACCAGGGCCAGCCGGGGTTTCCCTCGACGGTGCTGCCGGAGTTCCTGGCGAAGATGGGGGTCGAACACCGGGTCGAATACCAGGACACCTATTCGGTCGTCACCTCGAAGATCAAGCCGGGCGGCACGATGTGCTCGCTCTGCTCGCGGCTGCGGCGCGGCAATCTCTACCGCATCGCGCGGGAAGAGGGCTGCGAGGCGGTGGTGCTCGGGCATCACCGCGACGACATTTTAGAGACGTTTTTCATGAATTTGTTCCATGGCGGGCGGCTGGCGACGATGCCGCCGAAGCTGGTGAACGAAGAGGGCGATCTGTTCCTTTACCGCCCGCTCGCCTTCGTGGCCGAGGCCGATTGCGACCGTTTCGCCAGGGCGATGAACTATCCGATCATTCCCTGCGACCTTTGCGGCAGCCAGGAGGGGTTGCAGCGCGCCCAGGTCAAGAAGCTGCTCGACGAATGGGAGCTGCGCAGCCCCGGCCGCCGCCAGGTCATGTTCCGCGCGCTGATGAATGTGCGCCCCTCGCATCTGGCCGATCCGGGCATATTCGATTTTCTCGGGCTCGCTTTGGGAAAGCCCGGCGAAGTTGAGGAAAATCCGAAACATCTTCGCCTGCCGGATTAACGAAGCCCTCACCTGTTTTGCCCCTTTCTGACCGGCATTGGTCCCCTTCGGGGCGAGCCGCAGCAGGGAAGGCGCAACTCATGGTGGATTTCGGCATCGCATCGCCCTTGCGCCGGTTGTCGCGCCCGCTCGGCTGGGTCAGGCGGCCGGAGTTCCTGGTCTTCCTGCCCGCGATCACGCTCGCCGGGTTCTGGATCGGGGGCGAGCGGGTGCTTCTGGTGCTGGCGCTCGGCCTGCCGCTGCTCTTCGCCATCGCGGGACGGGGGGCGGTTCCGCCGCCCGCGACCGGGGAGGAGGGGACGTTGCGCCGCGCCATTGCGCTGCTGGATACGGTGCTGCCGACGCTGGGGCAAAGCGGGCGTCACACCGCCTGTCTGGTGGTGCAGTTCGACAATCTGGCCGCGGTGCTGGAACGCCACGGCCGCACCGCCCAGGGCGAGGTGCTGGAGCGCGCGACCGACCGGATCCGCGGCGCGCTCAGGGCCGGGGATTTCGTGACCGATCCGCAGGGGGCCACCATCGCGGTGGTCCTTGCGCCGGTGCGCCGGCTGGATCTGGAAACCATGGTGCAGCTTTGCGCCCGTCTTCAGGATGCGGTCGCGGTGCCGATCCCGCTCGGCGGCGCGCAGCTTTACGTCAGCTGCTCGCTCGGCTTTTGCATCTCGGGCCGCGCGCCCGGGACGACGGGGCAGGCGCTGCTCGATGCGGCGCAGACCGCCTCGGATGAGGCTTTGCGCCACGGCCCCGGTGCGATCCGGGCCTTTTCGCAGGATATGGCCGCCCGCCGCGCCGCCAGCACCGCCCTGCGCGAGGATCTGGAAGAGGCGCTCGACAAGGGCGAGATCCGGCCGCATTTCCAGCCGCAGGTCTCGACCGATACCGGCGCGGTTTCGGGGATGGAGGCGCTGGCGCGCTGGCATCATCCGCAGCGCGGCCTGCTGCCGCCCGCAGATTTCCTGCCGCTGATCGAAAGCAGCGATCTGAGCGACCGGCTGAGCGAGGCGATCCTTGGCCATGCGCTGGCGGCATTGCGGGACTGGGACAAGGCGGGGCTGACGGTGCCCTCGGTCTCGGTCAATTTCTCGGCCGCCGAGCTGCGCAACCCGCGTCTGCCGGACCGCATTCGCTGGGAGCTGAACCGCTACGACCTCAAACCCGCGCGGCTGACGGTGGAGGTGCTGGAAACCGTGGTGGCGCGGGCGGGTAACGACATGGTGGTCTCGAATATCGCCGCGCTCGCCGCGATGGGCTGCGGCATCGACCTCGACGATTTCGGGACCGGGCACGCTTCGATCTCGACCATTCGCCGCTTCGCGATCCGCCGGCTGAAGATCGATCGCAGTTTCGTGACCCGGGTCGATCAGGACCGTGACCAGCAGCGTATGGTCTCGGCCATCGTCTCGATGGCGGATCAGCTGGGGCTGGAGACCCTTGCCGAAGGGGTTGAGACCGCTTCGGAACATTCGATCCTGTCGCAACTGGGCTGCGGCTTCGTCCAGGGCTTCGCCATCGGGCAGCCGATGCCCGCCGCCGAGGCCGCGACCTGGATCGCGAAACACCAGAACCGCCCGGGCCATATCCCGCGCATCGGCCTGCCGGGACGCTGAGGGCTTTGCTGCTGAGGCGGGCTTCGGACCGTCGGCGGTGGTTTGGCGGCGCAGGCGGGGGGCCGTCTGCCCCCGCGCCCGCGGCACAGCCGCGGGCTCCCCCGAGGATATTTTCAGACAGAAAATGAGGGCAGCAGCGTCGGGCTCAGGCGCCGGGGCGGCTGGATGTGATCCCGGGGCCGCGGTCTTTGCGGCTGTGGGGGGAAGCGACGGAAGCGGGCGCTGTCTGTTCCCTCGCCTGAGGCGAAGGGGGCAGGTATTCTTCGGGGATGTTTCGGGCAGATGAAAGGGGGCGCAGGCCTCGGGCAGGGCGAGGGACGGCGGGTTTCGCGGCGCGCGCGCGGGGCGGGCTTCTCCGCCCTCGGGAAGCCCTGGCAGCGGCGCTCTTTCCCTTCCCGGCTTCGTGTGGAAAGGCGAAAGCGCTTGACCTTTGTCGCCCCCTTCTGTTGAAGACCGCTGATCCTTTCCTCACATGCGGCAGCGGTTCAGAAGATGGACGAGAACAACAACAAGAACCTCATCCTTGCCACGGTGCTCAGCTTCCTGGTCATCCTGGTGTGGTTCGTGCTTTTCCCGCCGCCCGAGCCGCCGCCGGTGCCCGATGAGCCGGTGGCCACTGCCAGCGAAGGTGCCGCCCCGCCCGCCGCAGTGGGTGAGACCGCCCCCGTCGAACCCGTCCCCGAGGCGCCGCGCCTTGCGGTTGCCACGCCCGAGCTGGAAGGCTCGGTCTCGCTTCTGGGCGGCCGGATCGACGATCTGCGCCTGAAGAAATACCGCGAGAGCCAGGAGCCCGGTGCGCCTGTCGTGCGGCTGCTGTCGCCGGTGGGCGAGAGCAAACCCTATTACGCGCTGTTCGGCTGGAGCCCGGCTGGCTCGCTGACCGAAGGTGACGTGCCCGGTTCGCGCACCGAATGGCGGCTGGTGTCGGGCGCGACGCTGGCGCCGGGTCAGCCCGTCACCCTGCAATGGGAGAACGGCAAGGGCCTGACCTTCACCCGCGAAATCGCGGTGGACGCAGAATTCATGTTCACCGTCACCGACTCGGTGCAGAACGGCGGCCCGGGCGACGTGTCGCTGGCGCCCTATGGTCAGATCGCGCGCCATGGCCTGCCCGCCGATCTCCAGGGCTTCTTCATCCTGCACGAGGGGGCGATCTCGCGCGCCGACGGCACGCTGACCGAAACCACCTACAAGAACATGGCCGGGCTTTCGGTGGTCGAGCGCGAGGGCGCCCCCGCCGAAGTGACCGAGGCCCAGACCGACGGCTGGATCGGCTTCACCGACCATTACTGGATGTCGGTGCTGATCCCCGAACAGGGCAAGCCCTTTACCCAGGTCACCAAATACGTGCCGGGCGCCGAGATCTACCAGACCGAGGTCCGCCTGCCGCTGATGACGGTTGCCGCGGGCGCGAGTGCCTCGACCAGCACCCGCTTCTTCGCCGGCGCCAAGGAATGGGAGGCGATCCGCGGCTATCAGAACGAGTCGGGGCTGATCTCGGGCAAGGCCGATCCCGACCGCGATCCGATCCCCGGCTTCATCGATTCGATCGACTGGGGCTGGTTCTATTTCCTGACGAAGCCGATCTTTGCCATGCTGCACTGGATCCACGGGATGATCGGCAACATGGGCCTCGCGATCATCGCGCTGACCTTCGTGCTGAAACTGATCGTGCTGCCGCTGGCCTATAAGAGCTATGTCTCGATGGCGCGGATGAAGGAGCTGCAACCCGAGATGGAGGCGCTGAAAGAGCGCGCCGGCGAGGACAAGCAGCGCCTGCAAAAAGAGATGCTGCAGCTTTACCGCGACAAGAAGGTCAATCCGGCGGCGGGCTGTCTGCCGATCCTGATCCAGATCCCGATCTTCTTCTCGCTCTACAAGGTGATCTTCGTCACGATCGAGCTGCGCCACGCGCCGTTCTTCGGCTGGCTCAGGGATCTCTCGGCGCCCGATCCCTCGTCGCTTTACAACCTGTTCGGGCTTTTGCCCTGGGATGCACCGGCGGCGGGGACGATCCTGCACCTGATCTTCATCGGTGTGCTGCCGATCCTTCTGGGCATCACCATGTGGCTGCAACAGAAGCTGAATCCGGCGCCCGCCGATCCGGTCCAGGCCTCGATCTTCGCCTGGATGCCCTGGGTGTTCATGTTCATGCTGGGCGGCTTCGCCTCGGGCCTTGTGGTCTACTGGATCACCAACAACATCATCACCTTCACCCAGCAATATATCATCATGCGCAGCCACGGGCATAAGCCGGACATCTTCGGCAACATCCGCCAGGGCTTCCGCAAGAAAGAAGCGAAACTGGCGGCCAATGCCAACAAGGCGCCAGCGAAGGGCGGCGGCAAGAAGAAATGAGCGCCGCCGCGGGGCACCTCGCCCATATCTTCCGCCACCCGATCAAGGCCCACGGACGCGAGGAACTCGCGTCCGTAAGGCTTTCCGGGGGGGGCTCTTTGCCCTGGGACCGGACCTGGGCGGTGGCGCATGACCTGTCGAAATTCGACCCGGCCGCGCCCGCCTGGGTGTCCTGCGCCAATTTCCAGCGTGGTGCCCGCACGCCCGCGGTGATGGCGATAGAGGCGCGGTTCGACCCCGAGACCCGGCACATGCGGCTGACCCATCCGCGGCTGGAGCCGCTGGAGTTCGACCCGGAAACCGAGGGCGCGCGGCTGATCGACTGGCTGGCGCCGATCAGCCCGACGGAACGCTTCCGCCCGGTCGCGCTGGTGCGCGCGCCGGGGCGGGCGATGACCGACAGCGATTATCCCGGCGTCTCGATCAAGAACCTTGCGTCCAATGCGGCGCTGTCGGCGCATATGGGGCGGGATCTGTCGATCCACCGCTGGCGCGGCAATTTCTGGCTCGACGGGTTCGCCCCCTGGGAGGAATTTGGCTGGATCGGCCGGCGGCTGAAAATCGGCGCGGCGGTGATCGAGATCCGCGAGAGGGTGGGGCGCTGTAAGGCGACCACCGTCGATCCCGCCACCGGCGAGGTCGATGCCGATACTTTGGGCGCTTTGCGCGAAGTGGTGGGCGCGCAGGATTTCGGCGTGTTCGGCGTGGTGATCGAAGGCGGCAACGTCGCCCGGGGCGACAGGGTAGAGGTGCTGGAATGACGATGGTCTTCACTTTGGCCGGGGCGCCGGAAGAACAGGCGCGCGAGACCGGGCGGCTGCTCTTCGCCGGGCCGGTGGATTTCGTCAAAGGCGTGACCACGATGGCGGCGCTGCCGCCCGCCGACCGGGTCGAGGTTTGTTTCGCCGGTCGCTCGAATGTCGGTAAGTCCAGCCTGATCAATGCGCTCACGGGGCGCAAGAGCCTCGCGCGGGCCTCGAACACCCCGGGACGGACCCAGGAGATCAACTATTTCGCTCTGGGCGAAAGCCGCTATCTGGTCGACCTGCCGGGCTACGGTTTCGCCGAGGCGCCGGTGGCGGTGGTCAGGAAGTGGCAGGAACTGCTCCGCGCCTATCTGGCGGGGCGCCAGACGCTCCGCCGCGCCTTCGTGCTGATCGACACGCGCCATGGCATCAAACAGGTCGATGACGAGATCCTCGGCCTCCTGGACAAGTCCGCCGTGACCTTCCAGGTGGTGATGACCAAGGCCGACAAGGTGAACCAGGCCACCCGCGAGGCGAATATCGCGCAGGTGATGGCGGCGTTGCAGAAGCATCCGGCCGCCTATCCCGAGATCATCGTCACCAGTTCGGAAAAGGGCGAAGGGGTCGAGACCCTGCGCGCCGTTATCGCGACGCTGGAGTGAGGCGCCGATTTCTTTGAAGAAATCGGGCCGGAGTTTTTGAAAACTCCGGCGGCGCGCCGTGGCCGGCGCGCCAAATTCCTTGCAAGGAATTTGCAAAAATCTTCGAAGATTTTTGCGTCAGACGTGCTGGGCGCCGTTCACCTCGATCTCGGCGCCCGAGATGTAGCTGGCCTGGTCGGAACACAGATACCAGATCGCATCCGCCACTTCGCGCGGCTGGCCCAGACGTTGCAACGGCAGTTTCTCGACGATCTTGTCGGTGCCCGGCGACAGGATCGAGGTTTCCACCTCGCCCGGGGCGATCGCGTTGACCCGCACCCCCATCGGCCCGAAATCATGCGCCATCTCGCGCGTCAGCGCCGCCAGCGCGGCTTTCGACGTGGCATAGGCGGCGCCCGCGAAAGGATGCACCCGTGCACCCGCGATCGAGGTGACGTTGACGATCGCGCCTTTCGCCGCCGCCAGCTCGTCCTGCAAGCCGCGCGCGAGGATGACGCTGGCGAAGAAGTTCACGTGGAAGACATGGCCCCAGGTGCGCAGATCGGTGTCCAGCGTGTTCAGCCGCGCCCCGCCCGGCCCCTTGGGGCTGATCCCGGCGTTGTTCACCAGCGCATGGATCTTTCCGCCGGTCCTCGCCTTGATCGACTCGATGGCGGCGATGGTCATGTTCGGATCGGCGAGGTCGATCTCGATATGGTTGGCCTCGGCATCGGGCCAGGGGCAGCGCGGGTCGAAGGGCTGGCGCGAACAGGTCAGCACCCGCCAGCCTTCCGAGGAAAACCGCTTCACCGTGGCATGGCCGATCCCGCGGGAGGCCCCGGTCAGAACGAGGATCTTCTGTTCGGACATGATGGCATCTCCTTGTCGCCTGCCTTTCTGGCCGCTTCCGTCCCGGGCCGCAATCGGAGTTTTCGTGAAGGCTCCGCGCGAATCCTGTTGACGGGACTCATGTTTTGCACAAACGTGCAAAACCAGCGGCAGGAGGGATGGAATGGACTTCTCGCATTTTCTCAGCAGTCATCTGCTCTCGGCCGAGACCGGCGGCAAACAGCTTTACCGCGAGATGGTCGCGCAGGCGGTCCAGGCCGAGGCCTGCGGCTATCGCGGCGTCTCGGTGCCCGAACATCATCTGATCAACATCCTGCTGGTGCCCTCGCCCTTGCAGATGGCGGTGAAGGTCGCCGCCCATACCGAACGGCTGGAGATCGCCACCTCGATCTGCCAGCTGCCGCTGCGGGACATGCGGGTCTTCGCGGGCGAGGTGGTCCAGGCGCAGGCGCTTTGCGACGGGCGGCTGGTGCTGGGCGTGGGGAAGGGGGCTTTCGGCTATGAGACCGGGCGGATCGGCGTGCCGATGGAGGAGACGAAGCCCGTCTTCGAGGAAAGCCTCGCGGTGCTGGAGGCGCTGCTCTCGCGTAAGGAAGTGTCCTGGCAGGGCAGCCGCTACAACTTTGCGTCGCTGACCATCATGCCGCGGCCCGAGGATCCGATCCCGCTGGCTTTGGCGATCATGGCCCCGCCGGGGATCGAGGCGGCGGCGGCGAAGGGTTATGCGATCCAGACCACGCCGCTCGGCGCCAGCCATGAGATCCTGAAATCCCAGGTCGATGCCTACCATCGCGGCCGCGCGAGCGCGGGCCATCCGCCGGGGCAGAGGCTGTCGTTGCAGCGCACGCTCTGGCTGGCACAGGACGAGGCCGATGCGCAGGCGATGACCGCGCTGGCGCACCGCTATTACCAGAGCTTCGACAATGTGTTCGGCGGGCCGGGGATCGTGGATTCCGGCATGATCCGCCCGCTGCCGCGGCGCCAGACGGTGGAGGAGCTGCGCCATAACGTGCTGATCTGCACCGCGGGCGAGATGGTCGACCGGCTTGGCGCCTATGCCGAACTCGGGATAGACGAGGTGATCGCCTCGTCGAATTTCGGCCAGCCCCAGGCGGCGACGCTGAAGATGATGGAGCGCTTCGCCCGGGATGTGATGCCGCATCTGGGCGGTAAACGCGAAAAAGTTGCATAAGATAAAGCAAGGAGCCGAAACATGCCCATGATCCGGGTGGAAATGTTCGAGGGTCGCACGGTCGAGCAGAAGCGCGCCTGCGCCAAAGCGCTGACCAAAGCCTTCGTCGAAAGCTGCGGCGGCACGCCCGAGGCGATCCAGATCGTCTTTACCGATGTCGAAAAACACGACTGGGCTTTCGGCGGGCGGCTCGGCTCCGACCCGAAGGAATGATCCCATGGCCGCCATCGACTGCGCTTACACCGTCACCGGCGAGGGACCGGCGCTTTTCCTGATCCACGGCATCGGCGCGCGCCGTGCGACTTTCGCGCGGCTGATCGAGGGGCTGAAGGACCGTTTCACCTGCATCAGCTACGACCTGCGCGGCCATGGCGAAAGCCCCTTGCCCGGGGGGCGCTTCGGGCTGGAGGATCTGGTCGATGACCTTGAGGCCCTGCGCGCCCGGCTCGGCGTGGAGCGCGCCCATTTCGCCGGCCATTCGCTCGGCGGCATGATCGGCCCGGCCTATGCGCGCCGCTACCCGGATCGGGTGCGCTCGCTGGGCCTGTGGTCCACCGCCGCCTTCCGCACCGAAGACGACAGCGCGAAGGTGAAAGCGGTGGTCGCGGCGATGCGCGAAAAGGGCATCGGCCCGGTGCTGGATACGCTGACCGCGCGCTGGTTCACCGACGATTTCGTGGCGGCCCGCCCCGATGTGATCGAATGGCGCAAGCGGCAGGTGACCGACACGCCTGCGGATATCTTTCTGAATGTGTTTGATATCTATGCCGAAACCGAAATGGGCCCCTGGCTGCACGAAATCTCGATTCCGGCCCAGGTTTTGACCGGCGAGCTTGACGGGGGCTGCAATCCCCGGCTCAATACGCTTATCGCCGGTGCCATGCCGCAGGCGGAACTGGTGATCCTGCCGGGGCTGAAACATGCGATCTTCATCGAGGCGACCGATCAGGTCCTGCCGCATGTCCGCCGCTTCCTGCTGGCCCGGGAGGCAAACGACTGACAACCAGCGAGGACGCCTGCCCTGATGAAAGACACCGCGCAGGCCAATCCCGCCCCCCGTCCCGAAGCGATCCGGGTCGAGGCTTTGCGCAAGAGCTTCGGCCCGCATGAGGTGCTGAAAGGCGTGTCGATCACCGCGCGTGAGGGCGATGTGGTCACGCTGATCGGCGGCTCCGGCTCGGGCAAGTCAACGCTTCTGCGCTGCGTGAATTTCCTGGAAACCCCATCCTCGGGCCGCATCGTGATCGGCGGCGAGGAGGTGCGCTGCCGCCCCGACGGCACCCCTGCTGACCGCCGCCAGATCGAGCGGATCCGCCAGAGCCTTGGCATGGTATTTCAGTCGTTCAACCTCTGGACCCACAAGACCGTGCTGGAGAACCTGATCGAAGTGCCGGTCCATGTGCTGGGGCTGCCGAAGGACGAGGCGGTCGGGCGGGCGCGCAAGCTGCTCGACCGGGTGGGGCTGAAGGAAAAGGAAAGTGCCTATCCGGCGTTCCTTTCCGGCGGCCAGCAGCAGCGCGCCGCCATCGCCCGCGCGCTGTGCATGCAGCCGCGCGCCATGCTGTTCGACGAGCCGACCTCGGCGCTTGACCCCGAATTGGTGGGCGAGGTGCTCGCGGTGATCCGCAGCCTCGCCGACGAGGGGCGCACCATGTTGCTGGTCACGCATGAAATGAAATTCGCCCGCGAGGTCTCGGACCATGTGGTCTATCTTTACAACGGGGTGATCGAGGAAGAGGGCCCGCCCGAGCGGCTGTTCGGCGCCCCGCAATCGGCCCGGCTGAAGCAGTTTCTCAAATCGGTCTCGTGAGAAGACCCCGTAAAAACATAATCAACCAGGAGGATCAGATGACCAGATTCACTTTCGCAGCCGCGGCCCTCGCGCTCGGCCTGACCGCGGGCGCGGCCGAGGCACAGAAGGTGCGCGTCGGCATGGCGCCCGAACCCTATCCGCCTTTCGCCAGCGTCGACGCCTCGGGCACCTGGACCGGCTGGGAGATCGACCTGATGTGGGCTTTGTGCAAGGCGGCCGAGTTTGAATGCGAGATCACCCCGATCGCCTGGGACGGGCTGATCCCGGCGCTGGAGGCCGGCCAGATCGACGCGATCATGAATTCGATGTCGATCAACGAGGAACGCCAGAAGGTGATCGACTTCTCGGACAAATACTACAATACGCCCGCCGTGATCGTCGCGGCCAAAGGCGATGCGATCACCCCCGATCCCGAGGGGCTGACCGGCAAGATCCTCGGCGTTCAGGTCTCGACCATCCACCAGACCTATGCCGAGAAGCATTTCGGCGGGGTGGCGGCCGAGATCAAATCCTATCAGACCCAGGATGAGGCCAACCAGGATCTGGTTGCCGGCCGGATCGACGCCACCCAGGCCGATTCGACCGCGATGGATGCTTTCGTCGCCGCCGAGGGCGCGGATTGCTGCGAGATCAAGGGCGCGGTGGAGAACGATCCGGCGGTGCTGGGGCTGGGCGTCGGCGTCGGCCTGCGCAAGGGCGACGAGGCGCTGAAAGAGGCGTTCAACAAGGCGATCGCCGATGTCCGCGCCGACGGCAGCTATGACGAGATCACCTCGAAATATTTCACCTCGTCGATCTATGGCGAGTGATCGCCGCCGCGGGCGCTAGAGAGGATGGACACGCTCGGCCTGCTGGCTCTCAGCCCTCCCGGATGGGGGGGCACGCTGCTTGTCGGCCTCTGGGCCTCGATCCGCATCGCGGTCGGGGCCTTCGGGCTGGGGCTGGCGATCGGGCTGGCGGGCGCTTACGGCAAGATCTACGGCGGGCCGGTCCTGCGCGATTGCCTTGCGGTCTACACCACCGTGGTGCGGGCGCTGCCCGAACTGATCCTGATCCTGCTTCTGTATTTCGGCCTCACCGATCTGGTGAACAAGCTGATGCTGGCCTCGGGCTACGGCCGGATCCAGATTTCCGGCGTGACGGCGGGGGTGCTTGTCCTCGGCGTGGTGCAGGGCGCCTATGCGACCGAGGTTCTGCGCGGCGCCATCCTCGCGGTGCCTTCGGGCCAGATCGAGGCCGCCCGCGCCATGGGCATGCCCGCGGGCAAGATCGCGCGGCGCATCACCATCCCGACCATGCTGGGCCTTGCGCTGCCCGGTCTGTCGAACCTCTGGCTGATCGCCACCAAGGACACGGCGCTGCTGGCCATCGTCGGCTTCAACGAACTGACTTTGGCGACGCGCCAGGCGGCGGGCACCACGAAAGCCTTCTTCACCTTCTTCATCGCCGCCGGGGTGATCTATCTGGTGATCTCGATGCTTTCCACCTGGGGCTTCGCCCGGCTGGAGGCCTGGGCGCGGCGCGGCGATCCGCCCCGAACGGCGGGGGGCGGCTGATGCGCGCGCTGATGATGCCCCACCGGATCGTGATGCTGGCCGTGGCCGCGGGGCTGGTGGCCTGGATCGTGCTGACCGGCAACTGGTCCTGGCTGCCGAAATACGCGCCGATGATCGGCCAGGGCGTCTGGCGCACCATCTGGCTGCTGGTGCTGTCGGTGATGATCGGCTTTTCGCTGGCGCTGCCCCTGGGCCTCGCCCAGGCCTCGGGGCCCTGGTATCTGGCCCGGCCCGCGCGCGCCTTCTGCACGGTGATCCGGGGAACGCCGCTCCTGTTGCAGATCTGGCTTTTGTATTACGGCCTCGGCTCGTTGTTCCCCGGCATCCCCTGGATCCGCGAGAGCGAGCTCTGGCCGATCCTGCGCCAGGCCTGGCCCTATGCTTTGCTGGCGCTGTCGCTGTCTTACGCGGGTTACGAGGGCGAGGTGATGCGCGGCGCCTTCGCCTCTGTCCCGCGCGGCCAGATCGAGGCGGCGCGCGCCATGGGCATGCCGCGGCGCAAGATCTTTGCCCGGATCTCGCTGCCGCTGGCGTTCCATTCGGTGCTGCCGACACTGGGCGGCGAGACGGTGCTGCAACTCAAGGCGACGCCCCTGGTGGCCACGATCACCGTGATCGAGATCTATGCGGTGGCCAGCCGCGTGCGCCAGGACACGCTGATCACCTATGAGCCCCTGTTCCTCGTGGCCGCGATCTATCTGATGCTGGCCGGGCTGATCGTGCTGGGTTTCCGCTGGCTGGAAAGCCGCCAGCCCCGCCGCGCCGCCTGATCAGGGCAGCAGCGCCCGCACCAGCTCCAGACAGCCGCGCAGGCCGTTCCTGACGCCCGCCTCGTCGCGCCTGCGCATCCAGTCGAGCCAGAGCCCGTCCAGCGTCGCCATCAGCGTATCGGTCAGAAGCGGCACCCGGGCGCGCCGCGCGGGCGCCTCGCCCGCCACCGCCTCCAGCAAAGCCGTCAGATCGCGGCGATAATGCGCATAAAGCCCGCGTTCGGTCCCGGCGATCACCTTTGATGTCAGCGCCGCCGACCAGAAGTCGATCCGAAGCCGCAGATGGCCGGGGTCGAGGAACCCCGGGCTGAACCCCGCATGCAGGAAAGCGTCCAGCCGCTCCATCGGCGCCCCGTCCTCCGCGGTCACCGCATCCGAGCGTTCGCGCAACCGGCCCGAGAGGCGGCGGTAGGTCTCGGACAGGATCTCGTCCATACCGCTGAAATTATAGGTCAGATGGCCAAGCGAGAACCCGGCCTCGGCCGCCACTTTGCGCGCGGTCAGCCCGGCGTAACCCTCGCGCTGCAACACCCGCTCGGCGGCCTGAAGGATCTCTTCGCGCCGGTTGAGATTCGCCGCCGTCAGCACCCGCGGCCGCGCGCCTTCCCTGTCGCTGCCCTTCACACCCTCTCCTTCGCCGCCTCTCGTTCCGGCATAGCCGCCAGGGCCCGCGCCTGTCAAAACCTGGATGGCAAAACATGGAGGGCAAAACATGGAGGGCAAAACATGGATCGCCCCGCTTGGCAGCGCGGGCCAAACGTCCTATGGGGCAGACGATCCCCGGAGGCCCCCATGAAGCAGCAGACCCTGACCATGCAAGACGCCCAGAACACCGCGAAGATGCTCTCCGAGGCGCTGCCCTATCTTCAGCGCTACGAGGATGCGGTGGTGGTGGTGAAATTCGGCGGCAACGCCATGGGCGACGACGGCGCGATGGCCGAATTCGCCCGCGACATCGTGCTTATGAAACAGGTGGGCCTGCATCCGGTGGTGGTCCACGGCGGCGGGCCGATGATCAACGAGATGCTGTCCAAACTCGGGATCAAATCCGAATTCGTCAAAGGCAAGCGCGTCACCGACAAGGCCACGGTCGAGGTGGTCGAGATGATCCTCTCGGGCCTCGTGAACAAGCGCATCGTCCAGGCGATCATGGACGCCGGCGGCCGCGCGGTGGGGATCTCGGGCAAGGACGACGATCTGATGGTCTGCGAGGCCGACGATCCCGAACTCGGCTATGTGGGCCGCCCGGTCGAGATGAACGTCCAGGTTCTGCGCGACCTCTATTCCGCCGGAATCATCCCGGTGGTCGCCCCGGTCGCGACCGGGATGCAGGACAACGAGACCTTCAACGTCAACGGCGACACCGCCGCGGGTGCCATCGCCGGCGCGCTGAGGGCGGACCGGCTGCTGCTTCTGACCGACGTGCCAGGGGTCAAGGACGAGAAGGGCGAGGTGATGACCGCGCTCTCCCCCGACGACATCCGCCGCATGACCGCCGAGGGCGTGATCTCGGGCGGCATGATCCCCAAGACCGAGACCGCGCTGAAAGCGATCGAAGAGGGCGTGCGCGCGGTGACCATCCTCGACGGCCGCATCCCGAACGCGGCGCTTTTGGAGTTGTTCACCGATCACGGCGCCGGCAGCCAGATCCGCTCGACCGAGCCGCGGGTGAAACCGCGCGTGAAACGCTGAAAACGGTCGCTTCCGGCAAAGGCCGGACGCCTCCGGCGGGGGTATTTGGATCAGGATGAAAATGCATTTCATCCTGACATAAATACCCCGGGGGGAGGACCCGCAGGGGCCGGGGGGCGGCGCCCCCCTTTTGCGAGGGCGGGTATGAGCGAGACATCCGACATCACGCTGGAGGCGCTGGCCGCGCGGCTCGCGCCGCATTGCCTCGAAGTGCTGGGCGGGTTCAACCCTGATCCCGGCGAGGCGGGCTTTCCCAGGGGCACCCGGACCCTCGTGCTGATCGGCCCGGCCGAACCCGGCTACTGGCCGCATCTGACTGCGCAGCCGGAATGGGACGGGGCGCCGGATCCGGTTGATCGCTGGTCGCGCCGGGTGTTGGGGCGCCTTGCCTGCGATCTGGGGGCGAAGGCGCTTTTCCCTTTCGGCGGCCCGCCCTTCTATCCGTTTTACCCCTGGGCTCTGCGCTCGGGCCGGGCCTGGGACAGTCCGGTGCGGCTTCTGGTGCATGAGAGCCAGGGGCTGATGGTCAGTTTCCGTGGAGCGCTGGCGCTGAAACAGCACCTCACCATTCCGCGCGGTGTGAAACCCTGCGCGAGCTGTGCCGACGCGCCTTGCCTCACCGCCTGTCCCGCCGGGGCGCTGGGGGCCGATGGCTACGACGTGCCGGCCTGTCACCTGTATCTCGACACCCCCGCCGGCCAGCCCTGCCTGAGCCGCGGCTGCGTCACGCGGCGCGCTTGCCCGGTCTCGGCCGGTTATGCAAGGATGGAGGAACAATCCGCCTATCACATGAGGCAGTTCCACCGATGAAACGACTGATCCTGACCCGGCATGCGAAATCCAGCTGGGACGATCCCACCATGGCCGATCACGACCGCCCCCTGAACGAGCGCGGCCAGGCCGCGGCGCTGGATCTGGGCCTGTGGCTGGCCTCGCGCGATTACGTGCCGCAGGAGGTGCTGTGTTCGGATGCGATCCGCACCTGGGAAACCTGGTCCGGTATTGCGCGCGGCCTGCCCGAGGGGCCGGTTCTGGCGCTGAAGCCCACGCTCTATCATGCGGGGCCGGATGTGATGCTGGCGGTTCTGCGCCATGCGCAGGCCGATGTGGTGATGATGATCGGCCACAACCCCGGCATCGCGGAATTCGCCCACCGGCTGGTGGCGCGCACGCCGCCCTCGCCGCAGTTCACCCGCTATCCGACCGGGGCGACTCTGGTGGTCGATTTCGACACGCCGTCCTGGGCCGAGGCGGGTTTCGGCCAGGGCAGCCCGGTCGATTTCATCGTTCCGCGCGAGATCGCGGCCTGATCCTGCCCGGGCGCAGGGGCGGCGGGAACCTGCGCCCGCCGCTGCGGGTTTCCTCCTTGTCAGACGAGGAGGATATCCCATGCCTGCGAAGTCGAAAGCCCAGCAGAAAGCCGCCGGGGCCGCACTTTCCGCCAAACGCGGCGAAACCGCGAAGAAGGATCTGCGCGGTGCCTCGAAACAGATGGCCCGGAGCATGACGGAGAAGGAGCTCGAAGAGCTTGCCTCGACCCCGCGCAAGGGCCTGCCCGAGAAGGTCGATAAGGACGGGGAGGGGGGAGCGCGATGACCCGCAGGCTGCACCCCGCCGAGATCCGTCGCGAACTGTTGAACGGCGCTCCGGTCTTCGGCCCGGCGAACGAGCGGGTCGGCACGGTGCGCGACGTGACCGGCGAGGGCGAAGAGGCGATGATCGCCATCGGTATCGGCGGTATCCTCGGTATGGACGGCAAGACCCTTGTCCTGCCCGCCGCCACCCTGCGCATCGAACGCGAGGAAAACGGCTCGATCACCCTGGAGACCGGCAAATCCCGCCACGATCTGGAACTGCTGGCCGGGATGCGGCGCTGAGACGGGCGGCGCGGGGTTCCTGCCGGATGGCAGGTCCATGCCGCCGGTCTTTCCTGCCCCGCCCGGGCATGGCTGCGAATGGATTGCCGGGCCTTTGCACAGGCTCGCCATCCCGTAAGGGCGACAGCGGCAGCGGTATGATTTCACAAGATTATTTACGATGATGTATGGTGAAATGCCGGTGGGGTGGCGGGCCGCGCGCTTGCCCTGACGCGTCATTTTTCCGCATCGGGACGGCATCCCCCGCCCATCCTGTCGAAACGGCGAAGCGGCTGATCCGTGCTTCCGGCGGGTCCGGGCGATCCGCAGCGGTGTTTTACCCGCGCCAGGAGATGGCCTGGCGTGGGGCCGGAGAGCCGGCCGTCCCGATGCGCGAGGCAGGTCTGTGAGGCCCGCCTTCGCCGTTCAATCCCCTTCGGGCGGCCCTTCTTCGGGCGGCCCTTCCGCCTCGCGCAGCAGGCCATGGACCCAACGGCCGGCGGCCCAGGCGGCGGGCAGGCCGAGCGGTCCCGCGAGGATCAGCGCCATGACCGGCGACAGCGCCGGGAGACCGAAGGACTGAAACATCAGCCCCAGCATGAAGAGATTGATCGCCACCGCACCGGCGGCAAAGACATAGAGCAGGACCGCCAGCTTCCAGACCGGCCACGGACCGGGCGGGGCAGCGCCCCCCGGCGTCTGGCCCCGGGCGCAGAGGCAGGCGGCGGATCCGCCCGAATCCGGGCGGAGCGGAGATATCTCGGACATGGCGCGTTCCCTCGACCCGTTCGCTGAAGGTCCCGCCATCCTTGCCCAGGGAAAACGCTTTATCCTTGACTTTCGTTAAGGCGCCAAAGCCCCCGCCAGGGCACCCCGTCAGTATCGCCAACAGCTCCGGGAGACCCTCGCCATGCGCGAAGTTCTGACAAAGAGCATGGCCCGGAACATCTTCTACGGCGGGTCATTGTTCTTCATCCTCATATTCATCGGCCTTTTCGTGCACGGTCACTGGTATATCGTGAACGTGTCCACCGACCACGCCGGGATCACCGACAGCGTGACCCGCGGTAAGCACGTCTGGGAGGCCAAGGCCTGCGTGAACTGCCATTCGATCCTTGGGGAAGGCGCCTATTTCGCCCCCGAGGTCGGCAATGTCATGGCCCGCTGGGGCGTCGAGGACGATCCCGAAGCCGCTTTCGAGATGCTGAAAGGCTGGATGGATGCTCAGCCCTCGGGCGTGGAAGGCCGCCGCCAGATGCCGCAGTTCAACCTTTCCGACGAGGATGTCCGGGGTCTGTCCGACTTCCTCTTGTGGACGGGCCGGATCAACACCCAGGGCTGGCCGCCCAACGATGCTGGCTGAACGGGGGAAAACATCATGAAATATCAGTCACAAAAGATCGCGCTGGCCTATATCCTCGTCGCGCTTGCTCTGTTCGCGGTGCAGGTCACCATGGGCGTGGTGATCGGCTATATCTATGTCCAGCCGAATTTCCTGTCCGAGATCCTGCCGTTCTCGGTCGGCCGGATGCTGCATACCAATTCGCTGATCGTCTGGCTGCTGACCGGCTTCTTCGGCGCCGCCTATTTCCTGATTCCGGAAGAGGCGGAGCGCGAGATCCATTCGGTCAAAGCGGCTTATATCCAGCTTGCCATCCTGGTGCTGGGCACGGCGGGCGTGGTCGTCACCTATCTCTTCAACCTGTTCGAGGGGAATTTCCTGCTGGGCCGCGAGGGGCGTGAGTTCCTTGAACAGCCCCGCTGGGTAAAGGCCGGCATCGTCGTCGCCGCGCTGATCTTCCTGTGGAACGTCACCATGACGGTCGCCAAAGGCCGCAAGACGGTGATCTCTTCGATCCTGCTGATCGGGCTCTGGGGGCTGGCGCTCCTGTTCCTGTTCTCGTTCTACAACCCGTCGAACCTGGCGCTCGACAAGCAATACTGGTGGAACGTCGTCCATCTCTGGGTCGAAGGCGTCTGGGAACTGATCATGGCCTCGATCCTCGGCTTCCTGATGCTGAAGCTGACGGGGGTGGACCGCGAGGTGGTCGAGAAATGGCTCTATGTCATCGTCGCCACGGCGCTGTTCTCGGGCATCCTCGGCACCGGGCACCACTACTACTGGATCGGCCTGCCCTCCTACTGGCAGTGGATCGGCTCGATCTTCTCGTCCTTCGAGGTGGTGCCGTTCTTCGCCATGATGGCCTTCGCCTTCGTCATGGTCTGGAAGGGCCGGCGCGACCATCCGAACAAGGCGGCGCTGTTGTGGAGCCTTGGCTGCGCGACGCTGGCCTTCTTCGGCGCCGGGGTCTGGGGCTTCCTGCACACGCTGCACGGGGTGAACTACTACACCCATGGCACCCAGGTCACCGCGGCGCACGGCCACCTTGCCTTCTACGGCGCCTATGTCTGCCTCAACCTGGCCTTGTTCACCTATGCGCTGCCGATCCTGCGCAATCGCGATCCCTACAACCAGGTGCTGAACATGGTGGGCTTCTGGCTGATGTCGGCCGGGATGGTGTTCATGACCTTCGTGCTGACCTTCGCGGGCACCGTCCAGACCCATCTGCAACGGGTGCTCGGCACCTATTACATGGAGGTCCAGGACCAGATCGCGCTGTTCTACTGGATGCGCCTCGGCGCGGGGGTGGCGGTGGTGCTGGGCGCGTTCCTGCTGATCTTCGCGCTCCTGGTGCCGCGCCGCGAAGTGATCGAGCCCGGCCCGGTCGTCAAACATGCGGCGGAGTGAGACCATGGACGGAACCTTCACCACGAAGGGGGCGGATGCCCCCTTCTACCTGGCCCAGGGCCATGAATGCGAAATCTTTGCTGCCGCCTATGCCAACCGCCTGCCGCTTTTGCTGAAAGGCCCCACCGGCTGCGGCAAGACCCGTTTCGTCGCCCATATGGCGGCGCGGCTCGGCCGGCCGCTTTATACGGTGGCCTGCCATGACGACCTGTCGGCGGCCGATCTGATCGGGCGCTATCTCCTGAAAGGTGGCGAGACGGTCTGGGTCGACGGCCCGCTGACCCGCGCGGTGCGCGAGGGCGCGATCTGCTATCTCGACGAGGTGGTCGAGGCGCGGAAAGACGTGGCCGTCGTGCTGCACCCGCTGACCGACGACCGCCGCATCCTGCCGATCGACCGCACCGGCGAGGAACTGGCCGCGCCCGAAGGCTTCATGCTGGTGGCAAGCTACAACCCCGGCTATCAGAACATCCTGAAAACGCTGAAACCTTCGACCCGGCAGCGGTTCCTGTCGGTCGAGTTCACCTTCCCGAAGCCCGAGCATGAGATCCCCGTGGTGGCGCGCGAAAGCGGGCTGGACGAGGACCGCGTGGCGCTGCTGGTCAGGCTGGCGAACAAGCTGCGGGGCCTCAAGGGCCAGGACCTGGAAGAGGGCGTTTCCACCCGCCTCGTGGTCTATGCCGCCACGCTGATCGCGGGCGGGATGGATTTCACCCGCGCGATCCGCGCCGCCATGATCGAGCCGCTGACCGACGATGCCGATATCCGCAAGGGCCTGTCGGATCTGGTGGTGGCGGTGGCGGGGTAACATCATGGCTCATCTCGACATCGCCCCCTGGGAGCCCGAGGAAAGCGTCGGCAAGATCTGGCATTTCCTCGCCTCGCGCATGGATCCGCCGGTGCGCCACACCGACGCCGCCGTCGGGTTCGACGAGATGCGCGGCCGGATCGCGGTGCTGTTTCGCGGCCTCGGCGGCGGAGCGGATGTCGAGCTGAAACCCGTGGCCGACCAGGACAGCCGCCACCGCATCTCCTGGCGGCGGCGGCTGGCCTTCGAGACCGAACGGCTGGCCCGCGCCAGTTTCGACGGCGCGACCCTGCGGCTGCCCGCCGAGCTTGCCGTCTTCCCGGCGCGCGAGGACAACGAGGCGCTTTATCTCTGGCTCGCCGCCGCTTCGGCCCATGCGGCGGGCGCGGTCTCCGGCGCCGATCCGTTGCGCGCCGATCTGGCGGCCATCGCGGCGGGTGAGGCGATGGTGCGGGCGACGCTCGCCGCCGCGCCTGGTCTGCGCCCGGTCTGGGCCCGGCTTTGCACCGCGCATCTGGCGGCGCGCAGCCGTCCGGGTCTGCGCGGGACCGAAGCAGAGGTCGAGACGCTGGTGCGCCACCTTTTGGGCGACCCCGCGCAGCCCGATCCGGCGCTGCTCGCGGGTTACACCGACCCGCCCGCGCACTGGCGCGCGCCCAAGGGCTACCGGCCCTTCCTGCCGGTGCCAATGTGGCCCGATCTGCGCGGGCTGGCCTCAGGCGCAGGGTCCGAGGTGGCGAGCATGCCCACCGCCGGCACGCCCGAAGAGGCCGGCGACGGCACCGCCCGCAAGGCGCGGCGGCTGAAGACCGACCAGGCCGAGCGCAAGGACAGCATCATCCTCTACAAATTCGAGGCCATGCTGTCCTGGGCCGAGATGATGAACCTCAACCGCCGGGTCGAGGACGACGATCTCGACAATGCGAAGAAAGCCGCGCAGGACCACGAGGAAATCGTGCTCGGCCAGCTTTCCAAAGCTCCGGCGACGAAGCTGAAACTGCACCTTGATCTGGCGCCCGAGGATGTGGACCGTGAGCGGATCGCCGCGCCCTTCACCTATCCCGAATGGGAGGCGCGGACGGGCGCTTATCTGCCCGACCATTGCCGGGTGCTGGCCGCCCCGGTCGCGCCCGATCCGGCGTATAACGGCATCACCGACGATGCCGCCCGCCGCCGTATCCGTGCGGTGAAACGCCAGTTCGAGGCCCTGCGCCCCGCAAAGCTGATCCGCCACGCCCAGCCCGACGGCGAGGAGATCGACCTCGACGCCGCGCTGCGTTCGGTCGCCGATCTGCGCGCCACCGGGCGCGGCTCGGACCGGATCTGGCAGCAGGCCCGGCCGGAAAAGCGCGACCTGGCGGTCTCGATCCTTTTGGACGTGTCGCGCTCGACCGAAAGCGCCGTCACCGGCCGCCCGGTGATCGACATCGCGCGCGAGGCGCTGACCGCGCTCGCCTGGGGGTTAGAGGCCTGCGGCGACCGTTTCGCGATCCAGGGGTTCTCGTCGCTGCGCCGCGACCGGGTCTGGATCCACGATTGCAAGAGCTTCGACGAGAAGATGGGGCAGGAGATCGAGGCCCGCATCCACGCGCTGCGCCCCGGCTTCTACACCCGGCTCGGCGCGGCGATCCGCCATGCGTCCCGGGGCCTTGGGAAAGAGGCGCAGTCGCGCCGGCTGATGATCGTCATCACCGACGGCAAGCCCAACGATCTGGACCATTACGAGGGCCGCCACGGCATCGAGGACAGCGCCATGGCGGTGCGTGAGGCCCGGCGCGTGGGCCATGCGGTGTTCGGGATCACCATCGACCGCGACGCCCAGACCTGGTTTCCGCGCATCTTCGGCCAGGGCGGTTTCGCCCTGATCCGCGACCCCGACCGGCTGACCGCCGCCTTGCCGGAAATCTACCGGCAACTGGTGATGTGATGCGGCTCGATGATCTGCCGGGCGAGCTGATCCTGTGGATCCTGATCGTCTCGGAACTGCTGATCTTCGCGGCCGGTATCACCGTGATGCTGGTCTTGAGGGTGGGCGATCCGGCGGGGTTCGGGGCCGCGCAGGCCATGCTCGACGGCAGGCTGGCGGCGGCGAATACCTTCGTTCTGGTGACCTCGGGCCTGTTCGCGGCCCGGGCGGAACGGGCGGCCGCGCGCGGGGCGAAACGGGCGGCACGGCGCGGGCTGATGCTGGCGGGGCTGGGGGGCCTCGTGTTCCTCGCGCTCAAGCTGTTTGAATATTTCAAAGATTATGCCGCCGGAATCGGCATGGAGACGCATCCGTTCTTTACTTTTTACTACCTTCTGACCGGATTCCATGCCGCCCATGTCCTTGCCGGGGTCGCGGTGCTGGCGCTGGTTGCGATCCGCGCGCGGGCCGAGGCGGTGCAGGCCGGCGCGATGTTCTGGCATATGGTGGATCTGGTCTGGGTGCTGATCCTGCCGCCCCTGTATCTGATGCGGTGACCAGGATGGACGCGCTCACACGGACCTGGCTGATCCTGATCGCGCTGACCACCGCCAGCGCGGCGCTGGCGGGGACGGGGGGCCTGTGGACCGGTGCGGCCGTGCTGCTGCTCGCCGCGGCCAAGGCGCGGGCGATCCTGGGCGGCTTCCTGCATCTGAAAGCCGCGCCGGGCTGGCTGGGCGCCATGATGCTGCCGCTGGTCTTGTGGCTTTTGGGGCTGTGGGGGGTCTATGCGCTCTCGCTCAGATAGCGCGGCTCAGGGGGCCGGTCTGCTCCTCGTGGATCAGATCCTTCAGCCGCGCGACCGAGGCGATGGCGGCGCGGGTCTGGCTGATCCTGACGCCGTGATCGCGCAGCCGGGCGAAGGCGCGGCTCAGGCTCTCGGGCTTCATCCCGAGGCGGCCCGCGATCAGCACCTTGTCATAGGGCAGGATCACCGTGGCGCTGTCGGTCCCTTCGGGGCACAGCTCCAGCAGGAATTCGGCCACCCGCTGCGCGCCGGAACGCGCTTTCAGCTGCTCGATCTGTTCCACCAGCCCTTGCAGATGCAGGAAGGTCGCCGACAGGACCGAGATCGCCGCCTCGGGGCTTTCCCGCAGCAGCGCGAGGAAGGCGGTCGCGGGCACCTCGATCAGCCGGCATTCGGTGCAGGCCTCGGCCGAGACCGGATAGGCCGAGCGGCGAAGCGCGATCGGCTCGCCGAAACTTTGCCCGCGCGTCATCACGCCGACCACCGCCTCGGTGCCGTTCGGGGCGATGCGATAGAGTTTCACCCAGCCCTCGGCCACGATATGGATGGAATGGGCGGTGTCGCCGTGGTGGAAGATCGCGGCGCCGCGCGGGTGATGGGTGATGCGCGCGGCATCGAGCAGCGGATCGCGCAGCTCATCGGGCAGGGTCGCGAACAGGCGCGACTGGCAGGCGATGCGGCGTTGCGCCGGGCTGAGGCGAAGGGTCATGGCGCGGCCTTTCGGAAGGAGCGGGAATGGACTGGCTGAATTTCGCGCTGGCGCTGGCGGCTTTCTTCGCCAGCCACTGGATTCCGGCGCGGCCCGGGGTGAAGCGGGCGATGCAGGCGCGGCTTGGGCCCAGGCTTTACGCGGCGGTGTTCGGGCTGGTGTCGCTCGCGGTGCTGGCCTGGGTGATCGTGGCTGCCGGACGCGCGCCCTATGTCACGATCTGGGAGCAATACCCCTGGATGCGCTGGGCGGCGAATATCATCATGCCGCTGGCGGTGGCTCTGGTGGTGCTGGCGCTCGGCGCGCCGAATCCCTTGTCCTTCGGCGGGCGGCGCGAAGGGTTCGACCCTTTGCGGCCGGGCCTTGCCGGGATCATGCGCCATCCGCTCCTCTGGGCGTTGTTCCTGTGGTCGGCGGCGCATCTTCTGGTGAACGGCGATCTGGCGCATGTGATCCTGTTCGGCATTTTCGCGTTGTTCTGTCTGGCGGGGATGGGGCTTCTCGACAAGCGCAGACGGCGGGACCTGGGGGCGGCGGAGTGGCAGCGGCTGGCGGCTGTCAGCCCGAACCTGCCTTTCGCCCGTGGCCTTCGCCGCTGGCATCCGCCGGTCTGGCGGCTGGTGCTGGCGCTGGCGCTCTGGGCGGGGCTGATCCTTGCGCATCCCTGGGTGATCGGGGTTTCGCCTTTGCCTTAGGCTCATGCGGGGGGCATCGCGATTCTCCTTGCGCCGCCGGTGCTTTGCCCATGGCTAGCGCGCAGGGCGGCGGCCTTTGTTGTGTAAACGCAAAGAGAGGGGCGAAAGTCAGCTTTCCGGGTCGGCGATCTTCGCCAGCCCCTCGGCATCGACGATGGTCAGCTTCTGCCGCCCGCCCTCCACGAGGCCCCGGCCCTCCCATGAGGACAACAGCCGCGAGACGGTGTGCAAAGTGGTGCCGGTCATCTCGGCGATGTCCTGGCGGGTGATCGGAAAGTCGATCCGGGTGCCGGCGGCCTCGATCCGGCCGGCCTTTTCGGCAAGGCGCAGCACGGCATGGGCGACGCGGCGCTCCACCTCTTGCGTGGACATTTCGCGCAGGCGGGTATGCGCCTCGTCGAGCCGCTGGCCGATGGTCTGCATCGCGTTGATCGCAAGGCGGGGGTTGTTCTCGACCACCGCGTCCCAGTCGGCCATCGGCCAGCCGACGACGATGCTTTCCACCGCCGCCCGCGCGGTGCCGGGATAATCGGGGCGGGCAAGCGCGCTGGCGAAACCGAACAGATCGCCCGGGTGGACGACGCGGACCATGACCTGCTGGCCGTCGGGCGTGACCTGGGTCACTTTCAGCCGCCCGTGCAGCAGAAGATAGAAGGCCACCGCCTCGGCGCCCTGCTCGAACACGATCTCGCCCTGGGGGATGCGGCGCGAGGTGGCCCGCGCCATCAGCCGGGCCAGATCGGCCGGATCCATCTGCCGGAACAAGGGCAGATTGCGCACAAGCGAGATGTCGATCGCCATCTGAGGCCCCGCGGAAGACTCCTGCCTTGTTGCCGCATTATCGCGACAAATCAAAGACCAAAAGCCCGCCGGAGGCTTCGGG
This sequence comes from Pseudogemmobacter humi, assembly GCF_900609055.1. Classification (GTDB taxonomy): domain Bacteria; phylum Pseudomonadota; class Alphaproteobacteria; order Rhodobacterales; family Rhodobacteraceae; genus Pseudogemmobacter; species Pseudogemmobacter humi. The sequence goes on along the minus strand of NZ_UXAW01000071.1, from coordinate 88,822 downwards.
CGGTCAGGCACCGCCTGCCCCGCCCGGGGTTTCAGGCAAGTCCCGCACCAGGCGGAAGCCCAGGTTGTCGGGCGGCACGCCGACCGAACAGCCGCCGCTTTTCGGTTCGCGCACGAATTCGATGATCGCGGCGCGGTGCAGCCCTTCGGCGATATAGATGCCGCAGCTATCGCTTTCGCGCAGGATCGCGCCGGAGGCATCGGTCTCGATCCGGCGCAGGCAGGTCGAGGTCCATTCCCAGACCGCGCCGCCGATGTCGTGAACGCCGAGTTCATTGACGTTCAGGCTGCCGACGGGGCGGATCTCGCGGTCGCGCTCGCGGTTCAGGGCGGATTCCTGGCGGTATTCGGCGATCCAGCGGGTGGCGGGGTTGGTGGGATCGTCCTCGATCCCCAGCCCGTCGTCGCGAAACAGCGAGCCCGCGGCCTGGGCCCATTCCGCGTCCGAGGGCAGGCGCCAGCTCTCGCCGGTCTCAGTGCTGAACCAGGCGGCATAGGCTCTGGCGTCAAGCCAGGACACGCCGGTCACCGGCAATTCGGCCAGATCCACCGGCCCCGAGGGCGCCGCGCAGGCGCCGGCCTGAACGCAAAGAAGATATTCGCCGGTGCTGACCGGCGTCGCCATGATCTCGACCGGGGCCGGGATCGTCACCATTTCCACCGGCGCATCGACCGGCCGCCCCTCGCGCTGCCAGTCGCCGTCTAGCCGGTGCAGGAAGGGCGCGGGATCAAGGCGCACGACCTGCGGGCCGGGGCCGCTTTCCTGGGTCATCGCAACCGGGGTCGTGGTGACGGGCCAGAGGGAAAAGGCAAGCGCGCTGAGACCGGCGCCTGCGAGAAGCGTGGCGATCGAAGGCATGAGGCTGCTCCGTCAGGAGAGAGAAGGGGGGCCGCCCGCTGCGGGCGGCCCCGGAGAGCTTCGTCAGATCGCGCTCGGCGCCAGCACCTGGGTCATCAGATCGTCGTTCCAGTCGCCCTCGACCATCACATGGCCGGCGGCGCCAAGCTCGAAAGCCTCGATCAGGTTGTGGTTCACATAGGCGTAGATGCCGGGCTGCTCGAAGGTGTAGACCATCAGCCCCGCGGTGCCGCCCGGGATGAACCAGGTTTCCAGACCGACCTCGGGCGGGTTGTTGAACTTGCCCGTGGCCCAGACATAGTTGCCATGGCCGCCGATCAGGTGCGGACGGGTGTCGCGGTTGGCCTGGCTGTGGACGAAGGCCACCGTCTCGCCGACTTTCGCCGTCATCGCATTGTCGCCGGTCAGCGCGCCCACCGCGCCGTTGAACACCACATGGGTCGGCGTCAGGGTCTTCATCACCGCGACCACATCCTCATAGCTTTCGCCGGGGCTGTCGTAGGTCTTCCAGTTGCCGGCCTCGTCGCGCGGCACGTAGAAATCCTGCTCGCCGATGTAATAGACCTTGTCGTATTTCACCGCCTCGCCCTCGCGGCCTTTCAGCCCGTCGCGCGGCAGCACCATGATGGCGCCGTTCATCCCCGAGACCACGTGCCAGGCCACCATTCCGGGCGGCGCGCAGTGATAGACGAAGACGCCGGGCTTGGTGGCTTTCCAGCGCAGGATGGTCTTTTCGCCGGGGTTGACCTGGGTCAGGCCGCCGCCGCCGAGCGCGCCGGTCGAGCTGTGGAAGTCGATGTTGTGCATCAGTTCGTTCGAGGCCGGGTTGATCAGCGTCAGCTCGACATAATCGCCTTCATGCACCACCATCAGCGGGCCCGGCACGGTGCCGTTGAAGGTCGAGGCCCAGTATTCCGCCCCGCTGTCGTCGAGTTTGATCTTCTTCTCGATGATCTCCATCTCGAATTCGACGATCTTCGGCCCGCCGGTCGCCACCTGTTCGTGCTCGTGGACGAAGGGCGGATCGACGAGTTTCACCTTCACCCGCGGCAGATCGGTCAGCTCGGTCGCAACGGCCGGGGTGAGAACCTCTTTCGTCTCGGCGGCCGCCTGGCGCACCTGGGTCAGGGCGCCGGCGATCGCGGCCCCCGCGAGGATGGTGCGTCTGCTGACGGGAAGCGTGGTCATGGCCAGGTCCTTTCACTCTTTCTGGTGCCGGATCGTTTCCGGTTAAGTAAAGAATGACAGAATCCGTCGGCCTCTTCGTTGTGCCGGAACAAGCATCGGTGGGCGAAACGGCCCGTTGCTTGCGCCCGCGCAAAGAGCCTGCGTTTTCAAAGCCTATGGCTGAGATAACGGATTGCCGCGCGCGAAGGAGTGAGACGTGACCATGGTGCAGATCAAGCGTGAGCGAATCCCCCGCGGGCTGAAACAGGACGGCGCGGCGCTGTGGTCCTACGGCTTCCGGCCGTTCTTTCTGGGCGGCGCGCTCTGGGCGGCGCTGGCCATGGCGCTGTGGATCCTTGCGCTCGTTTACGGCCTGCCGCTCGGCGGCGAGTTCGGGGCGCCCCTGTGGCACGCGCATGAGATGGTGTTCGGCTTCGCGCCTGCGGTGCTGGCGGGGTTCCTGCTGACCGCGATCCCGAACTGGACCGGCGCGCTGCCGGTCTCGGGCGGGCGGCTGATCGGTCTGACCGCCGTCTGGGCGGTGGGGCGGGTCGCGATGGCGGCGGCGGCGCTGACCGGGCCCTGGCTGGCGGCGGTGCTGGACAGCGCCTTCCTGCCGGTGCTGCTGGCCATCGCCGCGCGCGAGATCATCGCCGGGCGCAAATGGAACGACCTGAAGGTGCTGGGCGGCGTGAGCGCGATCATGCTGGGCAATATCGGCTTTCATCTCGCGGTGCTGAACGGCGGCGATCCGGCGCCCTGGCTGAGGGGCGGCGTGGCGGGTTATGTGGTGCTGGTGCTGATCATCGGCGGCCGCATCATCCCGAGCTTTACCCGCAATTGGCTGAGCCAGCGCGGCGCGACCCTGCTGCCGGTGGCCTACAACCGTTTCGATCTGGGCGTGATCGGCGTTTCGGCGGCGGTGCTGGCGCTCTGGGTTCTGGTGCCCGGGGCGGGCCTGCTGATGCCGCTGGCGCTGCTGGCGGCAGTGCTGAACGCGCTGCGGCTGGCGCGCTGGCGCGGGCTGGCGACGCGGGCCGAGATGATCCTCTTCATCCTGCATCTGTGCTACGCCTGCGTGCCGCTCGGCTTTCTTGCCATCGCGGCGGCGGCCTTTGAGCTGATCCTTCCGGCTTCGGCGCTGCATGTACTGACGGTGGGGGTGATCGGCGGCATGATGCTGGCGGTGATGACGCGGGCGACGCGCGGCCATACCGGGCGGGCGCTGACGGCCTCGCGGCTGACCAGCCTGTCCTATCTCTGCATCCTCGCCGCGGCGCTTGCGCGGCCGCTGGCCGATGTGACCGGCGGCGCGCTCTTGATGGAGGCGGCGGGCGCGCTCTGGATCCTCGGTTTCGGACTGTTCGTTGCGGAGCATGCCGGGATGCTTCTGCGCGAGCGCCGCAAGCCGCGCGGCGGCTGAGACGGAACGGCCGGGCTTCCCGGGCCCGGCCGTATCGTTGCGGATTATCGCATCCGCTGGTGTCAGAGCGGCCGCATCCGCTGGTCTCAGAGGGGTCGCATCCGCTCGGGCGTCCAGGGCGGATCCCAGGTCAGCCGCACCTCGGCCCGCGCCACGCCCGGCACCCCGGCCACCGCCGCCTCGGCCCCGAGCCGCAGCATCTCGGACAGGGGGCAGCCGCGGGTGGTGGTGGTCATCTCGACCTCGGCCAGCCCGCCCTCGGTGCGGATGCCGTAGATCAGCCCCATCGCCACCAGGTCGCGCCCGGTCTCGGGGTCGATCACCGAGGTCAGCGCCTGCTCCACCCTGTCGCGCAGACCCCTGTCCATCACAGCCCCCCCGCGCGGATCAGCAGCCGGTAGGTCGCGCCGTCCTGGGCGAAATTCCCCGCCCATTCATGGCCCCGCGTGGCGAGTTCAGGAAACAGGAACATCGGCTCGCGGTCCAGCAGCGCGAAGAGCACGCTGCCCGGCTCCATCGTCTCGACGGTCTCCAGGATCCGCACCATCGGCTCGGGCGGCTCCAGCCCGGCCAGATCCAGCGTCAGGACGGGGTCCGGCCAGAGGATGGCCGCCGCCGCGCTGCCCGGGGCGAGGCCGGGTTCCGGCGCCGCTTCGGCCACGGGGGTGAAGGTGACCTCCCAGCCCCCGCCGGGAAGCTGGCGGTCGCTGGCCGCATAGCCGCGGTTCGCCATCACGTTGAACAACGGCACCGGGCGGAACGGAGCGATCAGCCGCAACGCCTGGCCCGGGATCAGAGCGTCGGCCGCCGCCATGATGGCGGCGAAAGGCTCTTCGCCACGGGCGAGTTGCGGGCGGACATCAAGTTCATATGGGGTGGGGGCGGTCATGAAGGGAACTCCGGCCCTGGACAGGGGTGGGATGAGGGGGAAGGATCACGGGTGGCAACAGAGCGGGACGCAGGGCAGGCGAAAGATGGCGCAGACGGCGGATCGCCCAGGCCTCACGCGTAAGGCCGAGCGCGGCGACGAGCATCAGCGCGGCGGCGAGGCGGAAGCCGGGACCGGTCTGCGCCAGCAGCGCCAGCGTGGCGCAGGCCGCGCCCGCCGTCCAGAGCCAGAGCCAGCGGGCGACCGTGCGCGGATCGCTCAGATCCTGCACCATCGGCACTTTCTGCCGCCCGATCAGCGGCGAGAACACCTGGATCCAGGTCAGGAAACTGGTGATCTTGATCATCTGCGCCAGCGTCAGCGTCGAGAGCCAGCCCGCCAGCGCCAGGAACACCGCCGCCTCGGCGAAAGGGCCGCCGAGAAGCGCCGCGGGCGCCAGCAGAACCAGCGTCGCGACAAGGAACACCAGCGAGACCCGGCTGAAATTCATGTTGACCTCGGGCCGGGGGCGGCGGCGCGCGCGCCAGAGCCGGAAGATCTCGGCCAGATAGCACAGGCCCGCAAGGGCGCCGGTGGCCAGCGCAAGCGCGAGCGGCAGCGCGGTGTCCTGCTCCAGCCAGGCCATGATCAGCGCGGCGAGCGCCAGCGCCAGCGCCGCCAGCGCGGCGAAGAACCCGGCGCGGCGCAGACGGGTGTCGCGCTCGGGTGCCAGCAGGAACATGGCGAACAGCTTGTAGCTGACCCCCATCGCTGCCAGCGTCAGCCAGCCGCCCGCGCCCAGCACCATATGCACCGGAAGCCCCCCGCTCACCAGCCCGCCCGGGCCGAACCCGGTCAGCGCCAGCGCCATCCCCGCGCCGCTGAACCACAGCGCCGCAAGACCCGCGAGGCCCGCCAGCACCGCGCGCGCCTCGCTCTGCCGCCAGGCGCCCCTGCCCGCCAGCACCGGCGCCAGCATCGCCAAGGCGAAGCCGAAGGCCAGCGCCAGCGGCAGCGGCGCAAGGCTGAGCAGCGGCCGCCCTGGCTCCCATCCGTCCAGCGCGAGGAACCCCGCCGCCAGCATCAGCGTGCCTAAGGCGCAGAAGAGCAGCGCGGGCAGCGCCAGGCCGGGCCGCGCCAGCGGCCGCGCCGCCAGAACCGGCGCGAACTGGATCAGCGAGCCCAGCATCATCTGGCACAGCCAGCCGAGCGCGAAGAGATGCACCACCGCCAGCGCCGCGCCTCCGGCCCAGTCCGCGGGCCCGCCATAGCCCGCCACCGCCAGCGTCAGCGACGCCAGCAGAAAGGCCAGCGCACTGGCGAACCAGGCGATGGTCCATCGGGAAAGTTGTTTTCCAGGCATCGCGCACCCCGTTTGTTGTGTTGCAGACTCGGGCAAAGCCGGCGGCGCGTCTTTGTCATCGCGCAAATTCGGCGCGGTTCCGGCAAGGCGCGGGATGCGCGGGCTTGACTTCAACCGGCCCGGGCGTTCTATCGGGCCGCGATGAACAACAGCGCCTCGGGAAGGGGAATGACCATGCACGCCTATCGCAGCCACACCTGTGCGGGGCTCAACACGGCCAATGTGGGCGAGGTGGTGCGCCTGTCGGGCTGGGTCCATCGGGTGCGCGATCATGGCGGCGTCTTGTTCATCGACCTGCGCGACCATTACGGCATCACCCAGGTGCTGGCCGACAGCGACAGCCCGGCCTTCGCCGCGATGGAGAAGGTGCGCGCCGAATATGTCGTGCGCATCGACGGAAGGGTGAAGGCGCGCGACGCGAGCCTCGTGAACCCGAAGATCCCCACCGGCGAGATCGAGGTCTATGTGACCGGGCTGGAAGTGCTGGGCCCGGCCGAGGAACTGCCGCTGCCGGTGTTCGGCGAGACGGAATATCCCGAGGAAACCCGGCTGACCTACCGCTTCCTCGATCTGCGGCGCGAGACGATGCACCGCAACATGATGCTGCGCTCCAACGTGGTGCGCTGGCTCAGGAACAAGATGTGGGATCAGGATTTCACCGAGTTCCAGACCCCGATCATCACCGCCTCGTCGCCCGAAGGGGCGCGCGACTTCCTCGTGCCCTCGCGCCTGCACCCCGGCAAATTCTACGCCCTGCCGCAGGCGCCGCAGCAGTTCAAGCAGCTGATCCAGGTCGCCGGTTTCGACCGCTATTTCCAGATCGCGCCCTGTTTCCGCGACGAAGACCCGCGCGCCGACCGCTCGCCCACCGATTTCTACCAGCTCGACCTGGAGATGAGCTTCGTCACCCAGGACGACGTTTTCGCCGCCGTCCAGCCGGTGATCCAGGGCTTGTTCGAGGAATTCGGCAATGGCCGCAAGGTCGATGCGGAATGGCCCCGGATCGCTTACCGCGACGCGCTGAAATGGTATGGCTCGGACAAGCCCGACCTCAGGAACCCGATCCGCATGGCGGATGTGTCGGAACATTTCCGCGGCTCGGGCTTCGCGATCTTCGCGAACCTGCTGGAAAACGAGGGCACCGAGGTTCGCGCCATTCCCGCGCCGACCGGGGGCAGCCGCAAATTCGCCGACCGGATGAATGCGTTTGCGCAGAAAGAGGGCCTGCCGGGCATGGGCTATATCTTCTGGCGCAAGGCCGGGGACGGCTCGACCGAGGCCGCAGGCCCCATCGCCAAGGCCATCGGCCCCGAGCGGACCGAGGCGATCCGCCTTGAACTGGGCCTGAACGAGGGCGATGCCGTCTTCTTCCTCGGCGGCAAGCCCGAGGTGTTCGAGCCGGTCGCGGGCCGCGCCCGCAACGAGATCGGCCGCGAACTGGGGCTGACCGAGACCGACAGCTTCCGCTTCGCCTGGATCGTCGATTTCCCGATGTATGAGAAAACCGACGACGGGAAGATCGACTTCAGCCACAACCCGTTCTCGATGCCGCAAGGCGGGATGGAGGCGCTGGCGGGCGACCCGCTCCAGGTGCTCGGCTGGCAATACGACCTTGCCTGCAACGGCTATGAACTGATCTCGGGCGCGATCCGCAACCACAAGCCGGAAATCATGTATAAGGCGTTTGAACTCGCGGGCTATCCGGCTTCCGAGGTGGACAGCCGTTTCGGCGGCATGGTCAAGGCGTTCCGCTACGGCGCGCCGCCCCACGGCGGCTGCGCGGCGGGGATCGACCGGCTGGTGATGCTGCTGGCGGATACCACGAACATCCGCGAGGTCATCATGTTCCCGATGAACCAGCGGGCCGAGGATCTTTTGATGAATGCGCCGTCCGAGCCGAGCAACGAACAGCTGCGCGAATTGCGGCTGAGGGTGATCCCGAAAGAAAGCTGATGTACCAGGCCACGGTCCCCGTCTTTCGCCACTACCTGTCCCGCATCGCGGACATCGTGGCGATCGCGGGGCCGGATGCGCTGGACGCCCCGGGCGCCGACGGAATGACGGCCCGCCAGCAGTTCGCCGCTGCGGCGGGCCTTTCCATGCGGGTGGCCTGTCCGCTCGCCGGGCGCGAGGTGCCCGACCTGCCCGAGGCGCTTGGCCCCCGCCTCGCGGTGGCGCGTGCGCTGCTCGGGGTGATGAAACCGGCCGATTTCACGGGCGCCGAAGCGCGGCTCATCCGCCACGCAGAGGGCGCTGCGGTGCCGGAGCAGCCGGCGACGGAATTTCTGTTCCTCTGGGGGCTGCCGAATTTCTTCTTCCACATGAGCCTCGGCTATGCCGCGCTGCTTGCCGCGGGCGTGGCGCTGGAAAGGGCCGATTTCGACGGGCTTCCCTTCGGCCGGTAACGCCGCGGCCAGCGCCTGATCCGGGGCGTTCCGGGCGTCAGAATGCGAAGAGGCGGCCCGACAGGGCGGATGCAGCGAAAACCGCGCGCAATATCCCGGCAGATTCCGCGTGAACGCGCGGGGCGCCGCATCCGCTGCCGGCCATGACGCCCGGAGAGCGGGCAGTCCAGGCCGCTTTCGTTTCGGGGGGAGCGCAGCGAAGGGCCAGGTCCAGTTGCGCCCCGGCAGCGAAGCCAGAAGGGCAGCACCTTGCAGCGCGCAGGTCCGCGTCCTAGCGTGGCGGCGGAGAACGACCAGGGGAGAGCGGGATGAGCGGCAGGAACGAAATCGGAAAGCCCGGGCCAGAGGTCGCCGGCTGGGTCCCGCCGCCCGCGCCCGCCGATCTGGTGCTTGAGGGCCGGGCGGTGCGGCTGGAGCCACTGTCGGCCGACCTTCACGCCGCCGATCTCTATGCCGCCTTTTCCGGCCATGACGAGCTGTGGACCTACATGCCGAACGGCCCCTTCGTTTCGGCAGGCGCCTATCACCGCTGGGCCAAAGAGGCCGAAGGCGGCGCGGATCCCTATTTCCTCGTGCTGCGCGACCGGGTGGGCGGGCATTGCATCGGCATTGCCTCATATCTCAGGATCACGCCGCAGATGGGGGTGATCGAGGTCGGCCACATCTGTTTCTCGCCCGCCATGCAGCGGGGGCTGGCGGCGACCGAGGCGATGTATCTGATGATGGACTGGGCCTTCCGCGCCGGTTACCGCCGTTACGAATGGAAGTGCAACGCGCTGAACATCCCCTCGCGCCGCGCCGCGCAACGGCTGGGCTTCAGCTTCGAGGGGCTGTTCCGCCAGCACATGATCGTCAAGGGCCGCAACCGCGATACGGCCTGGTTCTCGGTGATCGACAGCGAATGGCCAGCCCTGTCCGAGGCTTTCCGCGCCTGGCTGTCGCCCGCGAATTTCGACGCCGAAGGACGGCAGCGCGAGCGGCTCTCGGATCTGACGCGGCTGGTGCGCGCGGGATCGGATCCGGCGTTGCAGGGCTGAGAAGGCGCGGCCTGATTGCCCTGGCGTGTTTCGTGGAAGCGGGCGAGGGCAATCGGACCGTTCTGCCGGGGGCTCTGATGCGGAGGATCCGCACACCCCGATTGTCTGACGGCGGCCGGCGCGGATCTTCCCCGTCAGCGGTATCTTATCCCGCCGCGCGGAAGGCTTCGGTCCGCCCGATCCGGTCGCGCAGGACGGCGCCGATCCCGCTGCCAGACTGCCCTCTGCCCACCGCCTCGGAAACCGCGGCCAGCGCCGGATCATGCGCCTGGAGCGCGAGGCCCGAGAGGAAGCCGCGCAGCCAGTCGCGGGTCGGTGCCCCGGGCCGGGCCAGCGCGGCTTCGGCCATGCGCAGGTCGTCGCGCAGCGCCAGCGGGTCGGGCGTGATCCCGGCGTGGAAGGGACGCGCGCGCAGATGCCGGTCGCTCAGATGCGACAGGATCGCTGCCTGAAAGCCCTGAAGATCCGGCAGCGGCTTTTCCAGAAACCCGGCCGCCCCGGCGGCGAGTGACGCCCGCCCGCCGCCCGCGTCGCCGCTGGTGCCGAAAACCACCGGCCCCCCGGCGACCGAGAGGCTGCGGATCAGATCCTCGCCGCGCCCGTCGGGCAGGCCCAGATCGACGATCGCCACATCGGGCCGGTAGAGCCGCAGATGCGAGACCGCCGCCGCGAGGCTCTCGGCCCGGCGCAGCCGCGCGCCCGAGCGCTGGCACATCAGCCGCAGCGCATCGCTGGTGAAGCGGCTGTCCTCGACCGCGAGAATGGTCAGCCCGCGCAGGGGCAGCGGCGCCTGCGGCACGGGCGGAGCGGAAAACAGGGCGGACATCTCGTCGGATCGGGGCATGGCAGATACCTCGGGGATTGCGGGGGCAGGGATGCGCCTTGCAGGCTGGCACAGCAGGATGAACGGGGCGTTAACGCCCCTGAACGCAGCCTGCCCCTTGCCCGCGTTCGCCCCCGCGCGCATAAGCGTCAGGGCCATCGGAGCAAGGGAGAATGAGATGATCGGACGTCTGAACCATGTCGCCATCGCGGTGCCGGATCTTGCCGCGGCCATGGCGCAGTATCGCGATACTCTCGGCGCGAAGGTCGGCGCCCCGCAGGACGAGCCCGATCACGGCGTGACGGTGGTATTCATCGAACTGCCGAACACCAAGATCGAATTCCTGTATCCCCTGGGCGAGAACTCTCCGATCACCGGGTTTCTGGAGAAGAATCCCGCCGGCGGCATCCACCACATCTGCTATGAGGTCGATGACATCCTCGCCGCCCGCGACCGGCTGAAGGAACAGGGCGCGCGCGTCCTTGGCACCGGCGAGCCGAAGATCGGCGCGCATGGGAAGCCGGTGCTGTTCCTGCATCCCAAAGACTTCAACGGCTGCCTCGTGGAGCTTGAACAGGTATGAACATCACCTCGGCGCTGGTCCTCTATGCGGTCATCTGGTTCCTGACCTTCTACATCGTGCTCCAGCTGCGCACCCATACGCAGCAGGATACGGGCGAGGTCGTGCCGGGCACCCCGGCCAGCGCCCCGGCGAAAGAGAATGTCGGCCGCAGCGCGCTGATCGCGACCGCCTTCGCCACCGCGCTCTGGGCAGCGGTGGCGGGGATCATCGTCTCCGGCTGGATCACCGTGCGCGACTTCGACTTCCGCGGCACGCTGCCGCCCGAGGAAGAGGAAAGCCAGAGCGGCGGTTGAGCCTTACAGCCCTTCCGCCGCGCTGCGGTGCATCAGCCGGGTGAAGGTGGCGGCGGCGAGGAACGGGATCGCCAGGTTCACCACCGGTACCGCCAGCGGCACCGCCATCGCCAGCCCGGCCAGCCAGATCCGGCTCACCGAAGCATCGCGCAGCCGGGCCACGGTTTCCGGCGGGAAGCGGCGCGCGGCGGCCAGGGTGAAGTACTCGCGCCCGAGCAGCCCGCCATTGGCCAGAAACCACAGGGCAATCGCCATCGGACCGAGGAACGCCAGCGCCATCCCCGTCAGCGCATTTGCCACAATCAGCAGGCCGATGAAATTGACGGTATGGCGCAGACGGCCGCCGGGCAGGGCAGGCGGCCCCGCGGGCGGAAGCCAGGCGAAATCCCGCGCCTCGACCGCCGCCGCCACATCGCCCAGAAACAGCGCGGCGAAAGCGGCGGCCACCGGCACCATCAGCAGAAACGACATCATCAGCATGACGAGGATCGAGCGCAGGCCCAGCAGATCCGCAAGCCCCTTGCCAGCGAAAGCCACGTCTCCGTCACCGATCGACGCGAGGAATATCAGAAACGCCGCATAGGCCGCGACCAGCAGCGCAAGCGTCAGGGCCAGCGCGATCAGCCCGAGGCGGCGGAATTCCGGCTCGCGCAACTGGCCGAGCGTGTCGCGGAAGGCGCGCAGGATCATCGTCTCAGCCGAGGCCCCATTGCACCACGCGGGCCGGATCGGGGCGGGGGCGATCCGGGAAGCTGCGGCCCGGGGTCGCGATATGCACGATCCCGGCGACGCGCTCGTCTGCGGTGCAGCCGAAGGCGCGGGCGCGGAAAACCTCGTCATGCGCGGGCCAGCCGGACAGCCAGTTCGCGCCCCAGCCCGCCGCGCAGGCCACCGTCAGCAGGTTCATGCAAAGCGCCCCCGCCGAGAGCACCTGCTCGGCCAGCGGGATCTTGTCCGAGGCTTTGGGCGAGGAAATCACCGCCACCGCCAGCCGCCCGCGGTCGAACTGGCCGCGCCCCTTTTCGATCTTTTCCGGATCGGCACCCAGCTCCTTCGCCCGCGCCTCGGCAAGATCGGCGAGCCGGGTGAAGTCCGCCCGCTCCAGCACGATCAGCCGCCAGGGCTCCAGCTTGCCGTGGTCGGGAACCCTGAGCGCAAGGCGCAGGATCTCTTCCAGTTCCGCGCGCGCGGGAACCGGATCGTCGAACATCTTCGCGGGCTGCGACAGCCGGGTCGCGAGGAAATCGAGGGCGGGCTGGTTTCGGTCGCTCATGGTGTTCTCCGTCTCGGGTCGGGGGCAGATTAGGCGCTCGGCGCGAAACAGGCCAGCGCCTGCATCCCGGGCCGGCGTCGGCTGCCTCCGGCGGGGATATTTAGAGACAGAAAATGAGCAGAGCCGCTTTTCCTCATTTTCTGTCTGAAAATATCCCGGGGGAGAGCGCCGCAGGCGCGAGGGGGCAGGGCCCCCTCCTGCAACGTGGCAGCAAGACGGAGTGGCCCGGCCCTTGCGCGCGGGGGCGGGGCGGGCGACAACGGTGCGGGAAAACGCCGGAGGGGATCATGAGCCTGCCCGATCTCAGCGCCTTGGCCGTCCCGGGGACCGGGATCGCCGTCCGTGTCACCCCGAACGCGCGCCGCGCAGGGCTGGAGCCGGGGGCGCCGATCCGCATCTCGGTCACCGTGGTCCCCGAGGATGGCAAGGCGACCGAGGCCGCGCGGGTTATGCTGGCCGGGGCGCTCGGGGTGGCGAAGAGTCGCCTCGTGCTTATCCGTGGCGCGAAATCGCGCGACAAGCTGTTTCGCCTCGACTGAGCCCCCAATGCGCTTTGGCCGCCCGGGACGGAGCGCCGGAGAGGAAGGTGCCGACCCCGGACGAAGACCGTTCGGGGTGTCCGCTATGGCGGCGGCCCGGCGGATTGCGGAGGTAGGGTTCTTCAGGCACTGCCTATGTGGTGCATTTCCCGTGGTCTGAGCAACGACGCGGGTTCCCGCCGCGAGGGATAGCAGGAGCGGCCTGTCCGGCGCGCGAGTGTTCCCCTCCGCTCAGCCCTCGCGCCGCTCGATCCGGTAGCTGCCTTCGGGCAGGTCCAGCGCCGCCGCCAGATCGGCGAGCTGCGAGGTCGAGAGCGTGATCCGCATCGTCTCGTCGGTGTCGGGATCGGTCTGTTCGATCGTCACGCATTCCTCGAACGCATGGATGATCACGTCGCCGGTCAGCGGCATCTCGCTTTCGCCCTCGTCGATGAGGGTGACGATGGTGGCGTCGAATTCGTGCTCGATGGTGAACATGCGCCCAAGGCTAGCCCGGCGCGGGCAGGGGGGCAACGGATTCGGCGCGACCGCGCGATGACGGGGATGTGATCGGCCCCCCGGGCGGGCGCGATGGCGCTGGCCTCATGCGGGCGGCTGGATTATCTCACGCAGCATGTTCGCCGATTCCCTGATCCCTTCCTTGCGCGCTTTGCTGCCCGCCGCTTTGCTGGCGCTGTCGGGCTGCGTCGGCGCGCTGCCCTATGCGGTGCCCGGCGAGCCGCCCGCGGCCGCTTCGGCCTGGTCGGGGATCGTGACCGCCTCGGGCAGGCCCCTGCCTTCAAACGCGCCGATCATGACGGTGGCGGCGCGGGTCGAGCCGGTGATCGAGGCCATGTGCAAACAGAAGGTGCGCGGGCGCAGCTGCGATTTCCACATCGCGGTGGACGACGAGCCGGGCCAGCCCGCCAATGCGTTCCAGACCCTCGATCCGCAGGGCCGTCCGGTGATCGTCTTCACCAAAGCCCTGCTCGACATGGCCCGGAACCAGGACGAACTGGCTTTCGTTCTGGGCCATGAGGCCGCGCATCACATCGCCGGCCATATCCCGCGCCGCCAGGATCAGGCGACGACCGGGGCGATCCTCGTCGGCATCCTCGGCCAGGCCTCGGGGCTGAGCGGGGCCGAATTGCAGCGCGTGCAGGAGATCGGCGCGGGCCTCGCCGCCCAGCATTACTCGAAGGAATTCGAGCTGGAGGCGGATTCGCTTGGTGCCGAGATCGCGCTGGTGGCGGGCTATGATCCCTTGCGCGGCGCGGCCTTCTTCAGCCGCCTGCCCGATCCGGGCGACCGTTTTATGGGCAGCCATCCCGCCAATGCCGAGCGCCAGGCGGTGGTCGCGGCCACGGTGCGGCGGCTTGGCGGCGGCGGCTGACCGGAAGCTGAGGGCTTGACCCCGCGCCGCCCGGCGGCGATGCAGGGCCATGTCCGACGATCTGCCCGGAGACGGTTTCACTTTGCCCGACGTGCTGCGCGACCGCGGCTCGCGCTATGCGGTTTCGGGCGGGCGCGTCGCGGGGCGCGAGGATGCGCTTGCCTTCCTCGCCGCGCTGAAACGCGGCAAGAAATTCGCCAGAGCCACGCATAATTCCTGGGCGGTGCTGCTGTCCGGCGATGGCCCGCTGAAGAACGACGATGGCGAAAGCGGCGCCGGGGCGATCATCCTGCGCATGCTTGAGCGCGAGGGGCTGACCGATCACATCGTCGTCGTCACCCGCTGGTATGGCGGCGTGCATCTGGGCGGCGACCGTTTCGCCCATGTCACCACCTGTGTGCGGGCCTGGCTGGACGCGCGGCGGGGGTGAATGCCGGCGATCCTCCGCCGCAACGGCGCGCGCGGGGAACAGCAGGTGCCTCTGCCGCGTTTCCTTCAGGTAGAAACCGATACCCCAGGAGGATAAGATGCAACAGGCACAGACCCCGGGCACGCGCCCGATCCACACCATGGTTTCCAGCGCCGACGTGAACGGCACCGATGTGTTCAGCCCGGTCGGCGACCATCTCGGCAAGATCGACCATCTGATGATCGACAAGGTGAGCGGCAACATCGCCTATGCGGTGCTGAGCTTCGGCGGTTTCCTTGGCCTTGGCGCCACCCAGCATCCGCTGCCCTGGCGCAAGCTGAGCTATGACGTGACCAAGGGCGGCTATGTGACCGACATCACCAAAGCGCAGCTGGAGGGCGCCCCGGAACTGCCGCAGGACTGGCTGGATAACCACGAATATGCGCGGAAGTCCTACGATTACTACGGGATACCGTATTACTGGTAAGGCCGGGAGCCGTCGCCGGCATGGCGGCGGTTTCGTGAACCGCTCGGGTGGGGCTTCCGGCTTATGCAGGGCGGGCGCCTGCACGGGGGGCAATCCGGGGCGGGCTGTGTCCCGCCTGCGCGGGGCGGAGCTTTCACAGCTTCGCCCGATCAGCGCCCCCCGATCAGCGCCCCGGCGCGCTCAGGACCGGCGGCGCAGTGTCACCGGAGGATCGCGGGTAGCCGGTCAGCACGGCGACACGGCGCCGGCGCCCGGCGAGCCGGCGGTCGAAGTCTCCTGCGGCCGGTCGTTGGCCGGACAGGTTCGCACAATGCATCCTGGTTTCCGCGCGGGTTACGGCGGTGAGATCCGCTTTGTGGCCGCCAGAGGGTCGGGCAGGCGGGCGTCGATACGCGCGGGAGTTCGTTGCCTGCGACGGGCGCCGGTGGTCTCGGGTTGAACGCCACTGGTTTGGAAGAGCCTGCGACAGGATGCGGATCTGAACCCCGGCATCCTGCCGGTCGAAGTCTCTCGCCATGCTGCGCTCACCGGGGGGAGACATCTCATCCGATCGTCGGGCAAACACGATCGGGGCATTCGATGCCCGGATCAAAGGCTGATCCTGCTCACCCGGGACTGTTTTCCGATCCTCCTCACCTCTCCGCGCGACTTTGGCGATGATATCCGGGCCATTTCTTCCGGTTGGCCCGGATACCCGCCGAAGCCTTTGCAGGCGCGCAACGAAGCGCTGCGAGCCTGCGGGGCCGGGTCGGTTCCCGGTGACGGTCAACAGCCAGGGTGAGCCGCCCGGACCAGATGGCGAGCACCGGAAAAGTTCTTCCGCAGTCTGCATGCGCCGTCAGCACCGCCCGATAGCGGATCTGTCGGCCTGGCCTGCGTCACAGCGGCTCCCGGGTAAGCGGTCAGAACACTTTCAGCAGGCGGACCTGCGCCACCGTTGAATACTCGAATCCGCCTTCGACATGCAGATCACGCGCCAGCATGCCCTGAATCTGCAATCCCTCGCCGATGAAGGTGGAGCCGTAAAGCCGGATCTGGTCGCGCCGGATCTTCTGGCCGGTCCCGACGCCGCCGACCGTCAGATCGCCCCCGAACTGCCCGGAAAGGCCAAGGGCGAAATTCGTCTCCGGCGAGAATTGTTTGCGCAGCATGGCCTGGACCTGCCAGGCGGGATCGCGCGACACTTCCACCCCGTTCTCGGTATGATCGAGGCTCAGGGCCACATCCGCCACCGCATCAAGGTAAAACCCGTTGCCAAGCCCCTGGATCAGGCCGATCTGCGGGGTGAGGGTCCAGGTGCCCTCGCCGATGCCGACGCTGCCCATCTCATAAGCGCCGGTCGGGGCGGTGAGAAAGGCGGTGAGGCCGATGGTGGTGCCGGTCTCGGGATTGGCGGGCTTCACCGGCCAGTAGGTGATCCCGAGCGTCAGATCGCCGAGGCCCTCCTCGACCGGCAGCGCGCCGCCGCCGATCTGCGCGGTGGAGATGTCCGAGACCGGCAGCACGAACTGCAAGAGCACCGTCTCATCCCCGATGGTGGTGTAATTCAGCCCGCGCAGGATCGCGACATTGGCGCTGAATTTCGATCCCGGCACTTCTGCGCCATTCAGAATGAACCTGTCAGAGCTCAGATGCTGGAGATAGAGCAGCCCCATTTTCGTGCCGCCGGGCATCAGCGTGTAATCCGCCGGCCCGACATCAATCGCCATCGCGGGCAGAGCGGCACCCGTCACCGCCAGCGCCAGAGCGGCCGTCGTCAGAAATTTCGTCATGATTTTCTCCCTGTTTTATCTGTTTGCCCGCGCAAAACCGTCCCATCCCCGCCGCGTCACCGGCGGAGCAAGGCCCATCAGCGGGCGTGTGGATGCTGAAGGCGGATCTAGCCGGCGAGGCCGCCGAACCGTCCGGCGCAGAACAGCAGCGGCCGGGCGCCGTCGGCGCGGTCGATCCCGGTCACGCGGCCGATGAAGAGCGTGTGATCGCCCGCCTCCACCTCCTGCGCGACCTCGGCCAGAAAGACCGCCGCCGCGCCGGGCACCACCGGAAGATCGCCGCGCCGCTCAAAGACCTCTGCCAGATGCGGGTTGTGCCGCCCGGCAAAATGCTGCGCGATAGGTTCCATATCCTGCGCAAGGATGCTGACCGCATAGCATCCGGCCTCGCGCACCTTGCCATGCATCCGGCTCTTGCGGTCCAGCGAGATCGAGATCAGCGGCGGATCGAGCGAGACCGACATGAAGGCGTTGGCGGTCATGCCATGGTCGCCGTCCTGCGTGGTCGTGCTGATCACCGTCACGCCGGTGGCGAAACTGCCGCAGGCGTCGCGCAGGGCGCGCGGGTCAATTCCAGCCATCCATGGCCTCCCTGTGATGCAGGTTGAGTGTCATATGCGCGCCGGACGGGGCGCAGATCAGCGCCGCTTCCGGCCCCATCAGGGCGCTGCCGCATTCACCGCGCGTCCTCAGATCACGCAGCCGGGTTGAGGAAATCGTCTCGCCGGCGGCACAGCATACCGGTGCGGCCAGGGTGACCGGGAAATGCTCTGCCAGCAGCGCCACATCGCCCGATTGCCGCGCGCCAAAGCGGAAATCCGCGCCGACATGGATGTGCCGGGGGCTGATACGCGTCAGATCCGCGATGAACTGCGCGGCTGTGCGGGCGGCATAGGACGGGCCGAACGGGATCACCACGATCAGATCCGGCCCGAGACGGGCAATCCGGGTGAGCTTTTCCTCAAGGCCACACAGCGGAGCGGCCCGCCCGAACACCACCTTGGGCGGCGGATCGAAGGTCCAGATCACCGATTGCAGACCAAGCCGCCAGCCATCGGCCACCGCAGCCTGGATCAGCCGCTGATGCCCCAGATGCACCCCGTCAAAGGCGCCGATGGCCAGCACCGAGCCCGCCATCGGAGCGGGGGCGCCGAGGCTGACTTCGGTTACCGCCCCTCCGAACTCCAGCATCGGATCAGCCCTGGAACCCGGCTTTCAGCCGGTTCACATCCCAGGGGTTGATCATGTCCGGCGCCGTCCAGCCGTCGAGATCATATTCCGCCATATAGTCATCGACCATCTGCCGCATCGCATCCAGCTGGCCGGTGCCCTGCGCCATATACATGGTTTCGATGCGGATATTCTCGTAATTCCCGGCGTAATTGGTCTCGTAAAGCTCGTGCCGGCCGCCGAATTCCGACCCCATCGCGTCCCAGAGCAGCTTCAGCAGCTTCACCCGGTCAATCGCCGCGATGCCGTTTGAGCCGCGCACAAAACGGTCGAGCAGCGGGCGGACCTCCTCATTCTGGAAATCCAGCGCCGAGGCGGGCAGATAGATCAGACCCGAGGCGATATGACGCTCGATCAGCTCTTTGATGCGGTTATAGGCCATCGGCGCAAAGACGCGGTAGGCGGTGGCCGAGTTCAGGTTGGGCTGCACATAGCCATCCGTTCCCGGCCAGCCGATGGGGTTCAGCGCCATCGCATCCGAGAGACCCCAGAACAGGTTGCGCCAGGCGATCACCTCGCCCACGGCGGTCTGCGGGCCGCGGAAGCCCGAGGCCCCGGTGGTTTCCAGCGCCTTCGAGAACAGCCCGGCGATGAAATCGAGCTTCACCGCCAGCCGGGTGACGCCGTGGAAGGTGAAGCGCGGCACGAACCCCGACAGCGGCACGAAGGAGTTCACCCGGTCCGGGTCGCCATACATGAAGACGTTTTCCCAGGGCACCAGCACCTTGTCGAACACCAGAATCGCGTCATTCTCATCAAGGCGCGAGGACAGCGGATAGTCGAACGGCGTTCCCATCACCGCCGCGTTCAGTTCATAGCTCACGCGGCTGATCAGCTTCACGCCCGAGGCACACATCGGCACCGTGCAGATCAGCGCATATTTCTTGTCCTTCACCGGCAGGCCGTAATGCGCGATGAAGTTCTGATGCGTCAGCGCCGAGCCGGTGGCGACCACTTTGGCGCCCGAGACGATCAGCCCGGCATCGGTTTCCTTCTCGACATGCATGAAGACGCCGCCGGTCTCCTCGATGGGCAGATGGCGGTCGATGGGCGGATTCACGATGGCATGGTTCCAGTATTCCACCCGCTCCTGGGTCTGGCGATACCAGGCCTTCGCATTGCCGGCATATTCGCCGTAGAAATCGGCATTGGCGCCCAGCGTGCCGAGGAAAGACGCCTTGTAATCAGGCGAGCGCCCCATCCAGCCGCAGGCCACGCCTTGCAGCCGGGCGATGGCGTCGCGGGCCTGGACCAGATCGCCCGCGGTGCGCGGCGCCTTGAAGAACGGATGCGTCCAGCCGCCCGAGCCGGTATCCGTCACCACCCCAAGCGTGTCTTTCTCGGCATTCAGCCGGTCATACCAGCGCGCCACCATCCGCGCCGAGTTGCGGAAGGCGGGATGGCTGGTGACATCCTTTACCCTCTCGCCATGGATCCAGACTTCGCGCGTGTCGCGGATCGAATCCAGATATTCATCCCCCTTGTAAGGGGTAAGACCCTGAACGGGCGCCTGATCTTTCATTGCATTCCTCCTCGGACATATCGCGCCGGTCGCGGCACCCTCCCCGGTGCGCGTCTGGCCTGTCCCCTGTTGCGTTGATCCTTTGCAGGTCACGGGCGGCGGGCGCCGGCTGGCACCCGCCGCCTGGAATTACTCTGCCGGTTCGACCTCGGCGGCCCTGGCGGCCTCGGCGGCCGCCTCGACGATGGGGGTGCCGTAGACGAAGAAATCCTGCGGCAGGTCGCCGCCGATCCAGACGCCGCCCTCGCTCCAGAAATTGGTCTCGTCCCAGGTGACGGTCTTCCATTCCGGGTCGAAGATCAGGTAGCCGCAATCGCCGAACAGCTCGATCCGGTTGCCGCCGGGCTCGTAGAAATAGATGAAATAGCCCTGGCTGATGCCGTGTTTCGCCGGGCCCGCCTCGATATGCAGGCCGTATTCCTTCAAGAGATCCGCGATGTCGAGCATCTGCCCCTGGCTGCCATACCAGAAGGCCAGATGGTGCAGCCGGTTGCCGTGACCGGAATTGTCCTTGGTCATGGCGATCTCATGCACCAGCGGGCTGACCGACAGCCAGCAGGCCAGCTCATCCTTGCCGCCGAAGACCACATTCTCGCGCTTCTGGAAGCCGAGCGTCTCCTGCATGAAGGTCGCGTTCTTCGTCACATCCGAGACCATGATGTTCACATGGTCCAGACGCCGCACCGGCACGCCGCTGAGCGGGCGTTTCTGCGCGCGGCTCAGGAGACGCGAGCGCTGCGCCTCGGTCGGCTTGAAATATTCGACATCCCAGAACAGATGGTTCACATGGCCGTCGGGCGTGGTGAATTCATAGGCGCGCCCATAGCCCTTGTGCCCCTCGACCCACCGGCCGGGCTGGCCCGAGGCCGCAATCGCCGCAACCCGGCGCTCCAGCGCCTGGGGCGACATCGCGCGCCAGGAGATGACGCCGACCCCGGCCTTGTCCGAGCGCGTCAGCTTCATCGAATGGTGATAGCGGTCCTCATAGGCGCGCAGATAGGCCGATTTCCCGTCTTCGGCCTGTTTGTACATGCCGAGAAACGTCTCGAAGAAGTTCAGCGATTCCTCGTATTTCGGGGTGAAAATCTCGACCATGGCCAGTTGCGCCACGTCATGGATCGGTTCTTGAAACGTCATGGTTCCTCCCTTTCGGAAAAGGGTCTGCCGGCCATTCCCCTGCCGCGCGCGCCCCGATTGATATGTCTTCCGCCCTCCTCCGGGCGTGTTGTGGTCAGGATTGTGCCTCGCCCGCGTGCAGAATATGGCCGCTATGGCCGTTCTTGCCCGCCTCGGACGCCGTGGCTTCGGCAAAGCGTGGCTCGCCCGCGACCGAGAAATGCCCCGATTGCAGTTCATGGATCATGATCCGCACCGCCGATGGCCGAACGTCGAGCGTCTCGGCCACGGCTTCCGTGACGCGGCGCATCATCGCCTGCTTCTGGCTGTCCGTCCGGCCCTCCATGATGTGGACCTGAATGATTGGCATCTTGCACCTCGCTTTGGCCTGACGATCACGCGGGGGCAACCGGCTCCCTCCCCCGGTTTTCGGCGGGGTCCGGGGTCATCGGCAGCGCCTCCATCGCTGCGTCATGAGGTCAGAGTGCAGAGCATGAGCCTTTCTTTCAAATACCATTTGAAAGCTGGTTCCATACGGGAAACGTATAGAGATAAGCCCCGTGCAGCCGGCCCGGGAGGGCCGGGTAAGATACTGATAAATCTATTTATTTCCAACAGGATTGCGGCCGGCCCAGTCCCGCGCCACCGCGAGGAAGTTCTGCAAAACCGGCGAGCTGTCGCCCTCGCGCCAGATGCAGGACAGATCGACGGTCACCGGCTCCGCCAGATCAAGCTGGCGGAAGGCCACCCCCGGCATGGTGACCGAGCTGATCGATTCCGGCACGAGGCAATTTCCGAATCCCGAGGCCACCAGCGCCATGCCGGTAAAGGCGTCGCCGACCACCTGGCCCACCTGCGGCGTGAAGCCGTTGGAGCGGAAAAGATCGGCCACCGCCTCGACGAAACCCGGCGCGCGGCTGGCGGGAAACAGGATCAGCGGCTCTTTCGCGAGGCTCGCGAGGCTGACCGGGCGGTCGCCGCCGGGGCGGCTGGCGCTGACGGTGGCAAGGATACGCTCGCGCGAGATTTCCTCGATGGAAATGCCGGGCTCCGGGTCGAGCAGCCGGTTGAAGCCGACATCAATGGTGCGGTTCAGAAGCGCCTCGACCTGGCGCATTTTGTCCATCGGATGCAGCATGATATGGACGTTCGGGTAAAGCTGTTTGAACGCCTGGATGATGCCCGGAATGATGCCGACAATCGCCGAGCCGAAGATCCCCACATCCAGCCGCCCCAGATCGCCGCGCGCGGCGCGCAGCACGCGCTGGCCGGCCTGATCCATCAGCCCGATGATATTGCGCGCCTCGGCCAGCAGGATCTCACCGGCCTGGGTCAGTTCGACCCCGCGCGGGTTGCGGATGAAGAGGGGCGCTTTCAGCTCCTCTTCCATCTGCTGGATCTGCCGCGTCACCGGCGGCTGCGAGACGTTGAGCCGCTGCGCCGCGCGGCCGATGTTCAGCTCTTCCGCGACGGCGACGAAATATTTCAGCTGGCGGATGTTCATCAGCGGTTCCCTCCGTCCTGTCCGCCCCGATCAGGCCAGCCGGAAGGGGGGATATGTCAAGACCCGCCGCGGCCCTGGTGGCCGTCGGCGGGTCACTCCCCGGCCCGGGGAGACGCCGGAGCTCAGAGCTTGATGCACAGATTGCTGCGCTCGGTGTAGAATTCCAGCGAGTGCACGCCGCCCTCGCGCCCGATCCCTGAGGATTTCGAGCCTCCGAACGCCGTGCGCAGGTCGCGCAGAAACCAGGCATTGACCCAGATGATCCCGGCCTCCAGCCGCCGCCCCACGCGATGCGCGCGGGAGAGGTTTTCGGTCAGCACCGTGGCCGAGAGCCCGTAGCCTGTGTCATTGGCGCGGGCGATCACCTCATCCTCGGTATCGAACGGGCTGATATGGACGCAGGGGCCGAAGATTTCCTCGCGCATGATGGCGCTGTCGTCGGAGAGGCCGGTCCAGATCGTCGGCTGCACGAAAAAGCCCTTGTCGCAATCGTTGCCAAACACCGGCACGCCGCCGCCGGTCACCTCGGTCGCGCCGAGGTCGCGGGCCTTTTGATAGTAAGACAGCACCTTGTCGCGATGTTCTGCCGAGATCAGCGGCCCGAGCGTGGTGCCAGGATCGTCCGGTCCGCCGGGTTTCAGCGCCTCGGCCCCGGCCTTCAGCCGCGCGGTGAAGGCGTCAAAGATCGGGCGTTCGACATAGACCCGCTCGGTCCCGAGACAGACCTGCCCGGTATTGGCGAAGGCCGAGCGCATCACCACCTCGATCGCCTTGTCCATATCGCAATCGGCAAAGACGATGGCCGGGTTCTTGCCGCCAAGCTCGAACGATACATCGCGCAGACCGACAGCGGCCTGTTTCATGATCGCCTCACCGGTGCGGGTCTCGCCGGTGAAGGTGATGCCGTCGACCCCTTTGTGCTGGGTCAGCAATTCGCCGGCCGAGCCCGGGCCGAAGCCGTGGATGACGTTATAGACGCCCTTCGGGATGCCGACCTCATTCATCACCTCGCCCAGAAGCGTGGCGGTGGCCGGGCTTTCCTCGGAAGGCTTCACCACGACGGTATTGCCGCAGGCCAGAGCCGGGCCGACCTTCCAGGTCATCAGCAGGAACGGCGCATTCCAGGGCGAGATCACCGCGATCACCCCCTTGGGGCGGTGCAATTCCATATTCACCGCGCCGGCCCCGTCGGGCGTGTCCATGGCAAAGAACTCGCCGCCGGTATTCTTCAGCAGATTGGCGAAAATCTCGAAATTCGCGGCGCCGCGCGGGATCTCGACATGGCTGGCGAAGGCGCGGGTATGGCCGGTATCCTGCACCTCGGCCTCGACGAAATCGGCGGCGCGGCGGTTGATCGCATGGGCCAGATCCAGCAGCAGATCGGTGCGGGTCTTGACCGGCATCTGCCCCCAGGACCCGTTCAGCGCGGCGCGGGCGGCCTGCACGGCGGCGTCGACATCCTCGGCCAGCGCCTCCTGCACGGTGCCGATCACCCGGCCATCGACCGGCGAGATTTTCTGAAAGCTGCGCCCCGAACGCGCGGCGCGGAATTCCCCGTCGATGAACAGGTCAAAGCGTTTCATGGCTGGTCTCCTCTCCGAGGCCCTGCGCGATGCGGCACAGCGGTCCGTATCCGGCGGCAGATTAGCCAGGGCGCACCATGCGCTCCAATGCTTTTAGGATGGGAATGCGATACCTTTTTCGTATGATTTCTGCGGGTCATTTCATACGCTTCCGGTATCGCAAGGGGACCATCAAAGTATTGGAGCGTATTTCCGCCCTCTCCTAGTCTCACCGCAGACGGAGGAGGGTCCATGATCGAGGAAAGCCAGGTCGCAAAGCTGGGGGATGCGCTTTATGAGGCGATGGTCTCTGGCCGCCCGACGACCAAAATCAGCGAGATCGCGCCGGAAAGCACGATCACCGACGCCTATAACATCCAGTCGCGCATGCTGGCGCGGCGGATCGCGGCGGGGGATGAGATTGTCGGCCGCAAGATCGGGCTGACCAGCCGCGCGATCCAGGATGCGCTTGGCGTCTACCAGCCGGATTTCGGCCAGCTGACGCGGCAGATGCTCTATCAGAACGGCGATGCGATTGATATGGGGGCGCTGATGCAGCCCCGGGCCGAGGCAGAGCTGGCTTTCGTGCTGAAACACGATCTGCGCGGGCCGGGCGTGACGGTGACCGATGTGATCCGCGCCACCGATTACGTGACGCCCTGTTTCGAGATCGTCGATACCCGGTTTTCCGACTGGAAGATCCGCATCCAGGACACGGTGGCCGACAATGCCTCTTGCGGGGTGTTTCTGCTGGGGGAAGGCCGCGCCGATCCGCGCGATATCGACCTCAGCCTTGCCGGCCTCGTGATCGAGAAGAACGGCGCGCTGCATTCGACCGGGGTTGGCGCGGCGGTCCAGGGCTCGCCCGCCAATGCGGTGGCCTGGCTGGCGAATACGCTCGGCGCGCTCGGGATCACGCTGAAGGCGGGTGAGGTGATCCTGTCGGGCGCCCAGGCACCGCTGATCGAGGTTGTGGACGGGGACGAACTGGTCGCGACCATCGCAGGTGTCGGCACCTGCACCGCGCGTTTCAAGGGGAGGGCGCAGGTATGACACTGGACAACACCGCCATTCAGCGGCTGGCCGAACGGGTGGAGACCGCCCAGACCTATGCCACCCCGATCCGCAAGCTGACCGATGATTACCCCGGCATGACGGTGGCCGATGCCTACCGCGTGCAGACCGCTTTGCGCCGCAGCTATGAGGCGCGCGGCCAGCGGGTCGTGGGCTGGAAGGCCGGGCTGACCTCGCGGCCCAAGATGTTGCAGATGGGGGTCGACAAGCCGGGCATCGGCTTTCTGACCGATGCGATGGCGCGGCCCGAGAACTCGGTGATTTCGCTGGGCGACATGATCCATCCGCGCGCCGAATGCGAGATCGCGTTTGTCATGGGGGCGGAACTGTCCGGCCAGGTCAGCCGCGATCAGGTGCTGGCGGCGACCGATTACATCCAGCCCTCGGTCGAGATCATCGACAGCCGTTTCACCGGGTTCAAATTCGATCTGGAAAGCGTGCTGGCCGATAACAGCTCTTCCGCGCGGTTTATCGCGGGCGGGCGGCCGCGTCGCCCGGGCAGCATTGATCTGCGCACCATCGGCACCGTGATGGAGCTGAATGGCGAGATCGTCGCCCTTGGCGCCTCGGCCGAGGTGCTGGGCCATCCGGCCGATGCGGTGGCGATGCTGGTGGGTGTGTTGCATGAGATGGGCGAGGTGCTGCCCGCCGGCAGTTTCGTGATGAGCGGCGCGATCACGGCGGCGGTGCCGGTGAAATCCGGCGACAGCCTGATCGCGCGGTTTCTGGATATGGGCTCGGTTTCGGTCCGTTTCGGCGACTGACGGGCAAGGGGGGGAAGAATGGCAAAGATCAAATGCGCCCTGATCGGGTCCGGCAATATCGGCACCGACCTGCTATACAAGCTGAAACGCTCGGATGTGCTGGAGCCGGTCTGGATGGTGGGGATCGATCCAGGCTCCGAGGGCCTCGCGCGGGCGCGGGAGATGGGGCTGAAGACCACGCATGAGGGCGTGGACGGGCTCATGCCGCATGTGCTGGCCGACGGGATCCAGATCGCCTTTGACGCGACCTCGGCCTATGTTCATGCCGAAAACAGCCGCAAACTCAATGAGCTGGGCGTGCTGATGGTCGATCTGACGCCCGCCGCCATCGGGCCGCTGTGCGTGCCGCCGGTCAACCTCGCGCAGATCGCGGCGGCGGGGGGCGTGGTCAATGTCAACATGATCTCCTGCGCCGGGCAGGCGACGATCCCGATTGTGGCGGCGGTCGGCGCGGTGCAGCCGGTCGGTTATGCCGAGATCATCGCCTCGCTCAGCTCGCTGTCGGTGGGGCCGGGCACACGCGCCAATCTCGACGAGTTCACCTATACGACCTCCAACGCGCTGGAGAAGGTGGGCGGCGCGAAACGCGGCAAGGCGCTCGCCATCATCAACCCCGCCGATCCGCCGCTGATCATGCGCAACACGATCTATTGCGAGGTCGAAGGCGCCCCCGACCGCGAGGCGATCACCGCCTCCGTGCTGCGGATGATCGAACAGGTGCAGATTTACGTCCCGGGCTACCGCCTTGTGAACGGCCCCGATTTCGACGGCAACCGCGTCGCGGTCTTCATGGAGGTCGCGGGCCTTGGCGACTACCTGCCGACCTATGCCGGCAATCTCGACATCATGACCGCCGCCGCCGCCCGCACCGCCGAGATGTTCGCGAAAGGGATCCAGGACGGCTCCATCGCCCTGCCGGGTGTGAAACAGTCTGAAGCGGAGGCCGTGTGATGGCGAAGAGCAAACTCGAAGGCCGCAAGGTCAGGCTGCATGACATGTCTTTGCGCGACGGGATGCATGCGAAACGCGAACAGATCCCGGTCGAGATGATGGTGAAGATCGCCTCGGCCCTGGATGCGGCGGGGGTGCCTTACCTGCAAGTCACCCATGGCGCGGGGCTGGGCGGCAATTCGATCCAGCATGGACGGGCGCTGGCCTCGAACGCCGAATATATCTCGGCGGTGGCGGCGGTGGTGAAACAGGCCACGATCTCGGTCCTGCTGATCCCCGGCCTTGGCACCATGCGCGAATTGCAGGAGGCCTATGACTGCGGCGCGCGCTCGGTCCATGTGGCGACGCATTGCACCGAGGCCGATACCTCGCCGCAGCATATCGCCTTCGCGCGCAAGCTGGGGATGGATACGACCGGCTTTCTGATGATGTCGCATTTGAACGACGCCAAAGGCCTGACCGAACAGGCGCTTTTGATGGAAAGCTACGGCGCCAACACGGTCTATATCACGGATTCCGCGGGATATATGCTGACCGATGACGTGACCGAAGTGATCAGCCGCCTGCGTGACGCGCTGAAGCCCGGGACGGAGATCGGCTTCCACGGCCACCACAACCTCGGCCTCGGCATCGCCAATTCCATCGCGGCCATCGCTGCCGGGGCAAGCCGGATCGATGCCTCGCTTGCCGGGCTGGGCGCGGGCGCCGGGAATGCGCCGATCGAGGTGCTGGCCGCCGTCTGCGACCGGATGGGGATCGAGACCGGCAGCAACACCTTCGCGCTGATGGATCTGGCCGAAGACGTGGTGGTGCCGTTCATGGATAGTATCGTCCGGGTCGACCGCGAGGCGCTGACGCTCGGCTATGCCGGGGTCTATTCGACCTTCCTCTTGCCCGCCCGCCGCGCGGCGGAACGCTTCGGCGTTCCCGCCCGCGACATTCTGATCGAACTCGGCCGCAAGAAGATGATCGGCGGCCAGGAAGACATGATCCAGGACACCGCCATGAGCATGGCCCGCGCGCGTGGCCTGCCGGGCACGGCTGGCTGATCACGGGCCTTCCTCCGCTGGCGCCTTCCCTGTCGGTCGCATCGCTTCCGGCAGGGTGTCGCTATGCCCGCCACAGCACTTGTGCCGTCCGCGATCCGGGCAAAGCCGGGACCGACAGACCCCTTTTTCCGGAAGAGATATCCGATGACAGCCTATGTTCCGCCCGTTGCCGACATGTCTTTTCTGCTGGGGGATGTCTTTGATTTCGATGAGAAGATGTCCGTCCTTCCTGGTTTCGGCGATATCAATACCGGGTTGGCGACCAGCATACTTGATGAGGCCGGAAAATTCTGCGCCCGTATTCTTGAACCGCTGAACCGGCCCGGCGATGAGCAGGGTTGCAGACTTGCAGACGGCGTGGTGAGCACGCCGCAGGGCTTCCCCGCCGCTTATCGGGCATTTGTCACCGCGGGCTGGGCGGGTCTTTCGGGCGCGCCCGAGTTCGGAGGCCAGGGCCTGCCCCATGTGCTTCAGTTGCTGCTGGATGAAATGCTGTCATCCGCCAATCTGTCCTTCGGACTGTTCGCGGGGCTGACCCGTGGCGCGGCCGAGACCATCTTCCACCATGCCGGCGACGCGCTGAAGCAGCAGTATCTTCCGAAGATGATCCAGGGCGAGTGGACCGGGGCCATGGCCCTGACCGAAGCCGGCGCCGGAACAGATCTCGGGCAGCTCACGACCCGGGCCGAACCATGCGGTGACGGCACCTATGCGCTGCATGGAACGAAAATCTTCATCTCTTCGGGCGATCACGATTTCGGCGGCAATATCGTGCATCTGGTGCTGGCGCGGCTGCCGGGCGCGGCGGCGGGCGTCAGGGGGATCAGCCTGTTCCTTGCGCCGAAATTCCTTGCCGATGAGGCGGGCGAGACGGGGCTTCGCAACCGGATGTCCGTTGGTGCGCTGGAACACAAGATGGGAATCCATGCCCAGCCGACCTGCGTGATGAATTACGACGGCGCGACCGCCTGGCTGATCGGCGAACCCGGCGCCGGGCTGAACGCCATGTTCACCATGATGAACGCCGAGCGTCTGTTTGTCGGGATGCAGGGCCTGGGGATCGGCGAAGCGGCCAGTCAGAAAGCCGTGGCCTATGCGCGCGAGCGGCGTCAGGGGCGGGGGGCGGATGGCAGTTTGGGGCCGGTGCCGATCATCGGCCATGCCGATGTACGCGGGATGCTGCTGACCGGGCGCGCGCTCACCGAGGCGGGCCGCGCGCTTGGCATCTGGACCGCCTTGCAGATGGATATCGCGGCCCGCCATCCCGATCCCGCAACCCGCCGCGAAGCCGGGGGCTATGTCGCCCTGCTGACGCCGGTGGTTAAAGCCGCCTGCACCGATTTCGGCTTTGAGACCGCGGTAAAGTCACAACAGGTCTTCGGCGGTCACGGCTACATCCGCGAATGGGGCATGGAGCAATATGTGCGCGATGCCCGCATCACCCAGATTTATGAAGGCACGAACGGCGTGCAGGCGATGGACCTGGTCGGCCGCAAACTGCCAATGGAGAACGGAGATCCGGCGCGTCGCTTTTTCGCGCTGATGCGCGATGATCTTGCCCCGCAGGCCGCCGAAGAGCTGGAACCGGCAAGAAGGGCTGTTGCCTCAGCCCTGACCCGCCTTGAAGATCTGACCGGGTTCGTTCTGTCGAGGGCCGGCGATCCGCGCGAAACCGGGGCCGCGGCGACGGAATATCTGCATTGCTTTGCCCTGGTCACCTATGGGTGGCTCTGGGTGCGCATGGCGGGAAAGGCGGCTCGGAACTCCTCTCCTGCGCTGGCACGGCACAAGCTGGCAATGGCTCGTTATTTCACATCCCGATTGCTCCCCCGGACTGTCGCACTGGAAAGCGCGATCCGGGCCGGCGCCGCCGATATCATGGCGGCGGACGACGCATTGCTCTGACCCCCGGGGCGGGCTTTGCACGGTTCCTCTGCGCGCTGGCGGAAGCGCTGCGCAGAGCTTTGCCTCAGTGCTGCGCGCTGGTGGTTTTCACCCTTGCCAGCAGGAAGAACACCAAGGCCGCCAGCGCGCCGATCAGCGCCGCTGCGGTCAGCAGCAGCACCGAATGGGTCGAGGAAAACGCCGCCTTGCCCGCCGCAATCACCGCCTCTCCTTCGACCGCCGCCAGATCGCGGGCGACAAGATAGCTGTCCCCGATCGAGCGGGTCGCCTGAGCCGCCTGACCGGCCGAAAGCCCTGGCGGCGCATCGAAATGCCGCCCGTAAACCACCGACATGAAGACGCCGAAGAAGGTGATGCCGAGGCCCGTGCCGAGTTCATAGCCGGTGGCCTCAAGCGAGCCCGCCGCGCCGCCCTTGCTGGCCTCGACCGAGCCCATGATGGCGATGGACGAGGCTGTCAGCCCGATGGACAGCGCCAGCCCCAGCACCGCCAGCAGCGCGGGCACCATCACCCCCGACGTGTGGAAATCGCTCAAGGCCAGCCAGGCCAGGGCGACGGACGAAACCGCCATCGAGAGGCTCGCCACCGGGCGCAGGCCGAACCGGGCCGAAAGCCAGCCCGCCACCGGCCCGCCGATCGCCGCCGCGGCCATGATCGGGATCATGAAGATCCCGGCCTGAAGCGGGGTCTTGTCCAGCACATATTGCAACTCTTGCGCCAGCGTCAGCTCGACCCCGGCCAGCGACCCGCTGGCGACCATCGCCATGATCATCCCCGCCAGAATGGCCGGATGCGAGAAGAGCGACAGATCCAGCATCGGCTCGGCCGCGCGCATCTGCTTGCGGGCGAAAATCGTCAGCAGCCCAAGCCCGAGCGCCAGCACCGCCAGCACGACGGGCAGCGATTGTCTGGCCCCGAACCCGGCCTTGATCGCGTAAACCGTCGCGATCATGCCGAAGATCAGCAAAAGCGCCTGGCCGATGGCCCAATGGCCGGGGGTGGTTTCCTCGCGCCGGGGCAGCAGGAGCCAGCAGGCGGTCACGACGACCACCATCACCGGGATATTGATCAGAAAGACCGAGCCCCACCAGAAATGCTCCAGCAGCGCGCCGCCGATCAGCGGGCCGACCGCCGCCCCCGCCGCGCCGACCGTGCCCCAGAGGCCAAGCGCCAGACCGCGTTCCTTCTCATCCTCGAAGGTGCGGCGGATGATCCCCAGCACGCAGGGCATGATCATCGAGCCGCCAAGCGCCAGCAGCATCCGCGCCGCGATCAGCACCGGCGCATTGGGCGCAAAGGCCGCAAAGGCCGAGGCCGCGCCGAAGATCACCAGCCCGGTCAGCAGGATGCGCCGGTTGCCGATCCGGTCGGCCAGCGTCCCCATCGGCACCAGCAGACCCGCCATCAGCAGCGGATAGATGTCGATTACCCACAGCACTTCGGTGCCGGAAGCGGCCAGCGCCTGGGTCAGTCTGGGCACGGCGACATGCAGGATGGTCATGTCCAGCACCACCGGCAGGAACGCCAGCATCACCGCGAGCAGCACCAGCCAGCGTTTCGGATCGGGTTGACGGGCGGGCATGAGTCACCTTGGCTTCTGCTGCCCGGCTCCATATAAATACGGTCGTATTTCTTTCAACCGAAATCTGCGAAGGTCAGGACATTGGGCAGAAAGCCGACCATCACCCGCGAGAAGCTGCTGGACCTCGCCGAAGAGCTGGTGCGCAGCGGCGGCGCGGCCGCCCTGACCATCGGCGCCCTGGCCCAGGCGGCGGGTATTACCAAAGGCGGCGTGCAGTATTCCTTTGCCTCGAAGGAAGATCTGGTGCGCAGCCTGATCGACCGCTGGACCAGTCAGTTCGATGCGCTGATGGGAGAGCCCCCTCCCGGTGATCCGGTCGCCTTCGTCCGCCGCTATATCCAGGCCACCCGCGCCTCGCAGCAGGCGATGAACGCCAGAATGGCCGGGCTTCTGGTCGGCTCGCTCAAGGATCCGGTGCATATGCAGGAGATACGGGCCTGGTATCAGGGGATGTTCAGCCGCCTCGATGGCCCCTCGCCCCGGGCGCGGGCGGCGCGTGTGGCGTTTCTGGCCGTTGAGGGGCTGTTTCTGATGCGGATCAACGGCATAGACGAGGAAGGCGCCTGGTTCGCTTTTCTGGATGACGTTGAAGCCATGCTCTCTGCACATACCGCCGGCCCCTGCCAGGAAGGCGGGGGGTGAGGCCTGCCGGCGAAGGCGCGCGACAACAGAGGAACCGCTGTTTCAGGTGATCCGCGCTCTGTCTCAGATATTCTCCCAGCGGGTGACCTCGGGCCGGCCTTCGAGCAACGGGACGATGCGGCACAGAAGGTCGTCCAGGAACGCGGTCCTGTTATGGGCGCGCTCGGCCTCGGGCGTTTGCCACAGCTCGACCGAGGTAAAGACCGCGCCCTTGCGATACCAGCCGTAGTCGAGACAGCCGGGCTCATTCCGGCTGTGTTCGGTCAACTGGTGCAAGAGCGGGATCAGCGCTTCCGGATCGCGCGCGGTGATGCGGGCTGTGACCCGCAGGCTCATACCGTCCAGTCCCAGGCTTCGCGCTGTTCGCTCTGGACGCGGTCGGCGGTTTTGGCGGGCAGGACGGTGCGGAAGGCGGGCTTTTCGGCGGTCAGCACGTCGATCATCGCCGCGATCATTTCGGCCGGATCATGCTGGTTCTTCAACTCGCGCACCGGCCAGTGCGCCATCACACGCTCGCCCTGAGCCCACCATTGGTCCTGCGATTCCATGCCGGTGTCGTTGAAGCCGGTGCGATAGGCGCCGGGGTTCACGGTGCAGACCTCGACGCCGTAGGGTTTCAGTTCCTCGCGCATCGCCAGACAAAAGCCCTCGACCGCGAATTTCGACGCGGAATAGGCGCCGTCCCAGCTGACCCCGACCAGCCCCGCGACCGAGGAGGTCCAGACGATGCGGCCCTTGCCCGCGGTGATGAACTTGCGCGCGGCGCCTTGCGCCATGGCCAGGGCGGCAAAGACATTGGTCTCGAAACTGGCGCGGACCACCGCCATCGGCAGTTCGGCCACCGGGCCGGATTCCATGATTCCGGCATTGTTGAAGAGCGTGTCGAACTCCAGCGAGAGCGCATGGCTGCGGTCGATCTCCGACAGCACATCCAGTTTGATGACGCGCAAGCTCAGCCCCTCGCGCGCGGCCTCACTGCGCAGATCGGTCACCTGCGGCCAGATATGGCAGCCCGCGATCACGTCATGGCCCGCGCGCGCAAGGCCAAGCGCCACGCCGCGGCCAAAACCCGATCCCGCGCCGGTGATAAGGATGGTTTTCGTCATGGTCTGTCCTTTCATGCCCTGCTGCCGCCGCTGCTGGCGGCAATACGGATCGCCCGGCCGGTGCCGGATGCGGCGCAGGTGGTTTGCGGCGATGCGCCCCGGCAGGCCCGGCAGGCTGGCGGCATCGGCCTGCCGTTTCGCGGCGGCGATCCGGCGCATGACCCCGCGCCCGCATCGGCTGAGCATCGCGGGTTTCGTCTCTTGCCGCAATGGCGCGTGGCGGCTGCCTGCGCGGCCCTTCGCCAACGCCAGGCGGACGGGCAGGGAGCCGTCGATCCGGCCTGCATGGATGGATAGCGGACGGCCACCGGCGGGGATGGTCAGGGACCGGAAATGGCAGGGGCGGGGGCCGCGGAAGGCCAGGGATGAAAGCGGCTTTCACCCCTCGCGCGGTTGCGGGATGCGCACGATGGTCACCGAGCAGGGGGCCTGGGCCACGACCTGGCTGGAGACCGAGCCGAGGTAGCGCCGCGCCGCCGAATTCGCGCGCGCCCCCATCACCACATGGTCGGCCATGATCCGTCCGGCGTGGTCGATCAGTTCGGCCCCCGGGTCCGGGCCTTCCAGCACGGTGAAGGTGACGCGGCCCTCGGGCAGGCCGAGCCGCTGGCCCCAGGCCTTCAGCGCCACAAGGCGCGAGATGTGGATATGGTTGCCCTCGTCGTCGGTGGCCTGGTCGAGGCCGATCCGGTGGGTGCGGATCACGTTGACGCAGGCCACACGGGCCTCGGGGCGGATGATCAGGATATCGCGCACCGCCTGGAGGACGCGCCCGGACAGAGGCTCCATCGCCGGCGACAGATCCACCGCCGCCATCAGCACCGGCGCCCGCGCGGTCTGCTCGGCGACCAGCGGCGGCGGCGCGGCGAAGCGCCTCAGGCGGCGCATCTTCCAGCGCCGGCGCTGCACGGCCCAGAATCCGTCCCGCCTCTCGCGGCTGGCGCGCGCCGTCAGTTCCACCTGGTCGGGATGCTCCAGATCGAACAGGATCTGCGCCGCCGACCGGGTGCGCACCGCCGGGTCGATTTCTGTCGCGCGCAGGACGATCTCCTGGAACCAGGGCGGCAGGTCCGGGTTCAGCGCGCGCGGCGGCTCGGGGTCGCGCCAGAGCCGTTTGCGCACCCCGCGCAGGGTCTGGGGATGGCCGAAGGGCAGTTTGCCGGTCGCCAGTTCGTAAAGCATCACCCCGAGCGCGAAAATGTCCGAGCGCAGGTCGTTTCGCTGCCGCAGGAACTGTTCGGGCGCGATATAGGGGAAGGTGCCCATCGGAATGGTGAATTCCTCGGCCAGCAGATCCGGCAACTGGTCGTGGCGGGCAAGACCGTAGTCGATGGCGACCATCTCGCCGGTCTCGCGCCACATCACATTGCCGGGCTTCAGGTCGAGATGGATCACATGCTGGCGGTGCAGCTCGTGCAGCATGGCGGCCATCCCGCGGCCCAGTTCCACCACCCGCTCGATGGGCAGTGGCGCCTCGCGGATCAGGTCCTGGAGCGGACCGCCGGGCAGTTTCTCGGTCACGAGGTAAGGCATGTCGCTGAAATCGCCGGCCGCGATCACTTTGGGCACATGCGGGCCGCTCAGGCGCGGCAGGATCATCTGCTCGGTCTCGAAGCCGACGATGGTCGGCCCGTCGTCGCCGTCGAGGATGGTGGGCACCTTCATCACCATCTTGCCGGGGTGGTCGGGGTGGGTGACCTCCCAGATGGTGGCGAAGCCGCCGCGGTGCAGCATGTCGCCGAGGGTGAAGCCGTCGATCTCCAGCCCGGTTTTCGGACGTGTCTTCATCGCCTGTCCTTTTTCGCGATCATTTTCCCGCCATCAGCCGGGTGGCCAGCGCCTCGGGCAGGCCTGCCGCGCGCAGCTTGCGCAGGGTCGTGGCGAGATCATAGGCCACCCGGCGGAAGCTGATCTCCTTGCGGTCGGTGTCGTAGAGCACATAGCCCGCCTGGGGCACGCCATCCCTCGGCTGGCCCACCGATCCCGCCACCATCAGCCAGCGCCGCGAGGTGATCAGCGGCAGGCTCGCCGCCATCGTCACCTCATGGCCGTGCACCCTTCCGGCCAGATCGCAACTGTAGAGCGCGGGAACATGGACATGGCCGCAGAAGATCGCCCGCGCCTCGCTGGTGCGGAAGCTCGCCATCGCCTGACGTTCGCCGGTGACATAGATCCAGTCGGCGGGGCTGTGGGCCGAGGCATGGACGAAGAGCGTCTCGCCGAGCGTCGCCGTCAGCGGCAGATCCGCGAGAAACCTGCGGCTCCCGGCCGAGAGGCGTGGCCGCGTCCAGTCGATGGCGGCGCGGGCGACGGGGTTCATGCTCTCGCCGGGCGTGTCGATGGCGCTGTCGTGGTTGCCTTTCACGAGGATCGCGCCGGCTCCGGCCAGTTCGCGCGCCTTGTCGGTGCACCATTCCGGGTCCGGCCCGTAGCCGACGATATCGCCGAGCAGTACGATCCGCCCGGCGCCGCGTTCCGCGCAATCTTCCAGCGCGGCGGCAAAGGCCTCGCGGTTGCCATGGATGTCGCTGAGAACGGCGATGAGCATGAGGAACTCCGGCAGCGGACAGGGTTCAGGAGTAGCAGAGGCGGGGGCGGCGCAAAATGTATATCTGGCGTGCAAGTATCTGCGGGGGTGGGGAGGATGCGCCCGGCCGTCGGTGCAGATGGCGATCCCGCGGCAGTCCGGGCAACGAACGTCTCGTGCGGCGCCTGGGGCAGAAGCGCCTTCCCGGGGTCTGAACGGATCCGCCGGTCTGGTTAACGGCCCCGGCCAGCGGCCTGCCCCATTCGGCAGGCTTACGCCGCGAGACTGGCGCGACGGTCCATACCGCGGGTGGGGCTCGTGCGTTGCTCCACGGACGGGAGGGAGCGCGCCAAAAAGCGCCCGCATCGCCCCGAAGCAGCGCCCGCCCCGGGCCGAGCACCGGCCTGTGTTACGCGGCGGGGAAAACGGCTTGGAATCAAGGCTTGCCGTGGAGAAGAGCCGCTTTTATCCCCACGGTCTGATCAGAACTCCGGCCGGGTTAACAGCCGCGCAAGCGGCCCCGGCCAGTGCCCGACCGCCCCGGAGGGCGGGCGCTCCTGCGCCAGGATCTTCTGGTTCGGCCCTTACGAGAGAACGCCCCATAAAGCGCCAGCATCGCGCCGTCCCGGCGCCCACCCGCGGTCGGGCGCTGGCCCCTGTTGCGCGCCGCAGGGGCCGGTTTGAGCCCAAAGCCGCCGGTTAGTCAGAGAGTACTTCAGGGTCAAACTCCATAGTTGCTCCCGTCAATCGCAGTCTGGCGCACTCGGCATGAGAGGTTAAGCCTTGAGATGCACCCGTGTCTCGAAAGAGATTATGTAGAGTAATCTTCACTGCATGCGCATCGGTCAATTCAATGGGATCGCCGCAAAACCAGCATGTGTTCTTCCTCACAGTGAATGCTCCTGATCGCAATAATTTGGTCAGACGACCCCCCGCTCAGTTAGCGCCAGTGACCGCTATGTCCCGCAAAGTCCCACCGAAAAAGGCCCGCCTCACCGGCGGGCCTTTCAGGGGTCTTATTGCTTCGGGATCTCGCCGGTGATGCCCTCGACGTAGAAGTTCATCCCCGCCAGGGTGCCGTCGTCGGCGGTCTCGCCCTCGGCCAGCCAGGGGGTGCCGTCCTGCTTGTTCAGCGGGCCGGTGAACGGGTGATAGGTGCCTGCGGCGATGTCGTCGCGCACCTTCTCGGCGGCGGCTTTCACCTCGGGCGGCACGGCCTCGGTGATCTCGCCGATCTCGACCTCGCCGCCGGCGATACCCTCCCAGGCCGCCGATTGCTCATAGCTGCCGTCCAGCAGCGCGCCGACGCGCTTGATGTAATAGGGCGCCCAGTTGTCGATGATCGACGAGACCCGGGGCGCCGGCTTGTAGGCCGCCATGTCCGAGGCCTGGCCGAAGCCGATCACGCCCGGGGTCTTGGCGGCCTCGGCCAGCGGCGCGGTGGAATCGGTGTGTTGCAGGATCACGTCCACGCCCTGGTCGATCAGCGCCTTCGCGGCATCGGCCTCTTTCGCCGGGTCGAACCAGGTATAGGCCCAGACCACCGAGAGCGTGACCTCGGGGTTCACCTTGCGCGCATGGAGGAACGAGGAGTTGATGCCCTGGATCACCTCGGGGATCGGATACGAGCCGATATAGCCGATCTTCCCGGATTTGGTCATATGACCGGCGATGGTGCCCATCACGGCGCGGCCCTCGTAGAAACGCGCGTCATAGGTCGAGACGTTCGGATGCTCGCGCTTGTAGCCGGTGGCGTGTTCGAATTTCACGTCGGGGAACTGGGCGGCGACGGTGTTGGTCGGGTCCATGAAGCCGAACGAGGTGGTGAAGATGATATTGCAGCCCTGAAGCGCGAACTGGGTGATCGAGCGTTCGGCATCCGCGCCTTCGGGGACCGATTCCTGCCAGGCGATCTCGACGCGGTCGCCGAATTCCTCTTTCAGCGCCAGCGCGCCCTGATGGTGCTGGAAGGTCCAGCCTCCGTCGCCGATCGGGCCGACATAGATGAAGCAGGCCTTCACCTTCTCCAGACCCGCCCCGGAGTCCTGGGCCATGGCGGCGGGGCCGAGGGCCAGCCCAAGACCGATGGCGACTGAGGCCAGCAGCGTTCTGCGTTTCATGCAAGATTTCTCCCCGTTGTGGCGGAGGCGAGGCCCCCGCGAGACCTGCCTCAGCGCGAGGCGTGAAAATTCTGCCCGAGCGCGGCGGGGGCGCCCGTGGCCCGGCCGCGCCGCCCCGAAGACATGACGACCAGCACCACGATGGTTATCAGATAGGGCGCCATCGACAAGTATTCGACCGGGATCCTGTAGCCCGCCGCCTGGAGGTTCGGCCCCAGCACCATCAGCCCGCCGAAAAGCCAGGCACCGACCAGCACCCGCCCCGGCCGCCACGAGGCGAAGACCACGATGGCAAGCGCGATCCAGCCCACGCCGTTGGTCATGTTGTCGGTCCACTGCGGCACCCTGACCAGGCTGATATAGGCGCCGCCCATGCCCGCCATCGCGCCGCCGAACAGGATGCAGAGCAGGCGGATCCGGTTGACCTTGTAGCCGAGGGCATGGGCGGCCTCGTGGCTTTCGCCGACGGCGCGGATGATCAGCCCGGCGCGGGTGCGGTTCAGCACGAACCAGACCGCCGCCACCATGAACAGCGAGAACCACACCACCCAGTCGTGGCGGAACAGCATCGGCCCGAGGAAGGGGATGTCGCGCAAAGGCCCCATCGGCAGCGCGAAGGTCGCGGGCGGCTTGATCCCGTTGTAGCCCTGGCCCGCAAGCGAGGAGATCCCGATCCCGAACAGCGTAAGCGCCAGCCCCGTCGCCACCTGATTGGCCAGGAGCCCCTGGGTCAGCGCCGCGAAGATCAGCGAGAACAGCGCGCCGCAGACGGCTCCGGCGAGGAACCCGGCGACCGGGTTGTCCAGTTGCACCGCGGCGATGAAGCCGGATACCGCGCCGATGATCATCATCCCCTCGACGCCCAGGTTCAGCACGCCCGACCGCTCGACCACCGTCTCGCCGAGGGCGGCCAGCAGGATCGGCACCGAGCCGACCATCAGCGAGGCGAAGAGGACCGCGATGTCGATACCGCCGATGATCATGCCTCCGCTCCTTTCGCCGCGCCGCTCGGGCGCCTCACGCGGTAATTGGTCAGCACGTCGACCCCCAGCAGGAAGAACAGCAGCATTCCCTGAAACACCTGGATCGAGGCCGCGGGCAGGTTCATCGTCGATTCCGCGAGGCTGCCGCCGACATAGGTCAGCGCCATCATGAAACCGGCCAGCACGATCCCGAGCGGGTTCAGACGGCCGAGGAAGGCGACGATGATCGCGGTGAATCCGTAGCCGGAGGCGAAATTCTCGGTGATCTGGCCGCCGGGGCCGGTGGCCTCGAACAGGCCCGCCATCCCCGCCAACGCCCCGGTCAGGCCAAGGCAGAACACCACCAGCCGGGTGGGGCTGACGCCGTGGAACCGCGCCGCGCGCGGCGCCTGGCCCGCCAGCCGGATCTGAAAGCCGATGCCGTGGCGCGTCAGCAGCACATAGGCCGCCACCGCCACCGCCAGCGCGGTGACGCCGCCCCAGTGCAGGCCGGTGCGCTCGATCAGGTCGAAATTGCGCGCCGCCGGGTAAGAGCTGAAATTGCGGCTGCCCGGAAAGCCCATCCCCTCGGGGTTGCGCAGAAAGCCGAGCGCGGCTTTGGCGAGGATCGCCTCGGCGACATAGACCAGCATCAGCGAGACGAGGATCTCGTTGGTGTTGAACCGGGTCTTCAGAATCGCCGGGATCATCGCCCAGGCCCAGCCCCCGAAAGCGCCGGCCAGCACCATCGCGGGGAAGATCAGCCGGTTTTCCGTGGGATAGACCGCAAGACCGACCGAGGCCCCCACCACCGCGCCGATGATATACTGGCCCTCGGCGCCGATGTTCCAGATCCCGGCGCGAAAGCCCATGGCGAGCCCGATCGCGATCAGGATCAGCGGCGCCGCCTTGATCAGAAGCTGGGCGCGGAAATAGCCCGCATTGGCGCCGAACAGCGGATCCCAGAAGATGGTGCGGATCACCGTGACCGGATTCGAGCCGAGAGCCGCGAACAACAGGCCCCCCACGACCATGGTCAGCGCCACCGCCAGCACCGGCGTGGCCCAGAGCCAGAAGACCGAGGGATTGGGGCGTTTCTCCAGCCTCAGCATGGCGGCTTCCGGTGCGGCAGCCAAATTCCTTCAAAGGAATTTGCAATTTTCTTTGAAGAAAATTGCCCGGAAAGCTGTCGGGGCCCGGCGGCAGGGTCAGGTCGCAATCGTGGCCTCCTCCATCCCGTGGGCACCGCCCATCATCAGACCGATCTCGTCGCGTTGCAGCCCCCGGACCGGGCGCGGCGCCGAGAGCCTGCCCTCGTTCAGGACGGTGAAACTGTCGGCGATCTCCAGCAGCTCGTCCAGATCCTGGCTGATCACCAGGACGGCGGCGCCCCGTGCCGCACAGTCGAGGATCTTTTGCCGGATCGCGCCGGCGGCCGCGGCATCCACCCCCCAGGTGGGCTGGTTGATCACGATCACCTTCGCGCCCTGATCCAGCTCGCGCCCCATCAGGAACTTTTGCAGATTGCCGCCCGACAGCGCGCGGGCCGCCACATCCGGGCCGGGGGTGCGCACGTCGTAATCGCGGATCACCGCCTCGGTGAAGGCCCGCGTCTTCGGCCAGTCGATGAAGCCGCGCCGCGTCAGGCCCATCCGCACTCCGGCCGTCAGATAAGCGTTTTCGATCAGGCTCATATCCGGCGCCGCCGCATGGCCGTAGCGGTCCTCGGGCGCGGCCACCAGACCCGCCGCGCGCCGCGCCTGCGGCCCGAGCGCGCCGACCGGCCGGCCCATCAGCCGGATCGCGCCGGCCGGGCTGCGCAACTCGCCCGACAGCGCCAGCAAGAGTTCATCCTGGCCGTTGCCCGCGACGCCCGCCACACCCAGCACCTCGCCTTCGGACAGCGTGAAACTCACGCCCCGCAGCGGCGTGCCAAAGGGGATCGGCGAGGCGAGCGACAGATCCGTCACCGCCAGCGCCACCTCGCCCCGCGGCGCGGATGTGCGTTCCGGCGCGCTCAGCGAGGCGCCGACCATCAGCTCCGCCATCTCGCGGGCCGAGCGTTCGCGCGGCGTGCAGGTGGCGACCACCCTTCCGCGGCGCAGGATGGTGGCGGTGTCGCAAAGCGCGCGGATCTCCTCCAGCTTGTGGCTGATGTAAAGGATCGCGGTGCCCTGCTGCGCCAGCTTGCGCAGGGTATGGAACAGGATCTCCACCTCCTGCGGCGTCAGCACCGAGGTCGGCTCGTCCATGATCAGAAGGTTCGGATCCTGAAGCAGGCAGCGCACGATCTCGACCCGCTGGCGCTCTCCGGCCGAGAGATCGCCGACGCGGCGCCCCGGGTCCAGCGGCAGGCCGTATTCGGCCGAGACCGCCCGGATCCGCGCCGCCAGATCGCGCAGCTTGGGCGGATTTTCCATCCCGAGCGCGACGTTCTCGGCCACGGACAGCGCCTCGAACAGGCTGAAATGCTGGAACACCATCGCCACGCCCAGCCGGCGGGCCTCGGCGGGTTTCGCGGGCAGGTAGGGCTCGCCATGCAGGAACATGCGGCCCTGATCGGGGCGCACGAGGCCGTAGATCATCTTGACCAGCGTCGATTTCCCCGCGCCGTTCTCGCCCAGAAGCGCGTGGATCTCGCCCGGGGCGATGGTGAAGGAAACGTCGCTATTGGCGATCACCCCCGGCCAGGCCCGGGTCAGGCCCTCCAGCCGCAGGAGTTCGCCCGTTCCTGCCGTCATCCGCGACCTCCCCTCGGGTTTCCTTATTCAATCTCAATAGTTGCACCGCCACGCCCAGGGCAATGGCCTGCGGGTGTTTTCCAAGCGCAGTGTCCCCGATCGGACAGCGAATGCGCGCGATTTGCGCGGGCATATGGCCAAGGACCGCCAGCCGCGACCGGAACCGCGCCCATTTGGTGGCCGAGCCGATCAGCCCGGCCTCGCCGAATCCGTGGCGCAACAGACGGTGGCACAGTTCCAGGTCCAGAGCATGGGAAAAGGTCACGATCAGATGCCAGGCCCCGCGCGGCGCATGGGCGACCAGGTCCTGCGGCGCGGGGCTGTGCAGCACCGTCACGCCCTCGGGGATGATGTCGGGGAACCGCGCGGGCGCGGTGTCGATCCAGGTCAGGCGCAACTCGGGCAGCGGCGCCAGCACCTCTGCCAAAGCCCGCCCGACATGGCCCGCGCCCCAGAGCCAGACCTCGCGCCGGGGCACCGAGAGCGGCTCGACCAGCCAGCCGCCCGCCAGCGCCGGCCCCTTCGGCAGCCGCCCCCCGGCCCGTGCCGCCGCCATGATCCGCCGCACCGCCAGCGGCGCCTCGCCCGC
The DNA here is from genome assembly GCF_900609055.1 of Pseudogemmobacter humi. Taxonomy (GTDB): domain Bacteria; phylum Pseudomonadota; class Alphaproteobacteria; order Rhodobacterales; family Rhodobacteraceae; genus Pseudogemmobacter; species Pseudogemmobacter humi. Next base: position 47,204 of record NZ_UXAW01000071.1, on the reverse strand, counting down.
GCCCGGCGCCACCGGCCGCGCGAACACCTGCCGCCCGGCCAGCGCGTCCAGCCGCGCCGCATCCCAGATCTCGCTGACCAGCGTGACCGCCCCGCCGCAGCATTGCCCGAGGCCCGGCCCGAGCGGCACCCGCTCCAGCCGCACCTCCGGCCCGCCCGCCAGCATCTCCCGCGCCCGCGCCAGGGCCGCCCATTCCAGCGCGCCGCCGCCGATGGTGCCCGACTGCCCCTCACGCCAGACCAGCATCCCGGCGCCTGCCTCGCGCGGGCTCGACCCGTCATGCGCCGCCAGCAGCACCCGCACGACCCGCCCCTGCGCCAGAACAGCCGCCCGCATTGCGCCGATGTCAGCCATGGCGCAGCCTTTCCACCGCATCCAGCACCGCCTCGGGCGTCGCGGGGGCGCGCAGATCGGGCCAGACCGAGCCGTCGCCGCAAGAGGCCACCGCATCCGCCAGCGCCGCCCAGGCCGAGATCCCCAGCATCAGAGGCGGCTCCCCCACCGCCTTTGATCGCCCCACGGTATCCTCGCGGTTGGGCCGGTCCCAGAGCGAGACGTTGAACACCCGTGGCCGGTCGGAACAGGCCGGGATCTTGTAGGTCGAGGGCGCATGGGTCGCCAGTCGTCCGCTGTCGTCCCAGACCAGCTCTTCGGTGGTCAGCCAGCCCGCGCCCTGGACATAGCCGCCCTCGATCTGGCCGATGTCGATCGCCGGATTGAGCGGCGAGCCGGTGTCATGCAGGATATCGGCGCGCAAAATGCGGTTCTCGCCGGTCAGCGTGTCGATTGCCACCTCGCTGACCGCAACGCCGTAAGCGAAGTAAAGGAACGGCCGGCCCACACCCTTCACCCTGTCCCAGGTGATCTTCGGCGTGGCGTAGAAGCCGGTGGCCGACAGCGCCACCCGGCCCTGATGCGCCCAGGCGGCGACGCGGGCGAAGGGATGTTCCTCGCCCCCGACCCGCACCATGCCGCCCCGGAACACCACCTTGCCGGGCGGCTGCTGGTATTTCCCGGCGATGAAATCGGCGATCCGGGCGCGGATCGTCTCTGCCGCCCGTTGCGCGGCCATCCCGTTCAGATCCGATCCCGAGCTTGCCGCCGTGGCCGAGGTATTGGGCACCTTGCCGGTATCGGTCGCGGTGATCTTCACCGCCCCGGTGTCCACCCCGAACACATCCGCCACCACCTGGGCCACTTTCTGGTTCAGCCCCTGGCCCATCTCGGTGCCGCCATGGTTCAGATGGATCGAGCCGTCGTGATAGACATGCACCAAAGCCCCGGCCTGGTTGAGCCAGGTGAGCGTGAAGGAAATCCCGAATTTCACCGGCGAAAGTGCGATCCCGCGCTTTATCACCGGCGATCCCGCGTTCCAGCGCGCGATCTCCGCCCGCCGCGCATGGTAATCACAGCGCTCCACAAGTTCCGCCACCATCCGGTCGGCGATGAAATCCTCGACCGGCATATGATAGGGCGTGGTCTGCACACCGGGCTTTGCATCTTCACCTTGATGAAAATACCCCACGGGGGCCCGGGGGTGTGAAACCCCCGGTTCCTCGGCCAGCCCCCTGGCGCCGCGATAGAAATTCACCCGCCGCACCTCCAGCGGATCCCGCCTCAGCGCAAAGGCTATGTGATCCATCACCCGCTCGATACCGATCATCCCCTGCGGCCCGCCGAAGCCGCGAAACGCGGTGGCCGAGGCGGTATGGGTCTTCAGCCGGTGGCTTCCGATGCGGACATGCGGCAGCCAGTAGCAGTTGTCGGCATGCAGCATGGCGCGGTCGGCGACGGCGAGCGACAGGTCCTGGCTCCAGCCGCAGCGCATCAGATGGGTGAAGTCGAGGCCCATCACCCGGCCCTGATCGTCGAAGCCAGCCTGGTAGCGGATCACGAGGTCGTGGCGCTTGCCGGTGATGACCATATCGTCGTCGCGGTCGTAGCGCATCTTGCAGGGCCGCCCGGTCGCCCGCGCCATCACCGCGCAGGCCAGCGCCAGCCAGTTGCCCTGGCTCTCCTTGCCGCCGAAGCCGCCGCCCATGCGGCGCGTCTCGACCCGCACCGCCGCCATCGGCAGGTGCAAAGCATGGGCGACCTTGTGCTGCACCTCGCTCGGGTGCTGGGTCGAGGCGAGGATATGAATGCCGTCCTCCTGCGGGATCGCGGCGGCGATCTGGCCTTCCAGATAGAAATGCTCCTGGCCGCCGACCGGAAGCTCTCCTTCGATGCGGTGCGGTGCGGTTGCAAGCGCGCCGTCCGGGTCGCCGCGGCTCCAGATCACCGGCCCGTCCTCGAACCGGCTGTTCGCGGCAAGGGCCTCTTCAATGGTCAGGATCGCGGGGAGCTCGCGATACTTCACCTGCGCCAGCCGCGCCGCGTGCCGGGCGGCGAGATGGCTTTCGGCGGCGATGAGGAAGACCGGCTGGCCGTGGAACTGCACAAGGCCGGGGGACAGAAGCGGCTCGTCACCGACCGAGGGCGAGCAATCCGGCACCGCACCGAGATCGCGGATCAGATCCGCCGCGCTCAGCACCGCGACCACGCCGGGCGCCGCGCGCACCGGGGCGAGGTCCATCGCCAGGATCTCGCCATGCGCCACGCGGGCCAGCCCGAAAGCCAGGTGCAATGTGCCCTGCGGCAGCGGGATGTCGTCGAGATAGCGCGCCGCGCCCGTCACATGCAGCGGCGCGCTGTCGTGGGGCAGGGGCTTGCCGATGCTCATGGCGCCACCTCCAGCACCGAGACCGGCACGCCGTTCAGATCGTGGAAACAGCGCAGGAGCATGTTCTGCGCTGCCCGCAGCCGGTAAGAGGCGCTGGCGCGCATGTCCGAGAGTGGGGCGAACTCCTCTGCCAGTGCTGCCATGGCGGCGCGGATCGTCGGCTCGCTCCAGGCCTGGCCCGTCAGCGCGGCTTCGGTATGGCTTGCGCGTTTCGGGATCCCGGCCATGCCGCCGAAGGCGATGCGGGCGGTCACTATATGCCCGTCCCGCAGGGTCAGGTTGAAACAGCCGCAGACCGCCGAGATGTCCTGATCAAAACGTTTCGACAGCTTGTAGCAGCGCAGGGCAGGGGCGGCGGCGGGGATCGTCACCGCCTCGACGAATTCGCCGGGGTGGCGGTCCTGCTTGCGGTACTCAATGAAGAAATCCTCCAGCGGTATCTCGCGCCGGGTCGCGCCGCGGCGCAGATGCAGCCGCGCCCCGAGCGCGATCAGCGCGGGCGGGCCGTCGCCGATCGGGGAGCCGTTGGCGATATTGCCGCCGATGGTCGCCGCGGCGCGGACCTGGGCCGAAGCGAAGCGGCGCAAGAGTTCCGCGAAGGCCGGATGCGGCCCGGTCAGGGCCGCGCGCAGCCGGGCGATGGTGACACCGGCGCCGATGCGGATGGTTTCGCCGGAATGTTCGATTTTCTGAAACTCAGCGATGGAATTGAGGAAAATCGGCACCGGAATGTCGCGGAATTGTTTGGTCACCCAGAGGCCGATATCCGTCGCCCCGGCGATCAGCGTGGCCTTCGGGTGCTGCGCGTAAAGCCCGGCCAGTTCGTCGGCGGTGCGGGGGTGGAAGCCGTGCTCTTCGCTCCCTTGCGGGCGCTCATCGCTGGCGAAGACGCCCGTAAGGGCGGATGAGCCGAGCCAGTCGGGCACCGGGGCCCGGGCCGCGGCCCCGGCGGCGCGGATGATCGGGGCATAGCCGGTGCAGCGGCAGAGATTGCCGGCGAGCGTGTCGTCATACGCATTCTCGCCGTTAAGATGCGCCACCGCCAGCGAGACCGCGATCCCCGGGGTGCAGAAGCCGCACTGGCTGGCGTGATGGGTGATCATCGCCTCCTGCACCGGGTGGAGCGCCCCCGTGGGACCGGACAGCCCCTCGACCGTGCGCACCGCCTTGCCGTGGATCTGCGGCAGGAACAGGATGCAGGCGTTCAGCGCACGCGTCCCCTGTTCGTCCGTCACCATCACGGTGCAGGCGCCGCAGTCGCCTTCGTTGCAGCCCTCTTTGGTGCCTTTCAGGCCGCGGGTCTCGCGCAGCCAGTCGAGCAGGGTCCGCACCGGGCTTTCGCCCTCCGCGCGAACCGGCGTTCCGTTCAGCAGAAACGCGATGCCGGTCATGGATCAGTCCGCCGCGGTCTCCTGGTTCGAGGCGTCCTGCGTGCCCGCCCGATGCGGCGTAAAGCTGGCGACGCGCCCCTTTGGTTTCCCCTATCAAGCCGGGTGCAGCGCCTTCTGGCAAGGAAAATCCGGCCCGGTCTTTTCCCGCCCGTCTTTCCGCCGCCGCGCCCCCCTGATAGGCTGACCCCATGTCAGGCGCGCCGCGATTCATCCATCTTCGCACCCATACCGAGCATTCGTTGCTGGAAGGGGCGATCCCGGTCAAGAAACTGGTCAGGCTGGCGGCCGAGGCCGGGATGCCCGCCATAGCCGTCACTGACACCAACAACATGTTCTGCGCGCTGGAATTTTCCAGCCATGCGAAGGACGCCGGGCTGCAACCGATCATCGGCTGCCAGATTGCGCTGGCCTATGATCCCGCCGCGCCGGGCGAGAAGCCCAGGATGCCCGCGCCGGTCGTGCTGCTGGCGCAGTCCGAAGCGGGCTACATGAACCTGATGAAGCTGAACTCCTGCCTCTATCTGGGCAAGGGGGGGCAACTGACCCAGGTGACGGTAGAGGAACTGGCCGCGCATGCGGGAGGGGTGATCTGCCTGACCGGCGGGCCCGAGGGGCCTTTGGGCAAGTTCTTCCAGGGCGGGCAGGGGCCGAAGGCCCGGGCTTTGGCGGAAAGACTGGCGGCGATCTACGGCGACCGGCTTTACGTCGAATTGCAGCGCCACCCCGGCGAGGGCGGGAAGCTGCCGCCGTCGGAATCCGGGTCCGAGCGCGGGCTGGTGGAACTGGCCTATGAGCTTGGCCTGCCGCTGGTCGCCACCAACGACGTCTATTTCCCGAAGCCTCAGATGTATGAGGCGCATGACGCGCTGATCTGCATCGCCGAGGGCGCCTATGTCGATCAGCTGGAGCCGCGCCGCCGCCTGACGCCGCAGCACTATCTGAAGTCCGAAGCCGAGATGTGCGCCCTGTTCGCCGATCTGCCCGAGGCGCTGGAAAACACCACCGAGATCGCGAAACGCTGCGCCTTCATGGCCAGCAAGCGCGCGCCGATCCTGCCGGTCTTCGCCGAGGACGAGGTGGAGGAATTGCGCCGTCAGGCCTGGGAGGGGCTTGAGGCCCGGCTCGCGGTGATCCCGCTGGCAGCCCCGCGCGAGGAATATGAGGAACGCCTCAGGTTCGAACTCGGCATCATCGAGAAGATGGGCTTCCCCGGCTATTTCCTGATCGTGGCCGATTTCATCAAATGGGCCAAGAAGAACGACATCCCGGTCGGGCCGGGGCGGGGCTCGGGCGCCGGGAGCCTCGTGGCTTACGTTCTGACCATCACCGACCTCGATCCTTTGCGCTACGCTTTGCTGTTCGAGCGGTTTCTCAACCCCGAGCGGGTCTCGATGCCCGACTTCGACATCGACTTCTGCATGGACCGCCGCGAAGAGGTGATCCGCTACGTGCAGGAGAAATACGGCCGCGAGAAGGTGGCGCAGATCATCACCTTCGGCGCGCTTCTGTCGAAAATGGCGGTGCGCGACGTGGGCCGGGTGTTGCAGATGTCTTACGGCCAGGTCGACCGGCTGGCCAAGATGATCCCGGTCGAGGGCGTGAAGCCGGTCTCGATCACCAAGGCTTTGGCCGACGAGCCGCGGCTGCGCGAGGCGGCGAAGGAAGAGGTGGTCGGGCGGCTTCTGAATTATGCCGAACAGGTGGAAGGGCTTTACCGTTCCGCCGGGACCCATGCCGCCGGGGTGGTGATCGGCGACCGGCCGCTGGACGAGCTGGTGCCGCTTTACCAGGATCCGCGCTCCGAAACGCCGGCCACCCAGTTCAATATGAAATGGGTCGAGGCCGCAGGGCTGGTGAAATTTGACTTCCTCGGCCTCAAGACGCTGACGGTGATCAAGGATGCGATCCGCCAGGTGCTGGAGGCGGGCCGCCCGCTGCATATCGCCCCGGACGGGCGCAAACTCTACGATCCGCCGCCGGGGGCCGAGAACGACATCGGCCATATCCCGCTGGACGATCCCGCGACTTACGAGCTTTACGCCGCGGCGCGCACGGTCGCGGTCTTCCAGGTGGAAAGCTCGGGGATGATGGATGCGCTCCGGCGCATGAAGCCGACCTGTATCGAGGATATCGTCGCGCTGGTGGCGCTGTATCGCCCCGGGCCGATGGAGAACATCCCGACCTATTGCGAGGTGAAGAACGGCGTCCGGCCGCTGGAATCGATCCATCCGACCATCGATTTCATCCTGAAAGAGACGCAAGGCATCATCGTCTACCAGGAACAGGTGATGCAGATCGCCCAGGTCATGGCGGGCTATTCGCTCGGCGGCGCCGACCTTCTGCGCCGGGCGATGGGCAAGAAGATCGCCGAGGAAATGGCGAAGGAACGCCCCAAATTCATCGAGGGCTGCACGAAGACCCACGGCATCGACGCGAAGAAATCCGGCGAGGTCTTCGATCTGCTGGAGAAATTCGCGAATTACGGTTTCAACAAGTCGCATGCCGCCGCCTATGCGGTGGTCAGCTACCAGACCGGCTGGATGAAGGCGAACCACCCGGTCGAATTCATGTCCGGGGTGATGAACTGCGATATCCATCTGACCGATAAGCTGGCGATCTACAAACGCGAGCTGGACCGGATGGGGGTGGGGGTTATCGCGCCCTGCGTGAACCGCTCGCAGGCGGTGTTCTCGGTGAAGGACCAGAAGCTGGTCTATGGTCTCGGCGCGCTGAAGAACGTCGGCGTCGAGGCGATGCGGATGATCGTCGCGGCGCGCGGGGCCGCTCCTCCGCCGTCACCGGCGTCGTCGCTGAACGAAGCGATGACGTCCGTCAGGACGGAAGAGCGGCCCTTCGCCTCGCTGTTCGATTTCGCCCGCCGGGTGGATCTGAAACGGATCGGCAAGCGCCCGCTGGAGATGCTGGCGCGGGCCGGCGCTTTCGACATGCTCGATCCGAACCGCGCCCGGGTGTTCGACGGGCTGGATTCGCTGGTCGCTTATTCTCAGGCGGTGCATGAGGCCCAGGGATCGGCCCAGGTCTCGCTGTTCGGCGAGGGCGGCTCCGACATCCCCGAGCCGCGGCTGCCGTTCCGCGACGACTGGCTGCCGGTCGAGCGGCTGGGGCACGAACATCAGGCGGTGGGCTTCTACCTCTCGGGCCATCCGCTCGACGATTACATGTCGGCGCTGAAGCGGCAGAAGGTGAAGACGCTGGCCGAGATCACCCAGGAGGCCCTCGCGAAGGGTCCGATCGTGGCGAAGATCGCCGGTTCGGTCAGCGCGCGCCAGGAGCGGAAATCCGCGAAAGGCAACCGCTTCGCCTTCGTCGCGCTCTCGGATCCGACCGGGCTTTACGAGGTCACCTGTTTCTCGGATGTGCTGGAGGCTTCGCGCGAATTTCTCGAACCCGGCAGCAATGTGGTGCTGACCGTGCGCGCCGATCCCGAAGGCGAGGGGGTGAAGCTGCTGGCGAATGCCGTCGCGCCGATCGACAGCGTGGCCGCCCGCGCCGAGGCGGCCGATCTGCGCATCCACCTCAACCGGCCCGAGGCGGTCGGCTCGGTCGCTTCGCTCCTCGCGAGGGCCGAGGGCCGCGCCCGCGCCAGTGTCACGCTTTGCGTTCCCGACGACGAGGGCCGCGAGATTGATCTGCTACTGCCCGAAAAGTGGCCGGTCACTCCGCAGATCCGCGGCGCGATCAAGGCGATGCAGGGCGTGGTGATGGTCGAGGAGGTCTGACGCCCGCGCCCCTGACCGGGCAGGGCTCAGGGCGCCAGCACCTCCCAGCCGGTGCCGGTCCAGCGGAACAATCCGGCGCTGACCGGATAAGGCTCGCTGGCGAAAAGCAGCTCCACGATGCTGCGAAACCTGGCCGTCTCACCCGGGTCGGGATCGGCAAGCCAGAGCAGCATGTTGCGGCTCGGCACCGCGGCGATCAGCGTGTCGGTCCCTGCGGCCTTTTGCTGCCAGAAGCCGGTCAGCAGCATCAGCGAGGATTCGTAATAGCCGTTCAGCCAGAGCACCCGAACCGCGCCTTCCTGCATCTCCTGGACCTCCGGCAGGCGCTTTTCCAGGTTTTCCAGCGCGATCCGCGCCACGGCCGCTTTCTCCAGTCCCATCTCCTCCATCTGCGTCCGGGTCAGCGAAGCGGTGATCTGCGGCCCATCCGCCACCCAGTAAGTGATCAGCCCGCCGGGAAAGGCGTCGTGCGGAAGCATTTCCGACCCCGCCGCCTCAAGCAGGTCCGCGCTTCGGATCACCGGCAGCAGCGCGCCGGGATCGGGGGCGGCCTCGCCCTCGGGACTGGCGATGGCCGAGCGGACAGAGACGAGCACGCTGCCGATATGGCTGTCGAGAATCTCCTGTCGGCGGGTGGCGTCGGGTGCGGCGCGAAGCGCGAGGTCGAGATTGTCGGGATATATGTTGATGATGGCGCCATCGGGCAGGGTCAGCGTGAGGCTGACATCCTGGTCGTTGCGCGTGACCGGAAGCTCCGGCACGCTTTCCCTCAGCGCCTGTTGCATCAGGCCGAGCGTCTCATGCCGATCGGCGGGCTGCGGCACCTCGGCCCGCGCATGGCCGGGAAACAGGAGCGCGAGGCAAAGAAGGATGGCGCTCAGCAGGCCAGGGGCGATGCCCGGGCCGCGGCGTAAAGACGGGAAGGACACCTGCGAAACTCCTGATGTTATGCCCCTGGGGATACGGGATTCACCAATGCGGCGGCGGTTTGTTGGCCTCGGGCGCCTCGCCCGCCATCGACTCGCGCTCGGCCTCGCGTTCCAGCAGCATCTGCACCCGCCGGGTCAGCACCGCGAGCTCGCGGTCCTGGCGGGCCACCACCCCGGACATATCGTCCACCGCGCGGATCAGATGCGCGATCTTTTCTTCGAGTTCCGTCGTCCGGTCCATCTTCTGCCCCCGCTTGCCGCGCTTTGCCCCATCCGCTAGAGGATGCGCTGACCGCTTCCAGACTGCAATGACCGGGGATCACCCATGTCCGAAGGCAAGACCCGCCGCCCGAAGGCCGAGACGCCCAAGGGGTTCCGCGACTATTTCGGCGCCGAGGTGACTGAGCGCAAGGCGATGCTCGACGCCATCGCCGGGGTCTATCACCGCTACGGCTTCGATGCGCTGGAAACTTCGGCGGTGGAGACGGTCGAGGCTCTGGGCAAGTTCCTCCCCGATGTCGACCGTCCGAACGAGGGCGTCTTCGCCTGGCAGGACGAGGACGAGGCCTGGATGGCGCTGCGCTACGACCTGACCGCGCCTCTGGCCCGTGTCGCCGCGCAATACCGCAACGATCTGCCCGCGCCCTACCGGCGCTACGCCATGGGGCCGGTCTGGCGCAATGAAAAGCCGGGGCCGGGGCGGTTTCGCCAGTTCTATCAATGCGATGCCGATACCGTGGGCGCGGCTTCGGTCGCCGCCGACGCCGAGATCTGCGCGATGCTCTCGGATGCGCTGGAGGTCGTCGGCATTCCGCGCGGCGATTATGTGGTGAAGGTCAACAACCGCAAGGTGCTGAACGGGGTGATGGAGGTCGCGGGCCTTGCCGGTGACGACAAGGCCGCCGAACGCGGCATCGTGCTGCGCGCCATCGACAAGATCGACCGGCTGGGTGAGGCCGGGGTGCGCGCGCTTTTGGGCGAGGGGCGCAAGGACGAGTCGGGCGATTTCACCAAAGGCGCGGGGCTCGGCCCCGGGCAGGCCGAAGTGGTGATGGGTTTCGTCTCGGCAAAGCGCGAGAGCGGCGCGGCCACCGTCGCGCGGCTGCGCGAACTGGTCGGCGGCTCGGTGCTTGGCGCCGAGGGCGTGGATGAGCTGGAAACCATCGCTTCGCTTCTTGGCGCCCAGGGGTATGGGCCGGACCGGATCGTCATTGACCCCGGCGTCGTGCGCGGCCTCGGCTATTACACCGGCCCGGTGTTCGAGGCCGAGCTGACCTTCGAGATCCTCGACGAGAAGGGCCGCAAGCGGCAGTTCGGCTCGGTCGCCGGTGGCGGGCGCTATGACGATCTGGTCAAACGCTTCACCGGCCAGGCGGTGCCCGCGACCGGGGTGTCCATCGGGGTGGACCGGCTGCTCGCCGCGCTTCGCGCCAAAGGCAGGGTCGCGGCGGACAGCGCCGGCCCGGTGGTGGTGACGGTGATGGACCGCGACCGGATGGCCGATTACATGGCGATGGTGGGCGATCTGCGCCAGGCGGGGATCCGGGCCGAGGTCTATCTCGGCAATCCGAAGAACTTCGGCAACCAGTTGAAATACGCCGACAAACGCGCCTCTCCGGTCGCGGTGATCCAGGGCTCGGACGAGGCCGCGCGGGGCGTCGTGGTGCTGAAAGACCTGGTGCTCGGCGCGAAGATCGCCGCCAGCGCCACGCTTGAGGAATGGAAGGACCGCCCCGCCCAGATCGAAGTCGCGCGCAAAGATCTGGTGAGCGCCGTGCGCAAGATGCTGGCGCAATGACCGACCGCGCCGCGATCCGCCTTGAGGCCGAACGGCTTTTCGCCGCCTTCCTGAGCGCGGGCGCGGTGCCGGTCGAGACCGACATCCTGCAACCCGCCGAGGTTCTGCTCGACCTTTACGGCGAGGACATCCGGGCGCGTGCCTATGTCACCGCCGATCCGCTGATGGGCGAGATGATGCTGCGCCCCGACTTCACCGTGCCGGTGGTGCAGGCGCATATGGCCGACGGCGCCGAGCCCGCGCGCTATGCCTATATGGGCGAGGTGTTCCGCCGCCAGGAAAGCCTGGACGCCCGGGCGCGGGAATATCTCCAGGTCGGGTTCGAGGTGTTCGACCGCGCCGCGCCCGAGGCCGATGCCGAGGTCTTCGCGCTTATCTCCGACACGCTGGCTGATCTGAACCTGCGCCCGGCGACCGGGGATATCGGCATCCTGATGGCGGCGGTGCGGGGGCTTTCCACCTCTGAGCGGCGCAAGGCGGCGCTGTTGCGTCATATCTGGCGCCCGAAACGCTTCCGGGCGCTGCTCGACCGTTTCGCGGGCCGCGCGCCGCAAGCCGCGGCGCGGGCGAGCCTGCTGGAGCGGCTGGCTTCCGACGCCGCCCCGGCGCTGATCGTCCAGGCCGGGCCGCTGGTGGGGCTGCGCTCGGCCGAGGACATCGCTGAGCGCGCCGCGGCACTGCTTGAGGATGCGAAGACACCGCCGATTGCGGCGACCGAGGCCGCGCTCATCTACGATCTGCTGACGCTCCAGGCCCCGGCCAATGCCGCGCTGGCGCATCTGCGCGGCATCGCGCCGATGCTGCCGGCGATCGAACCCGCGATCTCGGCCTTCGCCGCCCGGCTCGACGCGCTGAAGGCGCGCGGCGTGGATGTCGAACATCTGCCGTTCGAGGCCAGCCACGGCCGCACCACGCTGGAATATTACGACGGTTTCGTCTTTTCGCTGCTGGCGGGCGACCCGCATCTGCCCCCGGTCGCCTCGGGCGGGCGCTATGACGCGCTGACCGCCGTTCTGGGCCAGGGCCGCTCGATCCCGGCGGTGGGGGGGATCGTCCGGCCGGAGCTTGTGGCCAGGCTGCGGGGGGGCGCGTGATGCTCAAGATCGGGGTGCCCTCAAAGGGCCGGCTGATGGAGAAGACCTTCGACTGGTTCGGCGCGCGCGGCGTGGCCATGGCGCGCACCGGCAACGAGCGCGAATATTCCGGCGCGGTCGAAGGGGTCGGGGGGGTCGAACTGGTGCTCTTGTCGGCGGGTGAGATCCCGCGCGAACTGGCGGCGGGGCGGATCCATCTCGGCGTGACCGGCTCGGACCTCGTGCGCGACAAGCTGGCGGGCTGGCAGAATCAGGTGAGCGAATGGGCGCGGCTTGGCTTCGGCCATGCCGATCTGGTGATCGCGGTGCCGGCGGCCTGGATCGACGTGGACACGCTCGACGATCTGGATGCCGCCGCCGCCGCCTTCCGCGCGCGTCACGGCTTCCGGCTGCGGATCGCCACCAAATACCACCGGCTGGTGCGCGACCACCTGACCCGCAACGGGGTGGCGGATTACGCTTTGGTGGACAGCCAGGGCGCGACCGAGGGCACGGTGAAGAACCTGACCGCCGAAGCCATCGCCGATATCACCTCGACCGGCGAGACTTTGCGGGCGAACCACCTGAAGATCCTGTCCGACGGCCCGATCCATCAGAGCCAGGCCACGCTTTACGCCGCGCACAATGCGGAGTGGGGCGGGCCGGAACGCTCCGCGCTCGCAGGATTGGCGGCAAGCCTCGGCCTTCCGCTCCCGGTCTTCTGACTTTCACCTTGATCCAAATACCCCACGGGGGCCCGGGGGTGTGAAACCCCCGGCTTTCGCTTCAGCCTGGTACCCGCCAGGGCGCGGGATAACGGTATTCCTCCAGATTCGGTCCGGGTCCGATCCGGTCCACCACGGCGAAGAGGCCGGGGGGCGCGAGCGGCGCCAGCACGCCGTGCCAGGTGCCGCGGCGCAGGTTGATGCCCTGCGCGCCGTTGGTCAGGAACGCGCGCGGCACCGCGCCGGGGGCTTCCGCGACGATCACGAGGAAGGGCTGCTGCGAGAGCGGCAGGAAGGCCTGGCTGCCCTGTGGGTGGCGCTCGATCAGATCGAAGACATAGGGCAGGCTGCGCGGCTCGGCCTGGAAGACCGAGATCCCGGCGCGGCCGTCCGTGAGTTCGAGCCGGGCGAGGTCGTGGTGGCGACGGCAGAGCCCCTCATTGATGAGGCGGTACTCGCCCGCGGCTTCGAGCACCTCGCCGAAAGGGGCGAAGGCGGCGGCGCTCAGCGGTTCGGGGCGGATGTCGCGCATGGTCGGGCCTGTTGGATGGTGGAAAGCGCCGGGGCTCTGCCCCCATGCCGCCGGTTCCTTGAACCGGTGGCGGATCCGGCAGCATACCCGGGATATTTAGAGACAGAAAATGAGGGGCGGGGGTAGTGCAGAGGGATCAGCGACCGAAGCCGCCGGGGCCGCGCAGTTTCGCGTGGCGGTTCACGTCCTTGTAGAGCAGGTAGCGGAACGGGCCGGGGCCGCCGGCGTAGCAGGCCTGCGGGCAGAAGGCGCGCAGCCACATGAAATCGCCGGCCTCGACCTCGACCCAGTCGCGGTTGAGCCTGTAGACCGCCTTGCCTTCCAGAACGTAGAGCCCGTGTTCCATGACATGGGTTTCCTCGAAGGGGATGGTGCCTCCGGGCTGGAAGGTGACGATGGTGACATGGCCGTCGTGGCGCAGGTCAGTTGGGTCCACGAAGCGGGTGGTGGCCCAGGCCCCTTCGGTATCGGGCATCGGTGTGGGCGGGATGTCGTCTTCGCTGATCACCACCGGATCTGGCGGCGTGAGGCCGGGGGCGGGCTCCCAGAGCTTGCGGATCCAGTGGAAACGGGCGGGCGCGCGGCCCTCGGCGTAAAGGCTCCAGGACGTGCCGGGCGGGATATAGGCGAAGCTGCCGGGGCCGGTCTCATAGCCTTCCCCGCCGATGGTCAGCGTGGCGAGGCCGGCGGTGAAGAACAGCCAGGCTTCGGCACCCGCCTCGGGCTCGGGCGTGTCCGAGCCGCCGCCGGGTTCCACCTCCATCACATATTGGCTGAAGGTTTCGGCGAAGCCTGTCATCGGCCTTGCGATGATCCAGAGCCGGGTTTTCGTCCAGCCCGGCAGGAAGCTGGTCACGATGTCGGAGAAGCAGCCTTTCGGGATCACCGCGTAAGATTCGGTAAAGACCGCGCGTTGCGTCATCAGCTGCGTCTGCGGCGGCAGGCCGCCCTGGGGGATGTGATAGCTGCGGGGGGTCATGGCAGGAGATCCTTCAGGCGGAGTTCCGCGATCCGCTCCACCTGGGCGCAGGCGGTGGCGCATTCGGTGGCGCTGTCATGGGCGATGCGGGTGCGGAAGGCGGCGAGGATGGAGGCCTTGTCGTGATCGCGCACCGCGATGATGAAGGGGAATCCGTGGCGTCGGGTATAGTCGGCGTTGAGGCTCTGGAAGGTGCCGCGTTCTCCGTCGGTCAGCGCGTCGAGCGCGGCGCTGGCCTGCTCGGCGGTCGAATCCGCCGTCAGCCGTTTCGCCTGCGCCAGTTTGCCGGCGAGATCGGGATGGGCGCGCAATACGCCCAGCCGTTCCTCGGGGCTCGCGGTGCGGAACACCCGCGCCAGCGCATTGTGCAGCCCCGCGGCGCAGTCATGGGCGGGGCCGAGTTCCAGATCCCAGGCCCGTTCGGCGATCCAGGGCGAATGCTCGAAAATGCCGCCGAAGCGTTCTATGAACCGCGCTTTCGTCATTTGCGAGGGGCGTTCAAACCGGCGCGGCGGATGCGTGCGGCGCCAGTGACCGGCGATGTCGAGGCGGCGGGGGAACCAGACGCCCTCATGCCCGAGCGCATAGTCGAGGAAGCGTTGCAGGCCCGCGCATTTGCCGGGGCGGCCGATCAGCCGGTTGTGCAGCCCGACCGAGAACATCTTCGCCCGGCCTTCGCGCCCTTCGGCGTAGAGCACATCGAACGTGTCTTTCAGATAGGTGAAGAATTCCTCGCCGGTGACATAGCCCGGCGCAGTGGCGAAGCGCATGTCGTTCGCCTCCAGCGTGTAAGGGATCACCAGCTGGTCGTGATCGCCAACCTCCAGCCAATACGGCAAGTCGTCGTCATAGGCGTCGGAAATCCAGTCGAGCCGCCGGGTTTCCGCCGTCAGCCTCAGCGTATTGGCCGAGCAGCGCCCGGTGTACCAGCCGCGGGGGGGCGCGCCGGTGACTTCCTCATGCAGGCGGAAGGCGTCTTCGATCTGGCGGCGCTCGTCCGCCTCGGACATGTCGCGATGCTCGACCCATTTCAGCCCGTGGCTGGCGATCTCCCATCCGGCCTGCTTCATCGCGGCCACCTGCGACGGGCTGCGCGCCAGCGCCGAGGCCACGCCGAAGACGGTGACCGGCACGCCGCGCGAAGTGAACAGGCGGTGCAGCCGCCAGAACCCGGCCCTGGCGCCGTAATCGTAAAGCGATTCCATATTGTGATGGCGCTGGCCGGGCCAGGGCGCGGCCCCGGCGATGTCGGACAGAAAGGCCTCGGACTGGGCATCGCCGTGCAACAGGCAGTTCTCGCCGCCCTCTTCGTAGTTCAGGACCAGCGAGACGGCGATTCTGGCGCCGCCGGGCCAGGCGGCATCGGGTGGCTCTGCCCCGTATCCGCGGGTGTCGCGGGGGTAGCGCTGCATCCCTGGTCCTCCGTTTCGTCTCTCGGGCATAGAGTGCACGTCCCGCGCCGTCTTGCAATCTCGCCCGCCTCTCGCCAGCGGCGGCGTTTCGTGTTTTGCTTGGAACAGAGCGGAGGGGAAGCGGATGAGCGGCAGGCTGACGACCCATGTGCTGGATACTGCGCGCGGCTGCCCGGCGGCGGGCGTGAAGATCGCGCTTTACCGGCTGAGCGGACATTCGCATCGCAGGATCGCGGAAACCGCGACCAATGCCGATGGCCGCACCGACGCGCCGCTGCTGAGCGGTGCCGCGCTGAAAGCGGGCGTCTATGAGCTGGTGTTCTTCGCGGGCGATTATCTGCGGGCGAACGGGGCGGGGGCGGAGATCCTGTTCCTCGACCAGATCCCGATCCGGTTCGGTGTCAGCGATCCCGCGCAGCACTATCATGTGCCGCTGCTTCTCAGCCCCTGGGCCTATTCGACCTATCGCGGCAGCTGAGCCCGCGGTAATGCGCCGGTAACAAAAGCCCGACTTGCAGAGCGCCGGCAAACTGGTCCATGTGTCGCGCGAGTTTTATCATCCGTCAGGAGAGGTTCCATGGCCCATCTCAGGCATTTTGCCGCCGTTCCCGTAATTGTTGTTCTGATGGGCGGCAGCGCGCATGCGGCGCTTACCGCGGATCAGATCTGGCAATCCTGGAAGGATGGCGCGACGCTGGTCGGGCTGAACATCACCGCCGCCACCGAATCCAATTCGGGCGGTGTGCTGACGCTGAACGGGATCAGCATCGCCCCCGCGGGCGAGACCAGGGCCTTCACCATCTCTGACCTGACGCTGACCGAGAACGCCGACGGCACCGTGGCGATCGCGCCGGGCGATGCGATCGGCGCCGATTTCGGCACCGCCGAAGAGGGCGGCAAGATCGCCGTGACCCATGACGGGCTGAGCCTTGTCGCGAAGGAAGGCGGCAATGGCGGCATCGTCTACGACTACAGCGCCGCGAAGCTGGACCTGACCTATGATTTCACCGCCCCGGGCTATTCCTTCGACGAAAGCCAGCCCGCCGAGCCGGGCAAGGAAAACGGCACCATCGGGTTTCAGGATCTGAGCGGCCAGTACAGCGACACCCCCGGCGACAACCGCACCTTCGGCCTGACCCTGGCGGCGGCGAAGCTGATCTACGATATCTCGTCGGATCAGCCCGCTTTCGGCATGAAGACCGCCCAGACCAGCGAGACCGACAGCATCACCATCGGCGGCGAATTCGTGCTGCCCTCGGGCATCGCGCTCGGCGAGATCGATTCGGCCGCTGAATTCGGCGAGGCGCTGCAACAGGGCCTGTCGGTGAAGCTCAACTCCACCCAGGGCGTGTCGAAAGGCACGGCCAGCCAGCAGGACATGTTCCTGCCCTACGACATGGTGATGGAGGCCGGCGCCGGCACCGCAGATCTGCTGTTCAACAAGGATGTGTTCAGCCTGACCTCGAAAGGCGACGGCGGCTTCACCATGGACATCACCACCCCGGCCTCGCCGGCGCCGGTGAAGATCAGCATGGACACGATCGAGATGAACCTGCTGTCGCCGGTCATGTCGGGCGAGACTGCCGGGGATTACGGCATGGTGCTGAAACTGGGCCAGCTGGTGCTGAACGACGAGGTCTGGGGCATGTTCGACCCCGGCGCCGCGCTGAAGCGCGAGCCCTTCGACCTGGCGGTGGATCTTGCCGGCAAGGCGAAGGTCGACTGGATCGCCATGATGGTCGCCGACGAGACCGGCGGGCCCGCAGTGGTGCCCGAGCCGGAATCGCTCAACATCAATCAGATGGCGCTGAAACTCGCCGGGGCGGCGCTCGACGCGACCGGCGCGCTGACCTTCGACAATACCGCGGGCTTCCCGGCGCCCCTGGGCGAGGCCACCGTGAACATCTCGGGCGCCGATCAGCTGATCAACGGGCTGATCGCCACCGGCATCCTCAGCGAGGATGATGCGATGATGGCCCGGATGATGATGGGCGGCTTCATGGTTCCGGGCAGCGAGCCCGACACGCTGACCTCGAAGGTCGAGTTCAAAGAGGGCTTCCAGATCTTCGCCAACGGCCAGCAGATCCAGTAACCTTCCGATACGGATGCAGGGCACGCGGCCTCCTTCCGGGGGCCGCGTCTTGCTTTCTGGCCCCGGGCTGCGCGCGCTACCCCGGATTTTTCGAAAAATCCGGGCCGGAGCCTTCGAAGGCTCCGGGGCCGGGACATCGCCGGGGCGGCTGTCCCCCGGCCCAGGCGGAGGAAGCCCGCGGCATTATCGGGATTCACAGCCCCCGCCCGGCCGGTATAGCCTTGTGCGCAGCGATCCGGGGAGGACAGCGATGTATGACTGGGTGGTGCTGTGGGAATGGGTGGAGATCGCCGTCCGCTGGCTGCATGTGATCACCGCCATCGCCTGGATCGGATCGTCCTTCTATTTCGTCGCGCTCGACCTGGGGCTCAGGCCCGCGCCCGACCTGCCCGCGGGCGCGCATGGCGAGGAATGGCAGGTTCACGGCGGCGGATTCTATCACATCCGGAAATATCTGGTCGCCCCCGCCCGGCTGCCCGAACATCTGATCTGGTTCAAATGGGAAAGCTACGCCACCTGGCTTTCGGGTTTCGCGATGCTGGTGCTGGTCTATTACCTCGGGGCGGAGATGTTCCTGATCGACCCGCAGGTGCGCGCGTTGGAGATCTGGCAGGCGGTGGCGGTTTCGCTGGCCTCGCTGGCCTTCGGCTGGCTGGTCTACGACCGGATCTGCAAGACCTTCGTCAACGCGAACCAGACGCTGGTGATGCTGGCCCTGTTCGCGGTGCTGGTGGGCATGGCGTATTTCTACACGCAGATGTTCTCGAGCCGCGCGGCGCTGTTGCACCTCGGCGCCTTCACCGCGACGATCATGAGCGCGAATGTCTTCTTCATCATCATTCCCAATCAGAAGATCGTGGTGGCGGATCTGCGGGCGGGCCGCACGCCCGATCCGAAATACGGCCGCATCGCCAAGCAGCGCAGCACGCATAATAATTACCTGACGCTGCCGGTGCTGTTTCTGATGCTGTCGAACCATTACCCGCTGGTCTTCGCCACCGAATACAACTGGATCATGGCCAGCCTGATCTTCCTGATCGGAGTGACGATCCGGCACTGGTTCAACACCCGCCACGCGGGCCGCGGCAATCCGCACTGGACCTGGGGCGTCACCGTGGTGCTGTTCCTGCTGATCGCCTGGCTTTCGACCGCGCCCCTGCGCACGGAGCCCGGCGAGGCCGCGCTGAAGGGCGAGGCCCTGCGCTTCGCCGCAGCGCCGGGCTTCGATGATGTCGTCACCATCGTCCAGGGCCGCTGTGCCATGTGCCATGCGGCCGAGCCCCTGTGGGAGGGGCTGCACTGGCCCCCGAAAGGCGTGGTGCTGGAGACGGATAGCCAGATCGCCCATGCGGCGCGGCGGATCTTCCTTCAGGCCGGGGTCAGCCATGCGATGCCGCCGGGGAACCTCAGCTTCATGGAAGAGGACGAGCGCCGCCTGATCGCCGCCTGGTTCCGCGCGGGTGCGGGCTGAGCGCCCGGAATTTTCCAAAATTCCGGTCAAATTTCTTCGAAGAAATTTGCAAAATCCTTTGAAGGATTTTGGCCCGCTTTCCGGCGGCAGAGAGGGGCTGGCGGGCATGGGCGGTTTTCCGCTATGGCCTGATGCGCAAAGACAAACCCGAGGAATCCATGTCTTATTTCCCGAAATGGCGCGCGGCTTCCGGCGCCACCGTCCTGCCGGACGAGAGGCTGCCGGCCGGGGCCTCGCTGGCGATGGGGGTCCAGCACCTCCTGGCCATGTCCGGCTCGACCATCGTGGCGCCGCTGATCATGGGGTTCGATCCCAATGTCGCGGTGTTCTTCTCGGGGGTGGGCACGCTGCTCTTCTTCCTGATCACCGGCGGGCGGGTGCCGAGCTATCTGGGCTCCTCCTTCGCCTTCATCGCGGTGGTGATGGCAGTCACGGGCTATGCCGGATCGGGGCCGAACCCGAACATCGGCCTCGCGCTTGGCGGCATCATCGCCTGCGGGCTGATCTATGCGCTGATCGGGCTGGTGGTGATGGCAATCGGCTCGGGCTGGGTCGAAAAGCTGATGCCGCCCGCGGTGACCGGCGCCATCGGGGTGGCGATCGGGCTGAACCTTGCCCCCGTGGCGGTGGGGCAGCTCAAGGGAAGCGGGGCGCATATCTCCATCGCGCTCGCCACGGTTCTGTGCATGGCGCTGATCTCGTGCCACGGGCCGCAGGCCCTGCGCCGGGTCTCGGTGCTGCTGGCGCTGGTGTTCGGCTACGGCCTCGTGCTGGTGCTCGGGAACGGGCTGGCGCTGGTGCCGGGGATCGGTTTCCAGGCCGTGGCCGACGCGCCCTGGTTCGGCATGCCCAATTTCACCACACCCGAGTTCAGCTGGCCCGCCGTCAGCCTGATCGCCCCCGTCGCCATCGTGCTGGTGGCCGAGAACCTCGGCCATATCAAGGCGCTCGGCTCGATCACCGGCCAGAGCATGGACCGCTACATCGGCCGCGGCTTCCTTGGTGACGGCATCGCCACCATGATCGCCGGATCGGGCGGCGGCACGGGTGTGACCACCTATGCCGAGAACATCGGCGTGATGGCGATGACCCGGGTCTATTCGACGCTGATCTTCGTGATCGCGGCGCTGGTCGCCATGGGGCTGGGCCTGTCGCCCAAATTCGGCGCGATCCTGCAAACCATCCCGGCGCCGGTGCTGGCCGGGCTGGCGGTTTCGGTCTTCGGGCTGATCGCCTCGGCGATGGCGCGGATCTGGGTGGTCAACCAGGTCGATTTCACCGACCCGCGCAACCTGTTCACCGTCGGCGTGTCGCTGATCTTCGGCGCGGGCGACTTCACGCTGAACATCGGCGATTTCGCGCTCGGCGGGATCGGCACCTCGACGCTGGCGGCGCTGGTGCTCTACCAGATCCTCAGCATCGGCCGCAAAGCTTGAGCTCCTTTCGCCCGGCGCCTCAGCCGCGCCGGGCGGCTTCGATGGCGGCCAGGTCGATCTTCTGCATGGTCATCATGGCGGCGAAGGCGCGCTTCGCTTCCTCGCCGCCCACGGCAAGCGCCTCGGTCAGCACCCGGGGCGTGATCTGCCAGGACAGGCCCCAGCGGTCCCTGCACCAGCCGCAGTCGCTGGCCTGACCGCCGTTTCCGATGATCGCGTTCCAGTAACGGTCGGTTTCCTCCTGGCTGTCGGTGGCGATCTGGAACGAGAACGCCTCGCTGTGGCGGAACGCCGGCCCGCCGTTCAGCCCGATGCAGGGGATGCCCGCCACGGTGAAATGCACCGTCAGCACATCGCCCGCCCGGCCCGAGGGGAAATCCGACGGCGCGCGGAACACCGCACCGACCCTGCTGTCGGGAAAGACCGAGGCATAGAAGCGCGCGGCCTCTTCGGCCTCTTTGTCGAACCACAGGCAGATGGTGGCCTTCGGACTGGTCATGGCTTGTCCTTTCGCGCAATCGGGTCGCGAAAGGGTAGCAGAAATGGCCGGTCCCTGCGCGGCGGCAGGGGGGAGACGACGGAAATCCGCCGGTCGTCAGTCGCCCAGCTTGGCGTGGATCTCGGCCAGGTCGACCGGGCCTTTCGGCATCTTGTTCGCCGGATTGTCGAAATCATAGCGGAACAGCTGGAAATCGCGTTTGTAGATTTCCCACATCAGATGCATCGACAGGTCGTCGAAATAATCCTCGACCGGGTGGAGGCGTTTCGGCCCGTGGCCCTCGCTTTCGTTGAAGCGCGGGATCGTGGCCAGATCCACCTTGTGGCGCGACTGTATGTTATCGAGCACCACCTGCATCCCCTCGTTGAACTTCTCGGTGAAGAAGATGTGGTCGTAGCGCCCGCCGTTGACGATGAAGGTCGAGATATGACCGGCCATCGCCGACCAGTGGATGTCGGGCTCCATCGGTTTGCGCCAGCGGATGGTGTCGCGGGCGAACAGAAGGAAGCGGCGGAACGACTTGATCTGGTCGAACTCCTGCTTGCCGTCCTCGCCGCCGACCTCGATCCCGTATTTCTGGATCAGAAGCGGCACCAGATTGCCGCGGTAGCGTTTGCCGTTGCGCTGGATGCCGCAGATCTTGTCGAAGAACGACGACAGGATCCTAGTGTAGGGGTTCCTCACGCAGGTGAAGGCATAGGATTTGTGGGACTTGACGTTCTTCTCGATCACCGGCTGGCTGGCCTCGATCGCCCATTTGTGCATGCCGGCGGTGGCGTCGTGGATGTCGCCGTCGAAGAACCTGCCGTGATCGGAAAAGAACATGATCTGGCCGATGGTCGAGCAGGCGCATTTTGGCACCACGCGGTAGACCACGCTTTCACTTTCCGTCATCCAGGTGCCCGGAAATCCCATACCACTCACCCTTGCCTCTGAACCGGAGCGTTCGCCGCCCCTCTTATCCGACCCGGCGAAAAGAGCAAAGAAATCCGGCCTTTTCAAGGAAGCATGATGCGATTTATCACAGAGGGCGGGTTATCGGGGCACGGGGCGCTGGCCTGACCCTTCGGGTTCTGACATAGCTTGAGCGGGATCCCGGGGCCGCAGGCCCCCCCGGGTGCGGAGCAATATGGCGAAGATTGCCTATATCCTTCTGTGTCACAAGGACCCGGCCGGGATCATCGCCCAGGCCGAGCGGCTGACGGCCGCCGGAGACTGCATCGCGATCCATTTCGACGCCCGCGCGAAGACCAGCGATTACGACCAGATCCGCAGCGCGCTGAAGGACAATCCGTCGGTCGTCTTCGCGAAAAAGCGGCTGAAATGCGGATGGGGGGAATGGAGCCTCGTCGGCGCCACGCTTCAGGCGGTGCGCGCCGCGGTCGATGCCTTCCCGCGCGCCACGCATTTCTACATGCTCTCGGGCGACTGCATGCCGATCAAATCGGCCGAATACGCCCATGCCTTTCTTGAGCGCGAGGATGTCGATTACATCGAGAGCTTCGATTTCTTCCGTTCCGACTGGATCAAGACCGGGATCAGGGAAGAGCGGCTGATCTACCGCCACTGGTTCAACGAACGCAGCAACAAGGCTTGGTTCTACCGCTCGATGGAATGGCAGCGCAGGCTGGGGCTGGATCGCAGGATCCCCGCCGATCTGGCGATGCAGATCGGCAGCCAGTGGTGGTGCCTGCGCCGCCGCACGGTGGAGGCGATTCTCGATTTCATCCGCCGCCGCCGCGACGTGATGCGCTTCTTCCGCACCACCTGGATTCCGGACGAGACCTTCTTCCAGACCATCACCCGCCATCTGGTGCCGGAAAACGAGATCCGCAGCCGGACGCTGACCTTCCTGATGTTCACCGATTACGGCATGCCGGTGACCTTCTACAACGACCATTACGACCTGCTTTTAAGCCAGGATTATCTGTTCGCGCGCAAGATCAGCCCCGATGCGGCGGAACTGAAACAGCGGCTCGGCGACCTTTACGCGGTGCGCGGGCGGCGGTTCCGCATCTCGGACGAGGGGCGCAGCCTGTTTCGCTTCCTCTCGGGCCGCGGCCGGGTGGGGCGGCGCTTCGCGCCCAGGTTCTGGGAAACCGAGACCAGCCTCGGGCGCGAACGCACGCTGATGATGGTCACCTGCAAGAAATGGCACGTCGCCAAGCGCCTTGTGGAGCGGGTGCGCAACGTGACCGGCCTGCCGGCGGTGGACTACCTGTTCAACGAGGCGGGGACGCCGCTCCCGGACCTCGGCGGCATCCAGTCCACCCTGGAAAAGCGCACCCGCCACCGCCGGGCGCTGGTCAGGATGCTTTACGACTACTGGAACACCGACCGGCTGGTGTTCTGCATCGACCCGGCCTCGATCGACCTGATGCAGGATTTCTACAACGACAAGGCGCAGGTGCGTCTCCTGGAGATCGACTGCGAGTTTACCGACGATTATCTGATCGGCCATGCGAAACGGGTGGGGCTGGCGGGCGAGGGCAGCCCGCCCGAGACGCTGGCGCGGCTGCTGCCCACCATCCGCTACGACGTGAAATTCGAGAGCGACCGGCTGCGGGAGAACAATTTCCCCGGCTTCTGCCGCATCCGCCAGAGCGCCACGCCGGAAGAAAATGCGAAACCGCTCGCCGCCTTTCTCGGCGTGCCCGAGGCGCAGGCGCACGAGATCGCCGCCACCTCCTATCTTTTCGTGGACTGACCGTCCCCCTGCCTGACCGGAGCAAGACATGGCCTGGAGCTACGACCCGCAGAACATCTTCGCCCGCATCCTGCGCGGCGAGATCCCCAACAAGACCGTGGCCGAAAGCGCGCATACGCTGGTGTTTCACGATATCGCGCCCCATGCGCCGGTGCATGTGCTGGCGATCCCGAAAGGGGCTTATGTCAATTTCGACCATTTCGCCGCCGAGGCGAGCGAGGCCGAGATCGTCGACTTTCACCGCACCGTGGCGGGGGTGATCGCGGATCTGGGGCTTTCGGGTTCTGACGGCTATCGCGCGATCACCAATGCGGGCGCGCATGGCATGCAGGAGGTGCCGCATTATCACCTGCATATCCTCGGCGGCCGGGTGCTGGGGCGTCTGGTCGAAAAGGCGTGAGACGCGCCGGAATTTTGCAAAATTCCGGGCCGGTTTCTTTGAAGAAACCGGCGCCCTGCGGCGGCGTCAGGAAAGGGTGATGGTCTTTTCGGCCTCGGCGAAGATGCCGCTTGCGTCGGACCAGACCATCTTCAGCACCCCGCTTTCGCGGGCCCTGAAGGTGAACTCGATATAGGGGTTCTGCGCCACCGCGGTCTCGGGCTGCCAGTCGAGCAGCAGCGCCTCGTTCAGCCGGGCCTCGAACCGCTCCAGCGTGTCGCGCGGGATCGGATTGCCGGCCTCGTCCTGCCGCAACCCGCTTTCCATCACATGGACGACCTGGGCGCGGACGCGGACGATCTCGTCTTTCGCGGGGGCCTCGTTGCTGATCCAGATCCGGGGGGGATTTGCCATTCTCGCCTCGCCTTACAATCCGCAGCCGCCGGCGGCGACGGTGATCTGCTGGCGGGCCTCAAGGATCCGCCCGTCGCTCATCCGCGCCAGCGCCCGGACGTGCATCGTCTCGATCAGCCGCAGCCGCACCGCCACATCCGCCGAACCGCTTGCCGCGGTGAAACGGAAGCGGCAGGCCAGCGGCATCGGATTGCGCTCGGCCAGCACGATCAGCTCCTCGCACCACAACTCATCGGTGATCGCCTCGGTCACATGCACCCGCACCGGCACCGCCGCGGGGTTGTCGCCGAGCGCGGGCAGGTCGAGCGCGAGGCCCTCCGGCAAGGCCGTGGCCTCCCCGAGGAAATCCGCCGCGATCCGGTCGGATTCCCTGCTGTCGGGCTGCGCGGATGCGCTGCTGGTCTGCGCCTGCGCGCGGCCCAAAACGAGGCCCGCGCCAAGCGCGGCCCCCGCCACCAGCACCCTGCGCCGGGTCAGGTCAGCGCAGGAAGTCATTGAACATGCCATCGACCCAGACAAAATCTTCCTCCAGCAGATCGGGGGTGCGCACGTCGATGTCGATCTGGTTCTGATGCACCAGCCCGTCCGAGCCCACCGAATAGGTGAACTCGACCGAGATCGCCTCGCGCGGATCGCCGTTCACCAGCATGTAGCACAGGTTGTCGGGCAGTTCCGCCACCACCTCCTGGCCGCGCACCCTCTGGCCGATATTCGCCGCCACGATCTTCGCGATGTAGTTCGCGACATGGCCCGATTTCGGATAATGCCCGAAATGCGGCGAGATTGCCCCCATGGAATCGCCGACGATATACACGTCTTCGTCTGCGTTCGCGTGGAACAGCCGGGGGTTCATATCGGCCCAGCCGGTGGATTTGCCGTCCTCGGTCGTGCCGATCAGATCGGCGTAGAACACCATTTCCGAGGCCTGGTGCGGCGGCATGATCACCGCATCGTCGAAGTCGAAATCCCCGGCCTCGGTCATGATCCGTTTGTTCCAGGGATCGAATTCCTTCACCTTCGCATTCGGCACATGGGTGATGATGTCGGGGTAAAGCTCGTCGAAGGCCGCCTTGTAGCCCGCGCCGATCGGGGCGATCTTCGGCTTCGGATCGAGGATCAGGATCTTCGCCGGGATGTTGTTCACCTTGAAATGCCAGGCCATCAGGCAGGCGCGCTCATAGGGCGAGGGCGGGCAGCGGTGCGGCGGCGGCGGCAGGGTCATCACCACGGTGCCGCCCTTGAAATTCTTCAGCTTGTTCTTCAGCGCCAGATGTTCGGCATTGGGGATATAGGCCGAGGGGAAATGCGTCCGGGTGTATTCCGCCGCCGCCGCATCGTCGCCGAACCAGGCGTCATAGGCGTTGCGGATACCCCCGGCGAGGATCAGGAAATCGTAATCCACCGCGCCTTTCGAGGTGCGCACCAGCTTTTTGTCGCGCTCGATGGCGGTGACTTCGCATTGCACCAGATGGTAGCCCCATTTCGCCGCCGGATGCAGCAGGTCCTGGGTCAGGAAGGCAGTGTCCACCACGTCGATCAGCCATTTGTTCGACATCGGGCAGGACCAGAACACCGGATTGCGCTCCAGCACGACGATATCGGCCTCGGGCAGTTCCTCGCGCAGATGGCGCGCGGCGGAAAGCCCGCCCCAGCCTCCGCCGCAGATCACGATCCGCGGGCCCTTGCCCGCGCGCGGCAGAAGGATGGTTTCCGGGGTGAGGGCCGAAGGGGCGGCAAGGGCTCCGGTGGCGAGCAGGGCCAGAGACGGGGCTCCGACAAGAAGGCTGCGGCGACGGATCATGGGATTTACCTTCCGGTGTTCGGTTGGCGTAAAATGACCAGCCCGAGTGCAAGACCGGCGAGAATGCCGAGGAATGCGACCAGACTGGCCAGCGAGAGTGTCGAGACACCCGTCAAACCTTGCCCGATGGAACATCCCATTGCAAGAACGCCGCCGAACCCCATGAATATTCCGCCAATGGCGGCAAAAAGAGAATGTCGTCCCGAGCCGAAGGTTTCCAGCGTGAAGCTGCGGGTGATCAGGGCGACCGCGAAAGCCCCGGCGATGGTGCCGCCGACCACCGCCAGCGCAAAGCCCGCCTCGCGCCCGGTGGCCAGCATCAGCCACAAGAGCCCCTCGCCAACGGGGGCGATGAAGCTGAGCGAATTCAGCAGTTTCGGGTCGAACGGGTCGTCGGTGGCAAAGACGATCCACCAGCCCGCGATCACGCAAAGCCCGACAACCGTGGCTGCCAGCGCCTCGACGGGGGCGCGGCGGATCAGCGGCCAGGCGAAAGCCGAGAGCGCCAGCGCGGGCACCCCCGCCGCAATCGCCAGCGCCGCCCCGCGCGGCAATACCGAGGCGAAAGCGTCGGTCAGCGTCAGCCATTGCGGCGTGATCACCCCCAGTTGCAGCGCCTGACGCAAGGGGAGCAGCACGCCGGTGAGGCTGGCCTGGGCCGCGAGCCCAAGGCACAAAAGCACCAGCAGCGAGCGCAGATTGCCGCCCGCGAACAGCACCAGCGAGCGGGCGCCGCAGGCATTGGCCATCACCATGCCGAGCCCGAAGATCGCCCCCCCGAGCGCGAGGCCGAGCACAGGGAACTGCCCTCGCAAAGGCAGCGAGGCCGACAGATCCGTGAGCCCCGCGAGGTTCAGGATCTGGGTGCCCGGGATCGCCACCGCGAGCGCCAGCGCGAAGGCGCGAAGGGCAGAGAGATCGCCCCCGCCCATCACCCCTTTCATGCCGCGCAGCAGGCAGAACCGCCCCGCCCGTGCCGCGGCGCCGAACACCGCGCCGAGGATCAGGCCCAGAAAGACTGCGCTCATCTTCTTACCCCGCCGTTACACCGTCCCCCATGTATCGGCGCTGATCGAGGCATACCAGCCCGCGCCATAGGTCGCCTCGGCCCGGCGGAAGGCCTCATCGGCTTCCAGCGGGCTGACCCCGCCCGAGCCCTCGCGCTCGGCCAGTTTCTCGCCGTCGAAGTAATAGACCCCGGCGACCGAGATCCCGTAATCCGGGCCGATCAGGCTGTAGCAGGTGTTGACGAAACTGGCAGGCGGCGGCTCTTGCCCCGCCAGGTCCGCGGTGATCGCGGCGGCGGCGACCTTGCCCTGCGCATTGGCGCAGAAGCCCGATTTCGGCATTGGGGCGGCGATGGTGGCGTCGCCCACCACATAGATGCCCCCGACCTGGGCCGATTCAAAGGTGTTCCCGTTGACCGGCACCCAGCCGGTCTCATTGGTGACGCCCGCGCGGTCGGCGATCCAGCCCGCCTTTTGCGGCGGCACCACGTTCAGGACATCGGCCTTGTGGGTCACGCCGAAGGCGCTCTCGACGGTCAGCGCGCCGGCGTCGACCCGGGCCACCTTGCCGTCGTTGTCGGCGCTGATCCATTCGATCATATCGCCGTAAAGCGCCTCCCAGCCCTGGCGGAACAGGCCCTGTTTCGAGAAGGTCTCCTTGCTGTCGAGCAGCAGGATTTTCGACTTCGGCTTGTTGGTCTTCAGGTAATGGGCGACCATCGAGGCGCGCTCGTAAGGCCCCGGCGGGCAGCGGAAGGCGCCATCGGTGATCGACATGACGAAAGTGCCGCCGTCCGCCATCGCCTCAAGCTGCGCCTTCAGAAGCTGGGTTTGCGGCCCGGCCTTCCAGGCATGGGGGGCAAGCTCCGCCGCCGCCTCGTCATAGCCTTCCAGCGCGCCCCAGCGGATGTCGATGCCCGGCGACAGCACCAGCCGGTCGTACTCCAGCACCGCCCCGTCCGAAAGCGTCACCTTGCGCGCGGTGGCGTCGATGTCTTCGGCGCTGGCATGGACGACCCCGATCCCCTCGGATCGGATGGCGTCATAGCCGTGGGTGATGCTCTCCCAGGTTCTCAGCCCCCCAAGGTAAAGGTTCGAGAACGGGCAGGTGACGAACTGCGTCGCGGGTTCCACCAGGGTGATGCGCAGTCCGGGGTTGTAGCGGCGCAGGTAGCGCGCGGCCGTCGCGCCGCCGAAGCCGCCGCCGACCACCACCACATGGGCCGCGGCGCCTTGCGCCTTAACGAGGCCCGGCAGCGCCAGCGTGAGGCCGGCGCCGATCCCGGTCAGAGCCGTTCTGCGAGTGATCCTGTTCATTGGCCGGCCTCCGAGAAATAGCGGGCGAGTGCCGCGATCTGCGCGTCGTCATAGCCTTTCATATGCCGCGTCATCACCGTGGTGCCGGGCGGCGGCGCATCGCGAAAGGCGGTCAGCTTTTCGACCAGCCGCGCCTCGGACAATCCGCTCAGCGAGGGGATCGCGCCGGGTGAGCGCCCGTCCGGCCCGTGGCAGCTTGCGCAGGGCGCGGCCAGCACGGCATCGGCGAGATCGGGGGCATCGGCGAAAGCAGCGGCAGGCAGCAGCGCCAGCGCCAGGGCGGGCAAAAGCCGGCGCGGCGGGATCTTGTGGCGGGGTGTCACGGGATTCGTCCTCCTGGCTGAACAGGCTTGGGGGGCAGGCGGCGTTTGCGGCGCCCGACAGGCGGATTTTTGCAATCCCGCCGGGGTCGGGCAAGGAAATTACGACCAGATTTGTCGATCAAGGATAGCCGCCTGCCCAGGGGCGCAGCCGTGGAACAGGGTGCGCCCCGGCATCGCCCTTGTGGAACGATGTTTTGTTGAGCGCCGGATATAGGAATATCTTCTCAGCCGCTGCGCCCGATCACACGGTCGATGGCGGCGAGGGTGCGGCGGCTGCCGCCTGCATGCTCGCTCAGGAAGGCGGCGATCCGGTCGCCTGTGCCGTCGGCCGGCTGCGCCAGGGCTCCGGCCAGCGCGGCGCTGTCGGGCAGGCTGCGGGCGACTCCGGCGGCCTCGGCCTCGGTGAAGGGATATTCGATGGTCCAGGTCCAGGAGCCGGTCAGCACCGGCTTTCCCATCATCAGCGGCTCGATCACGTTATGCGCGCCGCGCGGGTTGAACCCGCCGCCCACCACCACCCGGTCGGCCAGCGCGAGGTAGAAGAACATCTCGCCAAGGCTGTCGCCGAGCAGCACGTCCTCATCGCCCGCCGGGGCGATCCTGAGGTCCGCAAGGCCCTCCGGCCCCGGGCCGAGTGCTGTGCTGCGGCGGAGGACCTTCAGCCCCGCGGCCTCCAGCCCGGCGGCGACGGCATCGAAACGCTCGGGCGCGCGCGGGACATAGACGAAAAGCGGGCCGCCGGGGCGGCAGAGCGCGCGGATGGTGTCGAGATAGAGCGCCTCCTCGGCCTCGACGCCGCTTGCAATGGCGATCACCTCGCGCGTCCCCGCAAGCCGCGGGCGCAGCCGCGCCGCGGCCTCGGGCTGTCCGGGCGGCACCGGCTGGTCGAAGCGCAACTCGCCGGTGACGGTGATGTTTTCCAGCCCGACCGACGCAAAGCGCCGCGCCTGGAGGCCGGATTTGACGAACGCCCCGGCAAAGCCCCGGATCACCCGCTGGCGCAGCCGCAGCCCCCGGCTGTCGCGCGCCAGCGAAGGGGCCGGGTATTGCGCGTTGCACATGTAGAGCGGCACACCGGCGGCGCGGGCGCCGAAGATCATCGCGGGCCAGATCTCGACCTCCAGCGTCAGGCCGATCACCGGGCGGCAGGCGCGGAAGAAGCGGCGCCAGCACCAGCGCATGTCGAAGGGCACCCAGACCGCGGCCAGCTGGCCCGAGGCGATCTCGGCCGCGAAGAGCCGCGCGGATTCGCGCCGCCCGGCGGGGGTGAAATGCGTGAGCACCACCTTGTCGCCGCGATCGAGGCACAGCCGGATCAGCGCCGTGGCCGAGCGCGTCTCGCCAAGGCTGACGGCATGGAACCAGATCGCGCCCATCGGCAGCGGGCGGCGGTAAAAGCCGAAGCGCTCGGCCAGAGAGGCGCGGTAGAGCGGATCCTTTGCGCCCCGGCGCCACAGGTAGATCAGCACCACCGGCAGGAGCGGTATCCAGAGCAGCCGCCAGGCGAGAAGGAACAGGGTCAGGATCATGTCGTCAGGGCCAGAAGGTCGCGGGCAAGCGGGCGCAGCCGGGCGCGGGCGGCCTCGACCAGGGCCCGGGCGCGGGTGCGGATGTCGGTGGCGGGCGCGCGCAGGGCGTTGGCCGCCTCGCCGGGGGTGATGAGCCGGGCGAGGCCAGCCTCGTGCAACCCGGCGTAATCGGCGGCGAAATTCCGGGTGTCGGGGCCGTGCAGCACCGGCAGGCCGAGGCAGACCGCCTCCCAGGGGTTGTGGCCGCCCAGGGACCCGAAAGAGCCGCCGATGAAGGCGGTCTCGCCCAGCCGATACCAGAGGCCGAGTTCGCCGAAACTGTCCGCCAGCCAGACCTGGGCGTCCGGCCCCGGGAACTCGCCCCGGCTGCGGCGGGCGAAACGCAGCCCGGCGGCGGTCAGCGCGGCGGCGATCTGATCGGCGCGGTCGGGCAGGCGGGGGGCAAGGATCATCAGCCGCGCGGGGTCGTCTTGCGCGAGCGCGGCCTGCGCCTGGATCACCACCGCCTCGTCCGCCGCATGGGTCGAGGCGGCGACCCAGACCTTCCGCCCCGCCAGCGCCGCGCGCGCCCGCGCCAGTTCGGCGGGATCGGCGCCCAGAGGCTCGGCGGCGGGTTTCAGCGAACCATCCACCTGCACCGCGCGCGCGCCAAGGTCGCGCAGATGCCGCGCGGTGGCCTCGTCCTGGGCCGAGATCAGCGCAAACCGCGCCAGCGTGTCGCGATAAAGCCCGCGGGCGCGGGCGCGCTTGCGGTGGCTTTCCGCGTTCATCCGCGCGTTCACCCAGGCCAGCGGGATGCCGCGCAGGGCGGTGTCGTGGATCACCCCGGGCCAGAGATCCTGCTCGGACCAGACCGACAGCGCGGGCCGCCAGTGGTCGAGGAAGCGCGCCACGAAATCCGGCCCGTCGAGCGGCAGAAACTGATGTACGCAGCCCGGCGGCAGATTGGCGCCGATCACCCGGGCCGAGGACCGCGCGGTCGAGGTGATCAGGAAATGCAGATCCGGCGCCTCGGCCCGCATCTGAGCGATCAGCGGGCGCAGCGCCAGCACCTCGCCCAGACCTACGGCATGCAGCCAGACCAGACGGCCGGGCGGGCGGGGCAGCGTCGCCTCGCCTCGCTTCTCGCCGACGCGGGCGGGGTCCTCCTTGCCGCGCGCGAGACGGCGTTCGAGGACCCGGCGCATCACGGGCTGGAGCAGCGGACGCAGCCCCAGCCAGAGCCGCAACTGCCAGCCTTTCGGCGCGCTCATGCCCGGCCTCCGGGCGTGTCGCAACGGGGGGGGCATAGCCGGTGCGCAAGGGCGAAACCGGCCAGGTCATCCCCGACAGGGCGGTGAGACCGCCTGCCGATGGCAAAGCGGCGGGAGAGATCCTGCCGGAATGCCGCAACTGCCAGCCGGTCTGGCCGGAGAAATCCGCCTGCCGAGGGACGGGCGCGCGCATATGGCCGGCGGCTCTCATGCCGGGCGCGCGTCCGGCGGCCGGTCAGCCCCAAAGCCGCGCCGGAGGCGGGGGCGAAGCGGGTGAGGGCCGCGAAATCGGCGATGAAGATGCGCGGGATATGGGCGGGGAAGGTGAAACCCGCTTTCAGATTAAGCGAGAGGGCGGCCTCGGGAAGCCCGTGGCCGGTGGCCGCGCCGATCCGCAGCCCGCCAGGAGCGCCAGGATCGGAAGGGGCGGATGCGGGGGCCATGATACTCGCGCGGGTAAGGAAAATCCGGCCCCAGAACTGGCACAACCGGCGCGGTTTAGCCAGATCATGCGTGTGGGGGGCTGGAAGAGGAAGCGCCGTGCGCTTGCGGGGAAAGCTCCGTGACGATATCCCGTCGCCGCTGTTTGCCCGCGCCCGAACCAGGGTAAAGGTCCACCCCCCGGGGCAGGGGAGGACGCCGGTCAGGATGGCCTTTCATCGTCCAGGAAAGGGTGGTTTCCAGACCCCATGGGCCCCCGTCGCCGCGAAGGATCAGGGCTGTTCTCCGCCTCCGCGCGGGCGGATCAGAGCCGTTGCGCAGAAGGCAGGCCGGGCGCTGCGCCCGGCCGAAGCGGTGATCAGCCGCCGCAATAGGCCTCGGCCATGGCGCCGAACTGCTTGTAGCGGTCCCAGAAAGCGTCATCGGCGGGCTTTTGCGAGATCCAGACCGTATGCGCCAGATCGGGGTCGCGGAAGAATTTGGCGGCGCGGCGCTGGTCGCCGCCCTTCAGCGTCATGTCGGCCACCTGCTGGATGCAGCCGCAGAGCGCGCGGCTCGCCGCCTCGCGGCCCGAGCGCATGCAGGCCGATTCTATCGGGCCCGCAAAAGTCATCGAAGCGGTGGAAAACAGCACAGCGGCGGCCAATGCCGCGGAAACGAAAGATTTCTTCATGATCTGCCTCTTGTGCCGGGGCGGGGTTACCCTCCGCCTTGCGGTCATTTTTGTGGCAACAATTCTTCCAGAAATCGCCGGTTTTTTCAATGCCGCACCGCGGCCAGGCAGGGAATCGCCGGGGCCACAACGGCCAGGGGAGCCGCGGGGCCGCACCCCCTGGATGGGCGCGGATCACGCGTCGGGCAGCGGCCGCCAGCTTTCGATCCGCCAGGCCGGGGCGGGGCGGATCTCGATCCCGGCGGGGTGGTTGATTCGCCCGGAGCGCACCCGGGCGCAGCCCGGCAGGCAGGCGGTGTCGTAGCCCGCCGCTCCGAAGGCGTGATACAGCGCATCGTCCAGCCCGAGCAGATCGGGCGCGGCAAACCCGGAGAGGTCGATCCTCTCCAGCACCGCATCGAGCCCGGCCGGCGCCACGTCGAGGATGATCCGGCGCTCGCGGTAGCTCAGGCCCGGCAGCCGGTCCAGCTCTGCCTGACCCTCGGTGGGGGGCGGCGCCTCGACCGGCAGATCCATCGGCCAGGATTTCTGCACCCGGACCTCGCCCCCGGCATCCCCGAGCCAGCCGAGCCCGATCCGTTGCAGCGCCGCTTCGGCCTCGCGTTCGGCCTCGTAGGATGCAGCGCCAGAGTCGTAGGGCAACAGTTCGGCGGGCAGGGTGACAGAGATCTGCGCCGGGCTGTCGTCGCGCGGCAGCGGGGTTTCGGCGCCGGGAACCGCGAACCAGCGGTCGGGATCGGCGGCAATCGCGGCATGGGCGGCCAGATAGCTGTCGTGGTTCTGGTAATGGCCGGTGACATGTTCGACGGCGATTCCGGGCGGCGGATCAATCCCGTAAAGCCTGCCGAGGCCGCTTTCGGTTCCCGCGAACCCGCCCCGGCAGCTTTCCTCGGGGCAGTAGAACTGCCGCAGCGTCACCCCGTCGCGCAACAGGGCGCCCACCTCGATCTGCGGCTTTGCCGGGTCGGGGGCGGCGGCGAAGATCCCTCCCTCGCGCCCCTCCTGCATATACCAGAGGTCGGGGGCGATGGCGCGGATTGCGGTGGGGTCGGTCACGAGGCGCGGCCCCCGTCCGGTGACCAGATCGCCGAGGATCAGGGCATAGCCCCCCTCCGCCGGATCGGCACCTTCCAGCATGTCGACCCGCCCCGCCACCGTTTCGCCGACGAAGACCAGCCGCGCGAAATCGACCGCGCCATGAACCAGCCGGCCCGCCAGCCAGAGATTCACCGCCGCCGTGATCGCGCCTCCGATCAGGATTGC
The DNA here is from genome assembly GCF_900609055.1 of Pseudogemmobacter humi. Taxonomy (GTDB): domain Bacteria; phylum Pseudomonadota; class Alphaproteobacteria; order Rhodobacterales; family Rhodobacteraceae; genus Pseudogemmobacter; species Pseudogemmobacter humi. The sequence goes on along the minus strand of NZ_UXAW01000071.1, from coordinate 13,298 downwards.
GCCCAGAAGCGCGAGCAGCATTTTCACCTGCGATTTCGGCATGTTTTCTCCGCAGCCGTCCCGATCTTGCCGCCTTGTCGCCGGCCCTCTGGCTGCGGCCAAGGCTAAACCACGAAAATCCGCTCCGCCACCCTGCGGCCCCCTCTTCCCGGCAACCCCGCTTCCGGCTATATCCGCTGCCCATGACCCAGCTTGACCTGATCCGCAACTTCTCGATCGTCGCCCATATCGACCACGGGAAATCCACCCTCGCCGACCGGCTCATCCAGATGACCGGCACCGTGGCCGAGCGCGATATGAAATCGCAGCTGCTCGACTCGATGGATATCGAGCGCGAGAGGGGGATCACGATCAAGGCCAACTCGGTCAGGATCGAATATCCGGCGAAGGACGGGCAGACCTATGTCCTGAACCTGATCGACACCCCCGGCCATGTCGATTTCGCCTATGAGGTGTCGCGCTCGATGCGCGCGGTCGAGGGATCGCTCCTGGTGGTGGATGCAAGTCAGGGCGTCGAGGCCCAGACCCTTGCCAATGTCTATCAGGCGCTGGACGCCGGGCATGAGATCGTGCCGGTGCTGAACAAGATCGACCTGCCCGCCGCCGACCCCGAGCGGGTGAAGGCGAATATCGAGGATGTGATCGGGCTGGACGCATCCGATGCGATCCCGATCTCGGCCAAGTCGGGGATGGGCATCCCCGATGTGCTGGAGGCCATCGTCACCCGCCTGCCCGCCCCGAAAGGCGAGCGTGACGCGCCCTTGAAGGCGATGCTGGTCGATTCATGGTATGACAGCTACCTCGGCGTGGTGGTGATGATCCGCGTGATGGACGGCGTGATCAAAAAGGGCGAGCGCATCCGTATGATGCAGACCGGCGCGGTCTATCCGATCGACCGGCTGGCGGTGCTGAAACCCAAGATGACCGACATCGCCGAGCTTGGCCCGGGCGAGATCGGCGTCTTCACCGCCTCGATCAAACAGGTGCGCGACACCCGGGTCGGCGATACCGTCACCCATGAGCGCAAACCCTGCGAGCAGCCGCTGCCGGGGTTCAAACCCGCCCAGCCGGTGGTGTTCTGCGGGTTGTTCCCGGTGGATGCCAATGATTTCGAGGCGCTGCGCGACGCGATCGAGAAACTGGCGCTGAATGACGCCTCGTTCAGCTACGAGATGGAGACCTCGGCGGCGCTTGGGTTTGGCTTCCGCTGCGGCTTCCTCGGCCTTCTGCATCTGGAAGTGATCCGCGAGCGGCTGGAGCGCGAGTTCGACCTCGACCTGATCACCACCGCGCCCTCGGTCGTGTTCAAGCTGCATATGAAAGACGGCGAGGTGCGCGATCTGCACAACCCCGCCGATATGCCCGACCTCACTTACGTCGACCATATCGAGGAGCCGCGCATCAAGGCGACGATCATGGTGCCGGACGAATACCTCGGCGATATCCTGAAACTCTGCCAGGACCGGCGCGGCATTCAGCTGAACCTGACCTATGCCGGGCCGCGCGCGATGGTGGAATACGATCTGCCGCTGGCGGAAGTCGTGTTCGACTTCTACGACCGGCTGAAATCGGTGACCAAGGGCTATGCGTCCTTCGACTACCAGCTGTCGGAATACCGCGAGGATTTCCTCGTGAAAATGTCGATCCTCGTCAATGATGAGCCGGTGGATGCGCTTTCCATCATGGTGCATCGCGACCGTGCCGAGGCGCGCGGCCGGGTGATGGTCGAAAAGCTGAAAGAGCTGATCCCGCGCCATATGTTCAAGATCCCGATCCAGGCCGCCATCGGTGCCCGGGTGATCGCGCGCGAGACGCTTTCCGCCATGCGCAAGGACGTGACCGCGAAATGCTACGGCGGCGACGCGACCAGGAAGCGCAAACTTCTGGAGAAGCAGAAGGAAGGCAAGAAGAAGATGCGCCAGTTCGGCAAGGTGGAAATCCCGCAGACCGCCTTCATCAACGCGCTGAAGATGGACAACTGAGCGTCGGGGTCTGCCGTCCCAGGTGGGCCGCATTCCCGATGCGTCCGGTGGCATCGGTTTCCGCCCGGCTTCGGGCGGCAGCTTTCCCGGGGGGCCTCGTGCGTCCCCGCTCTCCCGTCCGGGGTGAGATGCCGCTGTGACCGGGGCGGGGACGCGATCATGCGGGCCCCTGCTGCGCCGGTTCCTCGCGCTGAACGGGGGAGGGCGTCTGTGGCCTGTGCTGGTCCGCCTCTTTTGACCCGGTGGGACGCTCAGGCTCTTACCCGCGCGGCAGTTCAAGCGTTGCGGCGAAGCCGGGGTTCAGGTTGGTCAGCCGCAGTTCTCCGCCCGCCGCATCCATGATGTCCTGCGCCAGCGCGAGGCCGAGGCCGGTGCCGCCGCTGTCCAGCCGCACCCCGCGAAGCAGCAGCGCCTCGATCATGTCCGCGGGCACGCCGGGGCCGTCGTCGCGGATTTCAAGCCGCAGGCGGGCGCCCTCGGCCACGGCGCGGAACCAGACCCGGGTCCGCGCGTGGCGCATGGCGTTCTCGGCCACGCTGCCGACGGCCTCGGTCAGATCCTGCGGGTCGATCCGCGCCAGCAGGTCCTCGGGCACATCGACGGTGATCGCGATCTCTTCGCCGCGGGCGGTGCGGCGCAGGACCGAGACGATCCTCGCCACCACCCGGGCCAGCGCGGCGGTGCCCTCGGCGCCGATCCGCGCGCGGCCAAGCTCGCGGTCAAGCTGGCCGGTGATCGCGCCTGCGATCTCTTCGACCGCATCGGCGGCTCCGACCTCGCCGCGCGCGCGCAGCCCCGCTGTCACCCCGAGCAGCGCCTGTATCGGCGTCTTCAGCGTATGCGCCAGATCGGCGGCACGGTTGCGGGCGCGGGCGATGCGGCGGTCGCGCTCGTCCATCAGCCGGTCGACCGCGGTGGCCAGCGGGCGCAGCTCGCGCGGCATGTCGTGCCCCAGCCGGCTGCGCCGCCCGCTTTCCAGCGCCTCGATGTCGCGGCCGATGCGGGCGAAAGTGCGCAGCCCGAGCGCCACCTGCACCACCGAGGCGAGGATCAGGAACAGCCCGAGCGCGACCATGAACGGCAGCACGTCGCGCACAAACAGCCCGCGCGCCTCTTTGAACCGGGCAAGGCTGGTGGCGACGGTGATCCTGACCGGCGCGTCGCCCGGCCCGACAAGGATCACCCGGTCGAGGATCAGCAACTGCTGCCCGTCGGGGCCCGGGGCCTCCAGGATCCTGACCTCTGCGCCCGCGGGCGGAGTTTCGGGAACGGCGAGGATCTGATCCCACAAGGATTGCGAGCGCCAGATCCGGCCGCCGAAGCCGATCTGCCAGTATTGGCCGGAATAGGCCTTCTGATAGCCGGGATCGCCCCCGGCGGTTTCGGCCGGCGGGGCGGGGGCCGCGCGGCTGGTGAACCCTGCGATCAGCGCACCGGCGCGGGTTTCCAGGTCCTGGGTGGCCAGACGGATGGCCTGGCGCTCGAACAGCAGCGTCAGCCCAAGCGCCGAGAGCGCCAGCACCGGCACGATGGTGGCCAGCGCCGCCAGCAGCAGCCGGAGCCGGATCGAGCCGCCGCGCTCTTTCACGATGCGGTTTCCAAATAATAGCCGAAGCCGCGCCTCGTGCCGATGATGCCGGGGCCGGTCTTGCGGCGCAGCCGGGCGATCACCGCCTCAAGCGCGTTGGCCTCGCGCGCATCGTCGTCGCCGTAAAGCTGTTCCAGCAGTTCCGGGGGCGTCACCACCCGCGCCCCGGCATGGGCGAGGCACATCAGCACCCGCCATTCCAGCGGCGTCAGGTTGAGCAGTCGCCCGTCGACCGAGGCGGTCTGGCGGTTCATGTCAAGGACCAGCCGGTCGAGCTTCTGCACCGGATTGATGCGCCCCGAGGCGCGGCGGATCAGCGCGCGGGCGCGGGCGACCAGTTCCTCCATGCGAAACGGTTTGGGCAGGTAGTCGTCGGCCCCGGCGTCGATGCCCTCGACCCGCTCGGTCCAGCTTCCGCGCGCGGTCAGGATCAGCACCGGCATGTCGCGCCCCTCGGCCCGCCAGCGTTTCAGCACCGTCAGCCCGTCGAGCCGCGGCAGGCCGAGATCCAGGATCACCAGGTCGTAATCCTCGGTGCCGCCGCGAAACCAGGCCTCGTCGCCGTCCGCCACCTGTTCTGGGAGAAAGCCGGCACGGGTCAGCGCCGCGGCCAGATCGGCCGCGATACGGGGATCGTCCTCGACGATCAGGCAGCGCATCGGCGCCCCCGGCCCGGGTCAGTCATCCTCGTCTTCCTCAAGCTGCAACAGCCGGCCGGTGGCGGCGTCGATCTCGACCTCGATCAGCCGCCCGTCGGGCGAGATCAGGTCGATTTCGTAGATCAGAACGCCCTCCTCGATCTCAAGCTGTATTTCGATCAGCTCGCCCGTGACATGGGCGCGCAGCACGTCCAGCACCTGATCGAGCGGCAGGATCTCGCCCCGCAGCACGGCGGCGCGGGCGAAACCGGCGTCCAGCCCGTCCTCGAACTCGACCGGAGGAAGCGCCGCGGCCTCCTGGGCCGGGGCGGGCCGGGGCAGGGCCGCCGCCAGCGCAAGACAGAAAAGAAGGCGGGCAGGGCCGGTCATGGTTCCGTGGGTAGCACGGCGGCGCTGACATTTCGCTGACAAATGCCGTCAGTCCCACGTCAGGGCCGGGGCGCGATAAGGGCGCATCCCGATTCAGGAAGGAGTGTTCCCCATGATCCGTATCCCCGCTGCGACCCTCGCGCTGATCTGCCTCGCGGCACCGGCCCTCGCGCAGCAAAAGCCGGTCCGCGCCCTGTCGGCCACGGTGCTGGATTTTGAAAGCCGCGGCTATGTGGTGCGCAGCGCCGAGGACGACGGCCGCACCCATGAGGTCGAGGCGATCTCGCCCCAGGGCGCGCGGGTCGAGGCCATCATCGAGGCCGCGACCGGCGAGGTGCTCAGCGAACGCGCCGACGACTGAGCCGCCCCCCATCACAAGGAAAGACACCAGGATGCTTCTGTTCAGATCTCTTACGCTCATTGCCTCTGCCGCCGCGCTTTCCGCCTGCGCGGGCGGAGGCTCGGACAGCCCCGCCGCCGAATATGCCGCCGATTCCGCGCGCGGTGCCGGGCTGGTCGTCCAGACCGACAGGCTTGCCCCCACGCCTGCGGGCGCGATGCCCGCGCGCGGCTCGGCCGAATATGAGGGCATCGTCGGTATGGCCTTTGGCGCTGCGCCCGCCTCGCTGGCCTCGGCGCAGATGATCGGCGAGCTCGACCTGCGCGCCAATTTCGCCAGCGGCACGATCACCGGCGAGCTGGACGATTTCAACACCAGCTCCGGCCAGGAAATGCACGGCACGCTGCGGCTGAGCGGCGGTCAGATCGCCGGATCCGGGTTCACCGCCGATATCGACGGCCGCCTGACCGGCCCGGCGGGCGCCCCCGGCAATGTCAGCGGCGCCATCGACGGCGATTTCCTCGGCGCCGGGGCGGATGCGCTGGCGGGCACCGGCACCGCGACCAGCGATGCGGGCAGGCTCGGCCTGATCTTCCGGGGGGTCCGTGACTTCGACTAAAAGGCGTCTTCTGGGGCTCGCGCTTGCGCTCTGGCTGCCGCTGGCGGCGCAGGCGCAGGACGCGGGCCTCGCCTTGCAGGAAGGGTTTCCCGATCTCGCGCTGTTCGCGCTCAGCCGGGCCGGGGGAGAGATCTCGCCCGGGGGCCATGCGCTGTTGCGCGAACAGGGCTTCCTGCACGTGCCTGCCGGGCCGGGGATAAAGCCTCTGTCGCGGGGCCAGTCGCTGGTGCCGGTGCTGCGCCATGTGCCGAACGTCAACGATGGCCTGCCCGCGGACAGTTTCGTGCTTGGCGGGCTGGAATTCAGCGTCAGCGAGGACGCCCGGGCGAAGGATGCCGTGCTGTTCGGCCTGCGCTACACGCGCTGGCAGACCTTCACCTATGCGCCCGCCGCGCGGCTGACGCTGGCGGGCAGCATCACCGCCGAGGCCGAGCCGACCTATGGTTTCCACCGGCTGGACCTGTCGCTGCGCGCCTGCGCCGAACAGCCGGCCGCCCGCTGGAGCTGGTTCGATCTGTGCCTTCAGGCCGGGCGCGAGGACGACAGCCTGTCTGTCAGCCGCCACCTGAGCGCGACGCTCGGCCCCCGGATGCTGTTCGCGAGCCGTCTGGGCCTGCACCGGCTGGTGCTGGCGCCCGGGCGCGAAAGCCTGGACGGCGACCAGCGGGCCGTCGTGCAGGCCTCGCTCGCCACGCTTGCGGCGGGGGGTGGCCTCTGGACGCTGCGCGCGGGGGGCGGAGAGGAAATTCCCGGCCGCAACCTCGTGCTCCGCTCGTTCGGGATCGGCTGGGCCGGGCAGATCGGCGGGCACCGCATCGGCCTTTCTGCCAGCCGCGAGACGACCGGCGGCGGCGCCTTCTTCGGCCAGCCGCGCGAGGACCGGGTGACGCGGCTCAACCTCTCGGTGCCCGTCGGCAGGCTGGAGCTGGGCGGCTTCGCCGAACGCCGCCGTTCGACGATCGCGGCTTATGACGGCACCGATTTCGGGATGACGATCGGCTTTCGGGTCGATCTGCTCGCCGGCCGGTCTTTCTGACGTTTCGCTGACAGGGCCGGTCAGCCTGCTGTCAGCGGCAGGATTCCATTCTTCGGAAAGGGTGGAATCACCTTCGGTATGGAATGTGCAGCAAAGGAGTAAGGGTATGATCCGCAAGAATGGCACACAAAGGGCGGAAACGCTTGAGGGCACCGGGCTTGCCGACTGGCTGGCGGGTCTGGGCGGCGATGACCGGATCTTCGGTCTCCTCGGCGACGACAGCCTGTCGGGCGGCGAGGGCCGCGACCAGCTTTACGGCGGCGACGGGCGCGACACCCTGTCGGGCGACGAGGGCAACGACTCGCTCTGGGGCGGCAACGGCGACGACCAGCTTTTCGGCGGCGCGGGTGCGGATGAACTGGAGGGCGGCGCGGGCAACGATCTGCTGCGCGGCGGCGAGGGCAACGACGAACTCGATGGCGGCAGCGGCGACGACCGTCTGTTCGGCGAGGCGGGCCATGACGAGATCGACGGCGGCGCCGGCAACGATCTGCTGGACGGCGGCGCGGGCAATGACGAACTGGATGGCGGCAGCGGCCATGACCGGCTGCTCGGCGGTGCGGGCAACGACGAACTCGACGGCGGCGCAGGCAACGACCGGCTGGAAGGCGGCGAGGGCCGCGACCAGCTGGAAGGGGGCCGGGGCAACGACATCCTGCTGGGCGGCAGCGGCGCCGATATCTTCGGCTTCGAGCGCGGCGACGGGCATGACATCATCCTCGATTTCGAGGATGGCCAGGACCGGATCGAACTGGATGACATGAGCCGCGCGCAGGTCCGCCAGATCATCTCCGGGGCGCAGCAGGACGGGGCGGATGTCGTGCTGTTCCTGCCCGACAATGGCAGCGTGACCTTGCAGAACATGCTGCTCTCGCAGCTCGACACCAACGACTTCCTGTTCTGAGGCAACCGCGTTCCGGCGGCGGGGGAGGGATCTCCCGCCCCGAAATCGCGTTTGCGGTCAGCCCCCGGGGCCGCGCTTTGCGGAGGCGTGGCTCTGCGGTTGCCCGAAACCGGCCATCCCCGCCCCGATCTGCCGGTCGGGCCCCGGGTGGTTTCGGGAGGGTTCGCATCCTCGCAGGCTATGCCGGCGGCAGGGCGCGGCTTTGCGCTGACCATGCCCCGGCGACCGCCCGTGCGATGCGCCTTCAGCGGATCTCTGGCCGGGGATCAGGCAGCCTGCGCCGTCCGCCCTCCGGGAGCGATCCCCACGCGCGCAGCCTGCCAGCTGCGACGGCACGCCGTTCAGTGCGGATGGAAGTCATCCCGGAACCGCCCTCCTGTGGCATCTCCGGCCGGGGCGCTGAATGCCGTTTGACCAGCCGCATGCTGCCCGAAGGGCCGCAGATGGCGAAAGACGGACCCGGCCGCTCGGGGCGGGGGGCTCTGCACTCCTGACAAGGGCTGGGGTGATCTGCCGCGCCGGGGCCGGACGGCTCCCGGTCAGAACAGCCGCACGCCCTGTTCGGTCACCACCGCATCCAGCCGCTGATCGGTGGGCTCGATCGGGACCCCCGCCATCTCCTGGGCGGCGAAGGCGAAGCCCACGGCCAGGGTGGGGCGGCGGGCGCGCAGCAGCTCCAGCGTGCGGTCGTAGAAACCGCCGCCATAGCCCAGCCGGTAGCCGCGCCCGTCGAAGGCCAGCAGCGGCACGATCACCACCTCGGGCTCCAGCCAGGCGCCCTCGGCCGGGACCAGCGCCTTGAACGTGCCCTCGACCAGCGCGCAGCCCGGCGACCATTCGCGGAAGCGAAGCGGCTGATCGCGGCCCGGGATCACCGGCACGCCTACCGGCCCCTGATGCGCGGCCATGGCGGGCAGCGGGTCGATCTCGCTGCGCATCGGCATATAGCCCGACAGCACCTTGCCGCGATGCGGCGCCAGGAAATCCGCCAGCAGTTCCGCCGCCTGGCCCTGGCCCTTCGCATGGGCCGCCTCGCGCGCGGCGAAGGCCGCCGCCCGTGCCGCCGATTTCACGTCTTTCATAGCAGGATCACCGTCGCCAGCCCCAGGAATGCGAAGAAGCCCATCACATCGGTCAGTGTCGTCACGAAGGTCCCCGACGCAAGCGCGGGGTCCAGCCCGAACCGCTCCAGCGTGAGCGGCACCACCACGCCGCCAAGCGCGGCGACGATCTGGTTCACGATCATCGCCATGCCCAGCACCACACCGATGTGGTAATCGCCGAAGATCAGCGTTCCGGCGAGGCCGAGGATCGCCGCCAGGCCGACGCCGTTCAGAATGCCCGCGAACAACTCGCGCCGCACCACCCGCGCGGCGTTGGATCGGGTCAGGTCGCGGGTCGCAAGGGCGCGCACCGCCACCGCCAGTGACTGGGTTCCCGCGATCCCGCCGGTCGAGGCGACGATCGGCATCAGCGCCGCCAGCACCACGATCTGGGCGATGGTGGCCTCGAACTGGCCGATCACCAGCGCCGAGAGCGAGGCGGTGAACAGATTCACCACGAGCCAGGGCAGACGCTGGCGCGCGGTGGCCACCGGCCCGTCCGAGATCGAGCTTTCGTCGCCCACCCCGGCGAGGCGCAGCATGTCCTCTTCGTGTTCCTCGTCCAGCACGTTCATCGCATCGTCGATGGTGATGACGCCGACCAGGCGCCCGTTCTCGTCCACCACCGGGCAGGAGATCAGGTGATACTGGTTGAAGATATAGGCCACATTGGCCTCTTCGTCGGTGGCTTTCACCGTGCGGAAACTGTCCTCGACGATCTCTTTCAGCGGCGTCTCGCGCGCGGCCGAGAGGATGCGGCCAAGCGTGACATAGCCCACCGGCTTCATCCGCGGATCGGTCAGGATCACATGGTAGAACTGGTCGGGCAGCCATTCGGCGCCGCGCAGAAAGTCGATCGCCTCGCCCACCTTCCAGTGTTCGGGCGCCACCACCACCTCGCGCTGCATCAGACGGCCGGCGGAATATTCGGGATAGGCCAGCGCCTGTTCCACCGCCACCCGGTCGGCGTCTTCCAGCGCATCGAGGATCTTTTCCTGCGCCGGCTCGTCCAGGTCTTCGAGGATGTCGACCACGTCGTCGGTGTCGAGCTCGCGCACCGCCTCGGCCACCACCTCGTCCGGCAGCGATTCGATCACCTGTTCGCGGATCGATTCGTCGATCTCGGAAAGCACGTCGCCGTCGATCCCGCCATGCCAGAGCGCCAGCAGATCCGCGCGCTCGGAGGGGGAGATCTGTTCCAGAAGGTCAGCGATATCGGCTGCGTGCAAAGGGTCGAGCAGCACATCCAGCGCCGCGGCATCGCGCGCCTCCACCGCTGCCAGCACCGCCGTCAGGCGCTCGGCGGCGATGTCTTCCTCGTCCCGTTCGGCGGCCGTTTCCTTCATGCTGGCTCCATGTTCCGGGGGTTCGCCAGAGCTTACCGGATGCCGTTTGCGACAAACAGGGGGCAGCGGCGGATTTCCTTTCGCGTTTCAGGGTTTATTGTAACATCCCTGAGACGAGAGGACGGGCGATGGATCTTCTGCTGGGACAGGTGCTGAGTTACACGGGCGATCCTTTCGCTCTGGGCGAGGCGGCTGCGCGCCATCTGACCCGGGGCGCGGTGCTGGTGGATGCGGGCCGCATCACCCAGGTGGGCGAGGCGGCGGATCTGCGCGCGCGCCACCCTCAGGCGCGGATTCACGACTACGGTTCGGCGCTGATCTCGGCCGGGTTCGTCGATGCCCATGCGCATTACCCGCAGACCGCGATCATCGCCTCCTGGGGGAAGCGGCTGATCGACTGGCTGAACCTTTATACCTTCCCCGAGGAGATGAGGTTTTCCGACCCGGCCTATGCCGATGAGATCGCCGGGCGCTACCTGGATCTGGTGGTCGCGAACGGCACCACCACGGTATGTTCCTATACGACGATCCATCCGGCCTCGGTCGATGCGATCTTTTCGGCGGCGCGGGCGCGGGGGATGCGGGTCTTCGCCGGCAAGACCTGCATGGACCGCAACGCGCCCGAGGGGCTGCGGGATACCGCCGGGTCAGCCTATGACGATTCGAAGCGCCTGCTCGAGAAATGGCATGGCCAGGACCGGCTGTCCTATGTGATCACGCCGCGGTTCTCGCCGACTTCGACGCCCGAACAGCTTGCCGCGCTCGGGGCCTTGTGGCGCGAATACCCCGATTGCCTGATGCAGACCCATCTGTCGGAACAGACCGACGAAATCGCCTGGGTGAAGGATCTGTTCCCGCAATCGCGCGACTATCTCGACACTTACGAGGCCCAGGGCCTTTTGCGCGAGGGGGCGGTCTATGGCCATGCGATCTGGCTGACCGACCGCGAGAAGGCCCGGCTGGCCGAGGCGGGGGCGGCGGTGGTGCATTGTCCGACCTCGAACACGTTCATCGGTTCGGGCCTGTTCGACATGGGTCTGGCGCGGCAGGTGCGGGTGGGGCTGGCGAGCGACACCGGCGGCGGCTCGTCGTTTTCCATGCTGCGCACCATGGCCGCCGCCTATGAGGTGGCGCAGCTGCGGGGGCAGGCGCTGCATCCGGCGCAGCTCTGGTGGCTGGCGACCCAGGGCTCGGCCCGCGCTTTGCGGGCCGAAGACCGGATCGGCAATATCGCCCCGGGGATGGAGGCCGATCTGGCGGTGATCGACCTCGCCTCGACCCCGGCCATCGCGCAAGCGGCGGCGCGGGCGGAAACCCTGTGGCAGCAGCTTTTCCCGACGATCATGATGGGCGACGACCGCGCGGTGAAGGCGGTCTGGATCGGAGGAAAGCGGGCGGGGCAAGCCCGGATGCCCGGGTTGCTGCCAGAAAAAGGAGAAGTCTGCGCAAACGAAAGCAATAGCATGCGCAAGCCCGTCAAGTGAAATCGGGCTGCCTGCCCAAATTCATTCCAGAATATAGGCAACCGCCGCCCGGTCATAGATCCGGGCGCTCCCCTTGACCGGAGCAATCCCTTCGTCTTCCAGCCTTGCCGTCAGCACATCCCAAGCGAGGCCAGCCCTGACCCCGAGACTGCGAAAACTGATATAGTTCTCCAGAAAGGCTTTCCTGTCCCCGGTTGAGAGCCGTGACTGGGCACCGCCTCTTGGCCCCTTGACCCTGCGATGCGGCAAATCGTTCCGACGATAGAACGTTACGAGTTCCGTTGTGCGAAGTCCCAGACCCGCCGCGAAGGCCTCCATGGAAATCGCCTCATCCTCCTGGCCAAGATGCCCAAGGTTGACCAGAACTGAAGCGAAGCCTGTCTTCGGAACATATTTTCCGATCCTCAGGAACCGGCCACGTTGGATGTCGCCGATCAATTGCGGCAAGCTCAGCCTTAGCCGCTTTGCCGCCTCGCTCAGGCTGCACCAGTCATGCATCGCGACATAGACAGGCTCGGCGCCGACCAGCAGACCGTCCACCAGGTCCTGCGCCGCCAGCGGGTCAAAGCGGCCACTCTGACCGACCACAACCAGCCCATCGTGCTCCAGTTCAGCGAACTGGCGCGCACTCAACGACAGCGCCGCACAGAAGGCGCCCCGTTCCAGCCCGTTGTTGAGCCGAGCAAGCGCTTCTTTCACATCCGCAAATCCAAAAATCTGCCAGCCCTCAGGCTGATCCAACGAAACCGTTGTCCCGTCCCGCTGAAGCTCCTCAAGGACCTGCTCCCTGTGAACCCCCAGAAGCGCCGCGGCCGAGCTGAGCGACATCCGGTAACGCCGCAAGACAGGCTCACCAAGGACCTCGTCGCCGGGCGCGAGCGGCCAGGTCGCAAGAATGTGCGACCGAAGGTGCTCCCGGAATGCCCACAAACCCTCAGGACACGGGTCGCTTGCCAACAGGTCATGCAGACCACCGAAGATTTTTCGGGGCCCCATCTCAGGGCACCCCATCAGGCCCTGGAGTTCGGACAGAGAACGCGACAAGGCTTCCGCGCCCCGAACACAGAGCGAAAAACCAACGTCGAGTGGCCACCAGGCACGATCAGGCTGCAACTTCCGGGATTTGGGAATCCGCGTCGCGATTGCAGCCCGGCCGAGTTCAGCGCAGAACGAAGATACAGAGACGAGATCAAACCCGTCCAGCCAGACGTCCTGGTCGGAGGTCTCGTCCAGCCTGGCCGCGACCCATAGTTCGAAACTGGTCGGTTCCCTCGTCTCTTCGGCACAAAGCTCCGAGAGATCGACCCCTTGGATTCGCATCGATACATCGAAGATATCCAGCGAACGCGGCCCTGACCAAAGCTCGACCAGTGGCCGGCCGTGCTGCGCGCATATGGATATGAACGGAAGCATCCAGATCCCCTGGATCGCAGGAGCGATCTGCAGGCATTCCGGGCAGCCCCGAACCACACTGCTATCCATTGCCGAGGATGGGAACGCTTCCTGTCTGAACCAGGACGTATTGCGTCCGATCAATGGCGTGTTCTGACGCAACTGAACGAGACCAATGCCGGAAATATCAGCCAGAACTTCCAGATCCTCGTCCTGGCCTCCGAGCAGGCCACTTACCGAAATGCCCATATCTTGAAGGAACTCACGAAACTGAACCCCGTTGGAGTGAGCAAGCCGCGAGGCAACCGAGGTAGCCGTTTCACCGGGAATTTCGTGGATCGAGAGAGGTAGATGCGCCATCATCGTCGCATAGCTGAGCTACTCCCCGATCCTTGGACAGTTTTCGAGGATGTTTAAGCTACTGCCTGCGCCTGCTGGTCGGTTTCGATGCTGTTGAAGTAGACCACGGCGGGCGG